>NZ_BAUT01000187.1 GCF_000513095.1 Halalkalibacter wakoensis JCM 9140
GTATGAGTAAAATGTTTGTGGGAGAAGAAAAAACCTCCTCATCCAAGTAATGGAAATTCCCGTTACTTGGATGAGGAGGCCACCAAGCGAAAGCGCGGTAGGGTTTAAGCAAAATACATGAAAAAAGGGTCTCTCCTTGGTAGAATCATAGTCGACGAAAACCCGATTCAAAGGAGAAACCCTATGCAAAAGAATAACACAGAATATCCAACTTTAAAAGAACTTGAACAGCTAGTCTGGAGGAAGTTACAGGAAACCTTCTCAAGTGTGATGACCTCCATGTTAGAGGCATATGACGAAGAAATTGTGAAACAACGTGATAAGCAACGCTTTCATTATAAAGATAAGCGGCCTCTAAAAATAGACAGTTTATTTGGTGAGATTGAGTTGAAGCGCTCCTACTATCGCGATCGTGAAACAGGCAAATATGTCTATCTCCTTGACCAATACCTACAATTCGAGGGGATCAAAGGGTTTAGCCCACTTGTAGAAGAAGCGGCGATTGAA
>NZ_BAUT01000186.1 GCF_000513095.1 Halalkalibacter wakoensis JCM 9140
GAACGAAATCGCTCCGCGATGGCAAGAGCTCTTCCATCTGAAAAAAAGTATAAAAAAAAAAGAAAAAGTATGCTCTTTTTATGGTATTGTTTTAATCGCCAAACCAAAACAAAACCCATAAAAGAAAGGCATACTTTTTCTAATGTTGATTATAACATGCACATACAGGAGAGTACATCTCCCTATTTCTAACAATAGCCGTGCTCCGCCTCTGATGTTGATTGGATTCCCTGAAACACTACTAATCAATTATCGGAGGTTACTTCAATGGAGCAATACGAACAAAAAATCGAGCTATATTTTGACTTGAAGGATTCACCAGATTCCACAAGAGAAGCTTATCGAAGAAGAATGAAAGCATTTCTAACATACATGGAGGAACTTAATAGACCTTTAGAGGATATCAATGAAGAAGATATCCAACAATATATTCTTTATCTAAAAAAGGCACGCGGGCTTTCGGCAGGAACCATAAATAATTATATTTCTTCTATTAAATTCTTCTTTACCTAC
>NZ_BAUT01000185.1 GCF_000513095.1 Halalkalibacter wakoensis JCM 9140
CAGCCAAATTAATGATGTCGTGGATTCCTGGACACTTTTAAACAATAACCCTAAATACCAACAACACTACGACTATATTTATAATAACTCACAAAAAACAGTTAAAGCGTTCGCTCGTCACATTAGGAATACAATCTATCCAGAGCATAGAACATGTGTTAAGCGATTAGTTCGTTTATTAAAAGAAGAGAACAAGTCATTCCCACCAATTTGTCCTCACGCTTATGCATATGTATTTTGGAGAAAATCAATTGATGAAATTGATCATTTTTATGAAGTTGATAGGTATGGTCATGCAAATAGAAAATATCCTTATGATCTGGATGTTGCTTCTGGTTTAGATCGAGACTTCATTAAATCATTTGTTGATGAATGGATCGATTATTATGACTATGTTCGAGATAAAGAGCTTGTGGGTTTGAATTGGATTATCAATAAAATTATTAGTGTTTTATTGTCAAACCATTATATGAATTGGTTACGTATCTCAACAAAATATAGTGAAGCAAGAGAAGA
>NZ_BAUT01000184.1 GCF_000513095.1 Halalkalibacter wakoensis JCM 9140
GCGGGAAATAGAGGGCAGCCACTGAAAAAGTGCTCATTTACTTCGGACTTGAATGGGAGCTTTGCCCTCGCTCCCGGGATGGGGGGCACGCTTTCCGCAGGCGGGCGTTGAACTAACCGGCTGTGCCGGTGGATTTCAACCTGCCCTTCCCTCCTGCAGGAGTCGGCCCCCTATCCCGTCCGCTTTTTAAGAGGAACAATTCCTAGAGAAACAAATTCTAATGACATTGCAGATGAATTAGAGTATTGCCAACAAGTGATCTCTATTGTGTAATTGAACCTTTTTCCAAAATACATCCTATCATTACACTCGGAACAAGAAAAAATGCTGAAATCGAATTCATTAAAGATACAGGAATGCACGTTTGTAAAGCTGGACATAACGCCGCTACTCACAAAAAAAAGTGAATTAAAACATCGACACGGGTTAAAATTTGCATGGTCTTCGGGTTATTTGGTATGCAAATTCAAGCGACTACCACAATTTTTGCGGTGAACCTCAAGAGAATAATAAAGCTTTTAAATGAAAAAGAGTAACAAATTAAAGAAAACCCTAGCAGGGGAATG
>NZ_BAUT01000183.1 GCF_000513095.1 Halalkalibacter wakoensis JCM 9140
ATGCGGACTCTGATGCCGACGCCGATTCTGATGCCGATGCTAGTGCGGATGCCGATGCCGACGCCGATGCCAGTGCAGCAGCGGGAGATGCAACGAATGTAATAATCCAAAACGTTACTTCAGGTAACAATTCAGCAAATAACGATATTACAATTGAATAAAAAAGTTAGGAGGGTGAACTATGTCAAACGAAAAGCAGGATAATCCTAATTGGAAAGACGAGTCTTGTTGTTCAGCCGAGGCAAATGATTTTTCAGCAGCAGCAGCTGGAGCTGGAGCAAATGGAGCTAGTAGCTCTTCTGCTAGCGCTGGAGAAAATGCAGCGGCTGCCGCTAGTGACGACGATGCGAGTGCTTCTGCTGCAAATGCTTCAGCAAGTAGACACGCCTCAGCCGCAGCCAGCAATGAGGATGCTGACGCGGCTGCAGCGAGTGCTAGCGCTGGAGAAAATGCAGCTTCGGCAGCTGGAAACAATTCTTCTGCTTCAGCTGGAGAAAATGCAGCCTCAGCTTCAGCGACAGATGCGGATGCCGATTCCGACGCCAGTGCTGACGCCGATGCCAGCGCGGATGCTGAC
>NZ_BAUT01000182.1 GCF_000513095.1 Halalkalibacter wakoensis JCM 9140
GGCGGTTTACTCTTTTTTTGTTAAGGAAAGCTAGAGAACGATATATTCAAAAGAACGAACTGCTTTGAGTAGTTTGGTCTTTTTTTGTGATCAAAGCATAGGGATTAGTAAGACAAGCTCAAAATGAGAGGTGAAGACAATGGATCCAATTATATTAATTTCAGTTCTAGCTGCACTCGTTATCATATTATTAGTTGTTGGTGCACCAATGAAACCGGTTCGTTTTTTAGGGAATATTGCTGTAAAGTTTGTGATTGGTGCACTTATGCTCTTCTTTGTAAACACATTTGGATCTTTTATTGATTTCCACATCCCTATTAATGGTGTCACAACTGCTGTTTCTGGTCTGCTCGGTGTTCCGGGTGTTGTTCTTTTAATCGTAATTAAACAGTTTATTATTTAGTGAAGGGTTTGATTGAAGTTCAAACCCTATTTTTTTATTTTTATAGTTGCAATTTCCCTTGTTACATGGTATATTATTTCTTGTCGCTAAGAAGACCTAAAAAAACACAAAAACATATTGACATTATAATTTGTTTTTGATAAGATACAAAGGTCGCCACGAAACGACAAATGAG
>NZ_BAUT01000181.1 GCF_000513095.1 Halalkalibacter wakoensis JCM 9140
AAAACGTGATAGGAGAAAAAGATATTGTCATTTTTGATGTTCGATCACCTGAAGAGTATAAAGGAGAAAAAATATTAGCGAAAAGAGGAGGTCATATTCCATCAGCGGTAAATTTGGAATGGAATCGTGTGTTAGAAAAGGAAATTCCGATCTATAAGCCGGCAGAAGAGATTGATTTACTCTTAAAAAAAGCGGGTGTAACAAGAGACAAAAGAGTTGTTGTTTATTGTCACAAGGCTATGCGTGCTTCTCATATGTATGTTACCTTGCGATTAATGGGTTTTGAGAACCTTACTGTTTATGAAGGGTCGTGGATTGAGTGGGGGAATGATCCGCACACGCCTGTTACGAATCCAAGTTAAATGTAAAATAATGATGATTAAGTGGCTGTCTTGGGATTTGGGATTAATCCCATGCAATGGAAAGAAGTAAGACAGCCTACTTATTCATTATCGAGGGAACTACCTCTATTTATTTTTAAAAAAATATTGCATTGGGTTTTTAATCGTGTTATATTATTTCTTGTCGCCGCAAACGACGTTTTCAAGTTAAAAACATTTTTTTAAAAAAAATGTTGCATTTATTGTTTGTGTGTGATAAATTAATAAAGTCGCTTTTGAGCGATAAAAGAG
>NZ_BAUT01000180.1 GCF_000513095.1 Halalkalibacter wakoensis JCM 9140
CGAAAATTTCCATTACTTGGATGATGAAGTTTTTTCTTCTCCCAAAAACATTTTACTCATACCTTGGGAAACGGAAGTTACAACTTCTCAGGATTCTCCTTTTTCAGATAAATTAATGTTGTATCATATTGGTTTCCTACTACAGACCGCACAAGCCTATCATGGGGCAGGACTCGCTTCTGCCATGCGAACTGACCTTGCTGTAACTTATGAGAAGATTATATTGAAAAACTTGATGGTGACAAAAGAATGGGTCAATATAATGACGCAGTATAAGTGGTTAGAGGAGCCTGCACTTTCTCCAAATAGAAAAGACCTTGCAAAAGACAAATAATTAACCAATTAGCACCTCTTGTTAATGGGAGGTGTTTTATTTCTGAATAAAAGTTCTTCCTCAACAAAACTGCTGGTTTAAGTTCATTTTTCACAAAAACACCTGAAAATGAAGATATTTATTGAACAGTATACGTCTACTGTTCAATAGAGAAAAAGCAAAAATCTTTATTCAGCTATTGTGCTCGTAAAATTAATGTAGCATTACAAATAAAAAATCCTTACACGAAAGAATGAGTAAGGAAGTCATTAAGTCTCAAGCCCATATTGCTTCGGTTCACTACATTGTTTAAAAAGGTGCCTGAAACTCGGCGTATTACAGCAGTACCGAACT
>NZ_BAUT01000179.1 GCF_000513095.1 Halalkalibacter wakoensis JCM 9140
CATTCCTTGTCATCGACCATGATTTCTAGTTGACCACGATCATGTTCCTTTGCCGTTGTTAGCACAGCCTTTTCAGGATAGGAAATCCCTTTTTCCATAAATACAAGGCGCAAATGTAGCTTTACCCCCGCTTTTGTTTTGCGGAAATGTGCCCACTTATGATAGGTCAAGTTGAGTGGCAATGTGCTTGAATCAATGATTTTTAACGGCATGACTAGTTTGGTGTAGTGTGTTTTAGCATGAATTTGTGCAACTAAATCCAGGAAAAGCCTTTGAAATAAATCTGGATTCATGCCATTTAATCGCCGTGATAACTGAGAAATACTGATCGAATCAAGATTGACTCCTTTTTGGAGCTGGTCATCGAAAAGACAATCACTTAACGCATGAAGACTTTCAACTTCTTCGAGCTGTGCGTAGAGTAATAATTTTAAAAATGATTCCGTCGTAAGTTTCTTCGTATAGAAATCTAATTTCAATGTTTTCACTTGATCATCAAATAATTCAAGATTTATTGGTGAAAACCATTGTCCAAATGAAGTTTTTCGTGTAATCTTATCCATGCGTATGTTCCTTTATTATTGGATTTGGACGGGATTACCACCTGACTTATCCATTATAAAGGACTTTTTTTATGCAAAAAATAAAATTATTGAACATTTTGAGTATTCTTAAGAGTTGAATTAAATTAATGCAACACTAGTG
>NZ_BAUT01000178.1 GCF_000513095.1 Halalkalibacter wakoensis JCM 9140
GTATGTTTTCATTGTTGCTTTGGCTTCTTTGTGATTTTCTATCTCTTTATAATTTGGAATTTCTTGATTGACTGTATCACAAACATCCCCATTTTCTTCTTCTAAATGGAGAAATAGTTTTTTAGCTAAGCGCTTCATCACTCGTTCGGGTGTCGCACGAAATGTGTTTGCTTGCGTATGAGTTGTATCTATACTGATTCCTGCCGTCTTTTTAATAATACCGTGTTCTACACATTTCTTGATTATCTCAGTCAATACCTCATCCAAAGTAAATTCTTGTAATCTATGTACTCTGAATTTAGCTAGTAAACTTGGGTGTGGAAGGGAGTCTTCTGGATTAATCCCAAGAAAATACATGTAGGCAAGGTTTAGTGAAGCTTCTTCCATCACTCGTTCGTCAGACAAATTATATAAATATTGAAGAAACAAAAGCTTAATCATAAGCTCAGGTTCTTTGGCAGGGCGACCATAATATTTAGAGTAAGAGTTCTCAAGCAGCTGGTTCACAAAACTAAAGTCTACGAAATCATTAATGAGCCTTAATGTATGATTTTCTGGAATTTTATTGTATAATTCAGTGTAGAAGCTTAATTGTTTAGATTGGTTAAGCATAAAAAAATCCTCCTTTTTGGTTCTTGGTTTCTCTTCAATTCCATTATACCAAAAAAGAAGGATTTTTTTATTTGTATTGATTTACATATTTTAGGAGTCGTTTTTCAGTGATCTC
>NZ_BAUT01000177.1 GCF_000513095.1 Halalkalibacter wakoensis JCM 9140
TCTTTAAAAGAATTTATTTTTACATACGTTTAATTGTAAGGATTAAAAGAAGGAACATCTCTTTAAAAAGTAAGACATGTTCCTTTTTTCAGTTTTAGAACTTATACTTTTTATGTTTGATTATGTCTCGATGTTTCTTCGGCTTTCCTCGTTTTTTTATCCTACCGTTTGTTAGAGCCTTTTTCTATCCAAATGCAGCATAGTTTTGGACTTGAAAAGGAGCTACGATCTCGCTCCCGGGATGGGGGCACGCTTTCCGCAGGCGGGCGTTGAACTAACCGGCTGCGCCGGTGGATTTCAACCTGCCCTTCCCTCCTGCAGGAGTCGGCCCCCCATCCCGTCCGCTTTGTTGAGAGGAACCATAGAAATTCCCTACTTTTTCAACGCTCAAAAGAAAAAGATGAGAAATAGTGTAAAAAGGCCTTTGAAACATGAAGCTCAAAGGCTTTTTGCAAAGGTGCTGGACATTCCATATTAACGCAAAGTGCAATGGAGCGGAAGCCACTCGACTCCTGCGGGAATTAGAGGTAAGGGTGAGATCCCACAGGCGCAGCCGAGGAGGCTCACCACCTCCTTGCGGGTGCGAGTGGCTGTAGCGCAATGGAACGTACACTGACAGAACACTAATCCCATAAACACTAATTCGAAAACAGCTTTTCTCAAAGGTTACTGAATACTCCATACCAACACATAGTGCAATGAAGCGGAAGCCACTCGACTCCTGCGGGAATTAGAGGTAGGGGTGAGAC
>NZ_BAUT01000176.1 GCF_000513095.1 Halalkalibacter wakoensis JCM 9140
CCCACAGGCGCAGCCGAGGAGGCTCACCACCTCCCCGCGGAAAGCGAGTGGCTGCAGCGCAATGGAACGATCATGAGGAGAACATTCTTACATAGTAGATAACTCTTCAATTTTCCCGTAAATTTCCTTAAGCTTTGGATTTCCTTCTGCTACCACATTTCCTTCCAACACTACCAATGGATAAAAAAATTCATCGTCTTTTATCGCATCTGCGTAATATTGATGATCTTGATTCTGCTGCGATTGATCAATATCCACATATTCAAAAACAAAAGGGATTTGTGGATATTTTCTTGATACAGCTGCTTCTAACCATTCCATCGTCTCTTTTGCAGTTGGAAGATGGATACAACTTGCACACTTTTCCTCTGCACCGTAAACGGTTATCTTCACTTTGCCTCATCCTTTCACGATCTCAAAACACTCACATATCATTATAAAACAAAACAATAATGAACGGTACATGCCTCTCTTCACTCATTTTTCTTCTCATTCCAATATTTCACCTGTTCATTCGCGTAAAATCAAGCACAATCATGGATTTTTTCTTCAAACACCCTTATAATAGGTAGTAGAAAGGAGTTGTTTTATATGTCAACAAGTACTGAAATGGTTGAACAAGTTAGTGAAGTATTAGATAAGCTCCGTCCTTTCTTGCTACGTGATGGTGGAGACGTTGAGCTCGTAGAAGTAGAAGATGGAATTGTAAAGGTTCGTCTTCTTGGTGCATGCGGTTCTTGCCCAAGTTCAACAATTACGCTTAAAGCAGGTATTGAGCGTGCTCTTCTTGAAGAAGTTCCAGGAGTAAAGGAAATTGAGCAAGTCTTCTAATAAGAAACCGCCCGGCAAATTGTCGGGCGGTTTTTCATTTTACA
>NZ_BAUT01000175.1 GCF_000513095.1 Halalkalibacter wakoensis JCM 9140
TTAGAAGAAACGATGACAAAAGTAGAAGAAATCATTGAAGTAGAAAAGAACCCAAAAACGAAGGCTACGATTGATCTAGCACGAGAAATCTTGAAAGATCCAAAATTTATGGAATCCAAAGGCGTTCGTTCCATTGTAGACCAAGAGGCCCGAGTAGGTCACAAATCAAAAACGAAGGATTTTTTTGGCTATAAAACAGAATATATGATGACACCGGAGCTTCTCATTACAGCAGTAAATGTAGCGAACGGTGCCTATGTTGATGGAAAAATGTTCAATGAACTTCTAGAACAAACCAAAAAAGCCGGCCTGACGGTCGAAGAATTATATGGAGATAAAGCCTACTTCAGAAAAAATATACTTGATTGTATTAAAGAAACTAACGCAAAAGCATACATACCAGTCAGTGAAATGGCGTATAGAATTGATGAAGAAAAATATAGCTATAACAAGGATTCTGATGAGTGGTTCTGCGCGCAAGGGAATCATACGATACGAAAATATTACAAAAAGACAAAGCATAGAGAATCCTACCGTTATTACTTTGAAAAAGAGACCTGTAGAAATTGTCCCATAAGGGACAACTGTATCACAGGTAAAGCAGTTGGAAAAATACTAGAAGTCGGCGTGAACACTCCTGAATTCTATGAATATAGCCAACAACAAAAAGCAGATGAATTTAAGGAGAAGTATAAAAAACGGGCTTCCCTAGAAGGGAAAAACGGAGAAATGAAACAGTTTCACGGGTTAGATCGTGCCAGGGGGTACGGTCTTAAAAGCATGGCCACACAAGCAAAATTAACGGCATTAGCCGTAAACTTAAAGAGGATAGCAAATATCCTATCCTCTTTAAAGGCTCGTAATAAGCTATATTTT
>NZ_BAUT01000174.1 GCF_000513095.1 Halalkalibacter wakoensis JCM 9140
ACATCTTGATCCAAGCCGGTGTTTGTTTTTGTTTCGAAGCGAACAAGAAAAATAAGAAGAATAACAGAATCGTATATGGAATCACATCAAAACGCGCTGACGTTACTCGCATTAACAAACCAGAGTGATAAACATATTGAAGCAAACTACATGAAGCAAGAACCCCTATTACTATAAAAGGCCATCTTTTATTTAGTAAATATATAAAATGCTCATAGTGTTTCCCACAATAGTAGGCAACAACATAATAAAACAACCAGCCAACGAACAAGATTCTTGAAAAGAATAGCGTTAAATAACTAGAATGACTAACATAGTCGATAAAGTGAAAATAATAACTCGCCCAATACCCTACACTCACGGCAAAACAAATCGTAAGGACATAGGTTGCTTTAAACTTATGAATATATCTCACGAATAAATAATGAATCAAATAAAACTGAAAGATAATTAATATAAAATACCCGTGCCACTGTCCGAGCAAATTGTAACCGAATTCCCGAGCAAAATCACTGAACGTCCAGTTAAACCGATAGTACTTGTCACCAGCATAAAAAACCGACATTACTATATATGGAATTAAAATGTATTGAAGTCTCTTCTTTAAAAAGCCTTTTGGGATCTTTTCTTTGTAAGCATGTGTCATCACCATCGTCGAAATTAGAATAAACATTGGTGTACCAAAAAGCAATAATGTTTGCAACGTTCGATAAACGACTCGTTCATCCCCTGTCACAGAGAAATCCGACAATACCCTGCTCACAGCGTGAATGAGGACAACACTTACACATGCAACAATCCGCAGCCAGTATACTTCATGCATTTCTTTTGTGCTCATAATCATCCACGCTCCTTCGTTTACGAAATCCATATCAATCTA
>NZ_BAUT01000173.1 GCF_000513095.1 Halalkalibacter wakoensis JCM 9140
ATTTTGAAAATGGAGGATTAGCTCAGCTGGGAGAGCACCTGCCTTACAAGCAGGGGGTCGGCGGTTCGATCCCGTCATCCTCCACCATATTTGCCGGCCTAGCTCAATTGGTAGAGCAACTGACTTGTAATCAGTAGGTTGGGGGTTCAAGTCCTCTGGCCGGCATCGCTTTTCTTGAAATTTAGCAAGAGCCATTAGCTCAGTTGGTAGAGCATCTGACTTTTAATCAGAGGGTCGAAGGTTCGAGTCCTTCATGGCTCACCATTTATTTATAACACACATGCGGGTGTGGCGGAATTGGCAGACGCGCTAGACTTAGGATCTAGTGTCTTATGACGTGGGGGTTCGACTCCCTTCACCCGCACCATTAATTTTGCGGAAGTAGTTCAGTGGTAGAACACCACCTTGCCAAGGTGGGGGTCGCGGGTTCGAATCCCGTCTTCCGCTCCATAAAGTTTGTTTCCTGTGCCGGGGTGGTGGAATTGGCAGACACACAGGACTTAAAATCCTGCGGTAGGTGACTACCGTGCCGGTTCAAGTCCGGCCCTCGGCACCAATTAAATATGCGCCCTTAGCTCAGCTGGATAGAGTGTTTGACTACGAATCAAAAGGTCGGGAGTTCGAATCTCTCAGGCGCGCCATTATTTTTAAGCAATGTAAAAAATCGTTAGATTTACTAGAACGGGAAGTGGCTCAGCTTGGTAGAGCACCTGGTTTGGGACCAGGGGGTCGCAGGTTCAAATCCTGTCTTCCCGACCATTGTTTTTGGGGCCTTAGCTCAGCTGGGAGAGCGCCTGCCTTGCACGCAGGAGGTCAGCGGTTCGATCCCGCTAGGCTCCACCAAAAAGTATTGTTGACAAACTTTATTTAGTTTGTTAAGATGTAAAAAGTCGTTAAAAACGACCTATGAG
>NZ_BAUT01000172.1 GCF_000513095.1 Halalkalibacter wakoensis JCM 9140
TATATTATCATACTTATGCTTGAATATTAAATTGTAACGCAACGGGAAAGGGATGGCCAATTGTTTGCATTAATAACAGCTGCAATAGCACCAGCAATGGCGTTATTATCATATTTCTATTTACGTAATCATTACAGTGCACGTACAGGTGCTCTTGTATTTAGAACATTTTTAATCGGAATTTTGCTCGTGTTTCCCGTAATGGTCTTACAATTTGCTTTCACAACGGAAGGGTATTTTACGCAACCACTTACGAGAGCATTTGTATTATATGGATTTGTGGAGGAGTTTTTCAAGTGGTACCTTCTTTGGCTTTTTGTGTATCAACATGCTACTTTTGCGAAACGCTATGATGGAATTGTTTATGGCGCTTCTTTATCATTAGGGTTTGCCACATTGGAAAATGTATTTTATTTAATTGCTAATGGATTAGAGACTGCTTTTGTTCGGGCGTTTCTACCAGTGTCAAGCCACGCCTTATATGGAGTTATTATGGGCTATTATATGGGAAGAGCCAAAGTAGAAAAGGAAAAAGCCAGACAGCATTTAGCAATGTCTCTATTTTTGCCGTTTCTTTTACATGGAGTATATGATTTTATACTATTAGCTTTTGAGACCTATTTTTTATTTTTGTTAATTCCGTTTATGTTCTTTTTATGGTGGGTAGCGTTAAGAAAGGTAAAAAGAGCTCATCAATTGGATGTATAAAGCAATTGAATTAAGTGAGGAGTGATAATATGACTGAAGGACGTTATCGTATCGTCATTCGTTGCCCTGTTTGCAGCGAAAAATACATTTTACGTGGTCGTAGAAATGATAAAGGTGAGTATGAAACAGGATTTAAAAGATGTGTATGTGGAAATGAAGAAAACCTAAATGTCGATGCAACTCAAGAGTAATATCAATTTTGAAAAATTCTCTTGCAAAATACCGAAATTTGTTGTAATTTTG
>NZ_BAUT01000171.1 GCF_000513095.1 Halalkalibacter wakoensis JCM 9140
GAAGCTCTGAATTGAAGCCCCAGTAAACGGCGGCCGTAACTATAACGGTCCTAAGGTAGCGAAATTCCTTGTCGGGTAAGTTCCGACCCGCACGAATGGTGTAACGATTTGGATACTGTCTCAACGAGAGACCCGGTGAAATTATAGTACCTGTGAAGATGCAGGTTACCCGCGACAGGACGGAAAGACCCCATGGAGCTTTACTGTAGCTTGATATTGGATGTTGGTACAGTTTGTACAGGATAGGTAGGAGCCTTGGAAGCGTGAGCGCCAGCTTACGTGGAGGCGTCGGTGGGATACTACCCTGACTGTGCTGACATTCTAACCTCGAGCCGTGATCCGGTTCAGGGACAGTGTCAGGTGGGCAGTTTGACTGGGGCGGTCGCCTCCTAAACAGTAACGGAGGCGCCCAAAGGTTCCCTCAGAATGGTTGGAAATCATTCGTAGAGTGCAAAGGCAAAAGGGAGCTTGACTGCGAGACCTACAAGTCGAGCAGGGACGAAAGTCGGGCTTAGTGATCCGGTGGTTCCGCATGGAAGGGCCATCGCTCAACGGATAAAAGCTACCCTGGGGATAACAGGCTTATCTCCCCCAAGAGTCCACATCGACGGGGAGGTTTGGCACCTCGATGTCGGCTCATCGCATCCTGGGGCTGAAGTAGGTCCCAAGGGTTGGGCTGTTCGCCCATTAAAGCGGTACGCGAGCTGGGTTCAGAACGTCGTGAGACAGTTCGGTCCCTATCCGTCGCGGGCGCAGGAAATTTGAGAGGAGCTGTCCTTAGTACGAGAGGACCGGGATGGACACACCGCTGGTGTACCAGTTGTTCCGCCAGGAGCATAGCTGGGTAGCTACGTGTGGACGGGATAAGTGCTGAAAGCATCTAAGCATGAAGCCCCCCTCAAGATGAGATTTCCCATGGAGTTAATCCAGTAAGACCCCTTAGAGATGATGAGGTTGATAGGTCTGGTGTGGAAGCGTGGCGACACGTGGAGCTGACAGATACTAATCGGTCGAGGACTTATCCAATAA
>NZ_BAUT01000170.1 GCF_000513095.1 Halalkalibacter wakoensis JCM 9140
AAAAACGTAACTTTCTTATTATAGGAGTGTCGTTTTATTACTAATAGCAATATTAAACTTTGAACTACGAGCGCTTTAACAATATATCAATAGAGTTAATGACGCAGGATTTTTTAACATGCATTCGTCGCTTTTTATACTTGAAAAAATCATTTTCAAATTAATAATGTATTAGGAGGCTAACAGTGAATAAATATTACCTAAATATTAGTACCATAATCTTTATTGTGATTGTTTCCCTAATATTATTCACATACTGGCTTAATCTAAATTTTGGTTATGGACAAATATTTTTAATCATAGCAGGAAGCTATGGTATCTATCTAAACCTTAATGCTCAGATAAAAGAGCGAAAACAAACCTGAATATCTAATTGGGCTTAGCCGTTGTGAAACATTGTACTAGTAAAGGGTGCGATAGCTGAGGAAACAATTTTAAAAAATAAGGCTCAGAAATAAAATATTCTAAGCCTTTTTAAGTGGGATTTATACTGTTGTGAAATCAATTGTGTAAATCGTGCGAATTACTTTGTGAGTTGTGGTGCGATTTATGATTTTGCACCTCATAAGTAAACCCGTTATGTTTTTATAAATTGGCTTTTAATTTCTCACCATCTAAAAAGTCCACTTCAAGCTCAAGTTTTCGAATGTCATCTCTAGAAATATTCATGGTAGACAGAACTTTCTCCACGGCTTCATCAGCTGTTATGCTAGAGTCTAGGGCAAGTTGTTGTAAAAGTTCTTCTACTTCTGTTGCAGCTTGTTCTCCTTTAATTTCTTCTTTTCCTTCAGCTGTTTTCCTTTCAATCTCAGCGTTTGCTGACTGATTTCTGTTTTTGTATTCGATATCAATCTCTTCATTATTTACTAAATCAATTTCAAGTTCAAATACTTGTACTTTAATGGTTTCTGTCTCAATCGGGTCAGTTGTTATTTCTTCCGTATTCCCTTGATTGTTATCAACTATAGGTTCTTCAGTGGCACCATTATTGGTTCCGCAGCCAAATAAGAAGCTAGTAAGAACTAGTGATAACAACAAAGTTTT
>NZ_BAUT01000169.1 GCF_000513095.1 Halalkalibacter wakoensis JCM 9140
GTTGCATTAATTTAATTAAACTATTAGAAATACTCAAAATGTTCAATAATTTTATTTTGTGCATAAAAAAAGTCCTTTATAATGGATAAGTCAGGTGGTAATCCCGTCCAAATCCAATAATAAAGGACCAACGCATGGATAAGATTACACGAAAAACTTCATTTGGACAATGGTTTTCACCGATAAATCATGAATTATTTGATGATCAAGTGAAAACATTGAAATTAGATTTCTATACGAAAAAACTTACGACGGAATCATTTTTAAAATTATTACTTTACGCACAGCTCGAAGAAGTAGAAAGCCTTCATGCGCTGAGTGATTGTCTTTTCGATGACCAGCTTCAAAAAGGAATCAACCTTGATTCGATCAGTATTTCTCAGCTATCACGGCGATTAAATGGCATGAATCCAGATTTATTCCAAAGTCTTTTCCTGGATTTAGTCGCACAAATTCATGCCAAAACACACTACACCAAACTCATCATGCCGTTAAAAATCATTGACTCAAGTACATTGCCACTTAATTTGACTAATCATAAGTGGGCAAAGTTCCGCAAAACAAAAGCGGGTGTAAAGCTGCATTTGCGTCTTGTGTTTATGGAAAAAGGGATTTCCTATCCTGAAAAGGCTGTGATGACAACGGCAAAGGAACATGATCGTGGTCAACTAGAAATCATGGTCGATGACAAGGAATGCATGTATGTGTTTGACCGTGGCTATCTAGACTATGAACGCTTTGATCGGATGACAGATGACGGCTACTTTTTCCTATCAAGACTACGTAAAAACGCAGTCATACGAGAAGTTTACGATTTTAAACTACCCGAGAATTCGACTGTTCTGTCCGATCAAATGGTGTTGATTGGTACAACTCAAAACCGCACGGAGAACTATTTTCGTCTTCTAAGAGTGATTGATTCAAAAGGAAATGAGCTTCAGTTACTGACAAATCGTTTCGATTTGAGTGCCGAAGAAATTTCAGAGATGTATAAATCACGCTGGGCAATTGAGCTGTTTTTCAAATGGATTAAGCAGCATCTCAGCAT
>NZ_BAUT01000168.1 GCF_000513095.1 Halalkalibacter wakoensis JCM 9140
CGTGAAACAACAGGCAGCGATCACGAAGTACTGAATCAAGCATTAGCAGAGTGTACAAAAAGGAAATTATATAGTGCAACAGATTTTGGCGATATCATTGCATATGTGAAACGTCAGCGCCAGGTACATGAAACAGTTACTGATAAAAAGAAAGAAATTAAGACATTGAACAAATTATCGGAATGGGTTTTAGAAACAGAAGCATACAAAAGAAAAGTAGATACTTACACTGTTTTAATGGAGGTTGAATAGCAATGAGCCAAATCCAGCAATTACAGGACATAATGAAAGGATTGAGGCTCGTTGAAACTGCCAAGCATCTCCCCCATTTGATCAGAGAAGCTGAGCAGAAAGACCTTTCGTATACTCAATTCCTGTTAGATGTTACGTCCTATGAGCAAACTCGAAGAGAAGAAAAGCAGCTCAACAATCGATTGAAATGGGCCACCTTCCCTTTTAGTAAAACACTTGAGGAATTTAACTTAAAAGAACAAAAGTCACTAAGTAGCAAACAACTAAATAGATTAAAAGACTTAACTTGGATAGAACAGTTGTACAATTTGATTTTACTAGGGCCACCAGGTGTAGGTAAAACTCACCTGGCCGTAGGCCTAGGTATAGAAGCTATTAACCAAGGTTATAAAGCTATTTTCACATCAATGGGAGATTTAATTCATAACCTGAAAACAGAAGAAATTACACGTAAATCAAAAGCCAGAATGAAAAGAATTAGAGAAGCTGATCTAGTCATAATAGATGACTTAATGTTTATGGCAATGGATCAACAGGAAGCTAATATGTTCTTTCATTTAATTAACGACTTGTATAATCAGTCTTCAATTATTTTGACCTCTAACAAGGCACCAAAAGAATGGGGAGAATTATTGGGTGATCAAGCTATAACAACGGCAATTCTAGATAGGATTCTTCATCGAGTAGAAATCATTCATTTAAATGAAGATAGTTATCGTATGAAACATCGTTCTACCATATTTGGGCAACAAAGTGTTTCAAAATAACGAGCAAAAATTGTTTCATTCTACTTGACGGTCAC
>NZ_BAUT01000167.1 GCF_000513095.1 Halalkalibacter wakoensis JCM 9140
AAAAGTAAAAAGTTGTTGGTGACCCGTACGGGATTCGAACCCGTGTTACCGCCGTGAAAGGGCGGTGTCTTAACCGCTTGACCAACGGGCCATTCTTTGGCTCCACAGGTAGGACTCGAACCTACGACCGATCGGTTAACAGCCGATTGCTCTACCACTGAGCTACTGTGGAATAATATGGGCCTGAGTGGACTCGAACCACCGACCTCACGCTTATCAGGCGTGCGCTCTAACCAGCTGAGCTACAGGCCCACAGTAATGAAAGAGCGGGTGATGAGAATCGAACTCACGACATCAGCTTGGAAGGCTGAGGTTTTACCACTAAACTACACCCGCATATTAAATTCATGGTCGGGAAGACAGGATTTGAACCTGCGACCCCCTGGTCCCAAACCAGGTGCTCTACCAAGCTGAGCCACTTCCCGTTATGGCGCGCCCTGAGAGATTCGAACTCCCGACCTTTTGATTCGTAGTCAAACACTCTATCCAGCTGAGCTAAGGGCGCATATTTATTTGGTGCCGAGGGCCGGACTTGAACCGGCACGGTAGTCACCTACCGCAGGATTTTAAGTCCTGTGTGTCTGCCAATTCCACCACCCCGGCTAGGACTTCATACATATTAAAATATAAGAGCGGAAGACGAGATTCGAACTCGCGACCCCCACCTTGGCAAGGTGGTGTTCTACCACTGAACTACTTCCGCAAAAGTGGCTGGGCTAGCAGGATTCGAACCTACGCATGACGGAATCAAAATCCGTTGCCTTACCGCTTGGCGATAGCCATTGTTAAAAGTGGCGGAGGAAGAGGGATTCGAACCCCCGCGCGGTTTAACCCGCCTGTCGGTTTTCAAGACCGATCCCTTCAGCCGGACTTGGGTATTCCTCCACTTTAGGTAAAAATTAAATTGAGTTGTAATAATAGCGGCGGAGGGAGTCGAACCCACGACCTCACGGGTATGAACCGTACGCTCTAGCCAGCTGAGCTACACCGCCATGATATTTAGATAAATGGTGGAGCCTAGCGGGATCGAACCGCTGACCTCCTGCGTGCAAGGCAGGCGCTCTCCCAGCTGAGCTAAGGCCCCATAAATAAATTAAACATC
>NZ_BAUT01000166.1 GCF_000513095.1 Halalkalibacter wakoensis JCM 9140
AATTTGTTGGTGACCCGTACGGGATTCGAACCCGTGTTACCGCCGTGAAAGGGCGGTGTCTTAACCGCTTGACCAACGGGCCATTTCTTACTGACAAAAAGTATTATATCTAAATAGAGAACTATTTGCAACCCCTTTTCAAAAATAAAAAAAATATTTTTCCGCCTCTTGAAAACACGAACATACATTCGTTATAATAAAGAAAACCGTGCTAGAGGTGATGTCTGTTGAACAATCACAAACCGCTATATTCTCGTGAAGAATTAATTACGTTATTAGACTATGTTCAGCAAAAGGCTAAAGAAGAAACTAAGCTGCAGGTTGCTGAGTGCATGCTTGATTATGGTATTGATATCAAGCTTGTCGGAGCTATAACAGGCTTACCACCAAAACAACTTATTAGTAAGTAACAGATTTGAACGTCCCTCTGCTGAAACGTAGAAAAAGCCATAATGGTGTCAGAAGCCAACATGGCTTTTTTCTATTCTTACTAGTTTAAGTGACAAGCAGACTCTATTTAAATGCGCACTTAAAGACAAAAACCCTTGCACATCCACAGTCCTTCAAAGTCCTGTTATCAATCAACCAGACCATGTTCCCATTCGCATACTTTGTCACTTTATTAAGGATACTATAATCATTACCACGCCCGAATTGAAAATTCACTATTTTACAGCCTGAATCATTTGCTTTGCATCTTTGGCTAAGGAGAAACTAAGATGAAAAAGAAAGATGAGAACATTCCAAATTTCGATATTTACAGCTTAATTGGATTAATAGGAGTTATTATAATTTTTATTTTATGTTATTTAATTAAGGGAATTACGCTCTGAAGTCATTTTCGACTGTGTACTAACAAACAAATCACCTTTTATAGCTTTAGTTTTATCAATGACAGTCTATTTTTTAAAATTAAAAAATTGTCAAAAACAACAATAAACTTCATTTTTCGTCGCCCAAAAAAATTTTTAAACAAAAAAACACCAATCAATAGCTGAAAGGTGTGTTATATACAAGATTCATCTGAAGCTTCCAAGCGGACTTGAACCGCTGACCCCTACCTTACCATGGTAGTGCTCTACCGGCTGAGCTATGGAAGCACAAAAAAAATGGCTCCACAGGTAGGACTCGAACCTACGACCGATCGGTTAACAGCCGATTGCTCTACCACTGAGCTACTGTGGAACGGGT
>NZ_BAUT01000165.1 GCF_000513095.1 Halalkalibacter wakoensis JCM 9140
AATCCATAGCTTCGGTGATACGTTTAGCCCCGGTACATTTTCGGCGCAGAGTCACTCGACCAGTGAGCTATTACGCACTCTTTAAATGGTGGCTGCTTCTAAGCCAACATCCTGGTTGTCTGGGCAACTCCACATCCTTTTCCACTTAACGTATACTTTGGGACCTTAGCTGATGGTCTGGGCTGTTTCCCTCTTGACTACGGATCTTAGCACTCGCAGTCTGACTCCCGAGGATAAGTATTTGGCATTCGGAGTTTGACTGAATTCGGTAATCCTGTGGGGACCCCTAGTCCAATCAGTGCTCTACCTCCAATACTCTTCCCTCGAGGCTAGCCCTAAAGCTATTTCGGGGAGAACCAGCTATTTCCGAGTTCGATTGGCATTTCACCCCTACCCACACCTCATCCCCGCACTTTTCAACGTGCGTGGGTTCGGGCCTCCATTCAGTGTTACCTGAACTTCACCCTGGACATGGTAGATCACACGGTTTCGGGTCTACGACCACGTACTATTTCGCCCTATTCAGACTCGCTTTCGCTGCGGCTCCGCCTATTCAGCTTAACCTTGCACGGGATCGTAACTCGCCGGTTCATTCTACAAAAGGCACGCTGTCACCCGTAAATGGGCTCCAACTAGTTGTAGGCACACGGTTTCAGGATCTCTTTCACTCCCCTTCCGGGGTGCTTTTCACCTTTCCCTCACGGTACTGGTTCACTATCGGTCACTAGGGAGTATTTAGCCTTGGGAGATGGTCCTCCCGGATTCCGACGGGGTTTCACGTGTCCCGCCGTACTCAGGATCCGTCTCGGAGAGACGAGGATTTCGGCTACAGGGCTGTTACCTTGTACCGCGGATCTTTCCAGATCGCTTCACCTATCCTCGTCTTTTCTTACTCCGTATGAGACGTCCTACAACCCCAAGAGGCAAGCCTCTTGGTTTGGGCTGTTTCCGTTTCGCTCGCCGCTACTTCAGGAAATCGCATTTGCTTTCTCTTCCTCTGGGTACTTAGATGTTTCAGTTCCCCAGGTCTGCCTCCTCGTATCCTATGTATTCAGATACGGGTACCATCCCATTACGGATGGTGGGTTCCCCCATTCGGATATCCTCGGATCAAAGCTTACTTACAGCTCCCCGAGGCGTTTCGCCGTTCGTCGCGTCCTTCTTAGGCTCCTAGTGCCAAGGCATCCACCGTGCGCCCTTTCTAACTTAACCA
>NZ_BAUT01000164.1 GCF_000513095.1 Halalkalibacter wakoensis JCM 9140
AAAAATATCAACCTACCACTGTAAAATGATCATAGTTTCATACTGACAGTGGAGGTTAGCAAAGGTGGATAAGTGGGAAATGTACATGGAAATAAAGCAATTATTAAAGCAAGGATTTAGTCAGACAAAGATAGCTGAGAAATTAGGGATCTCTCGAACAACTGTTTACCGGCATTTAAAGAAGTCTCCTTCGGAGATGGCAGAGTGGGTAGATTCACTTCAATGTAAAAAGAAAAAATTGGATGCATATAAAGAACTGATTTTATCTTGGTTGAGGATGCATCCGGATATGTCATCAGCACAAATTTATGATTGGCTACTAGAGAAATATAAAGATCTAACCATTGGAGAAAGTACAGTGAGAACATATGTGAAAGCACTAAGAGAAGAATACAATATAAAAAAGGAAACATCCCCTCGAATGTATGAGGCATTCCTGATCCTCCGATGGGAGAACAAATGCAAGTTGATTTTGGTCATACTAAACAAAAAACTGTTGATAATAAGGAAGTGAAACTTAACTTTATAGCTTTTGTCTTATCACATTCTAGACAAAAGTATAAAGAGTGGTTGGATAGACCTTTTACAACACAAGATGTTATACGAGCCCATGAGAATGCGTTTAAATGGTTTGTTGGAATGACCAATGAGATCGTTTATGACCAAGATAGTTTAATTGTAGTTAGTGAAAATGGTGGAGATCTAATTTTAACAAAAGAATTTCAGCAGTATAGAGAATCGAGAGGAATAAACCTTCGGGTTTGTAGAAAAGCCGATCCAGAGAGTAAAGGAAGAATAGAAAATGTAGTTGGATTTATCAAACAAAACTATGCCAAACATAGAGTGTTCCATAACATCGACTCTTGGAATGAGCAAGGATGGGAATGGCTGAATAGAACGGGTAATTATAAAGTACACAATACAACAAAAAAGAGACCGTTTGAAGTGTTCCTCCTCGAAAAGCAACACTTGAAACCAGTCTCTAAAAATATAGATATTCTAAATAACTATGAGACAAGTATAGCAAGATGTGTTCATAAGGACAATACTATTCGTTACCAATCTAACCGGTACTCTCTTCCACTTGGTACTTATAACAAATTTGAAAAAGTATGTATCAAAGAAACGGAAACTAAGAAATTAATCATTTATATAGCCGAGACCGGCGAAATCATTGCAGAGCATTCAATTCCCGAAGAAAGGTCTTTTAATAAAAGATAGGAAGCACAGTAGAGATCGTACAAAGGGAGTCGAAGCATTTATTAATACAGTAGCTGAGAGATTTGAAGATAAAGAACTAGCCTATAAA
>NZ_BAUT01000163.1 GCF_000513095.1 Halalkalibacter wakoensis JCM 9140
TTATTTCATTTGCGAATTTTTGAATGAAAATAATTACGATCAGAAAAAACAGCTGAAAGTCGCCTAAAAAAGGCGACTTTTTCAGTGATCTCGGACAGGTACCTCGACCCACCTTGGGAGTTAAGTATAGGAAGTGGACTCACGTTCCGTTATTTGTGACAAAAACAGTCGTTTCGAGGTGTTCGAGGACTGTGGTTCCGCTATTTCGTGTTAAATGGGTGTCACGATAGTGCATTTCTGTAAATAGCGGATTTTGTGTCCATCTCACTCTAAAAATTGGCTAGATTTTGTTGAAATAACGGAACTGGAGTCCGTTTGCTCAGTAAAACGCTTTGTGGTGGTCGACGCCACATCAGAGATTGTCTATTTTTTATTCCGTTATTAAATGATACACCTCGTCAACCATTTCCTCACCTTCAACTCAAATTTCATTCTTAGATGACGGCGAATCAACATTATGATTTTCTAAAAGAACGTCTCTACACTTGGTCAATCTGTTTCTTTCCAAGTGGGGCGGAAATACGTGTGGAATACTTTTTGGCTCGGAGGTGCTCCCTTTAGTGTTTCGATGAACGGAGATTGTGTTTGTTCTAATAACAGACTCTGTAGTTGTTCCAGTCTTACTGCACCGAATCCAGGTATTTTTCTTGGGATGGTAATATGAAAGTCCTCTAATTGTGGATAATAGCGAATGCTAGCATGCCCTGTACTGTCGGTTTTCCCTAATCTGTAACCAAATTCAAAAGTTTGTTCTATATAAGAAGAAACTTGGCGGAGACCTAAGTTTTCATAAATAGCCGGAAATTGATGAAAGACTGGAGGGGCGGTAAACGATATGGAAGTAATCTTCAAAAGGCTGCTCCTTTCTCGTTTTTCTTCATTGCTCTTATTATTCCCTGATAGGGAGTGCGACAGACGGCTATGAGTGAGATTTAGCATTGAGTTTTTTTATAAAAAGTAGTTTGTTACTTACTTGATCATACAAAAGCAGTTGAAAGCTTTTATATATAAAGAAAAGTCTTCTATGATTTTTTGGAATGAGGTTTAAATGAAGAGAGCTGTGGTAAAAGTATAGTAGTGGATAAGATTGTTGCTATCTGTCTCGAACTATGATAAATTATTGAATCTAGCCGCAAAAATTAATTTTAAATTAACTATTGCGCAGAATTATTTAATGTGATATATTATTACTTGTCGCCGCGATTGCTTAGTTCATTCGATGGTGATCGCAAAAAAACTTTTAAAAAAGTTGTTGCGCAGAACAAAATGTTATGTTATGATAATAAATGTCGCTGAGGAAAACAACGACAAACGAG
>NZ_BAUT01000161.1 GCF_000513095.1 Halalkalibacter wakoensis JCM 9140
GGAATTCTGTCAATAAAATAGATATATTTCGGACATGGAGTGGCGTACTTTTTCGCTTCCGCACTTCGTTTGGATGCCTCGGTCTAAAGCCTCGATTCCAAAAACGAACCGATCCTTTAGACCAAGGTACTTTTCTCTAAACTGGCGTCCTGTTGAGACGCCGAATTATACGCCATTTCATACGCAATTGGAGTGGCGTATCCTAAAGTAGAATGCGTTCTTTTCCGATTATAAAACTCTACGTAAAATTCAACCGCAGCTATCGCTTCGGCTTTTGTCTTAAATATAAATCTACATAGATATTCTTTTTTCATAGATGCAAAAAATGACTCTACACATGCATTATCGTAAGGAGTTGCTTTCCTACTCATACTGATCGTAGCTTTTGCTTCCTTCAACGTCTCAATATATTTATTTGAACAATATTGCGAACCCCTATCTGAATGGTGGATCCAACCAGGTTTCGGTTCACGTATAGCTAAAGCCTTATTTAGAGCTTTCAGTGGTAAAGATTTATCCATACGGTCATTTATGGCATAACTAATTAATCTTCTTCCATACAGGTCTAAAATAGGATTAAAGTAAATAAACCCTTCTCCAGTATGAATATAGGTAAGATCCGTTGCCCAAACTTCATCTGGAGAATCTGGTTGAAAATTACGTTGTAATTCATTTGGGAATACGGTCATTTCATGATCAGAGTCAGTTGTTTGAACATAGTTAATCTGAGGGTTAGCATATAGACCTAACTCCCGCATATGATTAGCTACCTTTTTCTCTGAAACAATAAGACCCTCAGCTATTAACTTTTGGTAAATACGAGGACTCCCATACGTCCCATGATTATCGTAGTAGTGAAACTTGATCCGTTCATCCAATATGCGATTCTGTTTCTCTCGTTCCGTCTCTTCTCTATCCAAACGTTTCACGTAGAGGTAATACCCCGATGTAGACACACCTAGTACTGAGCACATCTTCTTGATGGTGTGTTCATTCCGATAGGAATGAATAAAAGCAAATTTCAGTTCTTTTCTTGCGTGAAGATGTGCATTGCTTTTTTTAAGATGTCTATTTCCTCTTCAAATTCTAATCTCCTTCTTTTCTCTTCTTCGTACATGTCTTTATACTCACTTGCCGTCAATAGCTTACTTTGAGCATTCTGTTCCGCTTCCTTTTCCTTTTGACGATAACGATATACCCATTTTGATAAGGTATCGTACGGCACATCAAGCTCATTACTAAGATCTATAATTTTTTTGCCATCCTTAATGACCATCTTAGCAACAAATTCTCTGAAATCAGCAGTATATTTCTTTTGCTTTTTCTCCATATGAACACGTCCTTTGTAATGTTATTTTGATTAAAACATTACGCCACATGCCATGTCCACTTTTCATACTACATTCAA
>NZ_BAUT01000160.1 GCF_000513095.1 Halalkalibacter wakoensis JCM 9140
ATCACTAGTGTTGCATTAATGTTATTTTAAGATTCAAAATACATCCAATTTTCAAATTTCAGTTCGTGAGTGCATAAAAAAATCCTTTACAATGGAAGTACAGGTGGTTCCTGTCCAAATCCAACGTAAAGGATATCAACTATGGACAAGAATACACGATTATCTTCATTTGGTAAATGGGTTGCACCCATAAATATGAAACTTTTTGATGAACAAGTAAAAAAAGATGGACTGGATAAGTATAAGAAGAAATTATCAACGTCCTCTTTTACAAAACTATTTCTCTATGCACACTTGAAACAAGTGGAAAGCCTTCATGCGTTGAATGCAGAACTAGCCGATGAAAACTTACAGAAAGAACTGGGGATCAAATCAATCAGTGTCTCCCAGCTTTCTCGTAAAAACAGGGCTATAGATTCATCGCTGTTTTCCATCGTTTTTCTTGAATTAGTTCGGCAGATTCAGATGAAAACAAACCAATATCAGTCACCATTTCCTTTAAAAATTATTGATTCAAGTACCCTGCCGCTAAATCTCACTCGTTGTAACTGGGCTACATTTCGGAAGAGCAAGGGTGGTGTCAAACTTCATCTTAGATTGGTTTTTGTCGATCATGATACGGTCTATCCTGATAAAGCCGTGATCACAAATGCCGTTGAACACGATCGGAATCAACTAGAGATTCTCGTTGATGACAAAGATGCCATGTATGTGTTTGATCGTGGATATATCGACTATGAACGGTTTGATCGGTACTTTGATAAAGGAATCTTTTTTCTCTCAAGACTGAAAAAGAATGCCGTCATAAGAGAGGTTGAATCCTATTCTTTACCTAAAGATAGTCCGATTACATCAGATAAAATGGCGTACATTGGTACAACACAAAAGCGTACTGAAAATGTATTTCGAATCCTTGAAACGGTCGATTCGAAAGGAAATCCCATACGTTTGATCACGAATCGCTTTGACTTAAAAGCGGAAGAAATAGGAGACATGTACCGTTCAAGATGGGCAATAGAGTTATTTTTCAAATGGCTCAAGCAGCACGTCGAAATCAAAACATTTTACGGATACAGCGAAGAAGCTGTACACAATCAAATTTTCCTTGCATTAATTACGTATTGCCTGAATGTACTTGCTCAACTGGAGGTCAAAGGAAAACCAACATTATTACGGATTACCCGATGGCTCAAGGCAACCATGTGGAGACCAGCAAGTGTGTGGTTCGGATTCATTGAGCAAAGAGGAAGTCCATAAACGAGTACAAGTCGATGTTGCCTGAGTAACAAATGTATAATTTTACCAAATGGACAGTGCCACCTCTCGCTTGGGATTGTCTTTTTAGCTCATTTACCAGAGTGATAATTAGACGGAATATTCAAATTATAATTATAGGGTTTTATGCAACACTAGTG
>NZ_BAUT01000159.1 GCF_000513095.1 Halalkalibacter wakoensis JCM 9140
TGTACTGCACCCCTATTGTTGGACACTCCAAACAACAATAGGAGGTGCCCACATAAATGGCTAAGTTCACCAAGGAATATAACTTCAAGTTGCTAATCGTTATCTAAACGAGATAATCAGTTACCGAGACCTAGCGAGTCAAGTAGGTGTAGATCACTCCATTCTCCGCTATTGGGTAATGTTAGTTCGTTACCACGGGGATCAAGCTTTTACCTTTCCCTATACAAACTATTCATCAGCCTTTAAACTGAGAGTAATTCAATCTATCACGGAAAAGAATTACTCCATTCGAGAGGCATCAGCCATTTTTCATATCCCAGACCCATGTCTGCTTCGCAGGTGGAAGAAACAGTGGGAGGCAGGTGGAGAAGGTGCCCTTGAACCAAAAGAAAAGGGGCTTTCTACAATGACATCTAATCAGAAGATAAATAAGGTCAAAGGCAACTCATCGAACCCATCGGTAGAAGAGATGAAAAAAGAACTGGAACACCTTCGTATGGAGAATGCGTATTTAAAAAAGCTGAAAGCCTTAGTTCAGGAAAAACAATCACCAACGAAATCAAAGCGCAAGTAATATATGAACTAAGGAACGAATTCCCGGTGATTCGAATGATCAAAATAGCTAAGATGCCCAAAAGCACTTACTACAGCATCATCAAAAAATGGAACCAGCCAGACCCTGACCGCAAATGGAAACGAAGAATTGCATTCATTTACCATAAACACATGGGTCGATATGGTTATCGTCGCATTACAGATGTCCTTCAGGAAAAAGGACATGAGATCAACAAAAAGAAAGTACTTCGCATTATGAGAGACCTAGGAATTCAATGCATTGTGCGAATGAAGAAGTACAAATCGTATAAAGGAGAAATTGGAAACGTAGCTCCAAACATCCTAAACCGTGACTTTAGTGCCCAGAAACCTAACCAAAAGTGGGTAACGGACATTACGGAATTTAAATTGTTTGGACAGAAGCTCTATCTGTCCCCAATTTTAGATTTGTTTAACGGCGAAATCATAACCTATACGCTCGAATCAAGGCCAACGTATGATTTGGTCGATAAGATGTTAGCCCAAGGATTAAAATACGTAAAGGAAGGCGATGATCTGTTACTTCATTCCGATCAGGGTTGGCACTATCGAATGACCCAATACCGAAGGACATTGAAAGAACATAACATCACACAAAGTATGTCTCGAAAGGGAAACTGTCATGACAATTCTGTCATGGAGAACTTTTTTGGAATCCTAAAATCCGAGTTCCTTTATTTAGAAGAGTTTCATAGTATTGAGCACTTTAAAGCCAAATTAGAACAATACGTTTATTACTACAACCACTTGAGAATTAAATCAAGATTGAAGCGAAAAAGTCCAGTAGCTTACCGGATCAGTACCGAATTAGCTGCGTAAATAAAAGTGTCCAACTTTATGGGTCCAGTGCACAG
>NZ_BAUT01000158.1 GCF_000513095.1 Halalkalibacter wakoensis JCM 9140
CAGTAGCATTGCATAAACAAATTCTACTGATGTCAAATCAATATTTTTTAGCCGTTTTTAAAGGTCTGAACATTCAGATTTTATATCATTCAAGTTTAAGTGAAAAAAGGACAACAGGTAGGTAAATGGTAGTCCTTATCCACAATTTTACATTTATGCTTTTTCCTAGTTGAATAGCGGATCATATGTCAAATCGTCTAGATGGCTCACCTCACCTTCAGTGAATTGGTGCTCAATCACCCTAAACTCGTCTTCCCAGTTTTGTTTTCTACGTCCTTTTGAAACGCGTGTAGGCTGTCTGAAAAGGGATCGGAGAAAGGCATCAAATCCTTTAAACAAAAGGTTTTTAAGAGTTTGCTTTACATCTAATAAAGGTCCATCATGCTGCACTTTCTCTTGTAAGATCACTTGTAAACAGTACGTGATAAGTGCGACCCAGATTTGATTGCACACCGCATTCTCACTCTTGCCATAGAACGTTTTGAACGTGAGGTGTTGTTTCATCCACTTGAAAAAGGTCTCGATTTTCCAACGATAGCGATACAAGTCACCGACTTCTTCGGCAGACAAGTCAAAACAGTTCGTGACGATCATGACGACGTTGCCTTGACTATCTTGTGTCTCGATTAAGCGCAAGGAGTGGGTCATTTTTGTCCCATTTTGCGAGTTACCTAGAAACACTTCTAGGTCTTTCACAATAGGTGAACCTGCTTGTGGAATTTGTTCGGATAGCACTTCAACCTGTGCGTTCTTCTTCAAACGAGTGATAAACTGAACATCGTGTAAACAGAGATGATCAAACTGTTTATAATCGATATAGCCACGGTCAAACAAGTGGATCGCATCTGAATCGATGTCAATGAGATTTCCCATTTGAGTGCGGTCTGCATGCTTAGCTGGTAAAAGAATTCCTTTATCAGGTAAGGTCAACTCTTTGGTAACCACGACTCGTAAATGGAGACGGATTCCGGCTTTGGTTTTACGAAAAGTCGCCCAAGGGTACTGACTTACACTCATGCTCATCGTCGTTGAATCGATCACGTGTAAGCGTCCGATCTCACGAATGATCGGCGATTGCTTCATCTTTGCTTGTATGTTCAGCACAAGATAATGAAAGATCTTTTCAAATAACGTCGGGGATAGACTACCCAACTTCCTTGAAAGCTGTGACGTGCTAATCGTATCAAATGCGAGTTGCACTTGAAGCTCTTCCTTATCTTTTAGCTTCTTTGACATTTGAGTTAAGCTTTTGGTTTCCTTCAATTGCGAAATGATCAGTAATTGAAGAAACTTATAGGCTGTTAGCTTTTTCACGTATTTATCAAGGTCTATCACGTTAATTAAGTTGGAAAAAGTATGTTCATCTATCACATTTAATAGTTCATTTATTGTAGATTTTATGGTATTCTTGTCCATGGATGGCTCCTTTTAATTGAGATTTGGACAGAACTACCAATCTTAATTATAAGGAGTTTTTTTGCGTCTATAAACCATAAATTTCTACGTTGAAAGACTTGACAAATCCAAAGAAAGTTTATGCAAAGCTAATGA
>NZ_BAUT01000157.1 GCF_000513095.1 Halalkalibacter wakoensis JCM 9140
AATAAATTTCACAATTTGAACCCTTAGTCTCGTAAGGCTTTCAAGACACGAAAAAAGGAGTACCTCCCCAAAAGTCGAATTAGTAAGTTACCACACAAAACTAACGACTGGAGGAAGACTCCCTTATGACTATTATACGACAAGGAAGCCTATTTGACCTGCAAGATTTATATGATTTACAACCTACCCACCGTTTTGAAGCGGTATTTTCAACAATTGAGATTGATCCGATTCTAGCTGTTGTCTCGAAAAAAGCCCTTTATGGTGCACCTGTGCAGCTTAACTACGCAGCGATGATTTACTCACTTACAGCTAGAATTCTTGAACGTATTCCTACGATTAAAGATCTTATTAAACGTTTAAAGAATGACTATATGTTCCGTTTAGATTGTGGATTTCTGCTTTCGGATGCGATTCCTTCCGAAGCATCTTATTCGAGAATGCTCACGAAGTTGGCTGATTCCGACATCCTTGAACGTGTACAAGAAACACAAATCCTTCAAGCTATTCTAGAAGGTTTCATCACTGATGATACAGTAGCCATTGACGCAACTCACATTGAAGCACGTGACCAAGCACCAGCGAAAGAAGAAAAGCCAAAAACTGACCCTAAAAAGCGTGGTCGTAAATCAAAAGAAGAACAAGAAAAATGGCTTCAAGAAAAAGCTGAACGCGAAGCGGCATTGCCACTTTATGAGAAAAAGATTGAAGCTCAACTTGATTCATCTTTAGCTGAATTGCGGTCAGCTGTACCTCTAGATCCTAAATGGGGGATCAAGAAAAATAGTGAAGGAAAGAACGTTTTTTGGTTTGGTTACAAAGGACACTTTGCGGTTGGAACCAAAAGCCAATATATCCTTCAATCGCTCTTTTCGTCTGGAAATCTAAACGATGGAAAAGCCGCAATCCCTTTATTAAAAGGGATTAAAGATGGACTCTCTATACTTCCGATTTCTTTCAGCACATTGGATGCAGGGTATGACTATCCTGCAATATACGAACAAATCTATCGACTAGGTGCTCAATCCATCATTGCTTACAACAAGAAAAACGAATCAGAGTTAGAAGGGTTTGATCAGCATTTTGCCCCTACCTGTGTTCGCGAACATTCGTATCGCTACGATAGTTACGATTCTACTTACGAGACGTTAAAATACACACAGCCTAAAGAGTGTAAAGACTGTCCGTTAGCACAGGATACGTTATGTCAAAAGGTTTATAAAGTGAAAATCACGACTAATTTACGTCGTTACACAGCTCCAGCCCGTGGTTCAAAAGCGTGGAAAACAATCTACAAGCAACGAAGTGCAGTCGAGCGGGTCATTGCTTATCTCAAAGAATTTTTCCAATTAAACAATGTTCGTTTTCGTACAGGAAAAAGAGCAAAGGTGCATTTTGATTTGACACAATTGGTTTATAACGGAGCGAAGCTCGCGTGTGATCGTATCGCTAAGTCAATTTCTAAAAAGGACAGGTTACAGGCGGCTTAATTCCCGTTTTAAAAATCCATAATCAATATTGTGGGGCCTTATGCACTTCTTTAGATAGGCTTTATGAAATTGATTCA
>NZ_BAUT01000156.1 GCF_000513095.1 Halalkalibacter wakoensis JCM 9140
AGTCAACCATGTATCGCAAAAACAGCTATACACCACAGAGGATGAAAATTGTTTTAGTCTGGCTATACTGATGCTACGGCTGGATGAGGAAGGTCGAGACTCCATGGTGCGTGAGAGCCCTACCCGCAGTCTGACTCCTTCGACCACGGTGCACCACTGATTGTTGCTCCCTTTATGGGAAGCACTTATGGTAGATTAACCCTTTTCTGGTTGTTGCACCAGCCTCTAATTCTATCTGCCGTAGAAAGGATGTTTTCAATGGATGTAATCATTGAAAGAGCTTGTGGTTTGGATGTTCATAAGGACAACATTACTGCATGTATTATCACCCCTGATGAAAAGGAGATTAAAACTTTTTCGACTAAAACGGTGTTCTTAATCGAGTTGGTGGACTGGATTAAGAAACATAACTGCACCCATGTGGCAATGGAAAGTACGAGTGTCTACTGGAAGCCCATTGTTAACTTGTTAGAAGCGGAAGATATTGAGTTTCTTGTTGTGAATGCCCAACATATGAAAGCTGTTCCCGGACGTAAAACTGATGTAAAAGATGCTGAATGGATAGCCAAGCTTCTTCGTCATGGCTTGCTTAAAGCCAGTTATATTCCTGACCGTAACCAACGAGAATTACGTGAACTTGTTCGTTATAGACGAAGCATCATTGAAGAACGTGCTAGACAATATAATCGAATACAGAAAGTCTTAGAAGGAGCCAATATTAAACTTGGTTCTGTTGTTTCAGATATCATGGGAGTCTCATCTCGTGATATGCTTCAGTCTATCGCTAATGGAAATGATGATCTTGAAATGTTATCAAACTTTGCAAGAGGAAGAATGAAAAACAAAAAAGATGAACTCAAACTTGCCCTTCAAGGCTACATACAAGATCATCAACGATTCATGATCAAGACTATTCTGGATCATATTGACTTCCTTACTGAACAAATCAATCAGTTAGACGAGGAAATAGCTAAACGAATGAGTACCTTTCAGGAAGATATAGATCGTTTGGATTCTATTCCTGGTATAGCGAGACGGATGGCTGAACAAATGCTTGCAGAACTAGGAACAAATATCAAAGAACAATTTCCTAGTGCACCTCAAATGTGTTCATGGGCAGGATTAGTTCCTGGAAATAACGAAAGTGCCGGAAAACGTAAATCTTCTAAAACTAGAAATGGAAACAAATATTTAAAATCCGCATTAATTGAAACAGCTCATTCAGTCCGAGGTTCGAAGAACTATCTTGGAGCACTTTATCGCCGTATCGCTGCACGCAAAGGGAAAAAGCGAGCAGCCGTTGTTGTTGCACATGCCATTTTACGAATCTCCTACTACCTATTAACTCGTAAGGAAATGTATATAGACTTAGGAGAAGATTACTTTGATAAGCAAAGACAACAATCGATTGTTAGACATTCACTTCGAAGACTTGAAAGTCTAGGTTACACAGTAACAATAACGGAACCAAAAGCGTCTTAGACTATTCCACCATATCAATATTTCACATGATATTAGCGCTCCTCCTCTTCAAAAAAATTGAATGAGCTGCGTCTTATTAAGCATTGCCATTTTTACCAAGTTTCAGAAGTTTATTTTCATGGTAGGAGTC
>NZ_BAUT01000155.1 GCF_000513095.1 Halalkalibacter wakoensis JCM 9140
CCAATGTCATCAAGCTAACCTTACAAATTATGTAAGTGGTTTTTAAAGGAGATTCTCTTTGAATAGAGCTAAATTAAATAAAAATGAAAATGTCATAAAAGATTAGATTAATCCTTATAAAACCACTTGACTTTTCAGAATACCCCCAATAATCGTTTTGAATACCAGTTTTTGGTATACCAAAACAGAGTTGGTGATTTGTATGGGGATGAAAAAGACTTTTTTAGGGGCAGTTGAGGTTACGGAACGACTGCTAAATGATGTGATCTTTATGTGTGAATCGAGAACGAAACCCACCTATTTTACACGTCAAGGAAATAACAAGCTGGATTTCAAAAGTATCATTCTTTTTAGTCTGTTTTTTGTGAAAAGAAGTATTCAATTAGAACTGGATGCCTTTTTTCACCTCTTACATCCTTCGGATGTAAGTATTACAAAGCAGGGGTATTCAGAAGCGAGACGGAAAATCTCACCTACTGCTTTTATCAAACTAACAAACTCTGTTGTTCAATGGTTTTATGATGATTCTTCTTTTAAAACCTTTCATGGTTACAGACTTTGTGCTATTGATGGTTCCGTATTTGAACTGAGTAATACGGAACCGCTAAGGAACTATTTTGGGTTTTCGCAAAACCAGCGAACCGTTACCTATGCTCGTTCAAGAGTATCTTGTATTTATGACATCGAAAATGACCTTATCTTAACGTCAAAAATGGCACCATACACATCTAGTGAGCGAGATGTGGCCATGGAAATGATCGAAGAGCTAAACGAATTAAACTTACAAAATAACCTTATTTTGTTTGACAGAGGCTACCCTTCTCGAAGGTTTATTGCTTTTTTAGAAGAGGCTGGAATCAAGTATGTCATTCGTGCATCGAAGGGTGCAATGAAAGAGATTACAGGTGCTACAAAGGCAGATCAAATGATAGAAATCACTGAGGATAAGAAGAGCTTCACGGCCCGCGTCCTTAGATTTCAATTGGATTCAGGAGAAGAAGAAATACTCGTTACAAACGTTATGGACAAAAGCCTTGATCTTGATGACTTTAAAGTTCTCTACTTTAAACGATGGGGAATTGAAGTGAAATATAACGAACTGAAAAACAAACTACAAATCGAGAACTTTACAGGCAGTACACCGATCGCAGTGGAACAAGACTTCTATGCGTCTATTTATTTAATAAACATGGTTTCACTTCTAAAAAAGGAGGCGGATGAAGTCATTGATCAACAGGAAAAGGGGAAGGAACGGAAGTATAAATATAAGGTGAATACAAATATCCTAATAGGAAAGCTAAAAGATTCCATGATTCTTCTATTACTAGAAAAGAGGTCGGATGTGCGGCGGGCGATGTTTCATAGCATGATGAAAGAAATGATAAAAAATAAGACACCTATCCGGCCAGGAAGGCATCATCCCCGTAACAGGACACTTAAATCCAATAAGTTCGCCCAAAGCCAAAAGAGGTGTCTATAAAAAAGAACTAATATCAATATACTTTATTCTATAATCAAAAGTAAATATAAAATTTAGGGTCTTGAAAAAAATGTAAAAACAAGTCCCGGGCATCCTATTGCCTTTTTTAGAAACGAAAACTAAAAAAATCGTAAATATAGTTGTAAAATAATACAACTAAGATATTAATGTAAATTACTGGTTATTTAGCTTGATGACATTGG
>NZ_BAUT01000154.1 GCF_000513095.1 Halalkalibacter wakoensis JCM 9140
GTCTATTTCTCTTTCTCTTTTAAAATGTTTAATGATTATAGGGAGAAAAGCTTAGATAGTATCATTAGTTACGATGCATCAAATTTTGATTCATTGTTGGTAAATTTCGAGTTGTTTACAGATAACAAGGAACACGCAGAAGATTTATCCGAGTTTTTGAGCCAATACAGAGTAAAAAAGATAAGTAAGAATGAATACGAAAGAGACTTGAAAGAAACAAAGGGTTTTCATGTTTTTGTAAATCCTCAAAAAGGAAAAACGACTATGAGTTTTATTTATGGAGACCTTTTGCATCTCTTTGATAGTAGTTATTATAAAGTTTTAAATGGACCGATTGATATGGATTGGGTTAATCATTTCATCAAGGAAGTGGAACAACAAAATCAATTGCTACAGTCTTAATCGGTTGTAGTCAGCCGAACATAATCACTATCATGGAAGATATTGAAGGTCGTCATGACAAAATTGATAAATATCACATATTTAAAGATGGATTATTGACCCGCTGTATTCTTTGAGGAGCATGAAAAATACTATTTCTATTTATATGATGATGTCGAATTAGCGAATGCTAATAGAATAAACATTAACGTACCAGAAAAATATGATTGGTATTATAGTGATCTTCAAACCAGAGATATAGGTTTATTATTAGGGACAATTAAAACAAAAGATTTCACAGGAGACATTCAATAAGAACATGACAATATTTCACCAACATTTATTAATAAAGGAGACTATATCTTTTTTTACTATATAAGTGAGGAGCCGTTCAATCTACCTGTGATTTTATGTGCTGCATGGATGGCTAACGGGGAGCTTATCTTTAATAAGCAGTGCTATTACACTTTACTTGATCATGATACAATATAAGTAATTATTTATGGAGGTGACTCGGGATGAAGTGGGAAGATGTATGCCAAGCTTTCCCAGAACAATGGGTATTGATAGAAGCTGTTCAAGCACATACAAATGAGAAAAGTGAGCGTATTTTAGATGAGATTGCTCCCTTGAAAAAGTTTTCTAATTCTCCAGATGCTATGAAAGCATATCAAGAAATTCATCGAGAAGATCCTAGACGGGAGTTATATGTTCTCCATACTAACCGAAAGGAGCCTAATATCATCGAGAAAAAATGGGTAGGTGTTAGGCGATAGTGAAAAAACTAATTATAGATGAGGGTTTATTACTTACGGATATGGAACTAACATTTAATGGACAATTGCTTCATTTACGACGTGTTTTAGTCGATACTGGCTCAGGAAGTACAGTTGTATCAACTGACTTAGCAGAGTCAATAGGGATTGTAGCGGAAGAGAATGACATGATATATCGTATTATCGGTGTAGGAGGGTCAGAGTTTGTATATTCGAAGACGGTTGATTCTGTAAGAATTGGAGATATGCAAACAGAAAGTTTTGCTCTAGAAATTGAGCAATGAATTATGGATTTGATTTGGATGGTATCATTGGATTGGACTTATTACAACAATTGAAAGCAGTCATAAATATAGACGAATTATCATTACAGTCAAATAGCTAAATGGCAAGTATATTAGGTGCACATCTTCTATACTTGCCGTTTTTTGTGTTATAGCTTTAATGTGGAGGTAATCAAATCTTGTGAAGGTATTCACTTAAAAGTATAGGGTGCAATAGTCCAAAAAGTATGAGTAAAAACGCACAGATTTTATCAGTGCGTTTTGGTATGCTAATCATAGTTTTGCTCTGACAAAGTTTTTGCTCAAAGAGAAATGGAGCGGAAGTC
>NZ_BAUT01000153.1 GCF_000513095.1 Halalkalibacter wakoensis JCM 9140
CCTCCCTCTATATAGTTAAAATATCTTCCGAATACTCACGTATTCTCAAAATTTCATTAACATCAAATAGTAGACACACCTTGGATACTAGTTATATCTGGTAAGGATATAAATTTTTTACAAGAGGAGGTCCATCCTAACGACCAAACTGGATTTGTTTGGAAATTAAGTGTATAACCATGCGTTAGATTCTCCACACAACTCACGGCCGCTCACCCTCCCATGTCTCACCGGATCGGGTCCATACATTCCTTCGTCCTGCGTATCCACGAGGTGGAGGTCGGATATGCTCCTATACTGGGTCATAAGCCCGAATGGAATAAATGTGCTCCGACTCTGCACTATTGGTATTTGTCTAATGAGTAACTTTGAGTATCTGAAGAATGTTACTGTTTGTTATGCAGCCTGTAATGTCTTTTCTTGAGGTATCCCTTGTAATAGTTTCGAACCATCAAATTGGCATTGCTTTTGTCCAATAACAAATAAAACACGTAGTAATTTACAACACAAGGCAATCAGGGACTGCTGTTTCTTTAACGGTTTGTCAGGGCGTTTTGTATAATAGTGATGCAGGGCTTTAAACGTAGGGTTATGTGCAACTAGTGGCCTTATGGCCAAATACAAGGCTCTGCGTAACTTACTACGCCCTCGTTTCGTTATGGTTGTTTGCCCTTTGAATTTCCCTGAACTATTCTCACGTAAAGAGAGCCCTGCTAGATTGACTAATTGTTGAGGATGTTTATACTTTTTCAGGTCCCCAATTTCGGATAAGACAGTAGTGACTGTCGCCACTCCTAGACCAGTAATATCAATCATTTCATTAGCACCTGGTATCGTTCTAACAACACCTTCTAGCTCTTGATCTAGTTCTTCAAGTTGCTTTTTGAAGAGTTCCCATTGATCAAGGAGACTACTCATTTCTCGTTGGGCAAAATGACTTCCGATGGTTATCCCAATACTCTTATGAGCTGTCTCTACCAGCTTTGTTGCTCGTTTGATTCCAACACCACGTTGAACGAATGGTTTCCATTGTCTAAGCACTTCTTCTGGTGTCATCTTCACAATCTGTGAAGGGAACGGGAAAAGCTTCAATGTACAAAAGGCTGCTTTACCTTCCCAGTCGCCAAACACATCAAAGAACTCAGGAAAATAGCGATCAATCATATTCTGGATACGTCCTTCTGTAATCATTAGCTGTTGGATGAGTTGATCTCTTAATTTGACGCCTTCCCTTAATTCGGCATAAATGCATCTAAGAGATTTGGTACGGAGTATCGCCCATCTTTAATCAGCTGTGAGATGACTTTCGCATCCTTTGTATCGTTCTTTGTTGGTGAGTTATCATCAAGCTCTTTGCTTTTCTTTACATGCATTGGATTAACCAATACAAAGTCAAAATCCTTTGCAGTCAGATAATAAGCAAGGTTTAGCCAGTAATGACCTGTTGGTTCGACACCAAAGATGATATGATCTTTAGAGTTTTCTTTTGCATGGCGCAAAGCCCACTCTAGTAATAGTTCAAAGCCGTGAATTCTATTCTCAAAGATCAGTCGCTTTCCGAATTCTAAGCCTCGATCATCCTGTGCGCGTGCTACGTGCTTATCTTTGGCAACATCGATGCCAATAACTAATGTTGATGGTGTGATTTGAGAGATTTTCTGATTTTGTGTATAATTCATAAGTGAGTCCTCCTTGGGTATCTAATTTCAGGGTCCTTGCGCTGCAGCTTCGGACACCTCGTATCATACCAAGGGGCTCTTTTTTTGTTCAACTCTCAAATAACTTCATTACAGGAATGCTCCTA
>NZ_BAUT01000152.1 GCF_000513095.1 Halalkalibacter wakoensis JCM 9140
ATTTTCACAATCACTATGTTTTACATCCCATCATTAATCGGATTTAATAATTCGTCAGGTTTAAGCATTAGAGAATGCATTATGAGATTTCAGGAACTTAATAAGATTCTCATCAGTTTCTTTTGATGATTTACCTAACCAAACTAGATGTCCCCCATTTGTAGAAAATATCCCTATTCTTCTCTCCATCAAACAACCTCCTTTTTTGCAAAACAAAAGCCTTTTCAGAAAATTTTCTTCTTCAACGTTAGTTTAAGTGAAATCATTCACACATTTAACGTAACCTTACTTTAAATAGCAACATTTATTACCATTTATAAAAGTACATTTATTTACCCTTCTTCAATCTGCCCCTTTTGTTGAATCGCTTTTACAATCCTATCATTCAAGCGATTGTTGCACCGTATTTCGTTTTCTATGTAATACAAGATTTACTGTTACCCTGTAATCACATTCTCCGCTTTGCGAATAGTCATAATACTCTCCCCCTTTTGAACTGACCGGCCATAAGATCTAATTGTCTTAATAAAACCATCAACAACTGCAAAACAAAATTCTTTCATTCTTTAACTCTCTCAACCCATTTTTTAGCAAAAATTTAGGGAACCCTCGTTAGCCGTGGGTTCCCTTGTTCAAAAGAATGACGTAAGGAATATTCTTTGGACACTGAATAATCATTTCTCATATTTCGCTAATGAACGTTTTAGTTAAGTCTTCAGCTTCTTCTTGCGAATAGTGCTCAACATTGTATGAAAACATATAATGTCCTTCACCCACAGCGATAAAGTATTGATAATCTGTTCCGTTGTTTCTAAACAACACTTCGTTTCCATCTATCTCTACCCACTCTTCACTAATACCACCCTCTTCGTTCTGAAGCAACTCTGGCAAATCTAACTTACTGAATACAAACCAAAAGTGCATATCCCCCCATTCACATAAGGAGGAACGATGTGTTTCATCCCTGTTTTTTCTTTTTCTTCTTCCACAACGATTTCATTCTCAAAACGTTCATCTTTATCCGATACTTCTGCATGGTACTGAACATCAACAGAAAAAGGTTCTTCGCCTGAAAAAGAAACAAACGCATTTTTAATTTCTAAATCTTCCATCTCTGGAACAAAGATATTATCTACAGATAATTCCGTTTCGGCTTTTCCTTTTATTTCTTCAATGACACTACTTTCTTGAATAGCATCAACGGAACTTCCTTCTGTCTCAATGCTTTCTTCACTAGAACCGCATCCTACCAATCCCAAAATGATGAATAAAAAACAACTACATACCAATCTTTTCTTCATGTCTAATAACCTCCGAAAATGTACTCATAAAAATGGTAACATATTTTTCGAAGTGCTGGTAAATAGTTCCTTACAAAAACAGCTGCTTATCAAATCTCAGATTAACCTCTAAGCCACAATGCACAGAAAGCGACTGCTCTTCTTGAACACTCGCTCTCGTTATTCTTTGATAGAATTAAAATCTTGTTACAGCAACTACACGTTCATACTACATCCAATTAAAAGGCTTAAACTCAATGATTTCCCAATCCAAATCTCTTTTTACTAACATCATATCAATTGGGTTGATTGACGGATCGGTCGTCATGTATCGTACAGTGCCTATCATTATACTGTTTGGGTCAAACCTTATTTCATAAAAGTCCTTATTAGTCTCTATTACTAAAGTGGTCGTAATGACCGGTAATATTCGGGGTGTATGTCGTTCCAAGTTCAGTTTGAACCTTTTCTGTTAGTTGTTGACCACGTTCATGGCACCATAAGGGATCTGCTCCAACATCTCCCTCAACTTTTATATCGTTCGTTTTTTTATTC
>NZ_BAUT01000151.1 GCF_000513095.1 Halalkalibacter wakoensis JCM 9140
AAGATAATTTGTAACTGGTCTTTAATGTAACGTGGATTTTTTTCCCTAACCCTCTCTAAATATCCCCCTCTGTTAGGATAGATGTCGTAAGGTACTTTAGTGTTATAGTTTAAGTAAATAACACGGAGGTCGATCGATATGAAAGAAAAAAATGGAGTGCGTTATTCAAAGGAACAAAAAGAGGCAATCGTTAAACGAATGATGCCACCACATAACGAATCAGTGGCTACTATCTCGAAGGAAGAAGGCATCACAGAACCCACGTTGTACAAGTGGCGTAAGGCTGCACGTGAAGCTGGTGTGGCAACGCCTGGCAATGGACAAACAAGTGACAAATGGACCAGTCAAGATAAGTTTTTAATCGTGATGGAGACCTTTGCGATGAACGAAACAGAACTGGCTGAATATTGTCGTAAAAAGGGATTGTATCGCGAACAAATTGAGGCGTGGAGAGTGGCTTGTCTCCAAGCAAATGGACAAGTATTTGACCAATCACAGGAGCTAAATGGTGCGTTGAAAGAAGAAAAAAAACGTGCTAAGCAACTAGAAAAAGATCTACAAAAGAAAGAAAAAGCATTAGCGGAAGCTGCAGCGTTATTACTTTTGCGAAAAAAGGCCCAAGCGATTTGGGGGGACGACGAGGACGAATGATTAGCCCATCAAATCGCGCATTAGCTGTAGAACTCATCCAAGAAGCCAATCATAACGGTGCGCGGTTAGCGAAGGCTTGTGAGGAACTTTATATTAGTGTACGAACCTATGAGCGCTGGGTGGTAGATGGTGAGGTTAAGGTCGATCAGCGTCCCTTTGCGAAAAGACCTATTCCAAAAAATAAGTTGTCAGAGGAAGAGAAAAAGGAAATTCTCGAGGTTGTCAAACAAGAAGAATATGCCGATTTACCTCCGACACAAATTGTCCCAAAGCTTGCGGATAAAGGAACATATCTTGCGTCAGAATCTACATTTTATCGTGTTTTACGTGAAGGAAAGATGCAACACCATCGTGGCCGCAGCCAAAAGCCAACACGAAGAATTCCTGAGAGTCATCTCGCTCTATCACCAAATCAGGTATGGACATGGGATATTACGTGGCTTGGTGGCCCTGTGAAAGGCTTGTATTATCGCCTTTATTTAATACTTGATCTGTTTAGTAGAAAAGCAGTCGGGTGGGAAGTATGGGAAAAGGAAGAAGCGACACACGCTGAATCACTAGTAAAAAAAGCAGTCATTAATGAGAGAATTCAAGGGGCACCACTTGTGTTGCATTCAGACAATGGGAGTCCGATGAAAGCCGAGACTTTTTTAAGTTTACTTGAGAAATTAGGAATCCAAAGTTCCTTCTCAAGACCGCGTGTAAGCAATGATAATCCTTATTCAGAAGCCATGTTTCGGACGCTCAAATATCGGCCTAATTATCCGCATAAAGCTTTGCCTCACTTCAGGAAGCCAGACAATGGGCCCATCAATTTGTCCATTGGTATAATCATATTCATCTGCATAGTGGGCTGAATTATGTAACGCCAGCACAGTGTCATGCCGGAGAACACGTAACAATATTGACCAAGAGAAAAGACGTGTATGAAGCCGCAAAAGCAAAGCATCCAGAACGTTGGGCAAGGAGTCCAAGAAATTGGACACCTATTGAAAAAGTAGCCCTTAATCCAATGCGTGATGAGGGAAAAAGGAAACGTTAAGTTCGCCAACATACACTTTATTCCCTGATGGTTTGAAGTGAAAGAATGGATTTTCTTTCAATTCAAACCATCAGGCCAGCAAGCGTAGCGCGGTAGTCTTGATTGAACACTAAAGTAACTAAATGCGACAACTATATTGACAAACACCGATA
>NZ_BAUT01000150.1 GCF_000513095.1 Halalkalibacter wakoensis JCM 9140
CTTTTCGCTGGTAGAAGGATAAGCTGTGGATATCTACATTTCCTGACAAAAATCTTTGCTGATCGCTTGTGTATATCTCAATAAAAGTGGATAACCCTCTGTATAAACAAGAGGTTATCCACTTTTTTGTTTATAAGAGGGGTGAAAAAGGGGCTTACTAGGTAATCTCGTCATGATTTAGTATGATTTTTTCTCTATTTGGGCCGTTTATTGTCGAGTTGGCGTGATTTATTGTCCAGTGCGACGGATTTATTGTCGAGTTCAGCCGATTTATTGTCCAGACTCGGGTATTTATTGTCCAGGCTACCTTTAGCTTGACTCTAAAAACTAACTCCTGCTTTTCTTTCTATTCATAAGTGGGTCAAGGAACCTGTCCCCATGACCCACCTACATTTCTCTAGCATATTCGGTTCCCCTCTAGCATATCTATTACTAAAATAATAGAATCCCGTACGAGGAGGTGGCCTTTCATGGTCATGCTTTCTAAAGAAGAAGTTGAAGCCGTTATGCACACGTTAACCGAGGAGCAAATCTACTTTCTAAAGCACCAACTCATACGTAAGAAAAAAAGTCGCTGGTTACACACTCTAGCAAACTTCAAAGGTATGGACTTAAACGATAAAATGAGCATGGAAGAAATGGAGGACAAGCTGGAAGATTGGATGTTGTTTGATATAAAAGATGGTGGCTATCAAAAACGTCCTTATAAGTGCGATTGTGGACAGTCGCTTCGTTTCCAATATATCATCCACAAAAAAAGCGAAGGTGCTGTAAGGTATTTAGGAGAAAATTGCTTTGAAAGTTATCTTTCCCTTCCTCCTTCTGTGATTAGGGAGATCAAAAAAGGGATGTATTCGATTGATCTTGAACGGGACGAAATCCTTGTTAAACATAAGAAAAGCTTGCATTATCCATTGCAAGAGTATCTGCATTTGCCTCTTCCAAAAGAGATTACGGACCAGCATGAAATAGGTCTTCCTCTAACCGACAACCAAATTCGCCAAGTCGAGCGGATTCATACTCACTATGAGGAAGAAAAAAAATTATCTACCTTATTCCAGCGGTTAACGATTGAACAACAACAATTTATATCAAAACTAAATCAAGAAGACCGTCGGGAATTGCTTTTACTAATAGAGGACGGATTGGCCGAAAGCTTTTTACAAGTAGACGACTACTCAGATTATGATCAAACTCTACAAAAGCAAATCCAACTTAATCTTCCTTTATTAGAGCGACAGCAGCAGGCTTTAGAAGAATGGGCACTCACCAAGAAAAGAAGAAAAACAATTCCAAGCTCTAACACCAGAACAACAAACATTCGTGCTCTCTTTTAGCCATGAAGAACAAGCTACTTTGTTAGATCAAATTCACAAACCACTTTATTACACGTATGAAAGCATTGAAAGTTTACGAGTAGATGACCGAATCAAAAAACAAGTAAAATTGCAGTTACCTTTGTTAAAAGAGCAAATATACGAAATTGAACGAGCACACAATAAGCAGGTCGCGCGGGTCATGGGGACAGGTTCCTTGGCCCACTTTTCTTGATTATCAAGCCTGTATTGCACGTTAATATGAGAAGAATTGCCATTATGGTGGATCATCCTCTGTGTAAATAGAGAGATTATCCACCTTTTTTGTTACAGCGGTTGATTTTCAGTGCCGGACTCTTATAATCTATCGACGGCGGACTTTATTTACCAATTTATTGTCCAGTTTACCTGATTTATTGTCCGACCAACTAGATTTATTGTCCAGTTCCGGCCATTTATTGTCCGATCACAGCATTTTATTGTCCGCCGTCGAATCTTTCCGCCCCCCCACACTCATTGGAAAAGCACTTCTCACACTTCCCCCACACTCTCAAC
>NZ_BAUT01000149.1 GCF_000513095.1 Halalkalibacter wakoensis JCM 9140
ATATCCACTTCTTAGGATTAACTATTATTTTTGCGTTTCTTAATTCTTTATCTTATTTATAAGAAGCCGGTATTAGGTATTTTCTCAATGCCTGTTGGAATTGTGATCATTGCCTATGCATCAGTATTCCCAAGAGAAGTTACGCCTTTAATACCCGCCTTGCAAACTTACTGGCTTCATATTCATGTGATAACCACTGCTATTGGTCAAGGGATTCTAGGGGTTGGATTTATTGCAGGTTTAATCTACCTCATACGTGTCGTTGACCAAAGCAAACGCTCTAAACAAACATTTTGGCTTGAGGCTGTTATTTATTCGGTAACGTGTGCTGTAGCCATTGCAATAACGGTGGGAGTGTTTTCGTTAATTAATTATTCTGTCACTTTTAATTGGATAAATGAATGGGAAGTGGAGGCACAGCTTGAATATGAATTACCGGCTATTGTAGGTCCTTATGAAGGTGAATTAATAACAGCTGATCAAAACCGGTTTGGCCCATTATTTGAAACACCCGGCTGGATGAACGGAGTGGAGTCTCCAAGAAAGTTTAATACGTTTTTATGGTCAATCCTTTCAGGAAGTATTCTTTATCTTCTATTACGTTTCATTCTAAGAAGACGGATTGCAGCTGCGATACAACCTATCTTGAAAAACGTTAGTCCACAACTTTTTGATGAAGTTAGTTACAGATCGATTATTATTGGTTTTCCAGTTTTTACTTTAGGTGGATTAATATTTGCCATGATTTGGGCTCAAATCGCTTGGACACGATTTTGGGGATGGGATCCAAAAGAAGTTTGGGCTCTTATAACGTTTCTTTTTTATGCTGCTTATTTACACTTAAGACTATCAAGGGGTTGGCATGGTGAGAAATCCGCATGGCTCTTAGTGATTGGTTTTGGGATCATAATGTTTAACTTGCTATTTATTAATTTAGTCATCGCAGGATTACATTCATACGCTTAAAAGGAGATTGTTATGGCAGATTTAACTATATTATTGGCTTTTGGAGCGGGGGTTTTATCTTTTATATCCCCCTGTAATCTCCCGTTATATCCAGCCTTTCTATCCTATATAACCGGGATGACGGTGGATGAGATGAAGAAAAAAGGTCGTTTTTTACCTCCAAGAGCTATGTTCCACACGTTCATCTTTATTTTAGGGTTTTCTACTATTTTTGTTGTGCTTGGAATGTCCACAACATTAGTAGGAGACCTATTCTTGAAATACAATAATCTCATTAGACAACTAGGGGCCATTTTCATTATTTTGTTTGGATTGATAACTATAGGAGTAATCCGACCTTCGTTTCTAATGAAAAATCATCAATTCCAGTTCTCCAAAAAACCAAGTGGATATGTCGGAACCTATGTAATAGGAATTGCTTTTGCTGCTGGATGGACTCCTTGTATTGGCCCAATTTTAGCTTCCGTTATTACTTTAAGTATGACCAACTCGGGTTCCGGGATGCTTTATATGAGTGCTTATAGTATTGGGTTTGCAATACCGTTCTTTTTGATGACATTCTTTATTGGAAGAATGAATTGGATTAAAAAATATACAAATCTCATTATGAAATTTGGTGGAATTTTAATGATCATATTTGGTGTATTTTTATATTTTGATTGGATGACTAGAATTACCTCTTATTTAGTAAATAATATTTTTAATGGCTTTATGGGCTTTTAAAGGAGGAGATCGTATGTTTGGAGATTCAGCTGAAATGATGTCGTATATCTTAAAAATGGGATTTGTTGCACTTGCTCTGCTTGTAATCATTTATTTAATACTAAGGCTTTTGTTTCGATTGGAAAGTAAAGCGAAGTCTCCCTATGCCATTTTGGAGGAACGTTTCGCAACCGGTGAAATCTCA
>NZ_BAUT01000148.1 GCF_000513095.1 Halalkalibacter wakoensis JCM 9140
AATCGAGTAGGAGGAGGCGACTAGCCTCCGACCTCTCACACCACCGTACGTACGGATCCGTATACGGCGGTTCACTTAGGTATGACGTAAGTGGTTGTATCTATCTACTAGACTTTTTAGCTTTTTCTTTCGCCAAAACTCTAGGTTAAGCGTTGTGTTTAAAACAGGACTGTTCGAGATGCGCCAATATTTCTTGCGGGAATTACCCCATTCATAGGCTTTCTCCTTGGGAACTCCAAGTGAGATAAGCCTTTTTGTTTTGGTTTTAGGTAATTTCCATTGCTTCCATAGACACATCCGAAGTCTTCTTCTCAGTGATTCATCAAGCCGTTTAAAGGGAGTTGGCGTATCCGCCAAGGCAAAATATCCACACCATCCAACGAGATATTTATTGATCTTCTCAATACGCTCTTCCATTGAGATGGAATGTGATCGTGATGTAAGTTCTTTGATTTTGCTTTTAGCTCTCTTGATACTCTCTTTGGCGATACGGATCTTTGGTGACGGGTGAGGAGTAAAACTGAAACCTAGAAACTTTCGTTTCCACGGTCGATCTACTGCGCTTTTCTCGTCATTCACTTTCAGCTTGAGTTTCTTTTCAATGAAAGTTGTAATGGAGCTCTTCACTCGTAGACCTGACTTCTGAGTTTTCACGTAAATATTACAGTCATCTGCGTAACGGACAAACTTGTGCCCTCTCTTTTCCAGTTCCTTGTCGAGTTCATCTAACATGATATTAGACAATAACGGACTTAATGGCCCGCCCTGCGGGACACCTTCTTCGCTGATAACTTCCACACCGTTTATCATGATTCCTGATTCTAGGTATTTTCTAATTAACCTTAGAATCGTTTTATCATGGACTCTTTTCTCTAGAAGACCCATAAGCATATCGTGATTCACTTTATCGAAGAACTTTTCTAAGTCCATGTCTATCACCCATCTGTACCCTCCTCTATATGCGCCCTCGCTTCCTTTACAGCGTCATGGGCTCTTCTTCTTGGTCTGAAACCATAACTATGTTTAGAAAACGTTGGATCATAAATCAGGGTTAAGACTTGGGCAATCGCTTGTTGAATGAGACGATCGGTCACGGTAGGAATGCCTAGTAACCTTATGCCACCATTCGGTTTCGGGATTTCGACCCGTCTGACTGGCATAGGCTCGTACGTTCCGTCTTTAATTGAATTTCGGATTTCGTCCCAGTTAAGTAGAAGATGCGCTCGTAGGGATTTTACAGGCATTTCATCTACACCATGTTTACCCTTATTCTTTTCGACCCTTTTAAGAGCCGAAATCAGATTGTCCCGTGACAACAGTTGTTTCATCATTTCGATACATCCTCTCACGTGAATGTCCGTTCTATTTGTGCCATTGTTTATTCCACCCTCTTAAAGTCCCCCACGGGATTCACCGTTTCCTCCTTTAAGTAAGTCCAATTTGGATTGTCTGTATCATCATAAACAATGAACGCCTAGTCGCACATTCTTCCTAAATGTTCGGTCCTTCCTCGTCTATCTTAAGCTAGTCGAGTACTATGACCTCTGCTGACTTCTGACTGTTCAGCTATTTATCGCTAAATAGGTTACCGAGTGTGCTCGGCTTTTCAGTCAGACCTCCCCAGGTAAGAGTACAATCTTTCCTTCCATCTATCTGCTTCATTTACTCTGTATCACCTTTGGCAGAAAGGGCTTCGTCTTGTTTAGCAGACTCATCCAATGATACCTAGCCTTATATGAAGTTCGTGTTCCTCAGACCGGAAGTTTGCCGCTCGCTTCCTTCAGATCCTGCGTCACCACAGGCACCCTTGCGTTAAGCTACTGCTACTTCTGCCTTCACAGTTCGGGACTTTCACCCTATAGATTGCACCCATGCTGGGCGCAC
>NZ_BAUT01000147.1 GCF_000513095.1 Halalkalibacter wakoensis JCM 9140
GGGTCGAGTAAATAAGCCCCTTTCTATTTGCTCTGAGTCATTAGATTGTGGGCTTACTCCTCCCAGAACCGTGCTTGCGCAACTAACGCACACGGCTCCTCTTATCATCATTACAGAATATAACTAATCTCATCTCTAAGGTCATAGATACTGACTTTCACCGTTGGTCGAGGAAGAGGATATTTCTTAAAGAATAGGACAAACTTTTCCCAGTTAAATGAGCGTTTCTGACTTCTGCGATTTAACCATTTGAAAATAAAGCCTCTGATTTTATCGCGAAAGGTATCAACGGTTGGAGTATTGTCTGTTATACAGTAGTAGTTGTAGTAACCCGTTAATGACCGTCGTAACTTCGCCATTATAGTTTCTATATCAAGGTGTCTGTTGGCTTTCAGCCATTCTTTACATTCCTTTAGCTTACCACTCATTTTCTTTCGACTTGTCTTTCTTTTCACTCTGAAATAACCCGCTTGACTTTTCCCACAATAATGAGTAAAGCCCAGAAAATCAAAAGTAGGTGGTTTCTTTGCTCCCTCTTTTCTGCAATTCTCCATTGCGTACCTCCCAAATGGGATGATTTTCGATTTGTCTGTAGCCATTTCAAGACCAAACTTAGCTAGTCGTTGTTTCAATGCCTCATAAAAGTGATATGAATCGTCTTTGTATTGAAAACAACACACAAAGTCATCTGCATATCTCACCATGTAAGCTTGTCCCCTACACTTCTTCTTAACTAGCTTTTCAAACCATAAATCTAGTACATAATGAAGATAAATGTTTGCTAGAATTGGAGAAACGATACCACCCTGAGGAGTTCCTTCATCTGTTTTGAAGTATTTCCCTTCCTCCATATACCCACCTTTTAAGAATCTTGCAATCATTCTTAATAAGCTCGGGTCGTTAATTCGGTGTTTTAGAAATTCCATCATCCATTTATGGTCAACATGGTCGAAGAAACCTTTGATATCTACATCTACGATGTAGTTTGTATATCTTCTTTCAATGTAGACATTTAGAATCTTCAAAGCGTCATGACAACTACGATTAGGACGAAAACCAAACGAAGAATCAAGAAAATCTTGTTCATAAATCGAGTTTAGTATTTTAGCTAGACCTTTCTGAACAATCTTGTCCTCATATTCTGGAATACCAAGTGGTCTTTTCTTCGTTGTTCCCACTTTTGGAATATACGCCCGTCTTACTGGTACTGGACGATAACTTTTCCTCTTCATTCTTTCTAGTAAATTTTCGAGGTTTTCATCCAAGTTCTGTGCGTATTCTTCCTTTGTAGTTCCCTTAATTCCTGTAGCTTTCTTACCCGCTAACTCATAGTGACACATCTTTAACATGTCTTTGTTTAGTAGATGTGCTAATGATGTGAATTTCATTTCAGGATGAGCCTTCGCTAATTCTGCTATCCTCTCAAGTTTTGTTTCCATTATTTCTTCTACCTCCGTGTGTAGATAATGTTTCCCTTTCAAGGGCGATTTTAAGTAACAGCCTTTCCTCCATCGGCATTACCCAACTTCATTGGTACTACGCTGTTATCCGACTTCCTAATGGGCATTTGGTTTCCTCGCTTTATTATCACTTGTACACCATACTCTTCATCGTAAATGAAAAGACCCCTAGGATCTCCCAAGTTGCCGTCATATATCGATATCTTGCGTGCCGAGGTCCTCGACTCCGGAGAAGTTCTTTCTTCTCGCCATTTCGAAGAAAAGAATGTTGCTTTCTGTACAGGCAACCACATCAGCCTTCTCATTTTGGTATTTCGGAGCTATTTTCCCTTCAACCTCAATTGGCTTTCGGCCCACAATTTAACTGTCTACGCTTAAAGATACTTGTTACCAAATACCTCCAAGACTCGCTACGAGTGAGTGGCTAACTCTTACTCGACGGGAATCCCACCCGCTATATATGACGACCTTGCTTGGCCGCACTGCCTG
>NZ_BAUT01000146.1 GCF_000513095.1 Halalkalibacter wakoensis JCM 9140
GGGGACGGTTCTAACAGGGGACAATCGGAAGTTTTGCGCGAAAAAGGGCACAACTAGCGGATTTTATCTGCTCGTTGTGCCTTCTTCTATACTTATACATAAAAAAGGTCGCAAAATTTTTGATTGCCCAAGAAGAATGAAGTCGCGATAATCCGCACCCCCTTGGGGTTTTAATCTTTTTATCTTACTTTTGATTTTATGGTTTGATCTTTTTTTACCCATCTCCTGCGACCTTTTATTACTTGATGGGTGTATTTAGATACAACTCCCCCCTCCCCACTGAAGAGGCTTTTTAAAAGTATTCTGTTCAGTCTAGTTAAGATGTATCTCCTGTGAAAGGACTCTTTAAATGTCCTTTCATACAACCTGGACATTGTGTCACATCTTTACCGAGGAGAATGGAGAGGATTTCTCTTTTTTCTAATCCTTCAAATCTCGGTTTATAAAGAGGACTTCTTGTTAGTTTTCTACAAAGAGCGAGCTTCGTTTTTCTATTTCGATTTGCGAGAATCCCATAATGTCTAATTTTCACAAATCCCTTCGGGAGTATATGCATTAAAAATCGTCTTATAAATTCTGTTATCTTCATGGTAACTGTCTTTTTCTCATTATTATTTTTATAATCCTTTACACCAATGATGACGGTGTCTGTGGCATGGTCAACAGAAATAATCCTTTGATTCGAAATAGCGATACGATGAGTGTAACGGCCGAGGTACTTCATTACTGCTAAAGGCCCTTCAAACGTCCTTTTGGTGTAGCTATACCAATCTAGTTTATAACACTCGTCCATGAGTTTCTGAAATTGCTTTGGATCTTCATATTTTTGTGCATCCTTATAGAATTGAAGTCGATTTTGCTGATAGTATTGTTTTAAATAATAAAGGTACTTTCCTCGAAACTTCTTGGATAGTACTTTTACAGGAATAAAGAATTTCTGGCTGGTGTTACGCCATTGGTTCTGTTTCGTTAGCCCTCCTGCCAATACAACGGTATGGATGTGAGGGTGATAGTGTAAATTTTGTCCCCAGGTGTGTAACACTGAAAAAAAGCCGATTTGTGCACCTAAATATTTCTTATCAGTGGAAAGCTCGGTTAAGGTCTCTGCCACAGATTTGTACATTAAATCATAGAGTAATCTTTGATTATGATAGATGATTTGATGAAGTTGCTTTGGCATCGTAAATACGGCATGAAAATAAGGGGCATTCAGAACATCTTTTCTTCTTTTATCTATCCAAACTTCCTTATTTACTCCTTGGCAACTAGGACAGTGACGGTTTCGACAAGAATGATACCTCATTACGGAATGACCACATTTGTCACATGCATATTTATTTCCACCTAATTCTTCAGTTTTACAACGAATGATACCGTTGGCCGCTTTAACTTGTTCGAAAGATGGATGATAAGATTTTTCATACTCTTGGTAATGCCCTCGAAAGAGGTTTTGTATCGCACTCATGATCGGTGACCTTCGGTATCCAAAGGACTCTTGACGCCCATTAAACTTTTGGAGGTCATGTGTAGGTAGGTTAAAGTTGTTTGTAGTCTTTTATGCCCCAGCATCTGTTGGATATGTACAGGATCGACACCACTTTCTAAAGAGTGAGTAGAAAAGCAGTGCCTTAAAGTATGGGCAGAGATTCTCGAATCAAGCTTTAGTCTATTCCTGACGTTAATCATCGTATTTTTTATCGTCTTTACATGGATGTGTTCATTTGGGTTGCGCCCTCGAAAAAGCCAATCATTTAGTGTGTACGTAGTATCTGAGAATTCACTTTTAAAATATTCTCGAAGTACTTGAAGGGCCATATCAGATAAAATGGTATAACGATTGGTGTTGTGTTTCGCTCGTTCTACACGAATACGCATGGTTTTACTACAAATATCACCAATCTTTAATCTCGCCACTTCACTTACTCGTAAACCACTACCATAAATTAATACAAAGAATGCTTTATGTTTGATGTTAGTTGTTTCGTTTATGAGAGCGAGCACTTCTTCTTTAGAGGGGATAACAGGGAATTGATTTGTTCTTTTCATCCTAGGGATTTTTTGCGAGTTCCATTCTTTTTGTAGTAC
>NZ_BAUT01000145.1 GCF_000513095.1 Halalkalibacter wakoensis JCM 9140
ATTTCCCTGCTAAGGTTACTTTCTCTTAACATTTAACATGTTTCTCTAACTCTTCTGCGATTTCTTTTAACACAATCATTTTCTCTTTAACGGATGGGGGTTGAACAATTTGTGGTTTACCTTCCACAACAGAGATCACTAGTTGGAAACACAGCCACGAGTAGACAAAAGTACGATTGATTATGCGAGTGGCTGGGGCGCAATGAAAAGAAGATATTTCAACGGCTTCATAGAAAAAGTTCATTTTTTGAAAAGTCATAAGTCGCTCTCTCCGCATTTGTCGCATACAGTACGGATGAGGAGGGATTTTTTATGAGAATTTTAAATTGGGGAGTAGACTCAGCTGCTGCCGTTACCGAAGATTTGTATCAATGTGTTATTGAAAATTTCGGCCGTCCTGATTTCTGGGGACGCTATTTGTCAACCATTCCAAATATCAGTGACGGACTTACTCCCGAAGAGTACAGCTTTATCCAAAACAACGGCATGAAACTGATGCCGATTTACAACAACTTCCGCCAAGCAGTCGGTGCTCGTGCCGGAGCCGTTGCCGCAAGAAATAGCATTTTTAAAGCAAGGCAGCTGGGTATTCCAGAAGGAACTTTCATTTTTGCCAATGTCGAACGTTTTTTTGAAGTCGATGCGGACTGGATTGTGGCATGGGTTGAAACGTTTTACAATAGCCCTTATCGCCCTGGAATTTATGCAGACCCAGACGAAGGCCCTTTTAACGCCGCCTATTGTCAAGCCACAACGATGAGCAACCTCGTTCTTGAACAATCCGTCATTTGGAGCGCAGAACCCGAGCCAGGAACCACGACAAAACGAAACGCACCTCGTCAATTCACCCCTAGCAGACCTGATTGCGAAGCGAATGTGTGGGCATGGCAATATGGTCGCGATGCAGAAGAGTGCCCAATTGATACGGTGTTAATGGAAAATCGCTTATTTCAAACATTAGCGTAATATAGAAAGGGAGCACAGCAACGCTGCACTCCCCATACATAGCGCATTGAAAAAGAAAAAACGTTTTTTTCAGTGCCCTTAACCTATTAAGCTTCAGACTCAATCAATCCATACTTGCCATCACGACGCTTATACACGACATTCGTCGATCCATTCACGGCATCGGAAAATACAAAGAAGTTATGACCAAGCATGTCCATTTGCAAAATCGCCTCTTCTGCATCCATTGGCTTTAAGTTGAAACGCTTTTTGCGTACCACTTCTAACTCATCTGTTAGTGGTTCTTCTTGCTCGAGCGGTTCTAGATCATTTTTGAACATATATTTCAAGCTTCCCTCTTGGCGAAACTTGCGATTGACTTTTGTTTTGTGCTTACGAATTTGACGCTCCAATTTCTCCACAACACTATCGATTGCTGCATACATATCCTGATGCACTTCTTCTGCTCGAAGTAGAAGTTGCGGCATCGGAATGGTGATCTCAATGATGTGCTGGTTGTTTAGCACCTGCATGCGGACATTGACATCTGCAATGGGAGTCGTATCAAAATAACGTTCCAGTTTATTGACCTTCTTTTCCACATAGTCACGTAAAGCTGGCGTTACGTCCAGGTTTTCACCACGGATATTATAGTTCATAAATAACTCCTCCTTTTCTATGTATATATTCTATTTACCCCATAATAAGTCCTTCTTAAACGTTAGAAAAATATAAATTTTTGTCGGTTTTGTTACAAAGATGTCGGAAGGGTGGATAGCGGGGAAATTATCAAATAGCCTAATGCCCCCGTTCCATTGCGCTTCAGGTACTTGCTTTCCGCAGGGAGGAAGCCAAGCCCCCACGCCTTTCCGGCTGTGTGGTCTTGCCTTTCCCTCTTTTCCCGCAGGAGTCAAGTACCTTCCGCTTCATTTCACTTTAGTTTGTTAAAAAATGAAATGCATCACCCCTGCGAAGAGAATCTAAAATAGAAATAAGAGCAGTCTGAATAGTATTAACGTGAAGCCAGTTGTAATTTCTTCGTTCTCTGTACTTTTTAGAAAACCTTACTTTTTAATAAGACTCTTTCTTTAATAGTTGTTTTTGAATGTAACTTACTGCTCATAGTGTAATGGAGCGGAAGCCACTCGACTCCTACCATGAAAATAAACG
>NZ_BAUT01000144.1 GCF_000513095.1 Halalkalibacter wakoensis JCM 9140
GTAAGCGTCAAATAATACACACATTCCATTAGCCCTGGTCCCATGCGATACTCTAATCAATAATGATGAAAGGGTGTCGCTATGAAACGTAAAGAAAAACACGATTTGTGGAAAAAACGCATGGAGGCATACGAAGCCAGCGGGGAGACGATCCCAAAATGGGTATCTAAACAAGATGACATTACAGAATATCAATTCCACTATTGGCGAAAGAAGATCAAGGAAGAAGGAAACTCAGATTCAAGTGATGAGGTAAGCCGCACCTGGACATCTTTTGATGTCCCTACCTTCACCACTACATCCATTGAAGTGAGACTAGATGATCTGTCTGTCTATATTCCTGAAAATGTGAGTGAAGAACATTTGTCTCGTGTACTACGCGTGTTGAGAAATGGATGATCAATCAACGCTCCATTGATAAAGTCTACCTTGCAAAAGGGAGTACAGACTTACGAAAATCCATTGATGGACTTGCGGCTATCGTACAAGAAAGCTTTCAATTAGATCCCTTCTCCCCATGTCTATTTGTTTTCTGTAATAGACAACGAGATAAGATCAAAATCCTTCACTGGGAACATAATGGATTTTGCTCTATTATCGCCGTTTAGAAAAAGGTACGTTCCCTTGGCCAGAAGATTCATCTTCTTCTCCGCAAATGATTAGCCACCGTCAGTTCCGTTGGTTACTTGACGGCCTTTCTATTGATCAAAAATCTGCACATCCAAAAGTTACCGCACAGCGAGTCATTTAATGAATAAATGATAAAGCAAATCGATGAGAGGTGATGTATAATGAAGCTATGAAAACTACAGAAACCACCTCTCAACCTACAACTGAAGAATTAGAAGAACGTGTCTCATCACTTGAGGAACAAAACGCAGAGCTGACGGCAAAAATTAAATGGTATGAGGAACAATTCCGTCTTAGTAAGCAACGCCAATTTGGTACTTCAAGTGAGAAGACAAATGCTGATCAGTTAGAATTGCCTCTTTTTAATGAGGTAGAAATTACTGCTGACCCATCGATTGAAGAACCTACGGTTGAAACCATTACGTACGAACGTAAAAAAACCAAAGGTCAACGTGATAGTAAACTTGAGAACCTTCCGAAGGAAGTTATTAAGTATCGATTACCTGAAGAAGATCAGGTTTGTTTGTGCTGCAATGGAAAGCTACATGAAATGTCAACAGAAGTACGACGTGAATTAAAAGTCATCCCAGCGGAAGTGAAGGTCATTGAACATGTTCAACATGTTTATGCGTGTCGCCGTTGTGAACGTGAAAGCACTGAGACTCCTATTGTTAAAGCTTCTATGCCGAAATCTGTTTTTCCAAAGAGTCTTGCTTCGCCATCTGCGATGGCCTACATCATGAATCAAAAATATGTAGAAGGGCTTCCATTATACCGTCAAGAACAGCAATTTGCTCGTCTTGGTGTCTTTTTGTCACGCCAAACATTAGCTAATTGGGTTCTTTATGGTGCTAATACATGGTTAAACCTCATCTATGATCGAATGTATCAATATCTAATGAATCTTGATATTGCTCATGCTGACGAAACGACGCTGCAAGTGCTACGAGAGCCAGATCGTCCATCAACAGCTACCTCATACTTATGGCTTTATCGTTCTGGACAGGAAGGCCATCCGATTGTATTGTTTGATTACCAGCAAACACGAGCAAGTAAACATCCTAGAAAGTTTTTATCTCCTTTCCAAGGATACTTACATGTAGATGGATATGCTGGATACAATGGAATTCCAAACGTAAAGTTAGTTGGTTGTTGGGCACACGCTCGTCGAAAATTTGATGAAGCTTTAAAGGCTTTGCCTAAAGAACAACAGTCGAAAGATGTCACAGCCAAAGAAGGCTTGAAGTTCTGTAACCAACTCTTTGCGATTGAACGAGAAATCAAAGATTTGTCGTTCTCTGAACGTCATCAAGTACGTCTAGAAAAAAGTCGACCACTTCTTGACGCTTTTTCAGCATGCTTCGCATGCAAACGCCAAAAGTATTACCAAAGAGTGCACTAGGACAAGCGATCAAATACTGTCGAAATCAATGGGATAAGCTAGAGGCTTTCTTAGATGATGGCAGACTGGAAATTGATAATAATAGAAGTGAGAGATCCATTAAGCCGTTTGTGATTGGCAGAAAGAACTGGATTTTTGCCAACACTCCGAAAGGAGCAAAGGCAAGTGCTGTGACTTATAGTATTGTAGAAACTGCCAAAGAAAATGGCCTCAACCCTTATCAATACTTAATGCACTTGTTTGAGGAGCTTCCCAATATAGATGTGAGTGATGAAAAAGCCATTGATCAATTGCTTCCTTGGTCAAACAGTCTTCCGGCTCACTGTCGTATTCAACATGATAAGTAGATTATAAGTTAATCCCCATCTCTATAATAGGTGGGGATTATTTGACGCTTAC
>NZ_BAUT01000143.1 GCF_000513095.1 Halalkalibacter wakoensis JCM 9140
TGTATTTGGCAATTAAAAAATGTACCAAATGGCAATTAAATATGCATGCCACTTGTCACTTCAAATTATTGATGCAATAAAGACTCTTTATAACGAAAACTATCTCCTTTAAAAACAAGTAAATGAGAATGGTGAATCAGGCGGTCAATGACAGCTTCTGTTAGAATCGGGTCGCCAAAAACATGATTCCATTGACCGAATTGAAGATTGGTTGTAATCACTATACTTCGGTTTTCATAACACATAGAAATCACTTGAAATAAAAGCTCTGCTCCTTCTTTGTTTAACGGAATATAGCCGAGCTCATCAAGTATTAAAAGGTCTAGCTTTTCGATTTGTTTCATCAGCTTTGGTAGAGTGTTTTTCTGGTTTGCTTCAATTAGTTTATTAACCAAGCCTGCCACTGTATAGAACTTTACCTGGCTGCCAAATCTATGTATGGCATTTAAGGATAGTAATGTTGCCAAATAAGTCTTTCCTGTACCGACACCACCGTATAAAATAAGGTTTTCCCTCTCCTTAATAAAGTCACCATTAATGACAGCTGTACGTTCAATTCCTTGTGGAATTTGTATATGTTCCCATTGGAAAGGAGTAGAACCTGTCTTCGGTAGCTGAGCTTGACTTAGTAATAAATTAACTTTTCTTTCTTCCCGATTTTGGACTTCCTTTTCAAAAAGCTTTAATAGGTACTCTTCATTTGTTTCTGCTTCTATTTGATTAAAATTCTCTCTAATCCAACTTAACTTTAGTCGCTTTGCGTAGGCTTGTATTTGCTCGTTCATTCACTCGTACCCCCTTGAAAAAAAGCATCGTAATGAGAAAGCCCACGAGTTGCGCTAGGTACTGTTGGAACATTAAGACGAGGAGTAATCGCCTCATAAGATGTACCTTGATTTAGTAGAGAATAGAAACAATGCTTGATTTGATCCGCACTAGGATGACCATGTGAAGAAGCTAACTCTAATGCCTCATTCAATAAAGTAAAATCATCATTTTTTAAGAGCGTAGCTAAAAGACGTAAAACTTCTTTCTGCTCTTCTTCTGTACAATCTCTTAAAAAGTTGGACCATTCAAGGGGAAATTGGTCATATAAACTAGAATATTTAATTGCCTTTGGACGTTTTGATAGTAAGTGTAAATATGGTTGCCAGTTCATCGACCTTCTTTTTACTCCATATAAACGAGAATGCTTTACAATAACCTGACGTTCTTCGTTCAATACAATAATAGAGTTATAGGTTACACAAATATTTATGCGCTGCTTGGCAAATCTAGGCGACGTTGAATATTCCTTGTTATCGATGTTTATAATCCCGTATTTATCTGCCTTCACTTCCTGATAACGCACACATTCAAACTTCTTCTCAGGAAGGATAAGCCATTCCTTTTTGTCTTCCTTATATAACTCTGATTGAAGCGTTTCTTTTAAGTAGTGTGGACGATTTCGGTCTTCCTCTGCGCATTGCCAAAGTGTTTCATTAAATTGGTCGAGATCCACTATGGTGCACTCGGGTAAGAAGAAGTTATTTCGAACATATTTCACCATTGCTTCAACGTGTCCTTTTTCATTCCCCTTCCCAGGATTACAAAATTCGTAACTGAACCCATAGTGTAAGACAAAACGTTCAAATGTATCAGTGAGTTCACGTTCACCCTTACCTTTTATCTTTTTCACGGCGGGGGATAAGTTATCGAATCGTATCGTTGTCGGCACACCACCCATATAGTGAAACATACGTTGTAGACCCTCTAGTAAACACTCAGTGTTTTCCGAAGGAAATACCTGAAACAGGAATGAATTACTGTACGGAAATGACATCACTAAATACGGTAGGTCTATTATCTCTGATTCATATAAGAAGGGTGCTGTACCAAAATCAACTTGTGCTGTTCCTGGTATGGATTCAAGAGGTAATGAAGCTCCTTCTATATATTCTTTTAGCTCTTTCTTCCTTCTTGAAACATAGTCACGAACTGTACGTGCAGAACCTTCGAAGCTATGAAACTTAACTAACTGCTCGTACATTCTTTTGGCAGTTCTATGATTCTTCTTTTTCTTTTTTAAGTCTTCTCGAATCCACTTATCTAAAATAGGCTTCACTGGATCCATCACTCTAGAGCTTCTTTTCTGTGGTTTTTTTACTGGAAACTCTTCTTGATTCGCATACTTAGAAACTGTACGAGGATCCAGTTCCATCTTTCTTGCCACACTGGAATAAGTTCCACCTTTTTGATTCACTTCATGTCTGATATAATCAATTTGTGCCACTGCTAACATCTCCTAATAGCCTCCTGTTAAACGTTGTTGGTCCAACGAGGAGTTTAAAGTTATTATGAGAAGTTGACAAGTGGCTTTTTTAATTTGTGTAGGGCTCCGGGCCCTACACAAATTAACTGCCATTCCCTACATATTTAGTTTGCCATAAACAA
>NZ_BAUT01000142.1 GCF_000513095.1 Halalkalibacter wakoensis JCM 9140
GAGAAGAGGCTAATTTTAGACAGTACATCTATAAAGATCTGGCTTTTTTCACAGTCATATTCCCATCAAAAGACACAGAAGAACCGATTGAATTTCATTGGTGGGACAAAACAATTAAATATTCAACTCTTTTATGTCCTTTTGCATCACAGAGTAAAAAAAGATTTTCAGAAAAGGAGTTAAGACATTCCGAACTTAGTATCCCTAGAAACTTTTACAATAAAGAAGTTGACATGAAATGATCTGCATGAAATCGTCAGAGTTTATTGTTCTGGCGAATTTTTTATTTTATCTGTATCTCAGGAAATTCCCTTATAAAGGTTTTAGTGAAAATCCAACTGTTTATGTATATTTTCTTATATTAATAGAATTTCTTGTCAATACTAGTAGAAGAATAACCCTGACATTATTTAATAATAAGTTTGGAGGGCACAATATTGAGACGTTTTATAGGGGAAGTCACTTGGAATAGTAAGTGGGTATGTCCTTTTGATTCACCATGGACAATAATTGAAAAAATTAAATATGCTAATGCACTTACAACTAGAGACTTTTTAGGTTTAATAGGTACAGAATACGTAAGACCAGTAAAGTCAAATATGAATGCCAGGTTTATTGATCTTTTCACCTTAGAAGGCATAGATGATATGAATTTCAAACAAATATTTAGCTTTTCTTTATTTGAGCATAACCAATCAATGATTAATCTTCTGACTGATCCAATTTATGATGGAAAAAATAATCTATTAAAATATTTTTATCCTCAACTTTATTTTTGTCCTCAATGTATTACGCAAGGGTTTCATAGCTTATTGCACCAGTTTAAATTACTTAATAATATATGTCCCTTTCACCAAATCCCCTTAGTTAACTCATCTTCAATTTGCTGCGGCAATTCGGAAAATAACCAACAATATCGAACTAACTTTAGGAACAAGCTTAATTCCTTTCAGTGTAACTGCGGGAATACCTTTAGTAATTTCATCAATCCGTATCGCCCGAAGTGGTATCAACCAACTTTCCATAAAATAAAATTTACTGAATTAAAAGAGTGGATGTTACTTCCACCTGATGAGAAAAAAATTATAACCTCATCCTTGTTTTTTGTAGATAAAAAAGAAACCGATGATAATAGTTATACAATGATTAGAAATTTATTGAAAACTTCCAATAACATTAAGAACAATTTTATCCATACAAAGGATCTAAGGGAGAACCATACTACAGTTAAGAAATTAAATGCACTTAATTTCCCTATCAAAACTAATCAATCTTCATTAAAATATTATGGATTCGGAATCAAATATAACGAAATTATTTTTCAAGAGACCAAGACAATAATAAACTGTACGGCTAGAAAATTAAGAAAAGAGATTTATTCAAAGCATAAACATTGCCTAATCCGTATGAAAAAAAATTTACATTCGAGAAATTGTTGCCCTATTGCTAAAGCATATCTCCAATGGCGATACGCAATCCAAGGTTTTGATCAGATCTATGATGTAGATAATTCACAATCATATTCAGATCGCTTATACAAAAGGCGACTTGACTATGCTAATCATGTAGATAGAGAATTTCTGTATTTATTAACTGATGACCTTAATAGTATGATTTGAAATTACCGACCTAGATAATGTTCAAGAATTTATTAAACTCCTAAAACGTTTAGTTTATTATTTAGCTATTAACTACTTTAATTATATACTGGAACAACTTAGTTTAGGGAAAGCTGATATACCGGATCTGGTTACTCATGGTGATTATATAGAACCCTTTATCATAGAGGTTCCTATTGTCAAAGGAGGGCCTTTTGTATTCCATTCATGGGGGGAACGTGCAACTATAAATATAGATTATCAAAAAATCTGCCCATCAAAAACAACTACTAGAGTTAGTAATACAACTAGAAGAAATAAATAAACACCCTTTAAAAGATGCTATAGATAGAATATAAATAGTTTTGCAAGTGGAAACTGAGGCTGACTTTATGCATTTTGGAACCAATCATACTTCTTACTTGAACTGGAATATTTTCTACGATTCAATAGTGTACTTGTCTAGCCGGCGGAAAAGAGGAGTTATAACAGGTAGCAAAAGATCAAATTTTCAAGGTTTATTCTAGTAGAAAGAGAATAAGTGTGCAAAAAAAGAGTCAGATCGCATAGTAACTACGATTCGACTCTTTTTTTGCAGACTTATTTTAAAATAGACAATCATAAACAGAATATTTAGGTTGTAAATTAGAAATAGAGTGAATATAATGGTATTAAAGTTGCACTAGGGAAAAATAAATTTACAAGCACAAGTTTATTTCGTTAATGCAAATACATAAATTAATTTATTAGAGGTGTTCTTGTAGAACCTTTTATTTTTGGCAAAAAGTTGCCTTAGTGAAAGTTTGTAAGTTATATGCAAATCATCAAACAACTAAAAGGAGTGAAAAACGTTGGACGACATATTATTAATTCAGAATTTACATGTTTCCTATCACGGAAAAGAAGTGTTAAG
>NZ_BAUT01000141.1 GCF_000513095.1 Halalkalibacter wakoensis JCM 9140
GATATGTATATATTAATAATGTCGAAAAGCTCTTGGAATTCATGATCATTAAAATAAAAAACTAATTCCTTATGAATAGGTTGCACTTCATCATATAGTTTTTTCTTATAAACAAATAGATGCTTATCATTTTCAAATACATATTTATCATTATAATCAGCCATTACACTGTAGGTGTTACTTTCATCCCAACTGTATCCGTCTTTATCTCTTTGCTTTAAAGGTTGCATTTGAATGTTGTCATTTAAAGGATTACACCACATATATCTTAAAATCCAATTATATAAAATATAATCTTCGCCAGTTTTTGCTACGAAAACTGACACCACATCAATTTGCCTTTATATTCATTAATTAAGTACCTGACAGCACTATGGATTTCATTTATTTTTAGTAGCTTAGTTAATGTTATTTTAATTGAAACCCGTCGTACTCCAGGATAAGAAATATCCTGTTCCTCCGTAATACTGTAGGTACCATCCAATGATAAATTAATTTCTTTATATTTTTCTTTTAAATATTTAGCAACTGAAGGTAGTTCCGGATAAACAGTAGCTTTATTAATATTGTGTGCAGCATCTAATTCTTTCTTAATTGTTTCTTTATACTCATAAGGAACTGAGATTATAAGGGATGGTTTTATAGAATTGAGAGTTAATAAATCCTTTTGAATCTCTCCTTCTGATACTAAATTACCACAAATCACGAACGTTCCTTGTTGATTAAATAAACGGGTATTGGCTTCTTGTAATTTTGCAGTATAAGGCACAAAATAAGAACCGTTAACAATTTGTAAGATTTCATGGTGTTCAATTTGTTCATGAAAAGTTTGCTCATATAGGTGTTGGATATGACCAATCTGTAAGTCTTCTATAGTTGCAAGTAGACTTAGAAGTTGAATTTCTTTACTATTCAATTCCTTGGGTTGTTGAATAAAGATGTAAACAAGGCCAGGGCTTTCATCTTCAACATCCTCAACAGCAAAAAACAATGCATATAAGGGGTTTATCGTAACATCAATTAATCTTGTAGGAATTTCATAATGTTGCATTTTAGCTAAGTGCTCAAGTGGTGTTGAATACTTTTTAAACTCATCACTTTTAAGGTGAATAGCTTCTTGATATATGTTATGTTCATTAGACATATATCCAATATCTCTGGAAATACTAGAGCTTATATCTGGAAATCTTTTTAATTGGCCCCTATAAAAAATAGGTGAGTGTCCCTCATAACGTTTTAACTTTTTTTGAAATTCATCTATACTGATAGCTTGATCCAACTTGCTCACTCCTTTTCCGCGTAAATCACTTTAAAAGTAATTCTTCTTTATTTTAGCAAATTCTCTAAGTTCATTCTGATCTTTAACAGGAAGATCTCTATAAATATTTAATAATTCTGTTTCATTTACTGTTAAAGTACCAAGAAATCGGTTATTCATCTCATGATTAAATAATTTCTGTAAGTAAGTCATTGGTATGTTAAATTCTTTACTTAATTTTTCTTGCTCAGTATAAAGTGACTGCAATAACCGGCTTATTATTATTTGTAATGGAATTTTAGAATCATTTGGTAAGCATTTTTTTTTATTACCTGTTCCCTTAATTAACCAGTCAATTGTTACATTATATAGTTCACTAATACCAACTAAAGTTTCAATTGAGGGTTTATTTCTTCCAATTTCTAAATCACTTAACGACCCCTGGGACATACGAATCGTTTGCGCAAATTCCTTTTGCTTTAGTTTTGCTGCGTGTCTTGTTTTTTTTATTCTTTCCCCAATGTGCTCCATAATTACTTCTCCTCATAAAATTGATGTAATTGTTTCCATTTTATTGAAAGCAGTGTGCAAAGTAACTAAACCATTGTAGAATATCCTCATTACCGATATTAGACATCGGCTTCTAATGTATATAATAAGTGACATTTTTAAAATTAACATTATTGATTCAATATTCCTCACACTATCAATTTATTTACAGTTTTCATAGTTTTATACTTCAACTAGTATTTTTTTCTAGCAAATTGGAAAACATATTAGTAGGTCTATATTATAACTACGATTAATTAAAAGAGGTGAAAATTTGTTTAAGCCCATTCCTATAAAAAGAAGTGATCAATTTTATAGTAATTATTGGGTAGGGTACAGTCTCAAATTAATGAGGGAAGTTGATTTTTTTGGGGATCTACAGTATGAGTATTGGCTACAAGTAGAAACAGATCCAGATATTTCAGAATTTTGCGAAAGGCCCATAATTATAGATGGGGTTCTAGAAGGTAAAAGGAAAAAAACACAATTTGATATGTACCTAAAAAAGAGAGACGGGAAAAAGACTTTAGTTAAGATTCTATATTCTAGTAAACAAGATTCCCCATTAAGAGCACTTGAAAAACTCTATTGCGAAAAAAATGGATTTGAATATATATGTATTTCTGAATTAGATATTAGACAAAACCCTATTGCTCTTTCTAATAGAAAGCAGATCATTACGACTTTATGTAATAGAAAGCAACCAATAGATATAGATTTAAGGAAAC
>NZ_BAUT01000140.1 GCF_000513095.1 Halalkalibacter wakoensis JCM 9140
AGATTCGTTCCCTTTCCGAGAAGAACAGCTCGAGAAAGGGAATCAAAGAGGTGAAATGATTCTACCTTTCCCCGTAACCTACTTGGCCTTCAACACGCGAACTTGCTGCTTCAGCAATTGATTCTCTCTAACTAGCCATTCATTCACCAATTGGTAGTCGCCAATTGGTTTTTTTAAAAGTGATAGGTCGTACGCTACTTTTAGGTGATGAATTTCTCCCATTTCCTCCTAGCCTCCTTTTGTCACCAGCTATGCTTTCGCGAGATTCCAACTTTCTTGACAGCTGTGAAAGAGCGATAATGGGGACGTCAAGCTCCCTAGCCATCGAACATTCCTTCTGCATAATCCCAGCGTTTTTGTCTCATCAACGATTTTTCGATCGCTAACATCACCACTTCTGGACTTAACTCTTTTACCCAATGAGCAATCGACTCTGCGATAAAAGGATTTAAGACTCCCATGTTTTCTTCGTAAAAACGAAATACCGCGGCGTATCGCTCTTGTTCTTTTTCTTTTTCTTTTTCTTCTTCTTTTTCTTCTTCTTGTCCACTTATCGTCAACGTATCGTCTGTTTGAAGGCAAAAAGATGCGTAAAGCGCCCGAATCGACTCATTGGCTACAAACTGTCCAATGTATTTAATAAGAGAACGATCCTTGACACCCTCTAGCTCCTTTTGAATACAATCAAGCATCGGTTTGCCTCCACGCCCGAGGTTATGCTTGGCCCAGTTCTTGATTGCAAGTTCCCTTGTTCCGCGTTATACCGAATGAGCTTATACTGGTTCAAAAAGCGCTCAAATAACAGCTGCACGGTTTCAACAGAGAAACCTGTTTCAAAAGCTATATGTTTTTTCGTAATCCGGTAAATGCCAATTTGAGTCACTTGCGGATTGGTGAGAAGATACATGAAAAAGAACTTATCCTCCGGTGTCATCTCCTCCACTCACCTTTGGATCATGCCAGAATCCGGTTTGAATCATGCGGAATTTAGTCATCTATACAACCTCCTATTTTATGTATGCTTCAATTTATATATAGGAAGATGAGCTGATTTTCGTAGGACGATTTTTTAAAAGATTGCAACTTTTAATACTAAAAGAAACAACTACTAGGATTTGTTGCACGATAAACGTGGGACAGTGATAAGCTTCAAGGTGTATTTCCAGTCACTCATTTTGTGTTCTCTTCCGTATTAAGGTCTCAGTCGGATGCAATCTTACTATTTCAAAGATAACCAAGCTCACGATCCCGACTTTTATGATTCCCTCCCCATTTTCAACAGAATTTTGTTCGGCTTGAGAGCTATCACTTTCCCCTGTTTCCTTCAGAAGTTATCCTCTCTTCGGACTCCCTCTATAAAATTTAGTCTAGTAGCCTCTATGTGTTCACACTGCCAATTTTCTATTTTTATCATACATTTATTATAAAGGGGGTGTCCAAGTTGGAAGTGAACGAAGACACGTTGAAACAACTAGTAAAAGACTTTGACAAAAGCAAAAATATTGCGCTCCAAGAGGCAACTTCTGGAAATAACGAGGCACATACAGCTGTCGAGAACACATTTATGCCTATTACCTTAAGCTCATCTGCTACGGTAGCCCGTATTATTAGCAGTTACCTAGATATGTTTTCCGTACTGTTAGAAAACAAAAAATTCTTAGCCGATCATGAACAATATATCTTTAAAAAAATCGAGCTGTATGAGGCTTTGATGATGAGAATGATTGAAGAAGAGGAAGTTTACAAAGATAAAATCGTTAGACTACTGGAACAAAATAATAGATCTAAAAATGATAACTAGTTTAACTAACCTATTATAGTGTTCTATCTATTTTTTTAAAAATAGACTTTGTTTAATGGCAGTTGCCATTGCAAGATTATTTATCGCTAATAGAATAATGGTGAATCTAAGAAAAGGAGTGAATTCTATGGAGGAAAATACGAATAGAAAAGAATATTGTTCTGCTGCTGACGCACAAGAGCAAGCTTCAGCGGCTGCGGCTGCGGGATCTGATGGAGCGTCCTCTGCTTCTTCAAGTGCTAATTTGCAAGCAGCGGCTGCAGCGGGAAATGATGAATCCGCTGCTGCTGCTGCCGATGCTGCTTCAAGTAGATATGCTGCGGCTGCGGCGGGAAATGAAGATGCCGATGCGGCTGCGGCTGACGCGGCTGCTGGTGAAAATGCAGCTGCCTCTGCTGGGGTAACATCAACATCAGCAGCATCTGAGAATGCAGCTAGCTCTGCTGGTGCGGATGCCGATGCCGATGCTGATTCTGATGCTGACGCCGATTCTGACGCCGACGCGGACGCGGACTCTGATGCTGACGCCGATTCTGACGCCGATGCTGATGCGGACTCTGATGCTGACGCCGACGCGGACTCTGATGCCGATGCCGATGCTGATTCTGATGCTGACGCCAATGCTGATTCTGATGCCGACGCCGATTCTGACGCCGATGCCGATTCTGATGCCGATGCCGATGCGGACTCTGATGCCGACGCCGATTCTGACGCCGATGCCGATCTGATGCCGATGCCGATGCGACT
>NZ_BAUT01000139.1 GCF_000513095.1 Halalkalibacter wakoensis JCM 9140
CTGACGCCTGCGGGGTCTCACACGTGGGTCACTGCTCCCGCAGGAGTCTACGTGTCATTCCCCTGCTAAGGTTACTTTTACTTTTAACTTGTTACACTTACTCTTCTACGATTTCTTTGAATACATTCCTTTTCTCTTTAACGGATGGAATTTTGAGCAATTTTGTGGTTCGCCTTCCTTAATAGAGATTACTGTTGGACATACTGTAATTCATCTGCAACGTCGTTAGGCTTTGTTTCTCTGGGAATTTCTATCGTTTCTCTCAACAAAGCGGACGGGATGGGGGGCCGACTCCTGCAGGAGGGAAGGGCAGGTTGAAATCCACCGGCGCAGCCGGTTAGTTCAACGCCCGCCTGCTGGTGCGTGCCCCCCATCCCGGGAGCGAGGTCGGAGCTCGAATCCGAAATAAACGAGGACTTTTTCAGTGGCATCAAATAGAGGTAGGGATGAGACCCCGCAGGAGTAGCGAGCCTCATGGAACGAACACGTCATTAAAAGCTACATTATTACGAAAATAGCTTAAACATTGGAATAGAGAGGGTTACATGATGAATCAAAATACATTACAAGCTCGTAAATTATATGATCCAACGGCACCTAATGCTTCGACTGGAATTATTAATGGGAAAAGCTCGAATATCTTAAACTGGGATGATGTTCGTTTTAAGTGGGCGTATCCAATGTATAAAAACATGCTTGCGAACTTCTGGACGCCATTTGAAATCAATATGTCTACGGATATAAAACAGTGGCTTCAACTTTCAGAAGACGAGAGATATGCCTTTAAGAAGATTATCGGTTTGCTTGCCTTTCTTGATAGCGTCCAAACAGATTATTCAGGAAAAGTAGCAGAGTATTTAACAGATTCTAGTCTTGCTGCTCTGATGCAAGTGTTGTCTTTTCAAGAAGTGGTTCACAATCAATCTTATTCTTATGTGTTATCAAGCCTTGTACCAAAACAGGAACAAGATGAAATCTTTGAATATTGGAAGCATGATCCGATTTTAAGAGAGAGAAATGACTTCATTGCAGAAGGGTATCAACGTTTTGTTGATAATCCAACACCTCAAACGTTTTTAGAATCAATTGTCTATGATGTGATTCTGGAGGGGCTTAATTTTTATTCAGGCTTTGCTTTCTTTTACAATTTGGCAAGAAACCAGAAGATGGTGTCATCAAGTACGATGATTAATTACATTAATCGTGACGAGCAATTGCACGTGAATTTATTTTCTCATATTTTTAAAGAGATTTTAAATGAAAATCCAGAATTAAATACACCTGACAATCACAAGTTTGTTCAAGATACCTTTAGAAAAGCAGCTGAGTTAGAAATTAACTGGGGACGCTCTGTCATTGGGGACAGGTTGGAAGGGATAAATATGAATGAACTCGAAAGCTACATTAAATTCATTGCCAACAAACGTGTGAACCAATTAGGAATTGAACGACCTTTTGAAGGGTACCGTCAAAATCCAATGAAATGGATCAAAGCATATGAAGATGTTGATAGTGGCAAAAGTGATTTCTTTGAGCAAAAATCACGTCAATACGTGAAAGTATCTGATGTGAATGGATTTGATGAACTATAATATTTTATTCATTAAGCGTTTGATTAAAACAAACATTTGTTTGAAATGAACGTTTAATTAAAACAAACATTTGTTTAAGTAAGGAGCCTAATAAATTGGAGGCTCCTCTTTTTTATGGCAGTTATCATGACGCCGTCACAAGCACAAATTTGGAAGGGAACGGCGGGCGACAATGATACGTTTCTTTGATATAATGTCTGTTCAGGTACGTACGTTGGATTAACAAGCAGGAGTGATAAAAATGCTAGAGTATAGTGAGTGGCGACATGTATTTAAACTCGACCCTAATAAAGAGATTTCAGATAAGGAATTAGAAGCCATTTGTGAATCTGGAACAGACGGATTGATTATCGGTGGATCCGATGGAGTAACCCTCGATAATACGCTGCAGCTTCTTGCTCGAGTACGTCGATATACTGTGTCATGCGCTTTAGAAGTATCGAATATGGAGGCCATAACTCCTGGCTTTGATTACTTTTTCATTCCTTCAGTATTAAATAGCAGCAACGTTAAGTGGATATCTGGTTACCATCATCAAGCGATTAAAGAGTATGGAGCCATTATGAATTGGGATGAAGTTGTCATGGAAGGATATTGCATCCTAAATCCAGACGCCAAGGCAGCGATCTTAACAGAAGCCAAAACAAGCATCATGAAAGAAGATGTTGTTGCATATGCAAGAATGGCAGAAAAACTCTATCATTTCCCTATTTTCTACGTTGAATATAGCGGGGTGTATGGAGATGTCGATATAGTAAGGTCGGTTTCATCCGTATTAAGTGAGACGAGATTGTTTTATGGTGGAGGAATTCACTCCGTTGAACAGGCAAAAGAAATGGCTCAATATGCGGATACAGTAGTTGTTGGCAATATTATTTATGAAGATATACAAGCAGCACTAAAAACGGTACAAGCTGTAAAAGAAACATTGAAATAAACGAACATTCACAGTAAAATTTAAAATAAGAACAAACGTTTGGTGGTGAGGGTTATGCAAGCGAAAATTATTGAAAAAATGTTAGCTGGGTTAAACCCTGAGCAAAGACAAGCTGTCACTCATACTGAAGGTCCATTGTTATTAATGGCAGGAGCAGGTAGTGGGAAGACACGAGTGCTAACACATCGCATTGCTTACTTATTACGAGAAAAAGAAATTGCGCCATGGAGTGTCCTTGCGATTACGTTTACAAACAAGGCAGCTCGTGAGATGAAAGACCGTGTTGCTTCGCTTGTGGGACCGGTGGCAGAGGATATTTGGATATCAACATTCCACTCGATGTGTGTACGCGTCCTGAGAAGAGATATCGACCGAATTGGCTATAATCGCAATTTCACGATTTTGGATTCTGGTGATCAATTAACGGTAATCAAACAAATTTTAAAAAATAAAAACATT
>NZ_BAUT01000138.1 GCF_000513095.1 Halalkalibacter wakoensis JCM 9140
CACAATCAAATCTCAGAAGAAGAATTTGTAAAGAGAAAGAACATGTTAAAATAGAAGTTGTCGCTCTATCGTAGAAGGTTTTAACGATATATTGAGCAAATTTCCAACAAAAAGAAAACACATTTAAAGGGGATTATTTCAATGAAAAAAGGATTAATGGCTAGTATGATTACTCTATCTCTATTTGTTATATCAGCATGCTCAAATGACACAAATCAGATCGACTCGTTTATGCATATTCATGGATTAGAATACTCACAACATGACGAGAGTATTTTTCTAGCTACACATATGGGCTTAATTAATTTAAATGAAGACAGTTGGGAATTAGTTGGTGAGCCAGAACATCAGCATGATTTCATGGGTTATACAATTATAGATGAGGACTTGATGATCTCAAGTGGACATCCTGGTGCTCGATCTGACTATGTTGATCCATTAGGGGTCATTATTAGTCATGATTCTGGGGAAACATGGGAACCAATTGCACTTTATGAGGAAGTCGATTTTCATCTTTTACATGTAAATGAAGGAAACCAAGAATTCATGTATGGAATTGATGTATATAACTCAAACCTATATCGGTCAAACAATGGAGGTTATGATTGGGAGATGGTTGATACTATAGGATTACCAGGACCTGTAGCTTCGGTTCTTTCATTAACGTCTCATCCGCAATCTCCTGATTACTTACTAGCTGGAACTGAGACAGGACTATATGAATCATCTGACGGTGGTCAAACGTGGGCTTTAAAAGAAAATAATCTTAGCGCAAGTTCTTTCCAAACTCTTGATTCTGATTCAGAAGATTTAGTAGCCTATCTCTTTGGGGAAAAGGAAGGCTTGTATTTGAGTGAAGACTTTGGAGAAACATGGGCATCTCTGAATTTTAAGGTAGACGATGATTACATTATGTATATTAGTAACCATCCAACAGATGATCAAATGTTAGTACTCGGATCAATGAAACAAAGTATTTATGAGACAAAGGACTTTGGGAAAACGTGGGAAGTATTGGCAGAGGAAGGAAGTAGAAAGAATTAAAAAGGTTAATCAATGAAACAGTAAGGGGTAAATGAGGCAAATAGTCATTTATCCCTTTTTCGCTTTTTATTACAGGTTTGATCAACTATTATAGTAACAGTCTTATTGATTAAGAAAGACAAATGTAATTTTATGTTAAAATAGATGGAGATTTTGCAAGGTTGTTGAACTGGGAAACGTGAGGGAGGAGGGTTGTAATTGAGGAAGTGTTTTTTATTATATGTTGTAATTATTTTAACTTTTGTTGTGGGTTGCAGTGAGAAAACACAAATGGGCATCCCTTTTTACGATAAAGATGTTATAAGTATTTCCCTTAATTCACATCCGGAGTGGGACTCTAAAGACATTTCATTAAAATCGAAACAGTTCACAGATGCAAGCAGGATGAAAACTTTTATAGAAGCAATTGAAAATGCTCAGAAAATGGAAGGTATGTTAAATTACATAGCGGAGTTTGATTTGACAGTATACTTTAAAGATAAATCCTCCGCACACTATCATTTAAGTTTAGGTGGGGAGACAGAAGGCGAAGGTTTGCTTGTTAATTTATCAAACACTTTACAGGGATTTAGAATTCAAAAGGAAGATACAAAATTATTAAGAGAAATGATCAATAATTAAGTGAATGATTATTTAAAACATAGTTTTTAGCGGTTGGTCATTTGTTTTTATTGAAGCAGGGAGTAAATTTAGCTATTAATAAAATGATAGATAAAAGCAAAGGAGGAGACTCACATGGTTATTCAATCAAATATGTCACCTGAAGCAATTGTTGATGTTTGGGGAGAGAACAAAAGAAGTTTTTAAAAAATATAATGTTCCACTAACGAAACAAACATTGAAGACATTAGTTGGAAGTGAACGTCTATACTCACTACTTCAAGAATTAAATTCTGTTATAGGAAGTTCTACTGCAACTTGTATAGAAGGAGGCTGACAAATGCCTAAGAAAAAGGAGTAGGTTATTCCTTAATCATTTTTATTAATCTTGAATTTATTACTTTCTCCAACTAACGTGTAGCATGTACGATAGAACTTGCCGATAAAACCTAATTCTATTGGATCCCATTGTAAAATGAAAAGGGTGGGCGAGATAAGATTTTTTGAGATAGGAACTTCATTAATGATAGGAAGTTTTATAATGTATGGAGGTTTTTTATTAAATAAATTTTTCGCAATAATAGTTGCTAATAAAATTGGGAAAGGCCTATGGATTGGGGCTTGCTACAGTCATAACATTCTTCATCGTCTCTTTCTATATCACAAAATTCATTGGGGAACCTGAAGAGTTTGGAATAATGACTGACCTATTAATATATCAAGCAATAGTAGCCATTTTAACAACTGTCATACTTGAACAACATTTAAAGAACAAAGAAAAAGTCAAAGATATGAATTAATTTCTTATTCAAATACCTTGAGATAGCAATAAATCTCTTATTTTCTGTGGTGAAGCAGGTTAGCTTTACAACAAGGGCGTTGATTTGCTAAGTCCATGGTTTAAGTAATCTTTTATTTTTATCAAAGTACTGGAAATTCTAAGATTGAGCGTCAGGAGATGCTGTGTCCTGACGCTCCTTCTCTAATGTCATAATTTATTTAGCAAAAACATGATTTCCAATCCGAACAGTTTCGGTACGAGTAGCAATCCATTGGTTAGTAGCAATTTTTGGATTATAGAAAAAGAGTGACCCAGATCCTTGCCCTCTAAATGCTAGAGCCTCATCAACAGCTCGAATCGATTCATTATCAGCCGGACGGTTAATACGTCCATTTTGAACAGGTGTAAACGCGTAGTATCCGTTTGAAACTTCATTAATAACTCCTCGAACCGTATTCGGAAAATCCTTATGGTCAACTCGATTTAATACGACGGTTGCAACAGCGACTTTACCAGCATAAGGTTCTCCTTCTGATTCAGCCATCACTAAACGTGCCAGTAAATCCCTCTCTGAAGCAGAGATAGATTCTGGAATTGTTAACCTTTCTCCTACCATAATCATTGATGACGATTTATTATTTGCATTTTTAATAGCGGATACAGAAACTCCATATTTTTGACCAATTTTATACAAAAATTCTCCAGACGCTACGGTGTGTGTCGTTATTTGTGCGTTTGTATCATTTCCTCCAATAAAAACAAGTGATGCTGCAACGCTAATAGTGATTATTAATTTTTTCATTGTATAAA
>NZ_BAUT01000137.1 GCF_000513095.1 Halalkalibacter wakoensis JCM 9140
CGCAGGTAAATCGATTCAGGAAATGCGGGAGAAAATTGCCTATGTCCCTCAACGTAGCACTATTGACTGGGACTTCCCTATTACAGTGATTGATACAGTCTTGATCGGAACATATCCGAAACTTGGCTTGTTTAAACGACCAAAGAAAAGAGAAAGAGAATGGGCCTATGAATGTTTAAAAAAAGTTGGGATGAAAGAGTATAGTCAGCGTCAAATTGGAGAGTTATCGGGTGGGCAACAGCAACGAGTATTCGTTGCTAGGGCGTTAGCTCAAAATCCAGAATTGTTTTTTCTTGATGAACCATTTGTCGGGATCGATGTGACAAGTGAGGAAACCATTATTAACATTTTGCGTGAACAGCGAGATGAAGGAAAAACCGTTTTCATTGTCCATCATGATTTAAGTAAAGCAGGTGCGTATTTTGATGAGTTGTTGTTACTAAATAAAGAACTAATCAAATATGGATCTGTACACGAGGTATGTCGACCAGAGATAATTTCGAAAGCTTACCATGGACAATTATCCTTTTTAGAGGAAATGGGGATGACAATATCATGAGTATAATTGCTTTCTATGAGTCTATTTTACAATATGAGTTTTTACAAAGAGCATTACTTACATCAGTTCTAGTAGGGATTGTTTGTGGAGTTATAGGTTGTTTTATCATTTTAAGAGGGATGTCCTTAATGGGGGATGCCATTTCGCATGCTGTTCTTCCAGGGGTTGCGATCTCTTATATGCTAGGAATCAATATTTTTTATGGTGCTGTAGTGACTGGTTTACTTACAGCGATTGCCATTGGCTATATTAGTCAAAATAGTCGGATTAAAGATGATACATCGATTGGCATCATGTTTACTGCTGCTTTTGCAGTGGGAATTATCGTTATTACTTTCTTGCAAAGTAGCACCGATTTATACCATATCTTATTTGGGAATGTTCTGGCTGTCCCTACCTCTGAAATGTGGATGACCTTAATTGTTACAGTCATAGTATTACTATCTGTCTATCTATTTTTTAAAGAGTTACTTGTTACGACCTTTGATCCTACTATGTCAGCAGCTTATGGCTTACCTAATAAAATCATACATTATCTGTTAATGGCCCTTTTAACAATGGCTACAGTTGCTTCATTGCAAACAGTCGGGATTGTATTAGTTGTAGCGATGTTAATAACACCTGCAGCAACTGCCTACCTCTTGACGAATCACTTGGGGATTATGGTTTTTCTAGCAGCTGGTTTTGGCGTTGTTGCTTCAATAATTGGTCTTTATTTTAGCTTTTCGTATAATTTAGCTTCTGGACCAACGATTGTCGTTGTAGCAAGTACATTTTTTGCCATGGCATTTTTCTTATCACCTAAACAAGGGTTGTTATGGCGTTCTTTACGTGCTCGAAAAAATAGAGCGCTGGTAACACAATCAAATGTCTAAAATAATATTCGTAAAAGGGAGAGGAAATATGAGAAATTTATTATTTATTACTACAATTCTTACACTGTTTTTACTTGGGGCATGTGGTAGTAAACCGACTGGTCAAGAAGAAAGTACGAATCAAAAATTGGAGGTTGTCACGACTTATTCTATTATTTATGATATTACAAAAAATGTCGGAGGAGATATAGTAGAAATTTATAATTTAACCCCCATCGGTGCAGATCCACACGAATATGACCCACTTCCAGAGGATGTTAAGAAAACAACTGATGCAGATGTTGTCTTTTATAATGGGTTAAACTTAGAAGAAGGAAACGGATGGTTTAGGAAGTTAATTGAAGTTGCCGGAAAAGGAGATGAGGATGCACCCGTTTATCTAGTGAGTGAAGGAGTAGTACCGATTCTTTTAGAATCCAAAGGCTTAGAAGAGGAAGCTGATCCACATGCTTGGCTCGATTTGCGTAACGGAATTACGTATACTGAAAATATACGCGATGCATTAATTAAAGAAGACCCCGAGAATGAGAGTATTTATGTAGAAAATGCTACTCAATATATACAAGAGCTATCCGAACTGCATGAGAAAGCGATTGAAAGCATTGCGACTATCGATGAGAATAAGCGATTTTTAATTACAAGTGAAGGGGCATTTAAATATTTTGGTGCCGCCTATGACATAGAAACAGGGTATATTTGGGAAATTAATTCTGAAAATCAAGGCTCTCCTCAACAAATGCGTGATGTAATAGATCTAGTGCGAGATAAAGGGATAACATCTCTTTTTATTGAAACAAGTGTAGATCGCCGTACCATGGAAACTGTATCACAAGAAACGGGTGTACCTATTGTAGGCACTGTTTATACAGATTCTCTTGGAAAAGCAGGAACAGATGGGGATACTTATTTAAAAATGATGGAGTCAAACATTAATGTAATTATTGAAGGTTTAAGTAAGTGATTTATGTTTTAAAGAAAACACATTATCCGTACAAAGGGTAATGTGTTTTCTTATGAATCGTCAATTGGTTAAAAACTATTTAAGCAAAAATTAGTTCACAAAATGTACCAATAAAATTTTTGCAACTTCTTCACACTTTCTTTAAATTTCAATCCTATTCTATTAATAGTCATTGAAATGAGGTGAGATTAATGTTAATAAGTAGTAATTTTAAAGAAAAAGTTAAAGAATTAACTGATAGTAATTTGATGTGTAGTCTTAAGGATAAGCAGCACATTACCATTCCCAGTTCAATTAGGAGGAAATTAAATATCTTACCTGGAGAAGAGGTTGCAGTAGGATTAGCAGATGGCTTAAAAGATCTAATTATTAAAAAAAACTCCGATCATTCTCTTGATAATAAAATGATAGTGAGTGAAAGAGGCTCTATTCGTATTCCTACAGAATTAACAAGAGCTTTGGGTCTGTGTAAAGGTGATGTATTTCACATATATCTTTTAATAAAGGATAATTGTATCCTTCTAAAAAAGGAAAATTGATTGGCGTAATTTAGCTTTTTGTTTATTTTTTCAGAGAAAAATAAGTGTGACGTTTTTATGAAGATGCAGTTTAATTTTATTTCTTCATAAATTCTCACTAGTGTTGCATTAATTTAATTAAACTATTAGAAATACTCAAAATGTTCAATAATTTTATTTTGTGCATAAAAAAAGTCCTTTATAATGGATAAGTCAGGTGGTAATCCCGTCCAAATCCAAAAATAAAGGAACATTCGCATGGATAAGATTACACGAAAAACTTCATTTGGACAATGGTTTTCACCGATAAATTTCGAATTATTTGATGATCAAGTGAAAACATTGAAATTAGATTTCTATACGAAAAAACTTACGACGGAATCATTTTTGAAATTATTACTCTACGCCCAGCTCGAAGAAGTAGAAAGTCTTCATGCGCTGAGTGATTGTCTTTTCGATGACCAGCTTCAAAAAGGTGTCAACCTTGATTCGATCAGTATCTCTCAGCTCTCACGGCGTTTGAATGGCATGAATCCAGACCTTTTTC
>NZ_BAUT01000136.1 GCF_000513095.1 Halalkalibacter wakoensis JCM 9140
AAAGTTTATTATTTTTTTCAATCTTCGGCTTTATATTTTTCTTCTTCTTTTTCAATCTTCTTTTTCTCTTCTTCAAGCATCTTTCTTTCTTCTGCTTCTAATTTCATTTGTTCTTTAATACGTCGTTGTTCCTCTTTTTCCTTTTCTTTTTGAATATAATATTTATATTCAATCTGTATTGCATTTTGGAAAAGCGGATCTAGTTCAGATAAAAACCTAGTGATTGTTGGTAGGATGTTAGCATTTCCATCTCCACATATGGTCAAATATTTATTGATTAACGCCTTAGCATCTTCCTGTGACTTATCAAGGTTGGTATATTTTAATTTATATAAAATATTTTGAAGCTCCGCCTTCAAACCAATGACCATTAAGTGATAAATGGTTTTATTTGCTTTTGTTGAATAACGAGCTTCATACGTTTTAAGAAGTTTTGTTATCTCTCTATTATTCGTAGACATTTCTTTACGTAATAATTTAGAATCGTTGTGATGTAAGTTTAATTCAACAAGGTTATTTAGTACTCCGTCCCCAAGCGCTTCTTCTAAAATTGAAAGTTCTTTCTCAATTTGGTTAAAGTCAACAGCATCTGGAAATTTATCAATGAGTTGCTTAATTCCTACGCTTTCCGTTTTAACCTTTTTAATGCCCTTTTCAAGTCTTTCTAGTTCCTTCGTTTTCAAAATCAACGTCTCTTCAGTTTGTTTTAATTCATTAGCTTTGCTCTCAGTTTTATTAGCTAACTGGCTGTACTCCTTTTCTGCATCTTTCTTAGCTTGAGCAATGACTTCAGCCTTCATTTGTTCTTTTTTATCTAATTCTTCATTTAATAATTTTAATTTAACTTCTTTGTCGGTAATCGAGTTTGAAAGAGAAAATAGCTCTTTAATTTTTTTAAACATTGTTACCTCCTTGAATTTCTGTAAGTATCTGTATCTAAGTAAACTATAGCACACAAAACATCCATTCGTAGCTTGAAAATTTTTCACGAATTCCCATTCTTACTAGTCCAAAGGATTCCTCAAATTTTGTTGTTGGCAACCTTTAAAATTATAGTAGGATTACTTAAATTCAAAAGTTAACCAATCTTCTTCTTTTCTTTCCTTAACTGATTCATTAATACAAGTAACCTTTCAAATTCTTCCTCAGAAAGTTCTTCATAACGAGACAGTTCACTCTTAATGAACTCAATGGCCCCATGCTCTTTCTGTTGTCCAGATAAGAAATATGTAGCTATTGAGCCCGTAATCATCCCAATAAGTCCAATTCCAAATATCATTAAAATTAAGGCTATAACTCGTCCAATATTCGTCTCAGGTGAAATATCACCATACCCAACAGTAGTAGCTGTCACAATTGACCACCAAAGTGCATCTGCATAACTTTCCATGCTTGGCTCTATCGTTTTAATCGGGATGGCTGAAACAAAAATAAGGATTGCGGTACACGTAATGACTTTATGCAATCCATTTGTTCTAACAATATCAAATACCGGCTTCAAAAAGTGTGCTCCGATAGCAATAAGTCTAATAGCCCTAAATAACCGCGCTATCCTTGCTAACTGGAATATGGCATCGAAAGGGATAATAGCAATGAAATCTAAGGGATGTGTTTTAATGTATTCCCACTTCCCTTTGCTTTTATAAAAACGAATTGAGACATCAACCAAGAATATAAACCAGACAATACGATCAATTAAATAAAGAGATTCGTTATCAGACCAAATCATAGTGACTGAAACGATTGCTAAAAGGACCATTACTGATTCATACACTAATACAAGATTACGATTCATCTCTTCACCTTTCTTTCATTTCTAATTATATCCATAATAAACCAATTAATTGATCTGAATCTAGTAAAAGTAAGCTGCTAGCTTTAGCCTTTAGGAGCACTGGTCAAACACTTCGCCTCCCTACTATCGTTCCAACAATTAATCCATAAATGATGAGGATATAACTGAAGTTCAGGTGCGCGATTTGATGCTGATCGTATAATGGGATAAAAAGCGGTAAGTCTGTGTTCCAAAGTCCATGTAAAAAATAGGAATCCACAGGTTTTTCGTATATAAATAAAAAAAGGATAACAGAAGCCCTGACAGCAAATAAGGCCCTAGTGTCGAGACCAATCCGGTTAAACTGTAATCCAAACCACCTAAGATAGGTACGTGAAACAACCCAAATAAGAGCTGTGTCATGACAAGGGAAATTATTAAACGAATCGATTTCTTTTTTGCTTTAATCAGATAGAATAAAGACCAAAATACAACAAAGCGAAAAGTGAATTCTTCTTGTAATGCTACTCCAAATATTTGACCAATGTACATTCCAAGCCACTCGTTTACAGATACTTGCCCAGTTGTAAAAATAGATACAATTGGTTCACTTGTCCGAAACGTTACAAACCAAATGTGAAGATGCAATAAACAAAAGACAAGAAGAAAAAAGAATCCACCTTCATAGAAGTTTCTTCTACTTAGCAAGCTGCTTTTCCTCAAGATCTCCACTACACCTTGCTTTGTGAAAAAAGTAAGTAGCAGAAACATAATAACAAATACGAAGAGATTAACAAGAACATTTGTGTCCATTAAACTGAACGTCATTTTCCTCATGATCGCTAAGGAAGCATGTATCTCACTGAGAAAGAAAACAAGAATATACACTAGTAAAAAATAAAAAAAGATGTAGCCTACTAGTGAACTTCTATTTGAAATCATGATGACTTGGGGAATCTTTTCATTTCGTGAGTATGCTAAAAAATAGACAAGGATCAATCCAATTGAGCTGAAAAATAAAACATAATCCCCCTCTGCCATATGTTTGCTCGTTAAAGTGGTTAAAAAGGTCGATAAACTATAAAAAAACGTAAGAATAGCAAGAAACAGATAGGAGTTCATTTCTTTTCTGCTTCTTATTAGTTGCATAAAAAAATAAAACAGCAAATAAAAAGTAAGATAATTAAGATTGAACATTTCATCATAACGAATTTCAACCTGACTCAAAACAAATAATTGCAAGGCAATCAGAATACCAAATGCAAAGAAAATTTGTCTGAATTGTGTAGGATTTAAAAATGAACTCATTTGCAACTCATCCTTTGCTCATTAATGGTGATGAGACTCGTTCATCATGCAATGGCTCCACATCCCTGCAAAATAATGCCTAAACTAGTAACCAATAGAATTGTAGCTATTATAATTTCAGTTTTTCATGCTAAGAACGATCTTTTTCACACCAATACAATACTAAAATTGAAATGTCGATGGATTTGTCCTTACGTAACATTACAATGAGAAAAGCCTTATGATTTGGCTATGTTCTTTGAATTTCATTAGAAATATGAATATACTCATATTCATGCCGCGTAAACGATCAAATCACATTAACAGTACTGCGTTTAAGAACCATTTTATTACTACATGTTTTTTTGAAACTGGCACATACTAAAACAAAAACGAGGTGACATTTGAATGAAAAGAACACTAAAAACTTTGTTGTTATCAC
>NZ_BAUT01000135.1 GCF_000513095.1 Halalkalibacter wakoensis JCM 9140
TATAAGTTTTAGCATTTATCAGCTATGAAATATGTACTGCCGCAAAAGAGAAGATTCTATGAAGAACTATATGACACAAAAGTAAAAGATGGAAAGAGCACATTTAAGCAAACTGACCGTGAGTTTGCAGTTGCTGCCTTAATGAAAGTCAATCTATTTAAGCGTTTGGAAAGTTCTATTCACTCATTTAATTTAACTTTGAATAAATTAGTGGGGCGAATTGAACAAGCGTTAGAATTGTTATCACTCCATAAGCAAGTGATGTTTCAAGAAAACTACGATGAAGCTACTGATTTTGATGATGATCAGTTAGAGGCAATTACTGTGGGTAGTGAAAAGGTACAAATTCAATTGGCTGACATTGATGCACTGAAATGGCGTGGAGATTTACAGTACGACTTAGCGATTTTAAGGGATTTATTAAATCAATCACAAGCCATTACGTCTAGTCGTGATGCTAAGATAAATGAACTAATAGCAATAATAAAAAACAAAGTTGAGAATCCAATTAATCAAGGGAATAAAAAGATCATTATTTTCTCAGCTTTTGCGGATACAGTAAAATATTTATATGAGAATCTAGCAGAAGAATTACGTGGACTTGGTTTACATTCAGCAATGGTCGTAGGCGATGGTGCCAATAAATCCACTTTAAAAGGGGTTCGTGTGAAAGATATAAATGATGTATTAATGAATTTTTCACCAAAATCAAAAGAACGTGCAAAAATTGAACCGAAAAAAACAGATGAGATTGATATATTATTTGCAACAGACTGTATCTCCGAAGGTCAGAATTTACAAGATTGTGACTTTTTAATTAATTATGATATTCATTGGAATCCAGTTCGAGTCATTCAACGTTTCGGTCGTATAGATCGTATCGGTTCTACTAATAAAGAAATACAGCTAGTAAACTTCTGGCCGAATATGGAATTGGATGAATATATTAATCTAGAAGAGCGGGTAAAAGGACGTATGAAAATATTAAATACCTCTGCTTCTGGGGAAGAAGATATATTAGATACTTCTGGGAAAGATATGAACGATCTAGAATTTCGACGCAATCAACTAAAAGCCTTGCAAACTGAGGTTGTAAATTTGGAAGAAGTATCTGGAGCAATTTCTATTACGGATCTAACATATACTGATTTTAAAAGTGATTTGAGCGGAGCTTTGAAACAATATAAAAAACAGTTAGGACAAGCACCTAAAGGTATCTATGCTATTACGTCAAATGCTGATTTTAAAGAAGCAAAACCAGGTGTGATTTTCTGTTTTAAACAACATGGTGTTTTTGAAATGAAAAACAATAGTCTGGCTCCTTATATATTGTTATATGTTACGGAGCAAGGGCAAACCCTTATCCATTATACTAATGCCAAAAAAATATTAGACATTTATAGAAAGTTATCGCTTGGACAAAGTGAACCATTACAAGATTTAGTGGAACAATTTAATGAGGAAACCAATCATGCTATGGATATGTCGACGTATACAGACCTAATGAAAAAGGCTGTTGATATTATTAAAGATAAACATGAAGACACAGCATTCGATAGTTTCTTCTCAATTGGTGGGACAAGTATTCAAACGAATTTAGACTTCGAGTTTGATGATGTTGAGCTCATTTCATTTTTGGTTATAAAGGGTGAATCGGAATGAACGAAGAGAGATTATTAAAATTGATTCAATTACCGAAATCAACCCATGTGTTAAGAACATTTCCTTACAATAAAATCGAGCCACAGTTAAACACAGCCCAGAAAAAGATTATTTCCGAACACGTGGTATCTAGAGGAATACGGTTATTAGCAATCATTAGTTCGAATAACACCAACATACCAAAGTTCGAAGACGAAACTGTACGATTTGAAGAGATTCATTTTTATTCTATACAGTTACAAAACTTAAAGAAATCTATAGATGTTTATAAAGTCGTTGCTCAAATTATTCCGTATCCACTTGTAATTTTATTCATAGATGGAGAACAAATGCGTTGGGTAATGGCGACGCATCGTAAACAAAAACAGACTCATTTATTATCTATCGATCAAACCTTTGAATTTGATGAAACAATATCTCTAGACTTATCGGAAAATAATCTAAAGTTCACTATGATGGATAATTTAAACATAAAAGCTGTTTATCATTCATGGATTGAGCAACTGTTACAAATAGAATTGAATTTCAAGTATGGTATTTATCGTAATATCAAGCTCGAAAACAATCTATTGCAACAATTAAAAGACCTTGATCGACAAATCGAGCAATTAGTTAGCCAAGCAAAGCGAGAAAAACAAATGAATAAACGAATTTCTTTGCAAGTAGAGGCAAATAAATTAAAAAGTGTTAAACAAGCATTAATCGAAAAGGAGCAATAAGATGGTTAGTAAAATGAATGGTGAAACCTTAGATCTCACAAAACAAAATATCGAACGTTTAAAAGAACTGTTTCCTGAGGTATTAACAGACGGTGAAAAAATTGATTTTGACCTATTAAAAACAGTATTAGGTGAAGTAGTAGAAGATAACAATGAGCGCTATCAATTCACATGGCATGGTAAAAAACAAGCGATCTTAGGTGCGCAAAAGCCATCAAAAGGAACATTACGAGCTGAACCTGAAAAAAGTAAAAACTTTGATGCTACTGGGAATATCTATATTGAAGGGGATAACTTAGAAGTATTGAAGTTATTACAGAAATCGTATAATGGGAGAATTGATTTAATTTATATAGACCCTCCTTATAATACTGGAAAGGATTTTGTATATAGAGATAACTTTAAGAAGAGTATTGAGAATTACTTTGAACAGACTATGCAAGTGGATAGTAAAGGTAATCGATTTTCGACCAACACAGAGTCTAATGGGCGATACCATACAGATTGGTTAAATATGATTTATCCGCGTTTAAAGTTGGCAAGAAATTTACTTTCAGATAAAGGTGCAATTTTTATAAGTATTGATGACCATGAAGCTGCAAATTTAATAAAGATCTGCGATGAAATATTTGGAGAGAATTGTTTCGTTTGTTCAGCAATATGGCGTTCTTCAGATAACAGCAATAATGATGCCAAACAATTCTCAAATGACCATAATTATACCCTTGTTTATTCAAAGAAACCTCTATGGCAACCTAAGAAACAATTTGATTTAAGTAAACAACAACATTTTAAAAATCCAGATAATGATCCGAATGGACCTTACTTTGATGGAAATCCATTAAATTCTCCTAATTATAGAGAGAACTTAATTTATGATGTAATTTCTCCAACCGGACATGTTATTAAGCCCCCTAAAAATGGATGGCGTTGGTCCAAAGAAACCCTACAACAAAAAATAGAAACAGGAGAGATAAGATTTACAGAAGATGGTAAAAGATTTCGGAGAAGAACGTATTTAAAAGATATGACAGGATTACCACCGTCTTCTTTATGGACTGATTTAGAAAGAACCGGGCATAATAGACAAGCAAAATATGAATTATTAGATTTCACTAGTGTTGCATAAATACTGACTGAATTTTCAGTTTTAAAGTTCTTCCTGTTTAGAGCCAAAAAAGTAAT
>NZ_BAUT01000134.1 GCF_000513095.1 Halalkalibacter wakoensis JCM 9140
GAATCCATCTGAATGAATCCCTTTCTCGAGCTGCTCTTCTCGGAAAGGGAACGAATCCGAATGAATCCCTTTCTCGAGCTGTTCACCTCGGAAAGGGAACGATTCCATCTCTTGACCCCCTTCTATTATAAGTTTTTGAGTCTCCGATACACATTTGTTCTGGACAACCCTAGTTGCTTAGTAGCTTTGGAGCATGTTTAGGCAGATAATTTGAAAAAGTACCTGTCACTCCCCGAAGTAGATTAACCTTATCGACAAAATTCAAGGAGTAGCAGACGCTTTTTGTAGAATTTTGTCTAAAAAAGTAGAAAATCTTTAGAAGAATGGTAGACCATGTTCTTATTTTTAAGTAAAATAAATATAAGAACAAAAGAGGAGAGAATGATAGATGCAACAATCGAATCAGCCTAGATGGATCCTTCTTTTAACCGTGGTTGTTGCTAGTGGATTCATTACGTTAATGATCTTTAAAGTAAGTAATGCTTTTAGCGAATTATCATCTACTCAAAAACTAGAAGATAAAACCAAAGTGACCATACTCACTTCAGACGAAATTGTTGATCAAAGTTGGGGAAGTTTAGCTTATATGGGTCAACTTAAAATAGAAGAGCAATTTCCTGTTGAGGTTACACTATATAGTGAAATGAAGACCGAAGCATTACTCGTAGAAACACTTGAACAAGCGTTAGAAGCTGGTGCAGAAGTAGTTATTGGTCACGGAAGAGAGTTTTCAGAAGTATTTACTACATTTGCTCCTCTGTACTCGGATGTAAATTTTGTCACGATTCATGGGGAGGCCGTACATGAAAATCAATCTGTTTACTCGTTTAATCAAGGCGAAATTGAAAAAAAGGCGGGTATAGCAGCAGCCTTAATTTCAGAAACAAAGAAAATAGGTTTGATTGATGCAGTTGATGCACGTGAAGACCAGCCTCAATTTGAAGAAGCTCTATATCACGTTAATCCAGATCTTTCATTGTTTTATAAGGTCGTCGATAGTTGGGATGACCATTCTAAAGCACTTGAGTATATGGAGGAGCTCGTAAATGAGGGTGTTGATGTTGTTTATTCAAGAGGGAATGGTTTTAATCGAGCTGTCATTGAATATGGAAAAAAACATCAAATTTACATAATAGGGTATTTGGAAGACCAATCTTATATGGCTAGTAATTGGGTATTGACGAGTGTAATGAATGATGTTTCTCAAATGTATATAGCAATTATGAAAGATTATTTTAGTGAAGAAGGTATTCAACATGGAGTAAAACTGTTAACAGAAGAAGATGGAGTGTATCAACTTGCTCCTTTTGGACCGATGTTTACAAAAGAGGATTTACAATATATTAATGAATGAGTATGAAGTGGGGAGCATGATGAAGAATTTTATGAAGAAAATGTCATTTCGTAATAAAATATTAATTGTTCTCCTTTTAACTACTATGATACTAAGTAGTTTTTCTTTCGTTCTACTCCATTCTATTGATCAAGTTAATACCGTAAGTCAGGAAATTAACCAAAATACGATTCCGGAATTAGTATGGCTTACGCATTGGCAACAAGAACTTCATACGAGAAAAATGCTTATTGAAGGATATATTGAAAATGATCATTGTTGTTATATTGTAGAATCCTACCAATCTCTTATTGCTTCATCCGACGATGAGGTTAATTTGTCACACGGAGATCCCCCTCATTCGTTAGTGCCATTGAAAACAGAAATTGACTTGCTAGACTTTACGATCTTGAATAAAGTACAAGGTCTTATCTTATTTAGTGATCAAGAAACTTTAGAAACATACTTGTTGAACGAGTATCTAGTCCAATTAGATACGATTAATGATCAACTAAATCTAAAAAAAGACACCGTGATTTCGTCTTTAAATAATCATACGAATCACTTTTCAAAAATCATTACTGAATCGCTGTGGTTATTATTAACGTTAACGATTGCGGCTGTGATTGCGGCTATTTTTTCAGCTTATCGAATCAGTTCAAATTTGACGCAGCCGATTGAGAGGCTTGTGCAAAAAGTCGATGAAATTGCGAATGGTCACTACGGAATGAAGGTTGAAGAAACCGCACAGGAGGAGTTTAGGCATCTGACAACTTCTATAAATAAAATGTCTTTAAGCTTAAAAGAATCCTTTGAAACCATTCTAAAAGATAAAGTATATCGGGAACAAATATTAAACTCACTCCCAGTTGGAATTATTACCTTTGATACAAGGTCAGATAACGTTTCATTGAATCAGACTGCAAAGCAGCTACTGGGAAGTGAGGAATCGGTTATTTCGGTTCCAATAAACAGATCGAAAGAGAACAAAACGTTCTGGGATGCTTTGGTTTCGAAAGAGATCATGAACAATGTTAAAGTTCCTTATTATACATCGATTGACGAACGTTCTTTGTTGGTTTCACAATCTGAGCTTATTGATCAAAATAAAGGGACGATCGGTAGAATTTTTTACTTTATTGATATTACAGATACGGAGAATTTAGAGAAAAGAATGCATCAATCTGAAAAGTTAGCTCTTGTTGGGGAACTCGCAGCTGGAGCAGCTCACGAAATACGGAATCCATTAGCGGTTATAGATGGATTTTTAAATCTAATGAATCGTTCTTTTTCAGGGCGGGAAAAAGAAAAGTTTCATTTGCCGTTGATATTAAAAGAGCTTGAACGAATCAATGCCATTATAGAAGAAATGCTGCTTTTAACGAAACCAAGCGCACCTCATTATAAAGAGTTTTACTTAGAAGACATCATTAACGATATACTCCCCTTAATTCGACATTCTGTTGAACATAAAAAAGTGACATTTTCAATAGAGTTAGAGAGAGTTCCGATGAGGGTTGATGGGAAGCAAATGAAACAAGTGTTTCACAATTTAATTAGAAACAGCATTGAATCGATGGAAGAAAAAGGTCATATTTCGATCTACTCTCGATATAAAGGGAATGATTATGAAATATATGTAGAAGATAGTGGGAAAGGAATACCAAAATATATTCAAGCGTCTGTCTTTGACCCGTTTTTAACGTCTAAAGAAACAGGGACTGGGTTAGGTTTGACGATCGTCCAACGGATTATTGATAATCATGGAGGCAAAATAAAATTGACTTCTTCTAATGAAGAAGTTACTACATTTGTTATTACGTTACCTTTTAAATAAAGCATGGATAAAACCTCGTAGTGAAAAGCAAGCATCCCTTTTTTTATTAAATATAACTCTAAGTATCACTCCTAGAAGTATGTCGACCTTATCGATAAAATAAGGGGAGTGACAGTGCACTTTTGTTACTCCAATGGCCCAAATGTTCTACTTCTACTTATGTAATGAATTATTAAATATATCAAAATGTAAATAGGAAAGGAATAGATGTATTTCCATTCTAAGGGATCATAAAGTCCAAGCCACACTGTAACAGGTTCACCTACAAATGATGAAAAAGCCCCGAATATAATCCCTTTAATAATTGGGTTAAATGCAGGTTTAATTTGTAGGAAAAACATAACTATAACAGGTAATACTGAAAAGTCCCACACAATAAATGCAGGAATAGTAAATATTACATCAACTAGATAGACCCAAAGTCCATATGCAACCCCAAGAAAGTCCAAAAATGATGCAATTAACATTGTTGCAAATCCAGCAAATAAAAGACGAGCCCTGCTTTCTTTTTTATGAAATATAAACCATAGTGTCCAGGGAACAATAATCATTAACAGAGTCAACCACCATTGCCAAACTATAAGTGCCTGTCACTACCCGAAGTATGTCGAAATAATATCGACATACTTCGGGTGGTTC
>NZ_BAUT01000133.1 GCF_000513095.1 Halalkalibacter wakoensis JCM 9140
CACCTCTGGCGCAGCGAGGAGGCTCACCACCTCCTTGCGGGTGCGAGTGGCTGGAGCGCAATGAAACGAACAACGCTAATCCACTAAACCCAAAAACGAATATAAAACAACCTAAAAGAAAGGAGGGGACGTCATGCTATCGTTCAATCTTCGAAACTCAAAATCAATCAGTCTCGTCATTAAAGATCATGTCATTCGTTCTGTTACAGTTAATCAAAATGAGCTAACAACGCCTGTTAGTTATGGAGAAAAATACTTACCTCCAGGCATTATTCGTGATGGGAAAATACTAGATCGCGACCAATTGTTATTGTTCCTAGAAGAATGTGTTGCTGATTGGGGATTAAGAAAGAAGAAGGTGCATTTTGTCGTTCCAGAGTCTCACGTGTTTTTTCGGAAATTAACCCTTCCTAAATCAGTAAAAAAAGAAGAGATCAAAGGTTACCTATTTATCGAGCTTGGAAATAGCATTCCCCTTCCTTTTAAGAATCCGACCTTTGATTATGTTCTCTTAAATGAAGATGCTGAAGAGAAAGAGATTTTGCTTTTTGCATCACCAGAAGAGATCATTCATGAATACAAGGCATTGCTAGAAGAAGCAAAAGTTACTCCGGTTTCGATCGAAATTAATGCGCTGTCGATGTATCGAATTGTTTCGAGAATGGACAAGGTGATTCCAAGAATTCATACGATGTTCATTGAGTTTGATGCCCATGCAATTAGTTTAAGTATTTTTCAAGATGATAAGCCGCAATACATTCATCACTTAGTCAATGCCTCTCAATCCGAACAATTTGAAATTTCAAGGAGCAGGGCGGAAGCGGAGCTTGAATTTGTTGGGGATGAAATGGTGTTAATGGGAGATATTCAAGATGCAATTGGTGAAATCGAACGAATTATGAATTTCTATAAGTATTCTCTTTATAAAGGAGAGCAAGAGGTAACGATGGTCTTTTTAGGCGGAGATCATCCTTATTTGCATCATATTTTCAACCAATTAAATGAAAATTTACAGCTTGAATTGTACTCTAGCAAACAACTATTAAAAGAAGCTGAGATTGAACTTGCTCCTCAATATTTAACGACAATGGGTTTAGCCTATAAAGAGGTGCAATCATGATGGTTGAAATTAACCTGCTACCACAAAAAGAACGAAAAAGCTTTTATTCTATTATCATTTTATTAGCTATTATTATTGTATTGTTAGTGACGAGTTTGATTTACTTTATGTATACAAACAATATAAAAAATGAAATTGCTCGAACGGAACAAACGATTGAGACGACAGAGCAGTTACGAATGGTTCAGGAGCAACAACTAGCAGACGCTCAGCAGTCGTCAATGGTTGATGTATTAGAAGCGCAAATTGACTGGATTGAACAACAGCAAATTTCTGGTGTATCTCTTTTATCTCATTTTGTTCGAAAGCTTCCTGAAAAAGCGTATTTTATGAATTATACGTATGTCGATCAAGGGACGGTTCAGATTTTTGTTCAGTTTGAATCTCCTATCGATGTCTCCTCATATTTACATGAGTTAACGGACAGTAGATTTGTTCAGTCTGCAGATTTACTCAATATTAATGCTCAAGAGATTATAGATGAAGAGGGTTTGTCAGAAGATTTACTGCCACGCTATCTAGCGAACTTTGAAGTGAAGTTAAATGTGAATGAAATTAAGGTAGAGGAGGGGAATGGATAATGGTCGAGCTACAACCAAAAGTAAAACGATTGCTTATTTCTTTCCTTGTAGCCCTCACATTAGCGATTCCTTTCCTGCTTTATTTTATGTTCATTAAACCATTGCAAGACGACTTGGCAAGGGTACAAGATCGTCTTGAGACGGAAGAGCAGCTATTATCGATTGTTGAAAGAAATATAGCAGAATTGGAAAACCAGGTAACGAATTTAAGTTCAGCTGATTTACAAAAGAAAGTTCCTGTTGCCCCTCTAGTTGATCAGTTCTTACTAGACTTAGAAAGATCAGAAATTCTTTCGGAAAGTTTGATTTTAAATTATCAGTTTTCAAGCAGTACTTTTAGTGGACTTGGAATTGAAAGTGCAAGAGGAAGTTTAGAGGAAGAACTAGAAAATGGTATCGTCATAAGGGAACAGTCAGCTGAAGCGGAGCCAGAGAGCGATACATTTGAAATTGAAGAAGGCATCGAGAAAGTGACGGCACAGATGACAGTCATTTCCCCAAGCTATGAGGAGATGAAAAGCTTTCTTGAAGAAATTGAAAGCTTGACTCGGGTTACGACCATTAATAGATTATCGTTCTCAGGAAATCAAGAAGTTCGTCTTCTTGATCAAACGGTAGATGATCTACAGTATGTAGTAGAAGTTTCAACGTATTACTTGCCACAATTGCAAGAGTTGTTGGATGAGGTGCCCACACAATCGTATCCGCGTCCTGGTAACAAAGCCAATCCACTCTATTATGGAGTGAAAAGTGAAGAATAAAAAGAGGAATCCTCTTTTTATTCTTTTTTGTTTTCGTACATCTTTACAAGTGTTAGACAATAAACTAGTAAAGGTAACAAAAGCGTACTTATAGCAATAAAAGAATATTGGCTTAGTGATCTTTTATTAGGAATTTTTTCTTAAAACAAGTTCTATCTAAATCGATTATTTAATAGAATAGGAGTAAAGAAAGGTTACGAGGGGAGTGAGTCCAATGGAAGAAGAAAAAAGACAAACCATCTCGGTCCGCTTGAATGGAAAAGAACAGAAAATCCATGAAAATAAGATGTCATCTAGTAGCAAAGATGAAGTCGCTGCGGTTCGAGAAGACATAGTAAAAGATGATGCACCTATCATTCCTCAACCAGATAACATCATAGATTTCGGAAAAAGACATGACGAAAGAAAGCGCAATGATCTGCCTTATTGGGACGACGGATTTAGTGAGAAGAGTCCAAAACTACCTTTTAAACGTAAGAAAAAAATGAATCATGGACCAAAAAAACCTAAATTTCCTTTTATGTTAATTGGCGCATTGATTTCTGCAATTGTTGTGGGTGTGAGCCTTGGATTAATGATTCTTACGTTTTTTACAGGTACGAGCACTCCGGTTGCAGATGCTAATCCAGGAACAGCGGATGCCGTTCCAGCAGCCTCTGAAGCAGGAGGTCAGTTTCCGCTTTTAACGTTAGAAATTGTTCAAGGTGGGGCCTTTGAAGAACAAGCAACAGGACAGGAAGTTGTCAGCAACCTTCAGGAACAAGGGTTGGCAGCTACACTTACTGAGGTAACTGAACCGATTTATATGTTTATCGGGGCAGGGGGAGATCGTGCTCAAGCAAATAAAATTAGTTCCTTGTACGAGGAATACGGTCAAGATACGTATGTAAAAACTTATCGAGTTGATGGACAAGCGGTGACAGGCCAAGAAGAGGAAGCGGTTGTTTGGTTTGCGAATGCCATTTCTCATTATAAAGAACTGTTGCAACTGACGGTCGATGGATTTGGAGGGGGTTCCTTGCTCACAACAGAGCGAATGGAGCAATTAGAGCAAACAACGGAAAGTCTCCAGGCTGATCGCGACAGAGCTTTCATGAACTTGGATCAACCTGTTCAAGATGAAGCATTGGCATTAGGTGATAATCTAGTCAAAGCAGGAGAGAAATTATCCGCCTACGTTGCATCAGATGAAAATTCAGAGCTTTGGAACTCACAGCAAGCTTTACTAGATGCACTCGTTAATTATGAAAAAATCGTAGCGGCACTACAATAAAAAGATGATTTCAATGGGAGAGAGTACTGAAAGGGTCAAAACGGACACTTGCAGTGCTCTTTTCAATTGGAGTAATTTTTTCCTTTGGACGTTTTTTCTATTGATACTAGACACAAACTAAAGCGCAATGAAACGAATGCACTAAGGAAAAAAGTGACTAAACAATCTTTACGAAAATCAGCCTTTCGTAAGACTGCTGCTATAAAAAAGGTTATTCTCATAGTGAAATGAAGCGGAAGCCGCTC
>NZ_BAUT01000132.1 GCF_000513095.1 Halalkalibacter wakoensis JCM 9140
AGCTGTTCTTTAATAAATAATTTGCATTCTGTAGTTCGTTTTCGTTTATGCCAATTTTTAGCGAATTAATATAGTTCGAGGTTTCTATTTTATGATAAGTATATTCATATTCCTTAGAGATTTTAAAATCACTATCGACCACTGAAATCAATTTTTCTAATACCTCTGAATCATCTTCCAAGTCAATTCCAGAAAAGAACCTACATTTATTTAATCTGTTGATTTGACTCTGATCAAGATTCAACCAAGCATTCAATGCTTGAGATTGAATATCACCTATTGGTTTTTTCCATGAAAAAGTTGGATTTGGTGTAGTTTCGGATGTTAACCAACCGTTCCCACACTTACAAAGGAATGGTCCATCAGTATATTGATCAGAGAGCAAATACGGTATTGGATTACGACAATAAGGACAACCTTGAATTAATGGCAGCTTATGAAACGGACAAAAATGAATTAATTTGGATTGGAAAAATAAACTGTGGTAGCCAGTCTTTAAACAATCAATACAAAAAAATAAGTCATCTCTAAAATAGTAACTAGAACTTTTATTAAAGTTATAGAAGCATTGAAATAACTTTTGCAATAAATAATTATTATGTTGGTGCAATGAAAATCCTAAGAATCGTTCAACTATATCTTCATCTAAACCATTTAAATGTATTAATTGTCGGTGTGTTTTTCCGAAACTCTTTAAATTTCTAACTTTCTCTACTCCAAATAATCGCAATATATCATTTGCATCAATAAAGTTGGTGAATTTTAGTTTTTCAAATATCCCCATGGTGATTCATAAGAGTTAAACCAATCATTGTTCCAGTTTAACGTAGCATTTCTTTTATTTTTAGGAACTTCATGTTGTAAATTCAAATGGAGTTATTCCTTTCAATATTGTAACGAAAAACAATTTAACTTTTAACCAAAAATAACGTTGGTTTCCGCTTCTATATAACCTGAGTTTTCAACTGCTTCTTCAAAATGCTCATCACTTAATCCTTCTAAATTTTCTCCTTCAACACCAAATTCTCTTAACAGGTATTCTATTGTTAAAGTAATATATTGCATTGGAATTTCTATTTTGGATCTTATTCCTGCAGCTTTTCTTAATTGTATAAAAGCTTCAAAGATTGAGTCGGTAAAATTTTTCAAACGAAATCCATTTAAATAAGCAGTAGGAAAATAATATCTAGTCATAGTCCATGTTGTATCTTGTGGATATGAATATTTGTCGTAACCTTCTAGTATTTCTTCTAGATCACCTTTGGTTTTCACTCCGCTAAATTGATGTTGATGTACCATAAAACGTCCAATGATTTGTTGTTTCCCTTCGGCTCCAAATGAAGATCTGCGATTTACTAATTCATCTTGCCCTACTAAAAAGACGGTCAAGCTGATTCCTACTCTATCTAAATCATTATAAATATCCATTAGCCAGCCATATTGCATGTCAACCAATCTTTGAGCATCATCTATAAAGAAGACGATTCTCCTCTTACCTGATTGATTTGCTCGTTCAATTAAAAACCAGAGTAGACGTTGGCGCTTTTTATCTGCCTTGCCTGAAAAGGGAACCGCGTGGCCAATGTCTAGTAAAATATCTTGAAAGAAGATATTTTCGTTAGCATTTTTATATTCTCTAGACAAAAGAAAGTAAATTGGTATATTATCAAATTCTTCAGGTAGGATACGCATTAAATATTCTAATGCACGGGTTTTGCCTAATCGTGGTCTTCCATGGATGATAACACCCGTTGACCGATTAGTAAGACATTGAACAACTTTTTTATATAAATGATCAATTTCATTTGTTCCAATTAGATAACGGCCTGTTTCTATTGGGTGAGTCCCTTTTGGAAATAATGGTCTTGTTTCTGGTAATGCTTCACTTTTAACTATAGGATGCATCTTTTCACCTACTTTCTAAAATTAATAAAATATAGTTTTTCTGATTTTTTTTATCTCTGATCCTTTTGACCTTTTTTTCTTTTCTCTGAGTTGTTTCTTCTGATTGAACTCATCATTTGTCTCAATAACATCATTTTCTTTTAATTCATTAGAATTTGAATAGAAAGTTGTCTCACGAATACTTTTTTCTAGAGCAGCTAATTTATTTCTAGTATTTTTATTTGATTTTGCATTTTCTAATAAAAAGTTATGATATATTTGGACAGCATCATCCTGGTTTGTAAAATGCATTAGTTTTCTATGGCGCATTTTAAAAATCTCTTGCCTTACAAGCAAAGTATGTGGAGTTATTCCCCATTTCCCTGACGCTTTTAAAAGTCCTAATTCTGAACCATCAGGATAAAATGCTTTTATTACACGAAGATCATCTGTATTAACTACTAAATCTAACTTCATCCCAATTAAACCATAAGAATTTGATAAAATTGGGTTGGTGTATCGGACATTTTCATATTGTATATATGGCCGACGTTTATCTTTGACATTGCCATTGATTGTTCGCTGCGCATGAAGAGTCATAAAAGCTGCCTCGCTTCTTTTTTCTATAGATATTTGATCAATAATCATAGGGTTTTGTTCAACCTTTTCTTTCATTATTTCAAGAGGAGAAAGGAAACTAATCCCTTCATGTGGCGTTCCATTATATTGAGCTATTAAGACCTCAGTAAGTTCCTCTATGTGCTCAGGTGAAATTCGATACTTAATCGCTTGTTTGGCCGCATCTTTCCGACGAGAATCGTTAGGGTTGCTACCTGTTGTATTGGGCAATAGATGAAAACCATTTTCTTCCAGAATTCCATAGAACCGTTCTTGAATGCTTCTTCTCAAAGGTGATTCAACTGGTCCAGCATTTATTGCACATCCCACAACGTTTTTCAATCTGTCTTGCACTATTGTTGAAAGATTAGATCGAGCATTATCATAAAACATTTCTCCCCACACTGCCCATTGAGTTTCTGGAATAACCGCTGATGGAAATCCTCCATCTTTAGGATATTCAAGTCCAGAAATCGTAAAAGTTTTAGGTTGCCACGGAACAATCGCATTTCGAATACACCTTAAAACATCTGAAGAATTGTATTCTTTATTAAAACTAATATGATAACCAAGAATATTTCTTGTAGCCACATCCATAACAGTTAAGAGCCAGATTCTATTAATTTCTTTGACTACTTCTACTTCTTCAGGTGTATTTATTACAATAGCAAGGCTTAAATCTAGTTTGTGGCCATCAAATTGAACACGTTCAAACGGTCTATTTATTAAAGATATTTGATTTGTTGATTCATAAATTGGAACTGATCTAAAATTCAATTCCTTAACATATCTGTAAAGGCTTCTTCTTCCTTGTTCAGAAGTATTAAAAGGATAATGAGGTGGCGCGATACCTAATTCACGACACTTTATTATAAATTTCTTATGGATATGTTTTGTTCTGGTATTAAGCTCAGATGCTGCCTTATTTTTTTGTTTAAAAACATGTCGATCTATTAATTCTCGTAGGTCAGGATATGTTTCCAATAACAGTTGAAATGCACCATTGTTATTATCTTGTTTTGATTTAGGTAATGATTGTCGGTTGTAGGAATCAATACGCTTGTGGGGAATTAACGCTCTAAATCCCCACAGAACCCCTTGTTGATCAAACTTCAAACACTTTTTTAAAAAAATACTTATTTGTGATCTATTAATTCCAGTTTCCTTATGAATTTGTGTATGTGTCTTGCTTTTAAAATACATGAGGATTGCTTTTTTTCTTTTTAAAAAAGTGGATTGATCTTCATCTGATAAACTTTCAATCCGAACGTCTGGCCATTTAGTAAGATCCAGTAGTTCTTTATCAACATTTTCGTTTTCAATTATCCTTCGTTTGGTCATTCAACCACACCTCTGTTTCAAGTGATATTTTTTTTTCGTACATATTCGAAGATATGTCTCCTTTATAAATAAGCCAAAATAAAGCTTCTTTTGTACGAGGTAAAGAGATACTTGCATTCATGTTTTCAATTATTTGTTTTATTGATGTTCTCTTACTTGTCACTTCATGAAGAAGTTTCC
>NZ_BAUT01000131.1 GCF_000513095.1 Halalkalibacter wakoensis JCM 9140
AAAAAATGCTTGTCTTTTTCTTTGTTTTTCTTTATAATAAGTTTTGTCAGTCAAACGGAGGAATACCCAAGTCCGGCTGAAGGGATCGGTCTTGAAAACCGACAGGCGGGTTAAACCGCGCGGGGGTTCGAATCCCTCTTCCTCCGCCATACATAAAATGTTACACTACCAGAAGTGGTAGTGTTTTTTATTATTTCTGTTGCTGAGTGGAGTGAGAGTTTGTTGGATAATCACGAAACATGGATGAAGGTTGCGTTGGAAGAAGCGAAAAAGGCCGAAGCTATAGGAGAAGTTCCGATTGGGGCAGTACTTGTCAAAGATAATGAGGTTATAGCTAGGCTCATAACAGGAGAGAAATTGATCAGCAAGCGTTAGCTCATGCAGAAATTGCTGTTATTAATGAGGCTTGTGAAAAATTAGGTAGTTGGCGTCTGTTAGGTTGTACTCTTTATGTAACACTCGAACCTTGTCCGATGTGTGCGGGAGCCATTGTTCAGTCGCGTATTGATAAGGTCGTTTACGGTGCAGCTGACCCGAAAGCGGGTTGTGCAGGTACGTTAATGAATTTATTAAATGAACCAAGGTTTAATCATCAAACAAAAGTGGTCGCTGGTTGTCTAGAGGAAAGATGTAGTTCTATCTTAACGACATTTTTTCGTGCTTTAAGGCTGAGAAAGAAGGCTTTGAAGTAGTGTGGTTTGCTTTTCCAGTTGGTTATGGTTGCTTTTTTTAGATAAACCATCTATACTAGGTATTGCGTCGTTATGACGCCTTAACAACGTTATTTAATTTGCCGTGCTAGGTGGGGAGGTAGCGGTGCCCTGTACTCGCAATCCGCTGTAGCGAGGCTGAATTCCCTCTTTAGGTATTGTCATCGCAGGGTCTGACCTAAGTAAGTGGTGTTGACGCTTGGGTTCCACGCAACGGAAACCCATGAACCCTGTCAGGTCCGGAAGGAAGCAGCAGTAAGTGGCCCCTTCCGTGTGCCGTGGAGTCGCCTGGGCCGAGCTAACTGCTTAGGTAACGCCTGTGATGGCTTTATCGACAGAGGGTGCACGGTATTAATTTTCTATAAAAAACAATTACGTTCGCGTAGTTGTTTTTTTATTTTGAAAAAATGTAATATTTGTAAGTTGAGATCGTTGATAGAAACATACATACTTTAAAAAACCTTTTGCAATCGCTATAATGGAGAAGAGTGTTTAAAAAGGAGGTAGTGGGATTGGCTTATCAAGCGCTGTATCGTGTTTGGCGTCCGCAACAATTAAAAGATGTTGTAGGACAAGAGCACATTACTAAAACGTTACAAAATGCATTATTACAACAAAAATTATCCCACGCCTATTTGTTCTCTGGTCCACGAGGTACAGGTAAGACAAGTGCGGCCAAAATTATAGCAAAAGCGATAAATTGTGAAAAAGCCCCTGTGGCAGAGCCTTGTAATGAGTGTTCTGCATGTGTAGGCATTACGACAGGTTCCATCGTTGATGTCATAGAAATTGACGCAGCTTCGAATAACGGTGTTGATGAAATACGGGATATACGTGATAAGGTGAAATTTGCTCCAAGTGAAGTTCGTTATAAAGTGTATATCATTGATGAAGTACATATGTTATCAACGGGAGCCTTTAACGCTTTATTGAAGACCTTAGAAGAACCGCCTGGACATGTATTGTTTATACTAGCTACAACTGAACCTCATAAAATTCCCCTTACGATTATTTCTAGGTGTCAACGCTTTGATTTTAAGAGAATTACCAATCAGGCAATTGTTTCTAGAATGCGCTATATTCTTGAACATGATTCGGTTTCGGCAGAAGAAGAAGCTTTGTTTATGATAGCTAGAGCGGCAGAAGGTGGTATGAGGGATGCTTTAAGTTTACTTGATCAAGCCATTTCCTTTGCAGATGAAACGTTGCAGTTAGAAGATGTTTTGGCAGTAACAGGTGCTGTTTCTCAACAAGCTTTAACAGATGTTGTTGCATCGATAGAGGTTGGGGATACGTTACAGGCACTTCAACTATTAGAGAAGTTACTCCAAGATGGAAAAGACCCTGTGCGATTTGTTGAGGACTTAATTTATTATTTTAGAGATTTGCTGCTCTATAAAAATGCTCCTGCGGCTGAGGATCTGCTCGAACGTGCAAAAGTAGATGAACACTTCAAACAACTATCAAGTAAAGTAGAAGGTGCTTGGCTCTATTCAGCAATTGAATCGTTAAATGCTAGTCAACAAGAAATGAAGTGGTCTGCGCATCCTAAGATTTTTCTTGAATTGGCTTTATTGAAGTTAGTGAATCAACAAGTAAGGGAAAATGGTGCGTCAACCATATCTTCAACTGAAGTGGAAGAGTTAAAGAAAAGGGTTGTGCTACTAGAGAAAAGGTTAGAAAACGCACAGGCCGTTCATGTGTCAAATGCTACAGAGGAATCGCAAGTACCAAAACAAAGAAGGGTTAAGAAAGTTCCTGCTCAAGCACGTACATCATCAGCAAGAGTAAAGGAAACCTTAAAAGAGGCAGACAAACGTCATTTACAAGTTGTCACTTCAAGATGGGGTGATGTTATGGAACGCATTAAAACAAAGAGTGTTCCGGCTCATGCTTGGTTAAGTGACTGTAAACCTGTAGCTGCCTCTTCGGCAACTGTTGTTCTTGCATTTCAAAATGAAATGCATCGTGATATGATGGATACGAAGTTCCGTGAAGTGTTAGAATTGATTCTAACCGATACATTAAACGGTCAAACGACATTTGCTACACTTCTTCAAACACATTGGGAACAGGTGAAAGAGGAATATGTAGCTGAGCAAAAAGGTTCTTCTAATGAAACGAATGAAAGTGACTCTTTAATAGAAGAAGCTGTAAAATTAGTTGGTGAAGACTTTATTGAAATTAGTGATTCATAAACTGAGGAGGATACAAAAATGAAAAACATGGGAAATATGATGAAACAAATGCAAAAAATGCAAAAGCAAATGGCAAAAGCTCAGGAAGAGTTAAAAGAAAAAACAGTTGAAGCTACTGCTGGTGGCGGAATGGTAACGGTTATTGCGAGTGGAGATAAGCGTGTCTTGGATGTGAAAATCTCTGAGGATGTAGTCGATCCAGATGATGTTGAAATGTTACAAGACTTAATCTTAGCTGCAACAAATGAAGCTCTAAAGAAAGTTGATGAGCTTGTCGAGCAAGATATGGGTAAATTCACGAAAGGTATGAATATTCCCGGAATGTTCTAGGAGGGGACAATTTGCAGTATCCTGAACCGATAGCTAAGTTAATGGAAGGTTTTATGAAATTGCCAGGTATTGGACCTAAGACGCTAGCCGCCTGGCTTTTTTTGTTTTAGATATGAAAGAAGATGATGTTCTTGATTTTGCAAAAGCGCTAGTAAATGCAAAACGAAACCTCACTTATTGTTCTGTTTGCTACAATATTACGGACACCGATCCATGTCGAATTTGCGAAGATCAACAACGAGATAAGTCTTTGGTGTGTGTCGTTCAAGAAGCAAAGGATGTCATTGCTATGGAGAAGATGAAGGAGTATCATGGTGATTATCACGTCCTTCAAGGTGCCATTTCGCCGATGGATGGGATTGGCCCTGAAGACATTAAAATCCCAGAACTCTTAAAACGGCTTCAAGACGATACCATTCAGGAAGTAATCATTGCAACGAACCCTACAATTGAGGGAGAGGCGACAGCTATGTATATTTCAAGGCTTGTAAAACCTACTGGCATTAAGGTTACACGGATTGCTCACGGGCTTCCGGTAGGTGGAGATTTGGAATATGCAGATGAAGTCACGCTCTCAAGGGCCATTGAAGGAAGAAGAGAATTATAATCTAAATTCAAGAAATAAGGGTGGCGTGTGTTTTGTTTCGAAAAAAACAAAAGCTTCGTAAGTTTGAAGATGCTCAGTTACTAAAATATCTTGAAGAACAAAAAAAGAAACTTGATAGTGAAAAACAATTAATAAAAAGGAGTATTGACCTTCGGAGGATGTATTAAACCAGTTAAAGGTAACAGAGGCGGTTTACTCTTTTTTGTTAAGGAAAGCTAGAGAACGATATATTCAAAAGAA
>NZ_BAUT01000130.1 GCF_000513095.1 Halalkalibacter wakoensis JCM 9140
ATCTCTATTTGATAATGAAGAAAACGAATAAGTTATATTTTTTAAAAATTCAAAAATATATATTTATTTTTTGAGTTAAATCATGTATTATTAAAACACGAAAACTTTTATCCAAAATGGAGTAAAGGGGAGGGGTTTCAAAAGAATAAAATGTAAGCGTTTTAATAAGCACTTTTATTCAAAGTGAAAAAAAGTGCTTAGGTACTTTTTTATTGAAATTACTTAAATGGAGTTGATATCATGTCAGAAATTTCAGTTGTTATGTTGGGAACGGGAAGCCCTCGGCCTAACCTAAATCGATCACAACCCGCACAAGCACTTGTAGTAAAAGATCAAGCGATCCTGATTGATTGTGGTGAAGGGACAACAGCTCAGTTAATGAAAGCTCAGATAAATCCCCAATCCATCAAGTTTCTAATCTTCACTCATTTACATTCAGATCACACGATGGGGTACGCTCAATTCCTTTTGGGTGGCTGGGGGCAAGGTAGATCAGAGCTGACAATTATTGGTCCTAAGGGAACAAAGGAATTCCATGAAAATATTTTAAATATGTATTCATACGATATTGATTATCGTTGTTCTCTTGGACGTTCATCCGCAGGGGTTCGTGATGTTCAGGTCATTGAGTTTGATGGACCTGGTGAGTTACTAGAAAATCCATTGCCTTATAAAATTACGACAGCGAGAATGATACACAATGTTCCCACATTTGCTTTTAGGTTCGAAATTGATGGAACGGTGATTGTCGTCTCAAGTGATACATCTCCGAATGAAGAGATTGTTCATCTAGCAGATCGGGCTGATCTCTTGGTACAGAATGCAGGTTTGACAACCGGACAGAAGAGTAAAGCACTCGAGAAAATTTGGGATCAACTTCAAAAAGAACATTGCACTCCAACTCAGGCAGGTGTTATAGCAAAAAGAGCGAATGTTAAAAAAGTCGTTCTTACTCACTTTTTGCCAGAAGCTGATGCACAAATTGCTTTTGAGGAGGCATCTGCCGAGTTTTCTGGGGAAGTCATTGTCCCAGAGGATTTACAAATTATTAAGGTAGGATAAAAATGGATTCTATAAATTAACTAAGGAGATGATTGCATGAAACGTGCTTTGATTGGTATCTTTACCCTCATCCTTATTTCTCTAATTGTAGTGGCCTGTGGTGAAGGAGAGACGAGTCAACCAGCTAACAATGGTGAGGAAAGTGAAGGTGGTTTCTCAGGAATTGTTCCAGTGTACACACCAGGTTCAGGTGGGATTAACTATATTATTAGTGCGGGGTTAGCTAATATCATAAATAATGAAAAAGTCCTTCCAGGTGCTTCTTTCGCAACAGAAGCAACAAATGGAACATCAGAAATTGTCCAATACATGTCTGAACGTTATCAACAAGGGCTGCCTGCATTTGGTGGGATTGGGGCTTTAGGTGCGGATCAAGCGTTTAATGGAGTGTTAGAGCCAGTTCCAGGTGATCACGATTATTTAAGAGGGATCGGATTCTTGAGCTACAATGCACTTCATTTAGTTGTACGTGAGAATTCTCCTATTCAATCTTTTAAAGATTTAGCTGGAACACGTATAGGTGTTGCAGCTATTGGGACTCCGCCTACTGAATTATTAGAAGATCTAATGGAGGCTCATGGAGTTAGTAAAGATGATTATCAACCATTACCTCTTAGTAGTTTCACCGAAATCCAAGAAGCTGTAGCTAATGGTAGTGTGGATGCTGGATACTTGATGGGAGCTATCCCAGCACCGACTGTAAGAGAGCTTGCTCAAACAGAAGATGTGAGGATTATTCCTGTTGACCCTGCTATTATGGAACCATTCGTAGCAGAACATCCATATTATTCTTCGGTCGATATACCAGGTGGTACGTATCCAGGCCAAGAGGAAGATATCACAATTGGAGCATTTTATTCCATATATATTACTCATGAACAAACAGACGATGAGATGGTTTATAAATTTTTAGAAACAATCATGAACAATACAGACGGACTTAAAGAAATTCATCCTACATTTGACATTGTCCCAGAAACAGTTCCTGATGGTGTGACCATTCCTTATCATCCAGGTGCGTTACAATATTTTGAAGATCACGGGATAGAGGTCCAACAATAAAAATTAGCAGCAACGCATACAGTTTAGAAAAGGTGCCAAGAGCAGGAATTCTCTAACCGTACCTTAACACGAACTTCTGCAATGAAAGTGAGGAGTGTATTCGAGCATGTTACAGAAAATAATTACAAGGGCCGTAGTAATTCTCGCATTTTTCTTGGCATTTTTTCATCTTTATGCTGGCGGAATTCAAATATTTCCTTCGATGCAGCAACGAGGGGTCCATCTTGGCTTTGCCCTCGCCTTAATCTTTTTACTGTATCCATTCATCAAAAATCCTAATAGTGATGAAGGAATAGCAGGGAGAGGTAAAATTGCTTGGACAACGGATATTTTGCTAGCCGGGGCCTCAATTTTTCTTGGGATATATATTTATATTTACTTCATTGATCTATCGATGGCATTTAGTTCTCCAACCATTACGATGATGGTCGTTGGTGTTTTAAGTATTATCCTCACATTGGAAGCGGCAAGAAGAATAATAGGATGGGCTTTGCCGATATTAGCTACGTTATTTCTTGTATACGCTTTCTTTGGGGAGAAACTACCTTTGTTATTTGCTCATTCTGGTTACAGTATGCAACGAATCATCACTCAAGTTGGTTTGTCGAATGAAGGGGTGTTTGGTATTCCGCTGGGGGTATCAGCGACGTATGTAGTGTTGTTTGTCTTGTTTGGCTCATTTTTAGAAAAATCAGGAGCAGGGAAATTTTTTATTGATTTAGCATTCTCGTTGGTAGGACGTTTCAGAGGAGGGGCCGCGAAAGTTTCAATTGTATCAAGTGCGTTGTTTGGCTCAATTAGTGGAAGTCAGGTTGGAAATGTAGCGACAACTGGAATTTTAACGATTCCCTTGATGAAGCGAGGAGGGTATAAAGCGCAATACGCAGGGGCAGTCGAATCAGTGGCATCAACAGGAGGGATGCTTCTACCTCCTGTCATGGGGGCCGTTGCCTTTTTAATGGCTGACTTTTTACAGGTAGAATACATTCAAGTTGCGTTAGCTGCCTTGATCCCTGCATTGCTTTACTTCATTGCCATTTTTATAATGGTAGACTTACGAGCTGCCCGGATGGGAGAAGGTAGTCAAGAAGATCATTATAAAGTTCCCAACTTAAAAGAGATGATTGTTACAAAAGGACACTTGATCCTTCCGTTAGTCGTCTTAGTATTCTTATTAGTTGGTCCACAAATGCCACCACCAGAAGCTGCATTTTGGGGAATCGTGAGTGTTCCTTTTATCTGTTTATTAAGGAAAGAAACGAGAATGAGCTTTTCTAATATAAAAGAGGCGATTGTACAGGGAATGAGGCTCTCACTAGTTGTAGCTGCAGCCTGTGCGTGTGCGGGCATTGTTATTGGTGTCATTAACATGACAGGAATGGGGTTAAGATTTTCTGGAATCTTAATTGAACTTTCTGGGGGACATTTGTTTTTATTGCTTCTCTTAACAATGATTGCTTCGATTGTTATGGGGATGGGTTTACCTCCAGTAGCATCATATATTATTTTAGCTGTCTTAGCAGCACCAGCTATCACACAATTAGGAGTACCAAGTATGGCAGCGCATATGTTTATTTTCTATTATGGAGTCCTTTCAGGAATTACACCTCCTGTAGCGATTGCAGCATATGCAGCTAGTGGTATAGCAAAAACCAATCCAATGTCCACATCAATCACAGCTGTTCGTTTAGCGGCCGTCGCCTTTATTGTTCCATTTATGTTTGTATATGGACCGGCACTTATTTTCCAAGGGACTGTCTTTACAATCTTACTAGCATCAGTTACGGCGTTGATCGGTATTTATGCATTAGCTGTATCTTTAGAAGGGTATTTAAAGCAACCGGTCTTGCTAATATCAAGATTCATGTTGTTTTTTGGAGCCGTTTTATTAATTAATGTAGGTGTACTTTACGATATTGTTGGGTTTGCTATCATTTTGGCTACGTTGCTTTATGAATTTAAGGTTAGAAAAATTGTTTCGGTACCGAACTTGAGTGCAAAAGAAATGTAAGTTATTTTATGGTTGAGAGGGCTTGAGTTAGTAAGAAGGGATCCTTCAACACAGTGTTTGTGTTTGTTTAAGTGCCTGTAACTACCCGAAGTATGTCGAAATAATATCGATAAAATACGGGTGGTGA
>NZ_BAUT01000129.1 GCF_000513095.1 Halalkalibacter wakoensis JCM 9140
ACGGGAAAGAGGGATGCCACTGAAAAAGTGCTCGTTTACTTGGGACTTGAAAGGGAGCTTTGCCTTCGCTCCCGGGTTGGGGGGCACGCTTTCCGCAGGCGGGCGTTGAACTAACCGGCTGCGCCGGTGGATTTCAACCTGCCCTTTCCTCCTGCAGGAGTCGGCCCCCATCCCGTCCGCTTTTTTGAGAGGAACGATAAAAATTCCCTACTGTTCAACAATCTTATAACGAGTAAAAGGCATCATCGTTGATGCCACCCACTACAAAAGCTCATTGTAGTTGGATCTTAGGTAGAGAGTATGAAAAGCTAATACCAGCAGGGGAATGACACGTAGACTCCTGCGGGACCAGTGACCCACGTGTGAGACCCCGCAGGCGACAGCCGAGGAGGCTCACCGGGCACCCGCGGAAAGCGGAGTGTTATTCCCCTGCGGCAGTTAGGCACTTTTTCAGTGGCTCAAATAGAGGTAAGGGTGAGACCCAACAGACGTAGTCGAGGAGGCTCGGCACCTCCTTGCGGGTGCGAGTGGCTGTAGCGCAATGGAACGGACATGATGAATCCACTTGTTACATGCCTTGAGAAGACCGCAGATTTTCAAAAGATGAAAGTATGAAGAGAGCAACAATCATAAATCTAAAAAAGGAGCGTTCTCATGAGCATAAAAAAAGTCTTGGTAATTGGAGCTGGCCAAATGGGTTCGGGGATTGCCCAAGTTCATGCGATGGCTGGGATTGACGTTATTTTGCATGACATAAAGGAAGAGTTTGTCCAACGCGGGATTACGACCATTACAAAGAACTTAACAAGGCAAGTAGACAAAGGAAAACTTACGGAGAAAGAAAAACACCTCATTCTAAAAAGGATTCATCCTTCCACAAAACTAGAACAAGCAAGCGAAGTGGACCTCGTCATTGAGGCAGCAGTAGAAAACATGGAGATCAAGACGAAAATCTTTTCAGAGCTAGACGAAATCACATCTCCAACAACAATTCTTGCCACAAATACATCCTCCCTGCCTATCACTGAAATCGCTGCAGCGACGAACAGGCCGGAAAAGGTCATTGGCATGCACTTTATGAACCCTGTTCCCGTGATGAAATTGGTAGAAGTCATTCGTGGATTGGCAACAACAGACGAAGTGTTCAACACAATTGAAGACCTAGCAAAAAAGGTAGGGAAAACACCCGTTGAAGTAAATGATTTCCCGGGTTTTGTCTCCAATCGAATTTTAATGCCAATGATCAATGAAGCTATTTTTGCTGTTTATGAAGGGGTAGCTGAACCTAAAGCGATTGATGAAGTGATGAAGCTCGGCATGAACCATCCGATGGGGCCTCTGACGTTAGCTGATTTTATTGGACTTGATACATGCCTTTATATTATGGAAACCCTTCATGATGGCTTTGGAGATGATAAATATCGTCCGTGTCCGCTTCTGCGTAAGTATGTGAAAGCGGGTTGGCTTGGAAAAAAAACAGGGCGTGGATTTTACGAATACAACTAATGACGTTTCGGAGGTGGTTGGAAATGAATATACGTTTCACACCTGAACAAGAGATGATGCAAAAAATGGTTAAACAGTTTGCTGAGCAGCAAATTGCACCATTTGTGAAAGAAATGGAGACGAACGAAACGTTTCCAAGAGAAATCATAAGGAAGATGAGTGAGCTTGGATTAATGGGGATTCCAATTCCTGAAAAGTACGGTGGATCTGGGATGGATTTCACATCGTATATCATTGCCATACACCAACTATCAAAAGTGAGTGCAACGGTGGGAGTGATTTTATCAGTCCATACGTCAGTCGGCACGAATCCAATCTTGTATTTTGGGACAGAAGAACAAAAGAAAAAGTTTGTGCCAAAGCTAGCAGAGGGGACTTTTTTAGGAGCTTTCGGATTAACAGAACCACATGCTGGGTCAGATGCCGCTGCGTTAAAAACAACGGCTGTACGACATGGAGACCATTATATTTTGAACGGAACAAAAGTGTTTATTACAAACGGTGGAGAGGCCGATACGTATATTGTTTTTGCTGTAACAGAGCCAGGAAAAGGGGCGAAGGGAATTTCCGCATTTATCGTTGAAAAAGAAGCAGAAGGATTTCAAGTTGGCAAAAAGGAGAAGAAAATGGGCTTACATGGCTCAAACACGACAGAATTGATTTTTGACCAAGCCAAAATACCAATCGCGAATTTACTTGGTCAGGAAGGGGACGGCTTTAAAATTGCAATGGCCAATCTGGACTTTGGCCGAATTGGCATTGCCGCTCAAAGCTTAGGTATTGCTGAAGCAGCTTTGGAAGCTGCAGCTGCTTATGCAAAAGAACGAAAACAATTTGGCAAGCCAATTGAAAAGCAGCAAGCAATTGCTTTCAAACTTGCAGACATGGCAACAAATATTGAAGCTGCTAAGCTTTTAACATACCGAGCTGCTCATTTGAAAGACAATGGCAAAACATGCAGTCAGGAAGCATCAATGGCCAAATTATTTGCCTCACAAACAGCGATGAAAACAGCGATTGAAGCTGTCCAAATCTTTGGTGGGTATGGCTATACAAAAGATTACGCAGTTGAGCGCTATTTCCGCGATGCAAAAGTGTGTGAAATCTACGAAGGTACAAGTGAGATTCAAAGAATGGTGATAAGCAAACAGTTACTAAGTTAGGGGGGATTTAGGTGGATTTTTTCTTAACAGAAGAACAAAAAATGATACGAAAAATGGTGCGTGACTTTGCTGAAAAGGAAGTCGCACCAACGGCAGCAGAACGTGATGAACAAGAGCGCTTTGACCGTTCTATTTTTGATCAAATGGCTGAGCTTGGCTTAACGGGTATTCCGTGGCCAGAGAAATACGGGGGGATTGGTTCCGATTATTTGAGCTATGTCGTTGCGGTTGAAGAATTATCACGAGTATGTGCATCTACAGGTGTGACGCTATCGGCACATACGTCACTAGCGGGTTGGCCGATTTACAAATTTGGAACGGAAGAGCAGAAGCAAACGTATCTACGAGCTCTAGCAGAAGGGTCGAAAATCGGGGCTTATGCGTTAACCGAACCTGGTTCAGGATCAGATGCAGCAGCAATGAAGACAACAGCTCAAAAAGATGGTGAACACTACGTTTTAAATGGTTCAAAAATATTTATTACAAACGGTGGGGTGGCTGATATTTATGTGGTTTTTGCTGTAACCGATTCAACGCTTCGTCATAAAGGAGTTACGGCATTTATTGTAGATGCTGATTTGCCTGGTTTTTCTGTAGGCAAAAAAGAACACAAGCTAGGCATTCGCTCCTCCCCAACAACGGAGATTATATTTGAAAATTGCCGAGTCCCTGTAGCTAACCGACTTGGTCAGGAAGGGGAAGGCTTTAGCATAGCGATGATGACACTGGATGGTGGGCGAAATGGCATTGCAGCCCAAGCGGTAGGAATTGCCCAAGGCGCTCTAGATGCGTCTGTTGCCTACGCCAAACAGCGCAAGCAATTCGGCAAGGCAATTGGTTCGCAGCAAGGAATTTCTTTTAAACTTGCCGATATGGCCACAAAAATAGAAGCAAGCCGCTTATTGACCTATCAAGCCGCCTGGAAAGAAAGTGAGGGCCTACCTTACGGGAAAGAATCAGCGATGTCGAAGCTATTTGCCGGCGACACAGCCATGGACGTAACCGTAGAAGCTGTCCAAGTATTTGGAGGCTATGGCTATACAAAAGAATACCCAGTCGAACGCTACATGCGCGACGCCAAAATCACACAAATATACGAAGGAACAAACGAAATCCAACGAATCGTCATCGCAAAAATGCTGCTAGCAGACTAGGATTTTTAAATAAGGATCCGTTTTTCAATAGGTTCTTTTTTCAAGATTTATTGCAGTTAATCTCCTAGTGAAATGGAGCGGAAATCACTCAACTCCTATGGGAAATGGAGGAAATCCACTGAAAAAGTGCCTACCTGCCGCAGGGGAATAACACTCCGCTTTCCGCGGGTGCCCGGTGAGCCTCCTCGGCTGTCGCCTGCGGGGTCTCACACGTGGGTCACTGCTCCCGCAGGAGTCTCCGTGTTATTCCCCTGCTAGGGTTACTTTTACTTATCTTTAACTTGTTACTCTTTTTCATTTAAAAGTCTGGAGGTTCCCAGCAAATATTGTGGTAGTCGTTTGAATTTGCATACCAAATAACCCGAGGATTATGCAAACTTCAACCCGCGGTTCACTTTCCACAAAAGATTCACTTGTTTGGCAATGCTCTAATTCATCTGTAACGTCATTAGAATTTGTTTCTCTAAGAATTTCTATCGTTCCTCTCAATAAAGCGGACGGGATGGGGGGCCGACTCCTGCAGGAGGGAAGGGCAGGTTGAAATCCACCGGCGCAGCCGGTTAGTTCAACGCCCGCCTGCGGAAAGCGTGCCCCCCATCCCGGGAGCGAGGG
>NZ_BAUT01000128.1 GCF_000513095.1 Halalkalibacter wakoensis JCM 9140
CACAATCTCATTTACATATCCACTTGCATTTTTTGATTGTGTTTGCAACGTTTCTGTTGCACTAGCAAGGTCATCTGCACCTTTGGCAATGCTTGATACGCCATCGTTAGCTTGAGAAAGGGCCGACACCATTGTATCTGAGATCTCCATTAACTTTTTTTCATTTTGTTCTTGGAGTTGAATCGCAATCGCTCCGACTACTTTGTTATTTTCAACAATTGGTTTTGCTAAGCCTGTAAAAGAAAAGCCAAAGAATTCAGGATCTACTTCTGTTCGAATTTCTTTTCGATATTTGATGCATTCTGCTAACGGTTCATCTGGCATAATTTTAACTCCTGCTTTCACTCCTAAGTTGATTTTTTCCCCAGGATAATAAGCAAGCCATTCTTCCCGATTCGTAATCCCCATTGCCACATCCGGAAGCATTGATTGAATGAATGGTAGTACATTTTTGTATGTATCAAGGATCGCTTCTTCTTTCGTGATCACTGATTCATTCTTCATAAGCATTCCCACCTTTACATATAGTTCTTTAATGATACATTCATTGTACAATTATTTCACAAAAATAGTATGCTTTTTTGCCTAGAAAAAGAAAAATTTTTATGTTTGATCATGCCTCCAAACGGGTATAAAGAACTAAATTGTTACAATTGTTTTTGCGTCAAGCTACCTTTTTTTGTGTGTGAGCTTACTATTTATTTGACTATTCTTTTTTTTCAAGATAATGAAATAAACACACTACATTGATAGGAGAATCATAATGATTGGAACTAGAATAAAAGAAGAACGCTTAAAAAAAGGATTCTCTTTATCGGAATTGGCACTAAGAGCAGATGTTGCTATATCATATTTAAGCTCTGTTGAGCGGAATATTCAATCAAATCCATCGATTCAATTCCTGGAAAAAATCGCTGAAGCGTTAGATACTCAAATTCACTCTCTAATGGGTAACAAAAATGAAGAATTAGACGGAGACCTAGATGAGGAATGGTTACAACTTGCTAAAGAAGCGCAAAATTCAGGTATAAGCAAACAACAATTTGTGGAATACCTTGAGTTCACAAAATGGCAAAAACAAAAAGAACAAGAGAAATGAACAATATAAATAAAGAAAACCTATTGAAGTAAAGTTCAATAGGTTTTCTTTATTCGCTTCGCTTAATTCACTTTTTTATGAAGCGGTTCAGCTGGAGTGATTTCGGTGAATGTTCTTCGTGGTTTGTTTTCGTTGATAAATGTTCGAATATCCTCTGTTGATAATCCAAGCTTCTTTGCTTCTTTTACTAACAATATCCATTCCTGATCAATCGACTTGTTTTTTTGATTCAGCTTATCCAACTCCAACCTCCGATTTCGGTAGCCCAGCCATCATAGCAATCCGTTTGATTACCTTAGATCTGAAACTTTGCGTCACTACCTTTCGATAGACTATGCCTTTTCTGATAGTAAAATTATACCATAGGCATAGTGGAAAAGAAGGAAATTCGCGAGACAATTATTCTGAATGTTCGATGCTTTCCAATAAATTACCACTATAAATAGTCATAAATTTCTTATCGAATTTACTGGGAATTAGTGGTAATAACTAGACCTTTCTTGTTTCTCAAAAGGTTGCCTACTTCTGTCGAGAAAGATAGATAAATGTAACAGATTTATGACCTATGTATGATTCAGAGAAAGTGAATGGGTTAAAAGAAATCGTAGAAGAGTAAGAGTAACAAGTTAAAGATAAGTAAAAGTAAAAGTAATCCTAGCAGGGGAATGACACGGAGACTCCTGCGGGAGCCGTGACCCACGTGTGAGACCCCGCAGGCGACAGCCGAGGAGGCTCACCGGGCACCCGCGGAAAGCGTAGTGTCATTCCCCTGCGGCAGTTAGGCACTTTTTCAATGGCCTCCCTCTATTTCCCGCAGGAGCCGAGTGGCTTTCGCTCCATTTCACTATGAGAATACCTTACTTCACAGCATCATCCTTGCGAAAATCGCTATCAAAAATAAAACTATTGAATAAAGTCTTTTTTCTTAACTGTTATTTCTCTTGTTTCCATCGCTGAAATTCCAAGAACTCCGCGAATTGCTCTTTCGTAATGCCTTCGTTAATCGCATCTTGAATAATTTCAAGCCATTCACCCGATACTTCTTCTTGCTGGTTGTCATCTTCTAGTAGCAGATTCACTGAAACTTCTAATGCATGAGCAATTTTTTCAAGGAATTGCAACGATGGATTTTTTTGCAGGTTTCGTTCTAAGGAGCTCAAATAAGACTTCGCTACTCCTGCTCTTTTGGCTAATTCTGTTAACGACATGTTTTTGTTTTTTCGGTATTTTTTTACTCGATCCCCTATCAACCTTATCAACTCCTGCTGCCTAAACAACTAATGAATAAACGATACCATACCGAATTAAAATAAAAAACTACTATAAACGGGTTTATGTGCGTTAGCTACCGTGAAAGATGTTCATAAACGATCATTTGTCCAATTCATGACTTATGATACAATATTGTCTATTACATAGTGTATTATGGTAAAGAATCCAATACACACTACATAATAAGAAAGGGTGAAATACATGGAGCATAATCATTCCAACTTCATACGAAATATTATAAAAGAAGATTTAGGTTCCGGTAAGAGAGACCATGTCATTACGCGCTTCCCTCCTGAGCCTAATGGATATTTACATATAGGACATGCAAAATCAATTGTCATTAACTTTGATTTAGCAGCTGAATTTAACGGAAAGACGAACTTGCGCTTTGATGATACGAATCCATTAAAGGAAGACACAGAATACGTTCATGCGATCAAGGAAGACGTCCAGTGGCTTGGCTATGATTGGGACGGTCTTTATTTTGCTTCTGATTATTTTCAAGAGATGTACGAAAGAGCTGTTCTTCTTATTAAAAAGGGCAAAGCTTATGTTGACGATCTGACACAAGAAGAAATTCGTGAGTATCGCGGAACACTAACTGAACCAGGCAAAGACAGTCCTTACCGCGATCGTACGATTGAAGAGAACTTAGATTTGTTTGAGCGTATGCGTAGTGGTGAATTTCAAAACGGTGAAAAAGTATTGCGTGCGAAAATTGATATGAGCTCACCTAACATTAATCTGCGTGATCCCGTTATTTATCGTATTTCTCATGCAACTCATCACAATACTGGTGACAAGTGGTGCATTTACCCAATGTACGCATTTGCTCATCCATTAGAAGATGCGATTGAGGATGTTACGCATTCTATTTGTACGACTGAGTTCGAAGACCAACGTCCACTATACAACTGGATTGTTGAAGAGTGTGAAATGTCCAGCACACCTCAGCAAATTGAATTCGGTCGCCTTAATATAACAAATGCCGTTATGAGTAAGCGTAAATTAAAGCAATTAGTCGATGAAGGCTTTGTTGACGGCTGGGATGATCCTCGTATGCCGACTATTTCAGGCTTACGCCGAAGAGGCTATACTCCTGAAGCGATTCGTGCATTTGTACGTGAAACAGGCGTCTCAAAAGGATCCGGTACAGTTGATTCGCAAATGCTCGATTATTTTGTTCGTGAAGACTTAAAGCTAAAAGCTCCTCGTACGATGGGCATTCTTCGTCCGTTAAAGGTAGTGATTACGAACTATCCAGAAGGACAAGTAGAAATGCTTGATGCTGAAATCAACCCTGAAAATCCAGAGATGGGAACAAGACAAATTCCTTTCTCAAGAGAAATCTACATTGAGCAAGAAGATTTCATGGAAGACCCACCAAAAAAATATTTCCGTCTCTTCCCTGGAAACGAAGTTCGCCTCAAGCATGCATACTTCATTAAATGCGAAGACGTTATTAAAGACGAAGATGGAAATGTTGTAGAAATTCATTGTACGTATGATCCTGAAACGAAAAGTGGCTCAGGTTTTACTGGTCGAAAAGTAAAAGGAACCTTGCACTGGGTCGATGCTACGCAAGCAGTCCCTGCTGAGTTCCGTTTATATGAACCACTTATTCTTAGTGAAGATCCTGAAGAACTAGAAGAGACCGAAGTCGAGAAAACATTCCTTGATCAAGTGAATCCAAATTCTCTTCAAATTCTAAATGGCTTTGTCGAGCCTAATATGAAGGAAGTTCATTCACAAGAGAAGTTCCAATTTTTCCGTCACGGATATTTTAATGTTGATCCAAAAGATACAACGGAAAATAATCTTGTCTTTAATTTAATCGTATCATTGAAAAGCTCGTTTAAGCTTTAAAAAGCAAAAGCGGCTTTTCTAGCCAAATAAAATCCGAACGATTCAACATTCTTTCATAAAGAATACGAATTGTTCGGATTTTTTGCTTTTGCTGAAAAAAGGTGCTCTAAATCACCGCTCCGGACATACACTCCGCTTTCCGCGGGCGGCTGGTGAGCCTCTTCGTGCTGACGCACTGCGGGGTCTCACCCCTGCCTT
>NZ_BAUT01000127.1 GCF_000513095.1 Halalkalibacter wakoensis JCM 9140
AAAAAATAATAAACTTTTAGAAAACGGAACAGATACTGAAAAAATTGCTGCACTTCAAGCTAAGCTAGCTGAGTTAAATGAGCAAGTTGATAGCTTAGAAGAACAAAAAGAAGAAATTGTAAAACGTGCTAATGGTCGAGCTGGATATGTTTATGTGATCTCAAACTTAGGGTCATTTGGAGAAGATATGTTTAAAGTCGGAATGACAAGACGTTTAAATCCATTAGATAGAATAGATGAATTAGGGAATGCTTCTGTTCCGTTTAAATTTGACATTCATGCAATGGTATTTAGTGATAATGCTGTAGAATTAGAACAAAAAATTCATGATCGACTGGATCAACAACGGGTTAATAAGATTAACTTAAGAAAAGAATTCTTTTATTCTGATATCGAAAACTTACAAGCCATTGTTCAAGATATTGACTCAACTGTTGAATTCACGACAACATTAGCAGCTGAGGAGTATCGTCAGAGTAAGAGTATAAGAGATGATGAAAATAAAAATAGAATAGCGTAAGGAAGTTAATTTTTGGTGAAGCAAGGTTATGTGGCCTTGCTTTTTTGCTTTTGCTAAGCTTGCGTTTTAAAAAATATTAGGAGGATTTTGTCAAAGCTGATAAGGGGCAGTCCTAAGCGGAATCCTTTTCCGCAGCCGCTAACACTTTTTTGGATAACAAGAAGCAGCACTTTTGGTTAGTCCTTATTTAGATATGACGTTCGGAGATTTTGCGGTCAGACAAGTGATTTGGCTTCGGTTGCTGGTTCCGTTCTTATCGGATACTACCTACTTAGAGCTATTTGAAATACCTCCTTTCTTTGGACTTTATAGCTGCTAATTATGGCGAAAATTATTGTGCCTAAAACAGAAATTTTTAAAGCGTCTGATGAGCTGAATTGGAAAAGATAAGGAGTCCACTCTATGCGGTGGCTCGCGAACGAGTACTGAACTTCAGTTGGCATTAAATATTGGTGCGATGTTGGCTTTCATCGCTCTCATTGCCATGATTAATGGTCTGTTGTGATGATAGGTGGTTGGTTCCGATTTGGAAATTTGCCCCCTTGAGTGGATTACCGGCATTCTTTTTGCTCAGTTGCCCTCCTACCGTAATTCGTTATTGCATCAGGATCGGCAGCAATGTCACGATATGATTCAGGTTCGATCACATAATCGGTCTGCTGCTAGGCACGGGAATTTATCCGGGCTTTTTTATTGTAGAAGTTCAGGGACAAGCAATACTGAAAATTTTTTTGGGGAAAGTATTGTAAAGCGCTTTCATTTGTTTTATACTTTCTATAAACCGGTTTAGTAAAACGATTTAGTAGATCGGTTTAGTAAAGTTATGAGGTATTTAATGATGAAAACAATTACGATTACAGATGTTGCCAAGCATGCAAATGTATCTAAAAGTACGGTTTCACAGTATTTAAATAAGAGATTCGATTACATGGGTGAAAAAACAAAAGAAAGAATCGAGTTAGCTATTAAAGAGTTAGGTTATCAACCAATATTGTGGCTAGAAGTTTAAAACAAAAGTCGACGTCAACTATTGGAGTGATTGTTGCAAATATACTTCATGCGTTTTCCACACAAGTGATTAGAGCAATAGAAGATTATTGTCATGAATCTGATTTTCACATTATTGTTTGTAATGCAGATGATAACCCTGATAAAGAGAAAAGGTATATTGAGATGTTATTAGCAAAGCAAGTTGACGGGCTGATTGTTTTCCCTACTGGGGACAATGTCGAGTTATATGAAAAAATGGTGAAGGATCAATTTCCAATCGTTTTTGTTGATAGAACGGTCGACAACGTAAACGCCCCAGCCATTGTGTTAGATAATGAAAAAGCATCTAGCTTAGCGGTTGCTCATTTAGCCAAAAAAGGATATGAACGTGTTGGAATCATTACACCTTCTCTTAAAAGAGGGATTTCTGCAAGGTTAGGGCGGATTAACGGGTTTCGACAGTCAATGATTGAGCAAAACTTACCAATCATTGAAGATTTTATCAAGAGTGTAGAAATAAATGAGGTCCAATCAACTTTAGAAAAAATGATGACGTTACCAGTGCCGCCACAAGCCATTTTGGCAGGGAATGACCGTGTGTTAATGGAGATTTTGAGATATACAAAAGCTAACTCTATTAATATACCGAATGATTTAGCAATTATAGGCATTGATGATGTTTCCTTTGCAAGTATTTATAGTCCTGCATTAACCGTCGTTTCTCAACCTGCGTTTGAGATGGGAAAGCAGGCAGCAACCTTAATTCTATCATTCATTCAAAAAAAAGAAGAGAAGACGTTAGTTTATACTTTTGAACCTACCTTAATAAATAGAGAATCTTGTTAACAGGGCGATCTTAAGAAAGAGGAGAGTGATCATATGGTGGATGTATTAACAATTGGGGACGCAATGGTCTCATTAAACCCGCAAGCGAAAGGGCCACTTAGATTTGTTTCAACCTTTGAACGTAAAGTAGGAGGGGCAGAGTTGAATGTAGCCATTGGGTGTTCGAGATTAGGCTCAATGCCAAGTGGATAAGCCGGCTAGGAAAGGATGAATTCGGAAGATATATATATAATTTTGTTCGTGGGGAAGGTATTGATGTCTCGGATGTAGGGCTAGTGGAAGGTTATCCGACATCGGTTCATTTTAAAGAAATACTAGAGGATGGTAGCGGCAGTACGTATTATTACCGTTCGAACTCTCCCACATCAACGCTAACTGTTGATGAGTTGAGTGACTCACAATTTACAGGGGCAAAGCTTCTTCATATAACAGGTGTCTTCCTAGCCGTTGATAAAAATAAAAATATCAGCGTGTTAAAGAAAGCGGTTGCTTTAGCAAAAGAGCATAATATGCTTATTTCTCTTGATCCCAACATTCGTTTGAAGATGTGGTCAAGGGAAGAAGCTAGAGAAGCCTTAACTGAATTCTTACCATATGTAGATATCTTATTAACAGGTTTAGATGAAGCAGAGGTCATTTTTGGTACAAATGATCCTAAAAGAGTTATTGAAGAGAGTAGCAAGTTAGGAATTTCATATGTGGCAATAAAGCAGGGTGAAAATGGATCTATTGGTTATCACAACCATGAATTTATAGAATCTGCACCAGTTAAACCAAAGAAGGTTGTCGATACCGTTGGAGCTGGTGATGGATTTGATGCAGGTTTTATTTATGGAGTCTTGCAGCAATGGCCTTTGGAGAAAATTTTACATTTTGCTAATACGATTGGATCCATGGTCGTAAGTGTTTCAGGTGATAATGAAGGATTGCCTTACTTAGATGATATTCTCGTGCGGTTAGGTGAAAAAATGTATATCGAACGATAGATTGGAGTGGAGCTTATGAATATTCAATTGGCCCTTGATAGGTTAAGTAGAGAGGAATGCTTTGACGTTATCAAGGAAACAGAACGATACATCGACTGGATTGAAGTAGGGACTGGAGTTATCAAGGAATATGGAATGTCCATTATAAGAGAAATAAAAGAAGCGTTTCCAAATAAGGTTCTTGTTGCCGATATGAAAACATGTGATGCGGGAAGATATGAAGCGGCTCAAGCGTTTGAAGCAGGGGCGGATATTACGACTGTAATGGCATTTTCAGCAGATAAAACAATCCTCGATACGTTGGAGGTAGCTCGAAAACAAGGGAAACGAGTGATGATTGACTTGCTTGGTATGACAGATCCTACGCGTCTAGAAGAGCTTGAGCAATTAGGTGTTGACTTAATTGGTTTGCATTTTGGCAAGGATATGCAACTTGAAGGAGAAATACATACGGATTTATTCAATTTAGTAGAGAGCTATTCGACCTTTGAAGTAGCTATTGCAGGCGGAATAAATATAGGATCCTTACCTGATATATTAGAAAAATCACCAAATACGATCATTGTCGGAAGCGCTATCTCAAAAGCTGAAGATCGTACGGAAGTGGCTAAGAAAATGAAAGGATTGATTAATGCGTATGAAGTCAATTATTGAGACGGTTGCAAGTGAGATGAATACGGTTTTATCTCAAGTAAGGGAAGAGGAAGCATTACTATTTAGTCAAAAGCTTCAGTCGGCTAAACGCATTTTTGTTACAGGAGAGGGACGTTCTGGATTAATGGGTAAAGCATTTGCTATGCGAATGATGCATGGAGGCTTTAATGTTTATGTGATAGGTGAAACAATTACTCCAAGTATTGAAGCAGATGATTTACTCATTGCTATATCTGGTTCTGGGTCAACAGGCGCGATTTATCAATTTGCGTCAAAAGCGAAAGAAGCTGGGGCAGACGTACTGTTAGTAACGACGAATAAAGAATCTAAAATAGGTTCAATTAGTGATGGAACATTAGTCATTCCGGCAGCCACAAAGTATCGCAGGCCTGAGGAACCAGAAACGATTCAACCACTTGGGAACCAGTTTGATCAAGCCGTTCATTTAGTGCTAGATGCGATCATCATCGGCACGTTAGAAAGCTCTAAAGATCAACCAAGCTTTGCAGAAATGACAAAACGTCATGCCAATCTTGAATAACATTTTGTATAAATTACAAAATTGTTATAAAAAAAAGAAACTGAGGGGGAAGTATACTATGAAAAAGTTTTTCTCAAAACAGCTGTTGGAGTATTAGCACTTTCGACAATTTTAGCCGGGTGTGGTGGTGGACAGCAAGAAACAAGTGGCAACGGAGAACAATCCGGTGAAACAGTTGATAGCCTAAAGATTATTGCAGCACACAATCAAACATCACCGGATAATCCATATCAAACTGG
>NZ_BAUT01000126.1 GCF_000513095.1 Halalkalibacter wakoensis JCM 9140
ACGCCTGCGGGGTCTCACACGTGGGTCACTGCTCCCGCAGGAGTCTCCGTGTCATTCTCCTGCTCGGATGCTTCTCTATCCTTCAGAGCGGGAATGGTGCCCGAAACCGAGGGCCGAGCAGGAAAAGGGAATCAAAGAGCGAGAATGGTGCCCGAAACCGAGGGTCGAGCAGGAAAAAGAGAATCAAAGAGAAGGAATGATGCCCGAAACCGAGGGGCAAGCAGGAAAAAGGGAATTAAAGAGCGGGAATGGTACCCGAAACTGAGACTCGATCAGGTGGAAAGGGAACCAAAGAGAGGGAATGATGTGCGAAAGGGGAGCACTCAGTGGAATGGAGCGGAAGGTACTTGACTCCTGCGGGAAGTAGAGGAAAGGCAAGACCCCACAGACGGAACGTCGAGGAGGCTTGGCTCCTCCCCGCGGAAAGCAAGTACCTGCAGCGCAATGGAACGAACCCCGATAAAAAGGTAAATCTTATGTTTCTCCACACGCCTTGCATTTTTTTTTTTAAGAGCGCTCAATCCTCCCTGCTTTGTAACATATCAAAAAGGAAAAAGGAAAAACCATCCTTTTTGATATCAAACGTTAATCCTGTTGTAACACGTGTGAAATATAAATTGGGTAAGATATAAATAAGTAATTGACCCCCTTTTTTATATACTTTGCACGGACGTTTCAAGTCCGTGCCCTTTTTTTGCCTATAAAAGGTTCCGTTCATAAATTTTCCCTAATTCTAGCAATTGTTTGACCTTTCAATTAATTGTATAATAAGGTAATAGAACGAGAGGTGAAGCTGTTGCAACGGATTACGAACTGTGTGTTAACAAACGAAGATAAGGCATTATTGTTACAAAAGCCAAGTCGTGGCTGGTGGGTAGCGCCAGGTGGTAAAATGGAACTTGGTGAATCGATAAAAGAATCGGCTGAGCGTGAATTCCGAGAGGAAACAGGTCTCCAAGTGGAAGATGCGAAACTTCGTGCTGTATTTACCATAGTCGTTCTTGAAAAGGATCAACCGGTAGATGAATGGATGATGTTCACCTTTCATGCTACTAGCTATAAAGGTGAAATGTTTGAAGAATCTCCAGAAGGAAAGCTTGAATGGAAAGATATAAAAGACGTTTCTGGGTTGCCAATGGCCGCAGGTGATAAACATATGTTTCAACATGTTTTATACGAAGATGGGGTTATGCACGGAACGTTTTATTATACAAAAGAGATGGAACTTGTTTCATTTCGATTAACTTCAGAATAGGAAAAAGAGGTGATTCGGGTGAGTATCGAACATGAAGAAATTCAGATTGTAATCATTACAGGAATGTCGGGGGCAGGCAAAACAGTTGCGGTTCAAAGCTTTGAGGACCTTGGCTATTTTTGTGTCGATAATTTACCCCCGGCTCTTATTCCGAAATTTATTGAGCTTATCGAAGGTTCAAATGGAAAAATGAATAAGGTCGCTTTAGTCATTGATTTACGTGGTCGTAAATTTTTCGATCACCTGTTTGAGACGATTGATACAATTAGTCATTCACCACATTTACATGCCAACTTGCAAATTTTATTTTTGGATGCAAAAGATGCGAAGCTTGTTCAACGATACAAAGAAACAAGACGTTCTCATCCACTAGCTCCAAATGGGCTGCCACTTGAAGGGATTCAGCTGGAGCGTGAAATGCTTGAAGATATGAAAGGCAGATCACAACAAATTATTGATACAACAGATATGAAACCGATCCAGTTGCGTGAGCGAATCATTCAACGGTTTTCTGTTAGTGAAAAACATCCCTTTACTGTAAATGTGATGTCATTCGGATTCAAATATGGCATGCCAATTGACGCAGACCTCGTTTTTGATGTGCGTTTCCTTCCGAATCCACATTACATTGATCACATGAGACCAAAAACAGGGTTGGATGAAGAAGTTTCATCATACGTTTTAAAGTGGTCTGAAACACAGCAATTTATTGAAAAACTTACGGATTTATTGAAATTTATGCTGCCGCAATACAAGCGAGAAGGAAAAAGCCAAGTTGTCATCGGTATTGGTTGTACGGGTGGGAAACACCGTTCTGTTACACTGGCTGAGCACTTTGGTGAAGCGTTTGCGGATGAATATGTGTTGCATGTGAGCCATCGTGATATTGAGAAAGACAAAGGAAAAGGGACAATAAAGTGAAAAAGAAAAATGTTGTTGTGATTGGAGGAGGAACCGGGTTATCAGTTTTATTAAGAGGGTTAAAAACATTCCCTGTTGATATTTCTGCTATCGTAACAGTTGCTGATGATGGCGGCAGTTCGGGACGCCTCCGAAAAGAACTAAACATACCTCCACCAGGAGATGTGCGCAATGTATTGGTTGCCTTGTCTGAGGTTGAACCATTAGTGGAAGAGTTGTTTCAACATCGTTTCGCGAATGGAAATGGTTTAACAGGTCACTCATTAGGCAACCTACTCCTTGCCGGAATGACTTCCATTACCGGTGATTTTTCAAGAGGAATCGCTGAGTTAAGCAAAGTGCTTAATGTTCGTGGGAACGTTTACCCAGCTGCCAATAGCAGCATTGTGTTAAATGCTGAAATGGAAGATGGGAGCATCATTTCAGGAGAATCATTGATTCCACTTGAAAAAAAGCGAATCAAACGAGTGTTTTTAACACCTGAAAATGTAACGCCATTGCAATCAGGGATACGTGCACTTGAAGAAGCAGATATTATTGTACTTGGGCCTGGTAGCCTTTACACAAGCGTGATTCCGAACTTACTTGTACCTGGAGTAGTTGAAACGATTCGTCGTTCAAAGGCTCGTAAGGTGTATATTTGTAATGTGATGACACAAAACGGCGAGACAGATGGGTATTCTGCAGCTGATCATATACAAGCAATATTAGATCATTGTGGAGACAAATTAGTGGATGAAATCATTGTTCATGGAGCCCCAATTGCTCCTCAATTACAAGCACGGTATGAGCAAGAAGGTGCCGAACCGGTAGCCGTTGATGTAAGTAGAATTAGTTCAATGGGTGTTTCGATTGTACTCGACCATTTTGTCATTGAACGCGAAAATATGCTTCGTCATGATGCAACGAAAGTCTCGAAGGCGATATTGCGAATGTAGATAGGGCTATTGTTCGTGTAGAAAACGATTAGAGAGCTACACGGCTGAAAGGAGTGAGGACAGTGTCCTTTGCAGCCAAAACAAAAAAAGAATTAACGCAAATTGACCAAGAAGATTGCTGTGCGACAGCGGAGCTTGCTGCATTGATCCGTATGAATGGATCGCTTTCATTCAGTCAGATGAAGCTTGGATTAGATGTAACAACCGAGAATGCAGCGATTGCTAGAAGAATGTACACTCTTATTAAAAGAGTGTACCCCTCGATGTTTGTTGAGCTATTAGTTCGAAAAAAGATGAGATTGAAAAAAAACAATGTTTACCTCGTTCGCATGCAACATGAAGCGAAGGAGCTGTTAGAGCAACTAGGTATTTTAGGCGAAGGTTTTGTTTTTCATCGGACGATCTCAAAACAATTAACAAAGGCAAAATGTTGTAAGCGTGCTTATTTAAGAGGAGCTTTTTTAGCGGGTGGGTCGATTAATCATCCGGAAACATCCTCTTATCACTTGGAAATATTTTCAAATTATGAAGAACATAATGACTCCTTATGTGAATTAATGAACGAATATCAATTAAATGCAAAAACATTGGAACGCAAAAAGGGGTTCATTACGTATATGAAAGAAAGCGAAAAAATAACCGAATTCTTAAATATCATTGGCGCACATCAGGCCCTGTTGTATTTTGAGGATGTTCGAATTATGAAAGATATGAGAAATTCGGTTAATCGCCTTGTTAACTGTGAGACAGCTAACCTGAATAAAACGGTTGGAGCAGCCTTAAGGCAAGTAGAAAACATTCGCTTTGTCGATCGAATGATTGGGTTGGATCAACTTCCAACGAAATTGAGAGAAATTGCAGAATTACGTGTGTTGCACCAAGATGTTACCTTAAAAGAACTAGGTGAAATGGTTGATGGTGGGACGGTTAGTAAATCTGGAGTGAACCACCGTTTACGGAAAATTGATCAAATTGCTGATAAACTTCGCAATGGTCAAGACATCCAAATTAAGTAAAATAAAAAATCATACTTTGGGAGGAATATAATATGTTAAAAAAAGAAGTAACAGTTCAAAGAAAATCAGGATTACAAGCTAGACCAGCAGCTTTATTTGTTCAAGAGGCAAGTAAATTTACAGCTGAAGTGTTTATTGAAAAAGGTGAGAAAAAAGTAAATGCGAAAAGCATTATGGGGTTAATGAGTTTAGCAATGGCGCACGGAACAACTTTTACGCTGATTACAGATGGAAAAGATGAAGCAGAGGCTCTTGAGACGTTAAGTCAATTTATTGAATCAGAATAATTTAGAAGGCACCGATTGCTCACGCGAAACGGTGTCTTTTTTTTGTTTTGGTAGTTTTCCGATGTTCGTTCCATTGCGCTACAGCCACTCGCAGCCGCAAGGAGGTGTTGAGCCTCCTCGGCTGCGCCTGTGGGGTCTCAACCTTACCTCTATTTCCCGCAGGAGTCGAGTGGCTTCCGCTCCATTGCACTATGAGATAAAACTTTAATTTGGTACCCTTTGAAAAAAACATAGACGAATAACAAATGGAGATGGTTTGGTAGCCTTTCCGATGTTCGTTCCATTGCGCTGCAGCCACTCGCTTTCCGCGGGGAGGTGTTGAGCCTCCTCGGCTGCGCCTGTGGGGTCTCACCCCTACCTCTATTTCCCGC
>NZ_BAUT01000125.1 GCF_000513095.1 Halalkalibacter wakoensis JCM 9140
TTTGGAGTGTCCAACAATAGGGGTGCAGGTACACTGCCGCCTGCGGGGTCTCACACGTGGGTCACTGGTCCCGCAGGAGTCTACGTGTCATTCCCCTGCTAGGGTCACTTTTACTATCTTTAAAAAGTATCTATTTCACATGCATTTGAAAAAAATTAACAGTAGAAGTCATATTAGTAATAAGTATTTTGAGAAAAAGATGTTATTTTCAGCTGTAGATCTTTAAAAAAAGTTGTTTTTTTAAAGAATCCTGCTCTGAAGAAGGTTTGTTCTCTTAGTGAAATGGAGCGGAAGCCACTCGACTCCTGCGGGAAATAGAGGTAGGGGTGAGACCCCACAGGCGTAGCCGAGGAGGCTCACCACCTCCCCGCGGAAAGCGAGTGGCTGGAGCGCAATGGAACGAACATAGGAATAATACATATAACTTACACATCTAACCATTTTTCACGACGGTATCTTTCTAGCTCTTCAACTGGCATATTCACTTTTTCGGCCATTTCTTCTAGTGTAACATCTTTAGGCATTTTTCTTCTTGTTAGCTTTCCGTATTTCTTTTTATTATAGAAACTCCAGTAAAAAATGAAAAACGTTGCGATAAGGAGAGAAAGGGCTGTAACGAGAATGGCGAACAAGATAAATGGGTTTGTTGGAAGGTCAAAAAAATGAGCCGAAACCCGCGGCACTAATAATGAGAGAAGAAAGAAAAACAAACACCACATGAACAAGGTCAAATTGAACTCAATAACCTTTGTCATTGGTTTTTGATTGCCATCAATAATCTTCATTTCCGTAACCCCCGGTCTGGACTCTCCCACGTTGCAAATTCACTTCGATTTTTTGATAAAATTTTACATGCACGCGGAATGGCAGGAATCAAAACAAGTACATTCAAAAACCAATAAAGTAATGGATACCAGGATGCCCATAAAATGTATTTCAGATTGGTTTTCTCGTATTTCTTGTCAATAAGCAAGGAAACCGTTAGTTGCACTAACGCTATAATCGCTAAGTACGTTCCATAGAGCAGTAACGTAAGATCAAATTCAAAAATGAGTACAAAACATAGATATAAAATCCAAATGATGGACCAGATGATGCTAATTACTTGTTCAATGTAAACAGCAAATAGTCGGCGCTGTTTATAATCAGTGAAGATTTTGTAGTGGCGGAGCAATGCTTCTACTCCTCCTTGGGCCCAGCGGATCCGTTGCTTCCATAATCCCCTCACCGTTTCTGGAACTAACATCCAGCATAATGCCCTTGGTTCGTAACGTACATCCCAGAATTTCTTTTGTAATTTCCACGTTACACCAATATCGTCAGCAATAATATCCTTATCCCAAAACCCGATATCAAGTAATGCTTTTTTTCGAAATGCAGCGACTACGCCTGATACCGTCATCACTTTTCCTATAATTCTTTGAGAACGTTTAATTAATCCGATAATGGAACAATATTCAATAAACTGTATTCGGGCAAGAAGAGAACTTCGATTACGTATTCTAGGATTTCCCGTCACGGCTCCCACTCGCTCACTATAATTTGGTGTTGTAAAATGTGGAATCAAATATTGTAGTGCATCTTTATCTAAACAAGCATCTGAATCTAATGTCAGAACAATTTCGCCATTTGATGCAAGCACTCCTAGATACAATGCATTTGCCTTTCCTTTGTTTTCCTTGCTGTTTACCACACGCAATCGATCAAACTTCCTGCTACAATCGACTAAAATTTCTTTTGTTGAATCCGTACTTCCATCATTAATGGCAATGACTTCGTAGTCTGGATAGTTTAACACCATTAATCCCTCTAACATCTCTTCAATCTGCTCGTCTTCGTTGTAACATGGGACCAAAATTGAGACAAAAGGAGTCTCTTTTAATTCTGGTGCAGCTGAATCGCCTGCCTCTCTTCGAAAATAAAACATGGTCCCACCAATAATCCAAAAAAGACTCATGAACAAAGGGTACAAAAACAGAAAAAATCCTACAGTCATTAGCATGGCATCGTATCCTTCCTGATCGAGCATGCTATACTATATTTCTGTTTTGGGAGTTTAGACTTTGTCTCAATTTATTTATTTTTGTGATTGACTTATTTCATTTGTAATTTCATGAAAAACTTTATTTGAGTATTTCACTTAGTGAAATGGAGCGGAAGCCACTGAAAAAGTGCCTAACTGCCGCAGGGGAATGACACTACGCTTTCCGCGGGTAGCCCGGTGAGCCTCCTTGCGGGTGCGAGTGGCTGCAGCGCAATGGAACGAACCTTGCTAACTGAGTCCCTACAAAAGCAACAATAAAAAAAGACTTTATCCCCAAAACGTAGCGCACTCAGGGATTAGTCTGTCTATAACTTACATAGTGAACAGAAGACAGAGGGCATCCCTCTGTCTTTGTCCTGTACACCTTTTAGCTCGTAATTTTCTTATAACTATCGTGCTTTACGACTGTGCGCAATTTGATTCCTTCTTTTTGAAAGACATCATCAAATTGTACGGCAATGGTATTATTATAAATGTTGACAACATCTGCTTTTTCACCTTCATATTGACCTTTGGTGACTTCGATTCGGTCCTCAATTTTTAGGTCAATTTCTGGTTTTTCTGCTCCAGCCATAAAAGCCCTCCTTTGGTGTAAAAACAACATTATAAGTGTAACTTGATCTAGGTTATTTTATTTATGATTCCTTTAATTTTGTCGCAGTGCTTTTTTTCAAAAATAATCGCGCATACTATAAAGAGAAGGATCTAAATGACCCTTCTCTCGTAAACGTTATCTTACTGCTCTCGCTCCTAAGTAACGTGGTTTCCAGTAAGAATTATTCATATCGGCAATCGTTACTCCTGTACTCGACCCGGCATGGATGAATTTATTATCACCCATGTAAATGCCCGCATGAGACGGTCCTGTTGCTGTTTCAAAGAAAACAATATCCCCTTTTCTCGGTGCAGATACTGGTGTTGTCGCACTCCAGATCGTAGCAACCGTTCTAGGAATCGATACCCCTAGATTGTTATATACATAGTTTAAAAAACCAGAGCAATCAAAACCAGCCGGCGTACTTCCGCCCCACACATAAGGAACCCCTAAATATTTTCTCGCTTCTGCAATAAGAGCATCGGCATTAAACGTAGTTGTGGCAGTTGGTGCTGGTGTTGTTCCACTTGCCGTTAACCTTAATACTTGACCGACGAAAATATTATCGCTTGTTAAGTTGTTCATTGATTGTAATTGCTGCACGGTTAAATTGTGATTGGTTGCAATTCTCCAGAGGGAGTCCCCTGATTTCACAGTATAGCTCGTTGCCGTTGATGTAGATGCTAAAGGAGCCGTTCCTCCACCTGGAATGGTTAGCACTTGTCCTACTCGAATTAAATCCGACGTTAAGTTGTTCACTGTCTTGAGCTCTGCAACCGTTGTTTGGTGATTTCTTGCAATGCCAAAGAGACTGTCACCGGATTTGACGGTATAAGTTTGAGAGGTATTAGAACTTGGTGCATGAAGCAATAAAACTTGCCCAATATGAATCGTGGAAGAGGATAATTGATTGAAAGACATGACTTGATCAACGCTTAGATTGTTTGATGTCGCAATTCTCCATAACGTATCCCCAGATTGAACGACATGTGTATGTCCACTTGCTGATGCTTGATCTCCCAAGCCTAATGCAAGAAACCCAAAGAGAGCTCCCGCCATGATATACTTTTTCACTAAAACGCACACTCCTATGTATGATTTTTCTAAGTTGAATCTAGCAATCTATACCATCATACCTTGAGTTTAGGAATGCTTGAACGAAATTTCACTGGTAGGAATTCAAGTTATTTACAAAGGGAATCTCTTAACCCAAAAAGAGATTGAGAATTCTGAAAAATAATGTATAATGGGAGTTATTACATAGTCTTTTTGTATGATTTCCTGAATCAACATTTTTTCTCTTAGTGCAATGGAGCGGAAACCACTCGACTCCTGCGGGAAATAGAGGTAGGGGTGAGACCCCACAGGCGTAGCGAGGAGGCTCACCACCTCCCCGCGGAAAGCGAGTGGTTGCAGCGCAATGGAACGGACATTGGAAGGAATACTAGCCATAGCCTTTTCAATCAATCACTATCTAAATAATCACAACCAAAAATGAAAGCGCTAACAACTTTACTAAACACGAGGAAGGTGACCCCTATGAAAAACTCTATTAAATCAAAATTAATCCTTGTTTCTGCCTTACTTCTGATCATTCCTATGTTGGTTTTAGGTTTTTTTACTTATACGAAAAGCCAGAGTAGCTTGGATGAATTAGGTGCAATCAAACTAACCAATAGTGTTGAAATGACCATTGAGCTTATTGATGCTCTTCAGTCTGAAGTTGAAAAAGGAACATTAACGCTTGAGGACGCACAGGAAAGAGTTAAGCTAAGTATTTTAGGAGAAATGAATGATGAAGGCAGGCGACCGATTAATGAAAACATTGATCTAGGTGAGTATGGGTATTTATTCATAATTGGACAAGATGGTACCCTCATTGGACATCCAAACTTAGAAGGGACAAGCATTTGGAATGAGGTTGATTCAAACGGTGATTATTTTGCTCAGGACCTTGTTAGTCAAGGAAATCTCGGTGGCGGTTTCACCTATTATGACTGGCCTCTTCCTCATAACGAAAACATCATTGAACGAAAAGTAACGTATTCCAAAGTGGACCCGCACTGGGATTGGGTTGTAAGCAGCGGGGCGTATATGAGCGATTTTAATGCCCCTGCAAATGATATACGAACAACGATCATAATCGTGACTTCCGTTACACTTCTGCTTGGAGTTGCTGTTATTTGGTTATTTGCAACACGTATCACGAAGCCTATTCAACAAGTAACTGAGCGAATGCTGCAATTAAAACAAGGAGATTTACGCAATACTCCGTTACACATTAAGACAAACGATGAAATTGGAAAAATGGCTACAGCTATGAATGATATGCAAAAAGGGTTACAAGATATGTTGACAAGTATCACCGCTGCCTCAGAAAATCTCTCTGGACGAAGCGAAGAATTAACTCAGTCGGCCAATGAGGTGAAATCAGGCTCTGAACAAGTGGCTGTCACCATGCAAGAGCTAGCTTCAGGAGCTGAAACACAAGTGAACAGTGCAAGTGACCTCGCAACCTTAATGGAGTCATTTGTTACAAAGGTTCAGAACTCAAGTGAACAAGGGAAAAACATTTTAACATTTACGGAAGAAACCCTTCAATTAACAGATAAAGGAACTGACTTGATGAAATCGTCTACTCAACAAATGGCGACCATTGATCAACTAGTTAAAGATTCGGTTCAAAAAGTACAAGGATTGGACAAGCAGTCTCAGGAAATCTCAAAATTAGTGTCTGTTATTAAGGATATCGCTGAACAAACAAACCTGTTGG
>NZ_BAUT01000124.1 GCF_000513095.1 Halalkalibacter wakoensis JCM 9140
GTTCCAAGTTCAGTTTGAACCTTTTCTGTTAGTTGTTGACCACGTTCATGGCACCATAAGGGATCTGCTCCAACATCTCCCTCAACTTTTATATCGTTCGTTTTTTTATTCTCACAAAAACACTGCATAGAATAAGCACTCCCTCTATTCTTTATTACATATGTACTGTACCAATCTCTAATCTTCCCAATAAAAGATTGCGTCCATTACCAAATACTCGTGAGGCTCCCGGTAGATTGTTGGTATTTTGGTTTCAAACGGCAAAGGTTGCTGCAATTGTTCAGCTTCTAAAAGTTCATAATCAAACTCTCTTAATGCTCTCTTCAATGGTTCTGCCATTCTTTGAAATTTCTCATGCAAACCAAATGAACCATCCAGAATCGTACCATATGCCCCACGTACGACTTCGTTTGTTTCCTTCCGAATGGTTTTATATCTTTCATCTTCACCCATAATGGCTACAGGTGCTAAGCGACAAATATCAATAATGATTCCACTTGTCTTTATTTCTTGAATTCCGTACTTTTCTTCCATGATGACAACATCTTCTTTTCGATAACAAAAAAACTCAACAAAAGAAGCGTAACCACTGCCAAAGTGATCCCACTCTGCTTCACATATTATATTAGGAATGCGATTCATTTTATAAAACAATTGTTTGATATGAGCTTCAATATCTTTTATGTTATGTGTATCAAAAGGATACTTGTCTCCAACAATCTTACCGTCAATTAAGTCTTGTAATTGCTCATTTGAAAACATGCATGAAACACACCTCTCCATTACCCTGGACTAAAGGAATAGCCATAATGAATAGGCGTATTCCCCGAACTTCCTAGATCCAGTACATCTAGTTATTTAACTTTTTTAATATTAACACCAATCCTCCTCCAACCCCAAAACCCATTACAATCATTATTAGGATTAAATGAACAGTTGTTAATGTTTCTAGGTTAAGAGCTATAACTGCTCCTAGTACTCCTATGATTCCAGCCATTACCCAACTTAGTAAAAAAATTTGCCATCTTTTCATTAAATACTCGCTCCCTATCGCGCATTATCCATCTTTAAATTATTAACAGGAATAAATTGCAGTATTATCTTTCATTATATATCTTTTTTCAACCATCATACACCCGCACACTTAGGAGAAAGGTCTCTTCCTCCGGAGCAGCACTCTGCACTACCTTAAGCCGATTGTTTATGCACGTAAAAAAACACAACCCAATGGGTTGTGTTTTATCTGCCTGGCAACGTCCTGGCTCGCTATTTCTCTTCTACGAGGATGGTAACCACGTAGCCTTTCTCTGAAGTAATTCATGTAGTCTTACGAAGAGAAACAGCTCGTCTCCCAGGGGGAAGCCCCCAACTACCATTGGCGCAAAAGAGCTTAACGACCGTGTTCGGCATGGGAACGGGTGTGACCTCTTCGCTATCGCCACCAGACTATTTTAGGATCTACAGCGACTATCAAAAACTCCAATTCATAAGGTAATCCCTATGAATTGAAGTTAATAAAAATTTATTGCTATACTTGTTTAATATTAAATACGTTCTTAAGAGCTTTTGTTAAACTATCTCTAGGGTTTTCAGGAAGTGCTTCACTACGCCATGCAACTATCTTATCTGGCCGGACTATAATTGCTCCTGAAGGGGATACTTCTCGAAGACTGCTCCATCTCCCTGTTTGGTCCGGATAAATTGCCTCATCTCCACCAATCGACACAACATCTAATAAATCTGAAAATTCACTGTCTAATTGTTGAACCGCTTTCCTCCATTCTTCTTCTGCTTCATCTACTATCAATACAAATTTTCCTGAAGTAAATAAGTCTACGGTCGAGATCTGTTCATTGGGTCCATCTAACCAAAAATGTGGAAGATGATGTCCTGGAATAGTGGTTGGTTTATAAATGAGCGGATCACCTGGAAGCACATTTTGATTTTCTACCTGTTCTAATGAAATCGCTCCACTCGGATAAGAAAATCCACATTCTACACCGTGAGCATGGAATTCTTTATCTAGTAAAGTCAAAGCCTTCTCTAATTTCTGTCTTTTTTGCTCACTTACAGACGAGTTGTTCCACAAGTCATTTATTGCTCTCCATCCCTCTTCTTTTGGAGTTGCAGGTGTAAGTCCAAGAGCTTTATCTACGACATCTCCATGATTTTGAAAATTCGACAGGGATGAATGGGCGATGGCTTGCGCTATTGGTCTTCGCTCTTCGTTATACGTATCTAGTAAAGGAGATCGTCCAGGGTTATTCAAGACAGTTGCAAGCTTCCATACTAAATTATGAGCATCCTGAATTCCTGAATTCAAACCCAATGCCCCCCACGGTGGGATTCGATGAGCTGCATCTCCAACTAAGAAACAGCGACCTTTGCGAAATCGCTCCGCTACTACCGCCTGTATATACCAGTGACTGATAGAGTGTAATTCCACCTCTAATTCAGGGATTCCCAGTGATCTGTTAATCCTTTTTTTCATCTCGTCATCATTAAAACGTGCTGGATCGTCAGCTGCAAAACCACAAGCAAATACCCACTCTTTTGAAACCCCACGATTGTCATAAGGACCTAGATGGTATAAATATCCACTGCCAATCGAACCCCCAAGATCTGGGTTTATAAACCAGTTAATTAAACAACCATCATCAGGTAAATACTCGCTTAAATCTGCAGAAAAATGAGCTGTTACCATATCTACAAGATTAGTAGGACCATCAAATGAAATATTTAGTAAAGCAGGAACAGTACGTCCCCCATCTGCACCAATTACATATTGGCATGTAAATTCCATTACCTCATCATTTGATGCTTTTGCAGTTACAATAACACAGTCTTCGTCCTGAACAAGATCAACAACTTGAGTATTAAAATAAAGATCCGCTTCACTATATTTTTCAGCTTCCGTCCTCAAGAGAGGTTCAAGTCTAATTTGCGCTAACATTGTATAATAGGAAGGGCTGGCCGCTCGATATTCCTCTTTGTACTGACCACCTCCCCATGCATCTCTCACAGCAATTTGCCGACCATGCAGCTCTGTTGGTCCTCCAAAAGATGTGTACCAAGCCGTTCTTTCATACGTTGAGCGTGGTGCAGCAATCTTATAAACTTCTTCCTCTATTCCCAAGTTTCGAAAAATTTCAATTGTCCTCTGGTTAAGTCCAACTGCTTTAGGGTGGATAGAAGTGCCGGGATGTTTTTCAAACAGAATATGTTTGATTCCTAATTTACTAAGCATGATAGAAGCAGAGAGCCCAACAGGTCCTCCTCCGACAATGACAACAGGTACTTCAATCCGATTACTCATATGATCACTCCTCATATCTATTGAAAACTAGCACCATGATTTTAGTTAATTGTCTTTTTTTATTTCTACAAAGCCTGCTCTATCTCTTAATAACTATTTGACACTCCTACACCAACCATGCACCATCCGGATTGCCGTATTTTTCAAAAATAGAATCTCTTGCTTCTATTGCGAGTTTCCGAACTCGTTCGAGGTCAACATTAATCATCTTTCCACCTTGTTTCACTTTTTTTCCAGCAACAAAAACCGAATCAACATTGCCTGTATGAGCGCATTGAACAACGGTGCCTATCGGATCATTCACAGGAAAAATGTTTAAATCTGTCGTTCTAACCATGATAATATCCGCTTCTTTGCCTGGAGTTAATGAACCAACCTTACTTCCTAAATTTAACGCTTTCGCTCCATCAATCGTTGCGAACTCTAAAATATTTCTCGCAGATATATTTAATGGTGGGCCTGGCATCTTTCCTTCTGCTAGAATAGTCTCATTTACTCTTGACCGTTCTGCTTGTAGAGTAAACTTCATTTGGGCAAACATATCTCCACCAGTAGATGTGACCACATCCACCCCTAAAGAAGGACGCAGTCCATTTTCTATACATAGACCCGTTGCCGGATAACCATGCCCCATCATCATCTCGACCTCAGGGGTAACCGAAATCGATCCTCCTCTTTCAACTAGCATTTTTATCTCGTCTGGACTAACAGCATTTGCATGAACAAAGTTTAAATCATCACCAAGGAGACCTGTTCTATATAACTTCTCTATCGAACGATCACTTGCCCCCCATGTGCCAAATCCTAGATGCATGCTGCAAACTGCATCTAGCTCTCGCGCTAGTTTTATTTCATCGACTGAGGTTTCCCAAGAACAAAACTCCGGTCCACGGATCGCTAATCCCATTGTGAGCAATTGATCTTTTGAGGAAAAGTATTTCTCTTTTACATATCTTGCATCTTCTGAATTATGAAGGGTACTATCTCTACTCCAATAATCTCCATCGCCTGGACATCCATGAGCAAAAACAGCTCTAGCATTTGATTCCTTTAAACCACGGATCATTTCTTCAGTATGATCACGAGCAATAACCATCGACCAGTCTAAAAACGTCGTAACCCCAGAATCGAGAGCTTCTAATGCTCCTAATAGGTTAGCAATATAGTCATCTTGCGGAGATCTTCTTGAACCAATATTGCCGTAATAAATACTACTTAAGTATTTTTGAAGCGACCAGTCAGCACCAACATTACGGATTACCGATTCCCACGTATGTCGATGGGTGTCTACAAACCCTGGCATCACAATCATATTTGAGGCGTCAATAACCTCACAATTACTTGCTTCTATATTAGGCTGAACCTTTACAATCTTTGTTCCTTCCACAAGAACATCAGCTTTTTTAAAATCGCCAATCGTTCGATCCATTGTTAATACGATTCCATCTTTAAATAAAATCCTTTCCATAACTCATTCCTCCCCTATAATATTTTTGGGAATCCTTTAAATACAAAAAGATTATTGAACGTTTAATACGGAAGCCTCAGAATCAAGATTCGATAAAATAGAAGTTAAGAAACCCACTCATTCTCCCTCCCTAATTTTTATAAAGCGCTTTTCAAAAAAGTTTATTTTTTTTTCTTGTTACTTTAGATTGCTCTTACTCACAAAAGGCCCAGCCCAATATGTTCTCTTATGTTCGATAACTTGGTTGAAGTAAAATATATTTAATAATATTATAATACTTATAACAATATTCACTCTATTTTAAAATTTTATTTGGAATCTATCTATAAAGATGGAGCTGCCTTAAAGGAACTCTCCGGCTAACTCACTACCTTATGATAGATACGAATTCGTCTGACATGGAACATGGTATTTCTTTAAAACAATACACTGCACATGCACCTAATAGAAGAAAAGAAGTGAGTGTATCTCGCAATAAATCTACTTGCTGCGCCTTTCTCGTATACTTTATCTGCCTGGCAACGTCCTGGCTCGCTATTTCTCTTCTACCGAGTTGATATAATCACGTAGCGTTTCTTTGAAGTATCCTCATGTGTGTTACGAAGAGAAACAGCTCGTCTCACAGGAGAACATGAGTTACTCATGATCTTACCTTCGGCTAATTCGGAGAAGGCTGTTCCTCTGGAACAGCGCCTTGCAAATGTTTTTACACGTAAAAAAACACAACCCATTGGATTGTGCTTTATC
>NZ_BAUT01000123.1 GCF_000513095.1 Halalkalibacter wakoensis JCM 9140
TACAAGACTTAGAAAACTACTATAGCAAAGAGGTGTGGGGGTGGTGTCTTATTGGAGGCTTTTAAAAATATGGATTTTAAATAAGATCTTAATAATTCCTGTATTATGGTGAAGATCGGAATAAACTTTGTAACTACTGTAATCAGTATTACGTAAAAAGCCCTCCAAATTATTAAAGGGAAAGTTACCTGTTTAAAGAGATAGAAGCACAACTAGCGGATTTATCTGCGTTGTGCCTTCCTCTATACCTATACATAATCCGGGTGGTGACAGGCCCTTTTTCTAAGCAATGTTTCTACTAATCTTTATCCTGCTATCCTGAATGGCCCAATAGAAACCTAAAACTCCAACTCCGCCTATTAAAATGAACATCCCTGCCATCATTCCATTCGTTACTAAAGCACTAACTAGTAGTCCTAAGCTCCCTAAGATTTGGCCTGCATCCATGGTGAGTCCGCTAACGGCTAAATAGGAGCCCCTTGCATCTTTGTTTGCTAGTTGGGCTACGTAGGTTGATCGAATTGGCTGGAAAAGAAGTTCTCCTACAGTGGCAATCGCGATAGCTGCTATTAAGACCACTATCATTCCATTCCAGGCTAAGAAACTGTAACCTATGACATAGAGAAACAAGCCGAGAAATAAAGCCGTGTTTATCTTCATTTTATTCCCTACTTTTCCAATGATACTAGAGGCAAAGATCACAATCATGGTGTTCGTTATAATTAAAATGCTTAACATTTTTGGACCGTCTATAACAAATCCAAATAGAGAAGAATGAATGTCTTCATTTAGACGAACGGCGATAAAGCCATAGAGCTGAAACTCTAACGATATAATGAGTAGCGTTGAAAGACAAAGAACCATAAAACGGGAATCTTTAAATACTTCTACATAGTTGGAAAGCAAGCTCCGAGGATCCTCTTTGCTTGGGACATGTTGATCTTGAATCCAAAGTAGCGTCAACAACAAGGTGAATATGGATAGGATCGCAAACCCTAAAAATAACTCAAATTTATGGCTCATAAAGAACAAACCACCAAGAACGATTCCAATGGCGAAGGCTAGGTTTGTCGACCAATAGATAAATCGATATATGGAGGGGCGCTCTACCTCCGAACTAACATCGATTAAGAGTGCTTCTGATGCTGGATCAGTAAATTTACTTGTAATACTTAATAGGAAGAACATGAGAAAGGTAAGCCATACGGATTCAAACCATGGAGAATTAGCAAGGGCGATCATCATAAATGACGTTGTCTGAATAAAATACCCTACTACCATGACTTTCTTTCGACCAAACCGATCTGCGAAAGAGCCTCCATATAGGCCACAGATGATCGAGACAACAGTTGTAAACGTTAAAATTCCTCCAGCCCAAGCTAACCCTAGCTGAGTAGAAAAATAAATCGCCATAAAAGGAAATATACTCATCTCTGCTACATCCGAAACAAAAGAGACAATCATGCGAATTTTGATATTTACATGAAATTGTTTAAACTCTGATAAAGTCATTAGCTTTCTTCTCCTTCCTCCGTGTTAATCGTATAATGGAAAGTAGGAAAGAAAAAGTGCAAGGAATGCTTTTATATTTTCATATTTTAAGGAGTCGGTTGTTCCGTGGATGTATTAGAGTATTATATTGAATTGAAACGTCTCCCTGAATACGAACAAGCAGAAGAAATCTACATATCTAAACAAGAAATTGCCGATGTCCTTTTCTGTTCTTCTAGGAATGTCCACTATATACTTCAGAGGTGGATCGAGGAGGGGTATGTTCATTGGAAAAGCCAACGTGGACGTGGAAAAAAGTCTACTTTAACGTTTTTAAAATCGATGGATGCAGCGGTCCTTCTTCATGTGGAAACATTGGTACAGAAGGGGAAAGTGAAAGAAGCCATGAGCTTCGCAATGGAAAATAATTTTTCCTCTGGACTACAAGAGACTCTTTTATCTACCATTCAAAAGGCGTTTGGGATCCAACAGATCGAGGACGAAGAGGAATTGAATGATGTTTTACATATTCCTCTACAACATAGCCTTTACAATCTGAATCCTTTTTTTGTAACGGTTGCTACAGAGGCTCATATACTGAATGAGATTTTTGATACATTGGTTCGGTATAATGTGGACAGTAAAACGATCGAACCTCATCTTGCAAATGGATGGGAATCGAATGAGGATTATACTATTTGGAGTTTTTATATTCGCAAAGGAATTCATTTTCATGATGGAAGCCTATTAACGGCGAAAGATATCCAGGGGACATTTCAAGCATTAATCAACGAAGAGACAAACATTCCAAATAAATGGTTGTTGGAAGGCATAGAAGATATAACGATCCAAAACAAGTACACGATATCGTTTCACTTAAAGGATGGGAATCATGTATTTCCGCATTTTTTAAGTGCGATCTATACATCTATTATTCCGGCAGAATCTAATATCAAAGACTCATGCCCAATAGGAACTGGGCCATACAGAGTCGAATACCAAGAAAAAGACAAAATTATACTGAATGCTTTTGATGATCATTTTCAAGGAAGACCCTTTATCGATCAGGTTCATTTATGGAAACTTCCTGAAAGTCATTTAAATACGTTACACTTTTTTACCGAACATCCTTTGGAGAAGAATAAAGCGACGACCTCTACATATACCGTCCATGATAATGGCAGTAATTATATCATTTTTAATATGAAAAAGGACGGTGTGCATCAAAGTCGTTACTTTAGACAGGCTGTAAAAGCAATGGTGAATCCCCATGATATGATCGAACAACTAGGTCAGCCAAGAATCGCTGCTTCTACCAGTTTTATTCCGGAAAGAAGCGATGGTAAGAAGATAAATCATTCTATAGAAAGAGCGAAACAACTACTTAAAAACTCTAACTATGAAGGGGAAACAATCCATTTAGCTGCCTTGCGATTTGAGGATTTTTTAGAAGATGCCTATTGGATGAAACAAAAACTATCTGAGATCGGCATTAAGGTAGTCGTGCATCCGATTGAATTGTCGGATCTTTACAATGAACAACTGATGTTATCATTTGATGCGATATACACTGGAGAAGGATTTGAAGATAATATCAAATTGTCCATTCTCATCTTGCTTCGTAATGAATATGGAATCCGCAGATTTCTTAACGAATCCCAACGTAAGGAATTAAACAAAGGGTTTGAAACGATCAAAAAACAGTCTGATGATGAAAGCTTTATCCAAGCATTTCTAGCAGTCGAAGAACAGTTAACAGAGGATGCTACTATTATCTTTACTGTCCATTCATCCGAACAGAATACATACCAAACAACTGTGCAAGGCATTCAACTAAGTGGATACGGTTGGCCAATATTTCATAAGCTATGGCTGAAAAATTAAAAAAATATTATGGATGATAGTGGTAATCTGTTTGGTTTTCATCGACCAGCGAATCAACTCAACATGGGGGTGCTGCAAAGTTGATTGATGTGCCTGTCACCGCCGGGGGGGTGTCGAAGTTGAATCGACATAATTCGGTGGTGATAGGCGTTTTTACTTACTGTAAAACAAAAGTGATCCATTCAAACTTTGACGATGAGACTATTAGTGGATTTGGTTACTAAAGAATCGTCTTTACATACCTTGATTATCTTTTATACAAAGATGGGTATTTATACATGGATAAAGAAATTATTTCACCCATGTGTGACGACTGGCAAATTCGGTTTAGAACTTCCATTGAACAATTTTACCCACAACATCCAGTTGAAGGTGTTTCTTGGGAATAGCGCGACCTTGTTGATTTTGGCAACCTTGCTTTAATTACGGTATCAGGAAATTCGATGTTCTCTAATTTGCCACCAGCAGGAAAAATCAGTTCTTACCCAAGCATTATTGAGCAAAGTTTGAAGCTAAAGATCATGAAAGAATAAGTCACTCTCGATGATGAAGGATGGACTAAATTAAAAGCAAGCAAACATAAAGAAGGGATGTTTGGGGTTTTGAAGGGTTAGTATTTGTGAGTTGGGTTAGGTGCCTGTTACTGCTCGGAGGATGTTCAAATAGGATTGAGAAAATTATAAAGCTCATGAGTGTTACATGACCTAATTTATTCCAAGTAGTATTGCTACTTGGATGTCTGGACGGAGTAAAGAAAAGGCCGATTGATAAAAATGATAAACTTACTGATTACAGTGTCGATAAAAATTAACAATCATACAGATCATTTGTTTGTGATTGTAAATGAAATGCATGAAGAAATGGCAGTTCAAAATGGTTCTATATCTTTCGGCGTTATTAAAAATTGGTAGCTAAAAAATGTGTTAGAGATTTTATGTGATTGTACTATAAAAACTCCTGGTTTTTCACTCCAGGAGTTTTTACTACTAACAACATTTACTTTTCTACAGATGGTCATCATTGAATTAAAATATTAAACTCATTTACGACTTATAGGTCGGAAAATAACCTAATCGTTCAGAGATTTCTTTAGCTGCATCGCACACTCTCTTAATATGATTGGGAATAGTATGAGAGTTTATTCTTTGAATGGGTCCAATTGTATTAACTGCAGCTACAACTCTCCCTGTGTAATCCCTAATAGGGGCTGCTATTGCTGTGACACCTTGATAAAGTTCCTCTCGGCTAATGGCATAGCCATGTTCTCGTATTTCTTTCAAGGCTTCCTTGAGTTTCTTAGGATCTGATATTGTGTTATGAGTGTATGAAATGAGATCGTTTTCAATAATTTCGTCAAATAAATCTTTTTCATTAAATGCAAGCAGGACTTTCCCAGAACTTGTGCAATGAAGTGGATTTCTACTTCCTATATGAGTAAAAGTGCGCACAGTATGATTACTTTCAACTTTATGAATACAAATTACTTCCCTATTTTCCAATATGTTTAGATGGGATGTTTCACCTGTTTTACTTAATAAAGAGTGTAGAACAGGTGTAGCTTCGGTGTGAATTTCAATGTCTGAAGTAACTACCCCACTTAATGAAAGAAGGGGCCAGCCTAAACGATACCTTTGGTTTTTTTTGTATACAAAGCCCTCACTAGCTAAAGTGGTCATCAACCTACTAACAGTACTAGTACCTAAATTCAATGAATTAGCTAAATCAGTGATTTTTTTCTCAGGTTCTTCTATAGAAAAACTTTTTAAAACCCTTAATGCGTTTTTCACTGAAGATAAAGTATTATCTCTTTTTTCTCCCATATTAACACCTCACTCAAAGTTTCCTTCGTATAAAGGGAAGGTTTTAAAAAGTTTGCACAATGTATATATTAATATGATATCACAGTATCTGAATAATCTGAAATATCATTTGTGATTTTTATTTAAATTAATAAATTCATATTAATACCAAGGTATATAACCGATGTACAAATAAAAACTGAAAATATAATAATGAATTTTTAGAAAAAAATTTTTTCTTGCGCATAGGGGGAAAACTGATTTGTTGTTCTCGTATAAAGGTAATACACTATTATTAAGTTGGGAATAGTTAGAATAATAAGATTAATAGGGGAGAGGTGGTGTTGTATGGAGAACAAATTTTCTAGGTTTCTTTTTCAAG
>NZ_BAUT01000122.1 GCF_000513095.1 Halalkalibacter wakoensis JCM 9140
GGACTTTGTGGTGTATTTCCAGGCGTTTGTTGTATGCCTGATGGAAAGAAGTCCCTTGTAATTCGTGATAAGGAATTTGAGAATGATGAACGTCTTGCTTATGGTCTGTTGTCGTCATTGGGGCAGCTCCACAACCGCACTGACAGCCTGGTAAATGTTGATTTCCACCTGGAAATTGTGGTTGATTCCAAAAGTGATTAGAATGATGACTCATATAAATTGCTCCCTTCAGATACTTGGTTACATACCCATCGTATGCATTTACCTAAAGAGCGTTCATTTATTAAATTGAAAATTTACTCGCCTTTTTCATTTATACGCCTCTATAAATAGACTCATCGTAGGTTCTAAAACCCTTTCTTAATAAAAAACTTCTTAATTGTTACATATTTAAGCCATACTAACAGTGTGTTATCGACCTAAGTTTTTTTAAGGAGGAAGTTATGAACATGAACATTCATACATTGGATTTAAGCGAAGCTATCAAAAAATACGCGACCCGTTTTCATACCATTGAGGACTTACATCCTCTCTTAGAACAAGCAAGTCAAGCTAAATATGTATTATTAGGTGAATCCACTCATGGCACGTCTGAATTTTATTCATTACGAGCAGAAATAAGCAAATGGCTTATTGTCAATCATGGGTTTTCTTTTGTAGCAGTAGAAGGTGACTGGCCTTCTTGCTATAAAGTGAACCGTTATTGCAAAGGACTAACATCGAATTATAGTCATGCGTCTGATGCTCTTACATCATTTCGAAGATGGCCAGAGTGGATGTGGGCAAATGAAGAGATGGTTGGATTTATCGACTGGTTAAAAACGTATAATCATGAAAAACCCTCTTCTAATAAAGTCGGATTTCACGGGATCGACGTTTATAGTTTATGGGAATCAATGGAAGAAATTGTGCGGTATCTAGAATCTATAAACTCTCCTGATATCGCTAAGGCAAAAGCTGCTTTTTCATGTTTTGAACCTTACCATAAAGAGATGCAACTTTATGGCGTCTCCTCGACTTTTTATGGACAGGATTGTTTTGAAGAATTAATGGAGTTACTTCAATCTTTACATGAAAATCGTCATTTGTATGAAGAGGAATCGGAAGGGCAATTACATTTACGTATGAATGCCCTAGCAGTCGAAAACGCAGAAAGATATTACCGCACAATGGTAACAAGTGATTCTGAATCATGGAATATTAGAGACGAACATATGGTAGAAGCTATTGATGAAGTTACACGTCACTACGGACCACAGGCTAAGGGTATTATATGGGAACATAATACACATATTGGTGATGCAAGAGCCACCGATATGCAAGAAGATGGAATGTCAACGTCGGCCAGTTAACAAGGGAAAAATATGGAATGAAGAATGTTTATGCAATTGGTTTTGGAACATATGAGGGATCTGTAATTGCAGCTGAAAAATGGGGAGATCCCGCACAAAACATGCTCGTCCCAAAAGCACGATCAGGTAGTTGGGAACATGAACTTCATTTTGCTGGACCTTTCAACAAGTTCATCATGTTTAACGAGGATAATCACCAATTTTTCACAAAACAAATAGGTCACCGAGCAATTGGTGTCGTTTACCATAATCAATTTGAACATTTAGGAAACTATGTACCATCTATTATGTCAGAACGCTATAATGCGTTTGTTCATGTTGATCAAACAAACGCATTACATCCTCTTACTTGATCGATTCTATATCTTCATACGTCCAATTTTTAACAGTCCCTTTCGAAGTGAGCGCACACAAAGACTGCCAAAAATTTGATTATAAATCAAGGCAATGAAGGGAGTTTTGTTTTACCTTTTTTCATTGCCTTCCTTTAAAGTTTACGCCCGATTGGCATGATTACCATTCGACCTTAACATAGTACGGTTCCACTCAACCGTTAGTTCAGCTAAGCGATCCTTTATTTTTAATGAGGATCTTTCATCTCTCCTTTTCAAACATTCTGATAATTGTTCTAAACAAGTATCGATCTCCCTGTAAATGAGTTCCTTTAACTGTTTGCATGATTCATCCATATCTTGAGAATTTACTTTAACCGAAAAATCAATATCTTGATCTAAAACTTTCAACACATGAGGACTCTTCAGTTTCGCTTCCACTAATTCTAAAAAGCCTTGATGACGTTTGAAGATTAATTTGTTATTCACTTCGCTATTGTAAATATTTAGAATCATCTTTCCATTGTTAAAACCCCAAAATATACGATATTTAGATTGAAGCACCCCATTGATTAATTTATCTAATTGGTTTTTCGGAACAAAAATGGATAGATCATCATAATGTGTTGCTTCCATAAAAAACACCCCTCACATTTAAAATGCGAAAACAGACTTTCTAATATGTATACAAAAATTTAACTAAATATTCGTCTTCCACAAAGAAATGTAAGCCCTTACATAATTATATTCAAGGTTTTGAAAACATGCTAATATTTACATCATTATTTTAACAAAAAAATAAAAACAATGCCTCAAAAATGAGACATTGTTTCTGAACCATTTATAGTTTTACAACATTAGATGCTTGTGGTCCGCGGTCGCCTTCTACGATTTCGAATTCAACAGATTGACCTTCGTCAAGTGTTTTGAAACCGTCACCAGTAATAGCGCTGAAGTGTACGAATACGTCATTTCCGCCTTCTACTTCAATGAAACCGAATCCTTTTTCTGCGTTGAACCATTTAACTGTACCAGTTTGTGCCATGCTTAAAAACCCCAATCTTAAAATAATTTTACTTAATATGCAATCGTATTTACAATCCGAGGTAAATAAAAATTCACATATTATAAGGAACATCAACCAAGAAATGAGTGAATATCCCTTATAACATGTGAATACTGAACTCTTTACTGTGCTGCTAATTGATGCAATTTTGTTGTTTCTAATAGGTAAATATAAGGATCCATCAATCAATCTCCAGACGATGAAAGCCCTACCTCTCGTTCATCCTTGCGGTTCCTTGACCGCGCCAGCTGAATGAAAAGCGCTATCATTTGACTAAAGTTGACGACCATATTTTTATTATAGTTCATTTTTTTTCAAATAGCAAGTAACAAACCAACCTTTTATCGAACATTCATCACGACTTAATCACCAAACTCACACCTGTATCACAACAGAACAAAAGCGGCAGAGCCGTTCAAATAGTCAGCTCTGCCCGCCGCTATTTTTAATTCCGACTATAATAATCATTAATAGATTCAAGGATTGACTGATCCTCCTTTATTTCTAACGGTTTCTTCACAATATCTTTTTCTGCTTTTTGCATAACTTTCATCTCCTTGTTTATGACTTCTGTATGTTTATTATAAATTATCTGTTATATAATAGTCAACAAAAAATTGAATTGTTTGAAAACAACCTTTTTTTCAGTAAAAAAGGCTGACTAATTTTTAGTCAACCTAAGTAAGAGCTCTCCCTTTTCCAGAATCGCTAATAGCAACCAATTCAACTGGATAAGGCTCAAAGTATGTTTGTTTTAATAAATATTGATTTTCAAAGCGATGGCACCATGAATGTAAAATGCCAAGGACACTACTGAGGGGAATTTTTTGATTACGATATTGGTCTAGTACTTGAAAGAAATGATTTTTTTCAGGCTTTGTTAGATGTTTGGAAAAATACCCATAAACATGTTCACATACATTTATATGAGACATCGATCGAACTGGTGTAAGAAACAAATCATGAAGAGCCTGTTCATAGTTCGTCAATAATGAATCAACTGAAACATGTTCTTTGTTTGCTACTATCCTTCCTAATCTTTTCACTTTGCTCTGATCGTAGGCCATAAATAAATACTTATTTTTCGAATGAAACAAAACCAATTCCTTCATACTCTGTTTTTGCTTGACTAAACGAAAATCAGCAATAGTAAACAAATGGGTAAAATAATGTTCTCTTAAAAGAAAATTTCGTAATCTTCCTTCGTCTTCAAGTGGTTTAAGGGGAAATAATGTTTCTACTTGCTTTGCAAATAATCCGCTTGCTGTTCGAACAACTGGTGACTTTTCTATACGAGCATAAACTTTCGCGTCTCCTACTCCACACGTTGGAGAACGATTTTTCAACAAAAACCCATCAACATCCGTTAACCTGCTGAGAAATTCTAATGAAAATTTATTCATTTGCTCAGTAAGATTCTCATTCGTTTTTGGTTGAACTAACTGATCAGTCTCACCAACGGCAATAAGCTTATTACCTCTCTAGGTGAGCCTAGTCCGATCTCAACCTCTGGACAAACAGGTACAAAATCCACATGTTCAGCTAATTTTGCCACTGTTGCATCGTGAATTTTGTCCCCGTTGTATCTGCATGCGGAAAACTCCAAACATTTGCTTACAATTACTTTTGGTCTCGGAAACGTCCGCATACAACCACCTCTTCTAATCACTTTTTGAATATGCACTGAACTGCAATAAATACTCCGCGCTTACCTTAGACAACGACTATTTAAACTATCCCCGATCGTTACAAAATCATCCGCCAAGATGTCATTCGTTTTTGATTGAAGCATGATCATATTTTGGATATTCAGTCTAAATAAACCATACACCGGTATCAACGATATAACAACCGAAACGGTTCATGGCTTCTACGAACTACTTTCTTGTTATTCTGAAGCAGATCCTTTTTATCCTTCCCATAGGAAAAGAGCCTGTAAATTATACAGGCTCATATTCATTAATTACTTTTTTTGTTTGTATAGCTTCATCTTTTCTTCTATCTTTTCTAACTCTTCATCTGCTTCCTTTGCTTGCAAATACTCAATTGTGTGTGACATTTTGTTTCCTAGCATCATAATCCCAAAAAATAACAAGAAAAATAGTGAGAGCGACATAACTAATACCATCGTATACATGAAAGTCCCTCCTTATCTCTTTCATACATCATACGAACGGGACATAACGTTCATGCATACTTTTTCCTACTTGCTTCATACTAGAAGAAACATTTGTAATAACGGAGGTTGATGCATCTTGAAAAAGAGAAATCTTTTCATCTTATTAGGAACCAGTATACTTTTAACAAGTTGCGGAGCCGATTCTGAAGCTAATATTGTCAACGATGTAGAAGAACAGCAGTTTAGATCCCAATATCATGACACCCTGCCCCTCCAAACAATCACGAACAAAACAAACTAAGAGTGCAACGGGATGAAAACCTACAATTATACGCGGATGAGGCTGGCCATTATATAAGTGAGACTGCTACAATGCTAGAAGATCTCGCTTCTTTTTTTGACAGTGGCAATGTGACGTCCACAGACGTCGATCGAACATTATCGAAAATAAATGAAATACGAGATAAAAGTGACCAATTTATAAATACCCAACGCCCTGCTGAGTTTGATGCATTGCATCATGTACACATTTCCACATTAATGGAGATAGATGCATTGGATCGCATTCTGACCGATATGAAAGAACCTATTCATCCTCTGCAAGTAACAAATGCAAGAGTGTACTATGAAAATGCAGTTCTCTCACATAAACTTATGGAGCGGGAATACCTTTCCGTTACAGAAGATTTGGGAATTCATTAATAAAAAGAGCCTCTACTTCGTTCATG
>NZ_BAUT01000121.1 GCF_000513095.1 Halalkalibacter wakoensis JCM 9140
TCTCGGCCCTACCTCTATTTCCCGCAGGAGTCGAGTGACTTCCGCTCCATTTCACTATGAGAAAAAACTTTCTTCACAGCAACCTTGCGAAAAAAGGTGAGACCGTAACAGTCACACCTTCTTTCTTCATCTATTACTCTGCAAAATAGGTATTGTAAATGTCGTCGTATGTGCCGTTTTCCATGATTTCAGCAAGACCTGCATCAAAAATCTCTAGCAAGCCTTCCGCTCCTTTTGAAACAGCAATTCCGTAATCTTCCCCAGTTAGACGATCGCCAATGATACGAACATCAGAGTCATCACCATCAAGGGCAATTTTGTATGCCACACTTGGATAGTCATTGATCATCGCATCACCGTTTCCAGAAATGATCTCCATGTACATCGTTGCATCTTCTTGAAGAACCGTTACATCGCCGTTATACTCTTCAGCAAACTCTCTTGCTTTTTCAAGACCAGATGTACCTTGCTTGGCAACAAGCTGCGCACCTTCTAAATCTTCAACACTATTAATCTCACTGTCTACTGGAACAACTAAAGATAAACCAGATTCAAAGTATGGTGCTGTAAAATCAACCACTTCTGCACGATCTTCACGAATCGTAATCGCAGAAACCGCTGCATCTACTTGATTGGCTTGCAATGCTGGAATAATTCCGTCAAATCGCATAATTTCCCAGCTTATTTCTAAACCTTGGTTTTCAGCAATTGCTTCTATGATATCAATGTCAAAACCAACTAAATCGCCATCCACTACATATTCAAATGGAGGGTAGTCTTGTACGACCGCCACACTAACTTCACGTACTTCTTCAGGCTCTGTTGCTTCCGCAGCATCCTCTTCTGTACCTTCTGTTTCAGTTTCTTCTGTAGCTGGCTCATCCACTTCTGCTTCACCTGCAGAGGATTCTTCAGCCGTTCCACAAGCAGCAAGCATCGTCACAAATGCCACCATCAATAACGCCATCAACATTTTTTTCAAACTACTATTCAATTTTATAGCCCCCTTTTTTTATATACCAACTTTTTTCCTACGTAAGATAACCTGACCCATTAAACTTTATATGTATTTAAAATTTAAAGCAAATTCTGTAAATTATGGTATTCACGTGTAAAAAATGGTTACTTACAGTAGGCGCTTGTCATGTCTTTCATCATCCAAAATGCTCCTGAATAGAAAAAGATGCTCCTGATTCGATAAGATTCTACAAAAAGAGTGGGTCATGGGGACAGGTTCCTTGACCCAGTTTTCGGGATAAGAACCCGCCTGTTTCTTATCCAAATGCTCAAAAACAAAAAAGAGCCTCGCCTTAAACTCTCGGCTGACTCTTGATTGCTGGGAAAAGGTTCCTGTCCGAAACCACTTAATACTTAAATCGATTTACAATTGTCTTTAACTCCTCTGCCATAGAAGCTAGAGCTTCTGCTGATGAGCTTATTTCTTCCATTGATGCTAGTTGCTCTTCTGTTGAGGCAGCTACTTCTTCAGAGCTTGAGGAGTTGGCCTTGGCAAGCTCTGATATTTCTTTTGCGGAGACTGACACCTCATCTATATTCGCAGAAATCTGTTGAACGGTTGCTGTCACGTCTTCAATTTGTGGCGTAATGTTTTTCGTACTCGTTAATATTTGAGTAAACTTATTGGAAGTTTGTTCGGATACTTTTACACCTTTTTCGGCATTAGCCATCACTTCTCCCATGATTTGAACGGATTCTTCCGTATCATTCTGGATCACTCTAATTAATTCGGCAATCGTTTTTGTTGATTCCTGTGATTGTTCTGCTAATTTTCGAACTTCATCTGCCACCACAGCAAAACCTTTGCCATGTTCTCCCGCTCTAGCAGCTTCAATTGCTGCGTTCAATGCTAATAAATTCGTTTGATCGGCAATTCCGCTTATCACATCTAGAATTTTTCCAATTTCTTGAGAGCGCTCTGAAAGAGAACCGATAACTTGATTGGAACGGCCAACCGAATCGTGAATAAACCTCATTTGTTTTAAGTTTTCTTCAACAAAACGGTCTCCTTCCTCTGCTTCTGTTGTGGTCTGCCTTGATAGTTCTGAAACAGCTGATGAGCTGTTGGAAATTTGAGTGATCCATTGACGGATAGCGCCTAACGCCTTTGTATTACTCTCAAGTTTTGTTGTCGTCACTTCTGCACCACCTGCTACCTCTTGAATTGATGAGGCAACGGCTTCTGTTGCCTTACTGGATTGCTCAGCACTAGCATTTAACTCTTCGGCAGAAGCTGCAACATGTTCGGAACTATTGGCAATTCCCCCGATCATCTCACGTAAGTTGTTGGTCATTTGTTCAAACGACTGATTTAAGAAGAAAATTTCATCTTTGCTTTTTAGCTTTAATGTTTTTACATTTAAATCTCCCTCAGCAACCTGCTTCGCAATTCCCCCTAATCTTACAATTGGTCTTGAAATTAAGATCGAAATCACTATTCCACTACCTATTGCAATTAATGTTGCTAAAATACTCAGCACCAAGACTTCTGCCAAGCCAGCTGCAGATGAACTTTTCGTTTGTTCTGTTCGTGGTTCAAGAATGTCTTCCTTTAACCAATGGTGTAAAGACTGGGTCTCCTCCGTCAAACTTGTACTAATTGGGACAATCTCTCTTAAACCATCAGCTATCGCTTCTTCTTTATTTGCTACAGAATCATTCATGATCTCATTTGAAGCTACTTTAAATGCATTATTTGCCACAGCTATTGCATCTAATCGATCTATTGTCTCTTGCAATGTAGATAACTGTTTTCCTTGCTCAATAAAAGAATCAATTCTCGCATTTGTTTCATTAAGTAGATCTTTATAGCTTTGATCACCGTATAGCATATAGGCTCGGTAGTAGCCCACCTGCAAAGCATTATTCGTTTGAATCGACTGAGCCACAGATCTGATCTCAGATACTGTTTCAATTAGATAATCATACGATTCATTTGTCTTTTTCATATTCTGATAGGACAGAAACGAAGCTAGTCCGAAAATGATTGACACGATCAAAAAGCTTCCAATAAGTTTTTGTTTAATTGTGAAATTCATGGTAGTATGTCTCCTTTTTTTAAGTGAATAAGAACCCCTTGCACCTTATAGGTATTTAGAGCTATAAATAACTTAATCACTCTTACATTTAATCATTAATATACCTAAATAGGATAATTTTACTATTAAAATAATACCACAACCAATTCCTCAAATATACTAACCGAACATTATTCAGAATAGTGGATCTTGTAAGCGTCTCCTCTAACTGTGGGTCACAGGGGCGGGGCCGCATCATCTTCAAGAAATTGGCTGTTTATGGTCCGAATGGTTCATTTGCTGTCGAGTTTGAGCCATTCATTATCAGCCCCCCTCGAAATAGACATCAAAAAGGGTCAGGGAACCTGTCCCCCTGACCCGCTACGAAACGCGAGCTTCTCGCTTATCACGTTTCGCTTTTCTTTTTTTCATTGCTTTTGTAATATACCCACCTTTAAAGTTACGAGGCTCATACGAAATAATAAACGCATTCGGCTCGTATTGACTGACAAGCTGGATAAACTCATCCTCGCGATCGCGTCTAGCCGTACAGTCTAAACGGTACCTACGAGCTTGGTGCATGCCTTCTACTTCTGAGGCCGATACGCTAAACCCTTCATCACGGAGACGGCTTGTTAATTCATCATTACGATTCATAATATTCACTTCAATCGATACATAGCCAATCGCTAATTTTTGCTCAATAATTTGACCAATATATACACCAATACCGAAACCTAACGCATAGGCAACCATATTTAAATAATTCGATAAATCACTAAACACGATTCCAAGTGCCACCACATAGATGATCCCTTCAAGAATCCCGAGAGCCGCTGCTTTTTCTTTCATTCCCTTGACCATCATGATCGTTCGCAGTGTTAAGACGGGAACAAATAACAGCTGGGCAACGAAAATAATCAATGCTTGAAGCATCGTCTCACCTTCCTTCTAAAAATACTCAACTCATGTAGTGTAACAATGTATAGTAAGCGGGGCTAGTGATTTGGAGTAATTGGTAAAATCTTTTTGGGTGGGTCATGGGGACAGGTTCCTTGACCCAGTTTTAACACAATAAAAAAGGAACCAAAGCGGCTAAACTTTAGTTCCGAATAGAGAAACTGTGATGTTTTTCTTCACAAATTTTATTAATTTAACTAGTATCTTAACAAAAAGGACAATTTCCCCTCTTTATAATCGCTCTGCTATTGGAAATCGACTTACCATTTTCGATTTATAGTCGACTTACGGCCATTTATTGTCCGGTTTCAAAGATTTATTGTCCAGATCCAGCCATTTATTGTCCGCAAACCACATTTTATTGTCCAGCCACGCCACGCGACATCCTGATTCCGATTCAAACAAAAAAAGGGACAAGGTACCTGTCCCCCTGACCCAATTATTGCGCGGCTTCGTAGACGAACCACGGGATCGCTGTTTTTGCGAAATCACTTAACTCATCAAAAACGCCCATTTCACGTAAATAACTGTTCGAACGATTTCGAACCGCAGCTTGCATTCGAATGGAGGACATTTTTTTTCGATTAACAATCCCAAACATTTCTGCGGTTTGTTTGAGTCTTGTTCCTTCTCCAATGGCGGTTGATTGGTTCGGAAACAATAAATTATGGAATCTGTGAAAAAAGAGGTGTGGCTTCAAACCACCGTTTGATTCGACGAAAGCAAACAAATCGCCTTGCAAATTAAGTTCTTCTACTTTCGGCAACCATTCACTTGCCCTCTCTCCACAAAACCGTAGCTCTATCAACTGTTTCACTTTCATTCTTGTCTCTGGTAATTCCATAAAAGCAATGAAATTCGGCTGCGCCACTGCAGCTGATCCAGATGCAGCAAAGTCTTTCAAACCACTAATTAAAAATGACGTTTCAAATAAAGCGTCATCTTCATCCTTTACATAGCGTTCGCATCGAACTTTAAACTTTTTCATAACGTCGTTTCCTTTAATAAGGAAATCCTTATCCTTTTCACAGTACTCTATAAAAAGGTGATAACCTGCCTTGACTAACTGATGAGAATCACTCATTTATCCAGCCCCTGTCTGTCTTTTTGAAAAAAAGACTACTTCTATCATAAACTACCTAGAAGCAAATTACCAATCGAGGTCGGACGAACAAGTTCCACCGCCCCTTTTAGTGACAAGTTTATTTTTCATTCAGGGCTTCTGAACTAGTTGCTATAACAGAATATATACTTGAAAAATTCTAACAAAACCTATAAAAGAATCTTCTCCATTAAACAGAAAAAAGGGTCAAGGAACCTGTCCCCCTGACCCACGTTGACCCATTCTTGGTCTGGTTCGTGGATAAGTTGTGGATATGTAACCGTTTTCTTTAGTGGTATTGGCCTCTTGCCTGTGGGTAAACGCTCAAATGTGGAAAAAGCCGTGCATAAACAGTAGGTTATTCACTTTTTTGTGAGTTTACTAGGGTGTTTTCGGAAGTTCCCATGATCTTTTATCCACAAAAATGGCAGGTTTGTAGAGAAATCATGTTGTTATTGTCCAGTTGCGTCTATTTATTGTCCAGTTCGACTGATTTATTGTCCGGTTGT
>NZ_BAUT01000120.1 GCF_000513095.1 Halalkalibacter wakoensis JCM 9140
ATTTTATTTTCATGGTAGGAGTCTACGTGTATGTCCTACGCTAGTAAGAGGGTACCCCTTTTATTACTTCAATGAAGGTTAAATTCTTACTTTTATTACGTACCACAAAATGTTTGATATGGGTATTTGGATGGTTCTGCTGGTTTGCAATAATCTGTTTGATCTTGAGAATATGTGTACGGTTTTTTAAGTACGTTTAGCAAGTTTTCCATTACGCTAAAATCGCTTTTTGTCACGGCCGCCTCTAACGCTTCCTCTACTCGATGGTTTCGAGGAATCACTCCAGGATTGGATTGCTTCATCAATTCCAAAGAAGCTTCTTTTGACTCATCCTGTCTACCTAAGCGGTCCTGCCACAGTTTATACCATTGAGAAAACTCAGGCGCACGAAATAAAACAGATTGTTCCTCTTCATGGTTTTTTAATGTTAACGCTCGAAACGTGTTCGTATAGTCTGCGCCGTGTTTCTTCATTAAACTAAGAAGGCCTTCAATGAGCGTATCATCTCCGGTTTCCTCATTGACTATTCCAAGCTTACTTCTCATCCCATTTAGCCAATAAGATTGGAAGAGGTCAGGAAACTGAGAGATTTCATCTTGCGCGATGGTAACCGCTTGCTCTTGATCTTCGTGTAACAATGGCAATAATGTTTCGGCAAAGCGAGCCAAGTTCCATGCTGTTATTTTCGGTTGGTTTCCATATGCATAGCGTCCTTGTCGGTCAATCGAACTGAACACGGTTTCAGGATCATATGTATCCATAAATGCACAAGGGCCATAATCGATTGTCTCACCACTAATGGTCATATTGTCGGTATTCATCACACCATGAATAAATCCAACTAGCTGCCATTTTGTTACTAAGGCTGCCTGACGGTTGATTACTTCTTGAAGAAGCGACAAGTAACGATGCTCAGTTTCTTGAATATGAGGGTAGTGACGCTCAATGGCGTAGTCAGCTAACGCCTTTACATCTTCTGTTGTTCCCCATTTAGAAGCGTATTGAAACGTTCCAAACCTCAAGTGGCTAGCAGCTATTCGAGTTAATATAGCACCAGGAAGCTCTGCTTCACGCATAACTGTCTCACCTGTTGTTACAACGGCAAGGCTACGCGTTGTAGGGATTCCTAGCCCATGCATGGCTTCACTTATAATGTACTCTCTTAACATTGGTCCAAGCGTGGCTCGTCCATCTCCTCCACGTGAATATGGCGTTCTCCCCGAACCTTTCAACTGAATATCAAATCGCTCATTTGAAGGTGTTATTTGCTCTCCAAGCAAAATCGCTCGCCCATCACCTAACATTGTAAAATGTCCAAATTGATGACCAGCATACGCTTGAGCAAGTGGGAAAGCACCTTCTGGGAGCTCATTCCCAGCGAATACATCGACTCCATTTTTTTGTTTAAGAGAATCTTCATTCAAACCCAGTTTAGCTGCTAACGATGAATTAAAAACGATTAATTCTGGTGAACTCACCTGTGTAGGATTTTGACTAGAATAAAAAATCTCCGGTAAACGTGAATAACTATTATCAAAGTTCCATCCTGAAAGTATGTTTGTCATCTTATCTCCTTTTATTTCCTGTTATATCAAATTTTTTAACGACTTGATTATGGTATACCTCTTTTAGTCTTTTCTTATGATCATTTCTTATTCTTGATGTAGTAGTCATACGTGGAAACATAATAAAAGAAAAAGGCAAAAAACTCCTATAACCTCTAAAAAACTAAGTTAAGACCACCATAACATACAATTTTAATAAACACTCTTTTGACCATTGAAGGGAGACCTACTATATATATAAACGTCAATCGAACCGCCAAACATTTCAAAGCGTTTTGTCATTGCATTTAACCCTAAACCATATAACGGATTTCCGTCAACCTTCCATGGTCCTCTAATGTAATATGTAAGTGTGATATTTCTTTTTTATATGATAAGAAAAAAAACGTAAGACTCTACCGTATCAACTCTGGATGTCACCAGAAAGGTACGTCCTTTTTGTTTTCAACGAAACTATTGTAAACGGCTATTCTTTTCAGATAAAATAACGTAAAGGCTGATAATCATTTTCACTAGTTAAACATAGAAAAGAGTGATCTCATGGACGTAATAGATTTTTCCCGAAACGCGATTACTACAGAAGAAGAACTGAGAGACATAATTGGAGCACCACACGATTTAGTTATGAAAAAGACGATTTCCATTATTGATGACCACTGCAAAAAATTCATAGAGATGTCACCCCTTTTTTTCCTATCGACATCTAATGCCGATGGTACATGCGATGTTTCCCCAAGAGGAGATATGCCAAGTTCAATTACAATCCTAAACAAACATCAGCTAGTTATTCCGGATCGCCCTGGTAATAGACGACTAGATTCTATTAAAAACATCCTATCCAATCCTCACGTTGGTCTTGTCTTTCTTATCCCTGGATTAGAAGATGTGTTAAGAATCAACGGACGAGCTACGATCATAAATGATGAAAAAATACTTGCTAACATGAGCCTTAAAGGCAAACCACCACTACTTGGAATTGGAGTAGAGGTTGAAGAATGCTTTATCCACTGCCCTCGCGCATTAAAGGAATCAAACATCTGGAACAAAGACACATGGAAAAACAAAGAGGAATTGCCTACTTTAATGGAGATTTTTCATGCTCATCTAAAGATTAATGGGGTAGAGGTTAAAAAGTAATTTTTCTTAGTTTAAAACATAAAGATCCTTACCTTTTTGTTTAATTTATCTTACTAATTTGGGAAGAGGAGTCCATCTTCTGAACTCCTCTTTTCGAATGATTATATACTTAGTTCTAAAACGGCGACACTTTCTACATGCGAACTATGCGGAAACATATCCACCGGCTGCACTTCCTTCGTTGTATATCCACCTTCATCTAACACTTTCAAATCTCTAGCTAGCGTAGCAGGATTACAGGACACATACACAACACGCTTTGGCTTCATTGAAAGGATTGTATCGAGTAACTCTTGGTCACACCCTTTTCTAGGTGGATCCACGACAACAACATCTGCCCGAATCCCTTGTGCATACCACCATGGCATGATTTTCTCCGCTTCACCTACTGCAAAATCAACATTTGTCATGCCATTTAACTCAGCGTTTCTCTTCGCATCTGCAATCGCATCAGGTACAATTTCTACCCCATACACATGCTTCGCTTTTTGAGCAAGGAACAACGAAATCGTTCCTATCCCGCAGTATGCATCAATAACCGTTTCTTCTCCAGTCAGATTGGCGTATTCCAATGCTTTATCATAAAGGACTTTCGTCTGCTCAGGGTTCACTTGATAAAATGAGCGTGCTGATATCGCAAATTTGATATCGCCGATGTAATCATAAATGTATTCTTCTCCCCATAAAACGTTTGTCTCATCACCGAAAATCACATTCGTCCGCTTTGTATTTATGTTTTGAACAATCGACTTCACATTTGGAACCGCTGCAATAATATCTTCTATTATATTTTTCTTATTCGGCAGTTCTTTTCCTCTTGTCACAAGTACAACCATTACTTCATCTGTAATTTTTCCTTTTCTTGCAACAACATGACGGAGCGTTCCTCTGTGCTTTTGTTCGTCATAAGCCCGGATTCCATATTTATTCGCAATATTTTTGACGACATGGATGATTTGGTCATTTTCTTCATGCTGAATCAAACACTCATCCATGTTAATAATCCGGTGGCTTCGTTTTTGGTAAAAACCAGCGACCACAAGTCCTCCTTCTTCACCAATTGGTACTTGTGCTTTGTTTCGGTAACGCCAAGGGTTGTCCATCCCAAGTGTCGGATGAACCGTTACGTCTTTAAGCCCACCAATTCGTTCGAGCACATCTTTCACTTGCTTTTGTTTGGACACGAGCTGAGCATCGTAATTTAGATGTTGAATTTGACAACCACCACACTGGTGATAGATCGGACATAATGGTTCAGCACGGTGTTCACTCTCTTGTTTAATCTCCAGTAATCGAGCGAACCCATAGCCTTTATTCGTTTTCACTACTTTTATATCTGCTACTTCACCAGGGAGCGTATTGGGGACAAATAATGTATAACCGTCTACTTTTGCTACTCCTGCTCCTTCATGGGTTAAGTCTTCAATCGTTACTTGAAGTTGGTCATTTTTCTTTACTGGTATTTGATTCATTCGTTGTTCCGTCCTTTTGCTATTAGTTTAGTCATTGTACCATAACGGAGGTGGTACAAGAAACTAAGCGCCAAAAAGGAAACCGCTGCTATAGCGATTTCCTTTTTTACTTCCTTTGCTTTCGGTCTTTAGGAGTTAACATTTGAAAATGCTGATACATGTTTACAAATTCTGCTGGGAGTACGCCGCCATATTCACCGTCTAGATTTAGCTGCATGTCCCCTTTTACTTGAACCTTAATACGATTCGCATGAACATACATCACTTTCGGATGATTGATGTGCTCCCCTCTTAACGCAAGACTTGCCACGTGAAGGAACTCTGGAAAAGAAAGCTTTTTAACAATAATAAAATCAAACATACCATCCTGTAACGACGCATTCGGTGCTAACTTTTCAAAGCCTCCGACCGAATTGGTATTAGAGACAAGAAACATCATGATTTCTCCTTCAAATAGTTTCCCATCATATTCAATTTGAACCATTCGAGGGGCAACTTGAGGGAGTTTTTCTAACCCTTTAATGTAATAAGCTAACTGGCCTACCGCTGTTTTTAGCTTACTTGGAACCTCATAGGTAAGTTCCGTCAGCGTCCCACCTGCCGCAATATTGATAAAGTAACGTTCGTTTACACGACCAATGTCAATCGGTTCAAAATGATTACCACATAAAACATCACAAGCCTTCTCGATATCACGTGGAATTCTAAGGCACGTGCAAAATCATTTGTCGTTCCAGCCGGGATAATGCCAAGCTTTGGTCTTTTTGGTAAGTTGGCTAGTCCATTTACGACTTCAAAAATGGTTCCATCCCCTCCTGCCGCAATGACAAGATCATTTCCATTTTCACCTGCTTTTTTAGCCGCAGAAGTGGCACACCCTTCTCCTGTTGTTGCATGCGTTGATGTTTCATATCCATTCTTCTCAAGACGTTCTAAAATATAAGCTAAGTTTTTACGAATTTGTTCACGTCCAGACGTTGGATTGTAAATAAGCCGAGCTCTTTTCATAACAAATCCCCTACTTTATCTAAGCTATCATTTTCCACACTTTGTCAAAGACATACTGTGCTTGTATTGTACATTACTTCTATTGTATTCAGCAAACTTAAAAATCTTGCATTATACAGTGGATTTCTTTCATAGAAAACAATGTTTTACAATGTTTTTGAGCTTATGTTAGAAACAATAAAAACGAGGAGTCTATTTTTCTAAATTTTGCTGCAGGAAGGTTTGCTCATAGTGAAATGAAACGGAAGCCACTCGACTCCTGCGGAACTTGAAACGGAGCTTCGATCTCGTCGCTCCCGGGGATGGGGGGCACGCTTTGTTGAGAGGAAAGATAGAAATTCCCTTCTTTTCAACGATTAAAAAAAGGGAGAAACTTAGAAAAGCCTTTGAGAAGTGAAACTCATGCAAATTCAAGCGGCTACCCTTGATATTTGCGGTGAATCTCAAGAGAATAATAAAGCTTTTAAATGAAAAAGAGTAACAAGTTAAAGATAAGTAAAAGTAACCCTAGCAGGGGAATGACACGTAGACTCCTGCGGGACCAGTGATC
>NZ_BAUT01000119.1 GCF_000513095.1 Halalkalibacter wakoensis JCM 9140
TTTTAGCCTTATTTTTCAAATTTGCACGCTACTGATTTTTTTACTAATCATTCATTTAAAAGGAGATCAACATGAAGAAAGTTCAACCTAATAAAAAAGTCGTCAGCATAGAACAATTGAAAATTTGGTTTGAAGGTTCTTCTGATACCGTGATAAAAACGAGGGACTATCAAGATCATACTTTGGATTTTTTTGTATTGTCCTCAATTAGTAGATATGAAATTTATAAATGAGGTTATTTTTCCAACTATTAATGAAGTTATAGAAAAGAACGGTCACTTAAATTTTGAATTATTAAATAATGTTCTGGAGGCCAATAAGCTTAAAGATATACATACCGTTAAAACAGAGACAGAGGAAAAACTATTTTCAGGTGAATTAATCATATTTAATCATCATTTAAACGATCTTTACTTTCTACCCGTATCAAATCTTCCAAAACGAGGTCCTGAAGAATCTAACATGGAATCCTCAATTAGAGGGCCAAGGGATGGATTAGTAGAAAATATATCGGATAATATGGCATTAATTCGTCAGAGATTAAAAACATCATCATTAAAAAGCATTGATTATACAATTGGTGAAAGAAGCAGAACGAAAATCTTATTACTTTATATAAATGATATTATGAATCCTTCTATTCTTGAAGATGTCAAAAAGCGATTAGATTCCATAAAGGTAGATAGTGTCGCTAGCAGTTACGAAATTGAGGAATTCCTATATGACAAAACCTTTTCACTATTCCCTTTGATGGAGAATTCAGGCAGACCAGACTTTGCTGTTCAATCCTTAACACAAGGAAGATTTGTGATCATAGTAGATGGAAATCCGACTTGCCTAATAGGACCCGCAAATTTAAATCAACTATTATATTCACCAGAAGACGCTCATGATAGTTTTTTTTACGTTAGTATGGTCCGTGTTCTGCGGTTTTTGGCTATATCTACGACGATTTTCTTACCTGGTTTTTATATTTCGTTAATAACCTTTCAACTTGATCAAATTCCTTATTCACTTATCGCAACAATATCTGCCTCTAGAATTGGCTTGCCTATATCTGCGCCTATGGAAGTTTTTATTATGCTTGTTTTATTTGAATTATTTAAAGAAGCCGGGGTACGCCTACCTAAGGCTGTTGGACAAACTGTTGCTGTTTTAGGCGGATTATTTATTGGTGATGCTGCGATTCGTGCAGGGTTAACATCTCCATCCTGTTTGGTCATTGTTGCTGTTACAGTGATATCAGGTTATATCCTAAGTAATCAAACCCTGGCAGGCAATCTCGTGATTCTGCGATTTCTAGTTTTAGCCTTTTCAGGTCTATTTGGATTATATGGCTTCTTTATTTCTTTTTTTCTCATTCTAACAAACGTGGTTTCATTAGAAAGCTTTGGTCAGCCGTATATGTCGTATTTATCCAAACCCCATGGAGCAGATATCATTAAAAATATGTTGAAGTTGCCTTATCGATTTATGAAGAAGCGAAATCAAGCATACCAACCTATTGATAGCGATAGTCAAAAGGAGTAATATATGAAAAAGATTTTATTGATCATCATGATAAGCAGTCAGATTTTTTTCCTGACTGGGTGCTGGGGTGCAAAAGAAATACAAAGTCAAACTTATATTACAGCTTTAGGACTAGATTACGCTGAAGGAGAATTTATCGCCTATATTCAAGCCTTGAATTTTGCCAATATCGCGAAGCAAGAAGGCGCTTCTTCTCTACAGCAAGCCTCCCCCATCTTAATTGGAGAAGCTAAAGGAAAAACAATACAGGCCGCTTTAAGCAAATTAGAACAAAAGTCGGCATTACCTCTCTATTACGGGCATGTTGAATCCAATTCTTTTAAGTGAAAATCTTATAAAGGAGCAAATGAAGTCCGTCATCGAATTTATTGGACAAAATTCTTTACTTAGATACAATATATGGCTTTTTGGTACGGAACAGGATATTAAACAAATTTTAACAAGTGAGAGCTTTTTTAATTTCCCATCTTTATATACAATCATCCATAATCCCAAAACCCTAACTGAAAACAACTTTTTTATTCCCATTGAAAAGTATAATAAATTTATCTCGACCTATTCCCAGCCAGTTGGTACACAGATCATACCTTCATTAGAAATGAATAAAACTCATTACTCAGAGGATGAAGAAAAGAAAAATATTGCTGTTGTTACCGGAGGATTTGTCATTTCACAGAAACAATATAAAGGATGGGTAAATAAAAAAGACCTAGTTGGCTTAAAATGGTTTTCTAAAAAAGCTACTAATATCCCTCTCTCCCTCTTTGAAGAAAAAGTAAGTGTAATCATACAGAAACCTAAAAAAACAATTGAAGTAGTAAATGGTTATAAACCTTCCTATCACTTAATTGTAAAAGCCAATGCAGTATTGATTCAAAATGAGGAAGATATTAGTATAGATAAAATTAAAAAAGTATTAGAAAAGAAAATTAAAAGGGAAATATTAAAGACGATGGAGAAAAGTGAAGAAATAAATGCAGATTTGTTAAATATAAGTGAAAAAACATATCGATATCATCTGAAAAAGTGGGATGTAAGTGCAATTAATTCGATTGATAAAGAATCTATAGAACATATTGAAGTAAAGATACACATTGAACAAAATATAAACTATAAACATTAAAAGGACAATATTTGAAACATGGAAGATGCAATTGCTTTGCTCACTTAACAAAATTAATAGTCATACTTTTTATTTATTTCTAATACGACATTAATGGTCTTTATCCATTATTCGATCTTCAACAATCTGGCCAGATTGCGGAATACAACTTATCTTTTAAATGGCATTGTCATATTACACAAAAAAATCAATCAGGGAAGGGAAAATCGTAGGAACTTAAATTCCCTCATAAATCTTCCCAAATTGAATTTTCAATTGTTCTTTAATTTCTTTATTTTCATTTTCTAAATCCTTGACTCGCTTCCGTAAGGAAGCAATAATTACATCTTTTGATGCGTCACTCATATTCCTTTTAACTTGTTTTATTGAGGAGAGACCTTCTTGTTGTTTGCGAAGTGTTTCGATTCGATCTCGGAGCTCTGTATTTCTGTATAGAAATGCCTTTGAAACCCCTGATTCTGCAGATACAGAGTTAAAATTGATTTTTATTTGTTTTTTTATCATCTTTTTGATCGTTTCTTCAACTTTTTGAATGGTCTTTTCCGTTTTCAACTTCGCATGTTTTATAATCCTTCGGTATTTGGGCTTTCATTAGACATTTTGCATCACCTTTTCACGTTCATTTCCAACATACTCACGTCTAGTTTTATCCAAACCAAAGATACCACCAGTATGTAGTAAACCACTTGCTAATTCTTTATATCTCTTTAATTTGGGTTCGATTAACTCAATAGAACGTAACCTTCCGGATTTTTTGTATACTTCAATATCAGCTTCCATTTTAGATATTTGATCTTGATAATAGCCGAGAAAAGTCTTGTCAACGTGAAAACTTCTGCAGTTATTTTTAATACACGGTGGTTCCAATGTCTGTTCAAGAAAATCACAATGAAGTTTTGGGCTTTTTACACAAAACCCATGATCTAAACGAATGGAGTCCATGTTGTGCCGTATCCACTCCAGTTCAACTCCATTTTCTTCAGCCTGTTGAGCTAAATCAGCGACAATAACTTCTCCATGAGTATCTAGTCTTACTGCACCATTATCTCGAGCCTTTTCCCATTCATCACGTAGTGTTTTATCATGAATTTGGCATAGACTAATGTCATTTCAGGACTGGCATGTGCCATCAGTTTTTGAACATGAAGGATATTCATTCCGTTATTAATCAAATTAACACCGTAACGGTGTCGAAATGCATGATTTTTAAACCAATAAATTTCTCCATCCTTGTCCTTAATATTACATCTATTAGCTAGTTTATTAAGGTTCAGCTTAATGGAATCCTGTGATATGGGATTACCCATCCTTTTCCCTTTTAGTATTGGAAACAAATATTTCTTAGGGTTCGTGTCCGAAGTTGATCTCTTTTTTGTAAGTTCTTGCTGCGCTAAGACCACATTAGCAATTTCTTCTGAAATAGGAACTTTATGATTTTTATAACTTACTTTTCTTTGATCTCCGATAATCCACCAACCATCTTCTTGATTTACTAAGCAGTCAATTTTAAGTGATAAAACGTCACTTATTCGAAAACCTGTAGCTTCCATTAGAAGAATTATAGGTATATGATCTGAGGAAAGTTGGTTAATATGGTAAACTAACTGTTCCCATACTTCATCCGGAATATATTTAATTTCATCAGCTTTTGCTCTTTTCTTTTTAGGGATATCTTCAATTGACAATAGTGAAATTACTGACTTTGTCGGAGCTTCTTCCCATTCGAATTTCTGTATGTATGAGATAAACGTTTTAAGGTCTATTAAAAAACGATTTACATAATTGTGATCTGGATTAATTAAATATTTTCCCTTTTTAATAGTGGAATGTCGCAAGTATTCAATGTACTCCTCGATATCCATTCTGGATAGCTGGTTTAATTCTTTCCACTCAGGATGTTTATCCTTCAAAAAGGTGAAGAAAAACGAAAGTCTATTTAAATAACATACGGCTGTAGAAAAGCTAATGGATTGCTGAAAAACTAGGCGAGTCTTTATATATTTTTTAAATAATTGTCTATAAGGTTGCGGAACCTTCGAAAAGTCTAATGAATATCTACTGATTGTATTGTTATAATTAATCTTCAATTTTCGAACATCCCAACAATCCTTATCTGTTTCTTCACGTTCATCATAAAGGTGATAATAAAATTCATAAACTTGAAGAAATAGTCTAATATACAAGGATGGTTGAACTGTTGGTGATATCCATGGTGATGACTTTTTCCGGTGTATAATTTCAACTGATTTTCCATTCTCTACAAGAAATGTTCGATATTCTGTTAGAAACTTTTCTTTCGGTATATCAATAATAGAATCTAAATTAGCATAATATCGAGAGATGAATTCTGTAAAAACTTTAAGACATGGAGAATAATGCATAAAAGCATAGGTAATCGAAATCCTTGTCTCCTGTAACCCCTTATAAAAATAATATTTTAGTTCATTTTTTAATCCAAGATTTTGTACCTTATCAAAAATCAATTTTCTATTCCAATCATAGTGTTTATCCAAGAAGGGACATTCTTGTACATTCCACACATCATTTGCCCAATATCCAAGTAATGGTTCATTTATCTGTTCCAGATGGTGGGGAAGGGGTTTAATTTCCAATGCACTCTGTATCATTATTTATCTCTTCTTCCCATTTTTTTATTTGATTGAGCTTGTTCCCAGCTTCCACGTATGGTTTCATCGGATGCATGGATATAAGTCTGTATGGTTGTTTGAACGTGTGCATGCCCTAATAACCTCTGTATGATGGCAATATCTACTCCTGCTTCATGTAACTCTGTAGCATATGTATGCCGAAGCATATGAGGGGTAAAATCTATTCCTGTTTTTTTCTTCATCCGTTTAATTAAAGAACGTACAGAACCATCAGTCATTGGCTTACCACGATTTGGTCCAGTTAAGGTGATAAAAACATAATTGCTATCAATTTCGTAAGAATGAAAGTCTATTAGATAATCTTGAAAGAGATTCATAGTCTCAATAGATACATAAATTTTTCGTTTTTCCCCATCGGATGTTTTGGATTTCCTCACCGTAATAGCATTTTTACCTATATCAAAATCCTCTACCCACAGAGAAAGGGCCTCTCCAATACGTAATCCCCCTTCATATAATATACGGAATAATAATTCATCCCGTATATTGCTGCAAGCATCATGGATCACTTGGATTTGATTTTTACTCAAAGTTTTGATTAAACGCTTTGGTTCCTTAATCTTTAAAATGTTTTTATCGTATGAATTCCCTTTTGTAATGTGGTGGAGGAAAGGTTTAAAAGTCTTAAAACGCCCTGGGGCTTGTTTTTTTAACTGATCATTTACATTTCCTCCGTAATCCTCATTACGAGTCAAATAGTCATAGAACCCCATGACT
>NZ_BAUT01000118.1 GCF_000513095.1 Halalkalibacter wakoensis JCM 9140
AGTGCACACTTTATTGTCCTAGACGCTCCCAAGTGGTTTGGGTCAAGGAACCTGTCCCCATGACCCCCATGACCCACCCAAGAGCTGCTTTGTGGAAGCCAGCACGTATTTGGCTTCGTAAAATTGAAGGGAAAGTTGTTCCTTAATAAAGAAACTGTCGTTGTCGCAACTGTCAAATTGTAAATATTTCCCCAAATGGATGGAGCCGGAGCCGCCTTTGCTTAGGTATTTACTTTTTTGGCTCAAAACAGGAAGAACCTTAAAACTGAAAATTCAGTCAGTATTTATGCAACACTAGTGGTATAATGTATACATAATAAAAAAGAGAAGTGCGCTAACACACTCCCTTGCAACTTCTACCATCAGGGTGGTGGTTGTCAATAGTTTAAAGCTTATCTTGAGAACCACCCTGCTTCCTACGGCGAGGGGTGGTTTTCTTGTTCTCTAGTACATTCTTCCGAAAAGTATATGCGCTTATTTCACGCACAAGCCCTTTCAGAACTTTTCTAAGAAATTCAAGAAGTGTTTCCATGATTATCACCTCCTTTCCTAAACCGGAAAGAAGCGTAACCACCAACCACCCTCACAATATTCAGTTGCATCTTTAGATTATCTCTTTTACGCTGCTAAGCTAACAAACTTTCGACAAAATCTACCAATCTTCGGGTGGTGCAGCGAAACCGAGGCACCGAAACCGGATCGGAATTGGTTAAAGTAAATCTTGATATTTTTGTCCACCATACAGGACCCGCATGACAATGACTTCCCTTTCATCTGCTCTAACTAGATAAAACACAATATAATTCTCAACAATAAGCTTGCGATAACCTTTTACTTTTAATACTTCATCAGATACAAGGCTACAGGAAAACGGGAAATCCCTCAATCTCATAATACTTGTTTCTATTGTTTCCAAAAGTAAGTCAGCAGCACTTTCATTAAATAAGCTATTAACGATATAGCCATAGATTTCATCCAAATCATTGTATGCTATTGGTGTGACTTTAATTTGAAATTTATTTTCTTCCATGTCTCTTTTTTAGTGTCTTAAAGACTTCCTCTCCATCTAAAAGCTGTTCTCCATTCTTAATTTGTGTTTCTGCTTCAGCTAACTTTTGGTATAATTCTAACTTCGCCAAAGAGTTCTCATACGTTTCCATACTCATAACAACCATATCACCATAACCGTTTTTAGTAATAAAAACGGGTTCTTTTATCTGATGACACAACTCAGAAATTTCTGTTGTATTTCTTAGATCCTTTATAGGTCGAATTTCAGGCACAAGATCATCTCCCAATCACTGATTATTACATAATTATAGCATCATTATGTACATTTAACAATTGAGTTATTTACCTCGAACGTAGGGACGGTTCTAACAGGGGACAATCGGAAGTTTTGCGCGAAAGAAGGCACAACAGCAGATTTTTATCTGCTCGTTGTGCCTTTGTCTATCCCTATACATAAACCTATTTCACAAAATTTTTGATTGCCCCAGAAGAATGAAGTCGCGCTCCTCACAATCAAAACCAAAAGAAACACCTGGCAGAGATTTCTCCCCACAAGACTTCTTCACTTATTCTAACTAACTTGCAATCTTTCGACAAAATCTAGCAATCTTCGGGGAGTGACAGGCACCGTTTGCCAGTTCTTTCGATTTATTGTCGAGATTGCACCATTTACTGTCCGAGAGCTTGTCCACTAGTCTCCATACAAACTGGGTCAAGGAACCTGTCCCCATGACCCTGCTATTTTTTCCATATCCTGTATTAAATTGACAGATAATAAACTATTAGACTATAATTTTTTTGTAGTTAGAAAAAAGGGGGATTTACATGAAGCACTTTTCAACGAAATATTTTGTTATCATGCTTGCATTAGTTGTTGGTTTTGTCGCTGCTTGTAGCACGGACGAAACAACGGATGAATCACCATCTGATGACGCCTCTCCAACACTTGGACATGATCTTAACATCGGTGTCGTATCGGATCCTGTTTCTTTAGATCCGCATGGCGCAAACGAAACAGTTGCTAACACTATTAACGCAACGATCTATGATCGTCTTGTCTACATGGATCAAAATTCAGAGATTCAATCTGGACTAGCAGAATCACTTGAACAAGTTGAAGATACGGTTTGGGAAGCGAAAATCCGTGAAGGTGTTACATTCCATGACGGATCAGACTAAATGCAGAAGCTGTTAAGTTAAGTTTAGACCGTGTTCGAGATCCTGAGGTTGCTGCTCCTGTTGCCTTTTTATTTGGAATGGTGACTGACGTTCGTGTAGTGGATGAATACACTGTACATATCGAGACAGAATTTCCGTTTGCACCACTTCCTGCTCATTTAGCTCATACTGCCGGTAGTATAATCAGTCCACAATTAATTGAGCAATCATACGAGGACTTAGCTAATGGTGAAAGTCCATTTAAGGCAGCAAATGAAAAACCATCAGGTACAGGCTATTTTAAATTTGAAAATCAACAGCCTGGAAATTCAGTCACGCTTTCTAATAACGAAGATTACTGGCATGAAGAGAAAGCAAAAGTGGGTACAGTAACATTTAAAGTCATTCCTGAGAGTTTAACACGTATTGCTGAGTTAGAGACGGGTGCTATTGATATTAACTTCACGGTTTCTCCTAGTGATGTGTCTCGTGTTGAAAGCAATCCTGATACATTAATTGAACAAGTTAGCAGTACAAGAATGGTATATCTTGGTTTTAACACAGAAGTAGAGCCGTTTAATGATGTGAATGTTCGTCGCGCTCTTCACATGGCTGTAGATAAAAATGCTTTAGTGGAAGGCATTTTAGATGGTGTCGGCATTCCGGCTGATACTCCAATTGCTCCAGGTGTTTATGGCTATAGTGAAGATGTAGATTCCATTGAGTATGACATTGAACAAGCAAAAGAACTACTCGCAGAAGCAGGCTATCCCGACGGATTTGATGTAACTTTATTAACAGATGACGAGCGCGAGCGTCAAGACTTAGCTGTTGCTCTTCAATCTCAATTAGCAGAAATCGGTGTAAATGTAAACATTGATACGTACGAGTTCGGAACATATATCGAACGTGCCGGTCAAGGTCAAATGGAAATATTCCTAGGTAGCTGGGGGACGGTTACGATTGATGCGGACTACGGCCTATACGCTGTATTCCACTCAGATAACATTGGACCACCAGGAAACCGTTCTCGAATTGTAAATGAGGAACTAGACCAACTTCTTGATGCCGCTAGACAAGAGACGGATCCGGAAACTCGAATTGATTTATATGCACAAGTTCAAAACAAGCTTGCTGAAGAATCTCCATATGCGTATTTGTATTTCCCTGATAACATTTCAGCTGTACGTTCAGATGTAGAAGGGTTCTGGCAATATCCAAGTGGGTATTTCTTCTTGCGTGATGTAACGTTAAATCGTTAATTAAAGAAAACGGGCTTTTGAGACTTATCTCAAGAGCCCATTTTCTTTTTTGGGGGAGCAGGGGAAGAACGAAATCGCTCCGCGATGGCAAAAAGATCTTCCTTCTTCAAAAAGTCATTAGCATTGCATAAATAAATTCTACTGATGTCAAATCAATGTTTTTTAGTCACTCTAAGCAGTCTGAATATTCAGATTTTAAATCATTCATTGTGTCTCGATTAGGCGCAAGGAGTGGGTCATTTTTGTCCCATTTTGCGCGTTGCCTAGAAACACTTCTTGGTCTTTTACAATAGGCGAACCTGCATGTGGAATTTGTTCGGATAGCACTTCAACCTGTGCGTTCTTCTTCAAACGAGTGATCAACCGAACATCGTGTAAACAGAGATGATCAAACGGTTTATAATCGATATAGCCACGGTCATACAAGTGGATCGCATCTGAATCAATGTCAAGGAGATCTCCCATTTGAGTGCGGTCTGCATGCTTAGCTGATAAAAGAATTCCTTTATCGGGTAAGGTCAACTCTTTGGTAACCACGACTCGTAAATGAAGGCGAATGCCCGCCTTCGTTTTACGAAAAGTCGCCCAAGGGTACTGACTGACACTCATGCTCATCGTTGTTGAATCGATCACGTGTAAGCGACCGATCTCACGAAGGGGTCATGGGGACAGGTTCCTTGACCCATTTGTGGATAACCACTCATCTCGACCATAATATCAAACCTTAGCTTGTGTATATCTCATAAAAAGGGGATAACCCTCTGCATAAACAGGTGGTTATCCACCTTTTTGAGTTGTCACACTAGTTAATGCGGAATCGGGTTGTTGATTGGAACAGTTCTTCAGATAGATGAGATAACGATTGAGCAGCTGAGGCTATTTCCTCGACCGCCGCTAGTTGTTCTTCTGAAGCAGCTGAACTTTCTTGACTTTTTGACATTCCGCCTTCCACAATGGCCTGAACGTCCTGAACAGACGAAGAAATGCTCGCACTAACTTGATTCATTTCTTGCAAGGACTGTGAGACTTCATCAATTTTAACAAAAAGCTCTTTAAGAGAACTTGATATCAATTGGAACGATTGATTCGTTTTCTCGCTTGCTACTAATCCTGTTTGAGCCCCTTTTTTTACATTTCTCATACTAGTAACTGCTTGATCTGTCTCTCCTTGTATGTCGTGAATCATAACAGAAATTTGGTCGGCTGACTGTCTGGATTGGTCTGCTAGATACCGCACCTCATTAGCTACGACAGCAAATCCTTTTCCATGCTCACCAGCTCGAGCTGCTTCGATCGTAGCATTTAAAGCTAATAAATTTGTCTGATCAGCAATATTTGTAATCACTTCGATAATCTGACCAATCTCCTTTGAGTGATTTCCAAGTGACTTAATAATCTGATCTGTCTGTTCAACGTCCGAATGGATAAGGTTCATTTGTGTGACAACATCCGTTACAGACTTTACTCCTTCATCTGAATACGTAGAAGATGCTTCAGAGAGTGATTCCATCTCACGGCTGTTCTTGGCGATCATTGTAATACCAGCTGAAAACTGCTGTACAGCACTTGAAACATTCGTCACATTTTGAAATTGCTTTTCCGAATCCTCTGCAACATCTTGGGCAAGAGAAGAAACCTGATGTGAAGCACTTTTGCTTTCTTCTGCACTAGCTGTTAGCTGTTCAGAAGAAGCAGCCACCTCTTCCCCGGAGTGTTGAATATGGTTGACTAAGTCTCGAAGGTTTTCAGTCATTTTATTCAGAGTCGTTGCCAATTGACTCACTTCGTCTTTTGATTGAGTAACGATTGGCTCAACTGTCAAATCACCATCAGCCACTTTTTGGATGTTTCTTACCATTGAAAGTAAAGGTTTTGAGATTAAACGAGTGATATACCAACCAATTCCAATCGCTATCATTACAGAAACGATAATAAGAGCCATTAATATTTGATTGGCAAACAGAGCTTCCTGTTTACCTGTTTCATAGCTTTCTAATGCTGTATTTTCAATATAGTAAGCCAATTGTTCAAGGTTTTTATTAAGATCATCTACTAATCCAGCCGTTTCGAAGTGATAAGCAAGAGCTTCCTCCTGACTTCCAATACGACCAAGTTCAATAATTTCTTCTCTATGTTCTCTATACGCAAGAACCTCATTATGTATACTATTGATTTGCTGTTGTTCATATTCAGAACCATCTATTGACAATAAAGTAGAAAAAACTTGATTGCTTCTTTCTGTTCGTTGCTCAATTCTTTCTAATAATTCTGGTTTTCGGTTATCATCAGAAAAAATATACTCGAGTGTATACACCTCAATCGCCCTGCTTTGAGCACGTAATTCATTAATATATAACACAGACAACAATTCTCTTTCATACATATCTTCCATACGGTCATTGGCTCGATCATTGTAAAGCAAACCAATAGTACCAACAATAAAAAGAAAAACTAGCATAATGGTTATAAGAAATGCTAGCTTATGACCAATTTTTAAATTTTTTACTATGTTCATGTTCTTCACTCCTGCTGATGTTTTTTTGTTTCGTGTTTCGTTGACAGTAAATTTAGCACGCGACCAAAGTCCCTCCACACCAAACAATCTTATATTCCCGTACTGATGAATACTAAACCATAATAATCAAAAAAGTTTTTGGTGGGTCATGGGGACCAGGTTCCTTGACCCATTTGTGGATAACCACTCATCTCGACCATGACCTCGAGCCTTACCCTTGAGCATATCTCAAAAAAGGTGGATAACCCTCTTTATAAACAGGTGGTTATCCACCTTTTTTTGGTTTAAGCAAGACGATTTGACCGATCTGAGTCTTTTATTTCTCCACAAGCAGGTGAAAATGCAGGGCTTCCCCTCTATTATTAGCAGCTTGTTGTCCAGTTTGGTTTATTTATTGTCCGATCGAATCGATTTATTGTCCAGTTC
>NZ_BAUT01000117.1 GCF_000513095.1 Halalkalibacter wakoensis JCM 9140
ATGCTTCCCTTGGTGAAAACTGCTCAAACTTATTTGTGAAAAACTGTTGATTTCTACTTGACGGTTACAATTGTCCCCTGTTAGAACCGTCCCCGTGCTTCAACACGCACTTTAATATATGAAATTCTTTTAATGAAGAATAAATTTAGGTATAATGTATATATAATAAAAAAGAGAAGTGCGCTAACACTTCTCTTTGCAACCTCTACCGTCAGGGTGGTGGTTGTCAAATTACTTGTTCGCTTTTCGAGAACCACCCTTCAGCTTGCGACGGCATAGGGTGGCTTTCTTGTTTTCTAGTGCATTCTTCCGAAAAGTATATGCACTTATTTCACGCACAATCCCTTTCAGAACTTCTCTAAAAAATTCAAGAAATGTTTCCATGATTATCACCTTCTTTCCTAAACAGGAAAGAAGTGTAACAACCAACCACCCCCACAATATTCAGTTGCAACTCTATATTATCACAATCTCTTACGCTACTAACCTAACAACCTTCGACAAAATCTTACAATCTTCGAGTGGTTCCAGGCACCAAAACGAATGATTGCCGAACTGTAGGTATGTAACTAATGTGTCAGTAATTTTGGAAGCACGAGAACCGTCCCCATGCTTCCTTTAGGTTTTAGTTCTTTTGGTTAAATCTGAATTTATAGTCTCTACTTTTAGGAACAAACGCACAGATACCTTACCTTATTACCTCATGGGAAGCACGAGCACCGTCCCCATGCTTCCCGAAACTTATTAAGTACCTTAAACAATACTATAAATACAGATAGTCTTCCATCTCTTCCCCTGCAATCTTCTTCTTTATCCGCAAGACGTTTCGCCGCAGGTTCAGCATTACTAGACTAGTCGCAAGCTTGTCGTCTTTTTCTAAAATAGAATTATACAATTGCTTATGCAACTGATAACTATCACTCAAATCATGCGAAACAAACACCCGATTCAACTCATCCAAATAGCGGTCAAATTCCTTTTGAACGGACAAAACAGAATGGTATAACACCTTGTTATGCGTTCCCTTCAACATGGCATAATGAAATCTAGCATCCGCTTTGGAATATTTAAGATAATCATGCGTACACTCACACATTTCTTCCAGTGCAGCGCCGATTTCTGCTAAATCATCCTCGGTAGCATTCTTAATACAAAGTTCCGCTACCTTCACTTCGACCGCTTCACGAAATTCAGTGATATCAAGAAGCTCTTTCGGTGTAATATTCACAATGATCTTTTCTCCATCCAAATTATCTCTCTGAATATACCCAGAAACAAACGAACCTTTTCCGTGATAAGTAATAATAAGCCCCTCAGAACGTAGTGTTTGCAATGCAGCTCGAATGGTCACCTTGCTGACATGGAGACTCTCGAATAATTCATTCTCAGAGGGGAGCTTGGTGCCCGGCTCCCATTCCCCCGTATGAATCTTACCAAGGCAATAGTTATATACTTTTTCTACTTTACTTTCGCGAATTTCCCCCACAGCCTTCACCTAACTTATTAAATTTTAAAGTTTCTATTATTCTATTAAGTTCACCAAGGGACTTATTCCTATCTCAACTAAATAATTCCAAACCCCTTTAGCATTAGTGGGAAAACCTTATTCCAATACTCCCAGTCGTGCCCCCCCTCATCTTCGTGATAGGTGTAATTAAAGCAATCCGTCTCGTTCTCAATAAAATCCCGATATTCTACATTGTATTTGTATAACGGGTCGCTCACCCCACAGCTCTGATAGAGGTATGGCTTTGGTTCGTCCTCTTTATCCAACTTTTTTGCGATGTAAAATAAATCATTTTCTGTTCCCTGAAAATCCTTTTCGCCACCAAAAACGTTTAAAAAGTTCTCCTTGAAATCAGAAACAGTGAACATATTATGATCATCAGCCTCAAGTAACGACTTGTAAGGAGACAGTGCTCCCGACAAGCTTCCAGCTGCTGCAAATTTTTCCGGGCAATTTAGCGCCCACTTCATGGCACCGTAACCACCCATAGATATCCCTGCAACAAAGTTTTCTTCCCGTTTATTCGACGCAGGGAAAAAGTTACTGACAACGACTGGCAATTCTTTCGACAAAAATTGAAAATAGTTGTGTCCATGTTTACTATCCGTGTAAAAACTCCGGTGTGCGTTCGGCATAACAACGATTACATCTTTGTCCCTGACCAGCAATTCTACTAAACTTTTTCTCAACCAAGAAGTATGATCATCTGAGTGACCATGGAGCAAATAGAGTACCGGATACTTTTTATTCGGATTAGCTAGATGAGGCTGTTGCCTTTTCTCTGGCAACAACACATTCATCTCATAATCCATCCCAAGGGTGTAGGAAAAAAAGTTACAATTCACAAGTGCCATAACAGAAACTCCCTTTCATCAAACAAAGATGCTAATAATTAAAATGAACGTAAATGCAACAATGGATGCAACCCCAGTATAAAACGTCCAAGTTTTAAATGTTGTTTTCAAATCAAGACCTAGAAATTCCTTGAACATCCAGAAACCAGAATCGTTCACGTGGGAGAAGGATGTCGCACCGTTAATAACAGCAAGGCCGACCAACGCCAAGTACGATGGAGAAAGCTCCGCAATTTGAGGTAACGATGCCAATACCCCTGCGGTCATCGTCATGGATACTACGGCAGAACCAACGGAAACCCGAAGAGCAACCGCGGTCACAAATGCAACGACAATAATTGGCAGGTTCATACTAGAAACGAATTCACCAATTAAGGTAGCAGTTCCTGAATAATCAAGCATGTAACGTAACACACCACCACCAGCAGTTACCAATACGATAATCGCTACTGGGTTCAGCGCCTTCGTCATGATTTTTTCAATCTCTTCCCCTTTAAAACCACGTCGAATCCCCAAAACATAAATTGCTATTAAATTCGCAATCGTTAACGCAACAAACGGCTCCCCGACAAAGGCAGCAAAAGCTTTAAATCCTGCTGCAGATTCGGAATCAATCATAGAAGATCCAGTGTTTAACAAAATAAGGAGAATCGGTATTATGATGATTAACAGAATAGTCTTAAAAGACGCAGTTTCCCCTTTGTTTTCACTCTCTTTATTAGCAAAAGTATCTGGCACAGGAACATAAATTCTTTTACCTAATATTTTCCCGAAGAAATAACCTGAAATGATCCATGATGGAATGACTACAAAAATAGACAAGAATGTCATCAAGCCTAAATTAGCTTCCAACTGTCCTGAAATAATGATCGGACCAGGTGTTGGAGCAATCATTTGCGATAACCCAATACCAGCTACCATCGGAATAACGTAAGTCAAGACGGACTTATTTGTTCTTAACGCAACCTGAAAAACAAGTGGTAATAAAATGATAAATGCTGCATCATAGAAAACCGGTACCCCAACGAGTAGTGAGGTAATACCGATTGCAATGGAAGCTTTCTGCGTTCCAAACTTAGCAATAAGCGTATTTGCCAAAACATCAGCTGCACCTGTCGCGGCCAGTAATCCACCAAACATTGCACCCAAACCAACGATTAATGCAATCGATCCAAGCGTATTCGTAACCCCTGTCGAAAATGCATCCAACACTAAGCTTGCTGGCATTCCTGAACCGAATCCAATAAATGCAGCCGTAACCAAAATGGCAATCAAGGAATGAAGCTTCAACCGAATAATAAGAAATAAAAGCAATGCCAAACCAAGTAAAGCAACAATGACAAGTCTCGTTGGATCCGCTATAAAATTTGCATCCATGAAAATTCCTCCCTTTTCAATCTAAAGATGTTAACTCATTACCTATGTTTCTGAAGCTAACAACAACTTAACTGATAAGTAAAAATACTGTAGGAATGAGAAAAAGACATCGAATGCAGCCGATCTTGGCAAACATAACTAATGAGTTGTTAAGAGTATATTGGGGGGATAATGTAAATATGATTATTTTTTGAATGCGGTTACATTTCGCGACAATTAATCTATCCCCGCTAATCGTAGGATTTTCACTTAGACCCGGTTGCTCCATTGTTGTTTTTGGGAGCACTTTTCTACAAACGTTACTTGGTTCTGAGTTATCTTACCTAATGTTTTCAATTCATCTAGGGTTGCCGCTCTATTCAACAAATCATCACCAAAAGAAGCAGCGGGACGGTTCTAACAGGGGACAATCGGAAGTTTTGCGCGAAAAAAGGCACAACTAGCGGATCTTATCTGCTCGTAGTGCCTTCATCTATACCTATACATAAACTATTATCGCAAAAATTTTTGATTCCCCAAGAAGAATGAAGTCGCGAGCTCCAGTAGTAAAGAACGAATTCACCATTATAAGTGACATGAAATGTTCTTAATTAGAAGGAGGATATTTCTGACTTGAGTCGATAATGGAATTTCAATCTTTTACCCACTTTTACGCTTTTTTTATCTTATTTGTCCCACCATTATACTTTAATTTCAACTAATTACCATTGGATTAGGTTTGGTTTTTAGCGATCGCGGCAAGCTATTTCGTTCTTCTTACGCTTCGTTGAAGACTCGAAATATCTATCTCATGAATATCGTGCGATGATTGCCATACTGTAGATGTATAACAAAGGTGTTAGTTATTTTGGAAGCATGAGAACCGTCCCCATGCTTTCCATGACCCACTCACCAAAAAAACAAAACAGCCACTATAGTGTATGGTGTCTCTCTTTCATCGATTGCATAATGATGAAAAAAAGGGAGACAAACATATGGCGAAAGATTCACATAAGAAACAACTGAACAGCCATATTGGAAAGTACATTCGTTCAATCAGGCATCAGAAAGGTCTTTCTCGAGAAGACTTGGCCGGTGCTGCCAATGTAAGTCTCACCCATTTAGGCAACATTGAACGCGGAACATCTGCTATGACCCCTTACATTCAAGCCAAAATCGCAAAAGGCTTACAACTTGAAGATCCGAACGAACTTACCTCTGAAGCTTTTCAAAAAGTGTATCCGACCATGTCAACTTACCAATCGGATTAGCTGTTCTCTCCATAATGTATATCAAAAAGGCGAGCTAATCCTGCTACTCTATCTAACCACTAACCTTTATTGAAAGAATCCCCCCAAAAAAAGGAGCCCCCCCATGCCAAAATCATCCTCCCTCACTACGAAATCAACCGCGACACCTCTGCCCTCTTCCCTGCGAATCATATGGATTACCACACGATCGTCTGGGAACGCGATCAACTCATCTATGTAAAAAAGCCAATTCTTCAGCTCATAAAAGAAGGCTGCTTAGAAGGCGGGGCTCACTATGACGGCCGAAAATCAGCTGTCATCCACAAGACAGGCATTCAAAGCCGTATTCCCATCCCCATCAATCCAAACGAGCACATCTATGCCTTTCCAACTCACTCACCGAAACTCCACGACTGCTGCTGGATCTTCTATCACCACATTAAAACGATCAAACGTCACCCGGACCCGCATCAATCGATCATTGTATTCAAGCATGGCAAAGAAATGCTACTCGACCTTTCGTACCATACGCTAGAAAGACAAGTCCAACGCACATCCTACTGCATCGTCCGCTTTTCCCACCGAGATCCTTCTTCACCCTATTATGTATAACAGTACCACCCCCCATCTACATCCTATTCCACATATAAGGAGGCCCTCCTATGCTAGCAGGCCACATCACTCATTTTGCAAGTCTTAGCCCATTTAAAACGGTCAAAGAATTTAACGACTCTACCAAAAAAGCACTAGACCTCCACGGTGATCACTTCACAAAAGGGGAGCACATCGCCCTTCTCAAACTAATCCAATTCAGCGTCAAACTACGAGGCGTTGCCTACGCAAAGATCTCCACTTTGGTTCAATCCACTCACAATGATAACAATGGCATCTCACGGTCAACCTTTGAACGAATGCTTCAAAAAGGAAAAACCCTCGGCCTTTTCACGATCCATGGCACAACTAGAAAAAAAGGTGGCGATTCGCATAACGTCTATGTCTTTACCCGCTCTGACGCACCGATTCAACAAAAATTGACAGACCGCAAAACCTCAGAAAATCCAATCACACAAAGCCATTCACCGACCAAAACGCAACGAGAAGCTCTTTCTTTTAAAGCTATAAACAAAAAAGAAAAAGATCTTCGAACGCATACGATTGATTCACTCGATTATACATATGTTCCCTTTCATGTTCCAACCGCATTTATAAAAGCGGTCAAACCTTTTTTCAACCGTGCAAAAGAAATTTGTACAATCTGGGACCGCGCATCTATGGCTTATCGCTCACAAAAATTTGACCAACCGATAACAGACGTTCTCCCTGTTATCATTCAAGCTTTTAAACAAACCGTGTATCGTTATAAGCAAAATCGCATAAAAACGAGTTTTGTTCCGTATTTTTATGCGGTCGTATTAGGAGCACTCGTGGCGGAAAAAAGGAAGATAAGTAGAGAGGAGAATACCGTTTGGGGTTGGTTGGGTTGAAATAAGAGAAGGTCATTCAACAAGTATATTATCCTTCCCTCACAATTCAGCCTTCTCCTCAATAGTTTGAGGCCCTCGGTTAAGCTAAAAAAAGAAGAACCAAAGCCTATTGCTCTAGTTCTTCAGGTTAAATCTGAATTTATAGTCTCTACTTTTAGTATCAAACGCACAGGTCCCTTACCTTATTACCTCATGGGAATCGCGGAACCGTCCCTGTGCTTCCACGATCTTGAGATCCACTTCTACTGCAAATTAGCTCTCGAGAAGCAGC
>NZ_BAUT01000116.1 GCF_000513095.1 Halalkalibacter wakoensis JCM 9140
CTCGTTTGTCGTTTATTTTTCTCAGCAACATTTATTATTATAACATAACATTTTGTTCTGCGCAACAACTTCTTTTAAAAGTTTTTCGCGATCACCATCGAATGAACTAAGCATTCGCGGCGACAAGTAATAATATATCACATTAAATAATTCTGCGCAATAGTTAATTTAACATTAATTTTTGCGGCTAGATGTAATAATTTATCATAATTCGACAAAGATATCAACTCTCTATTTCTATCGATAACTATCATTACCCACTTAACCCATCATTTAAACAAAACTTTCATTAAACACGGTCTAATGACTACAGGTTATAGCCAAACATCCCTTGCCATCATACCAATCCTTTATACTCACATACCATAAGTCTTTAATCCACTTATAAGCAATCTTTTCAAAAATCCTTGTTGGATTGGGTTTCTCATACCGGGCGCAGAACGTATGGAGCCATTTCTTTTCAATATAAATTACTGAAAAAGGTTTGTTTTCACCTTTTTTCAGTGGTTTCTTCACTTTACGAAGCGCCCTTCCTGCTCTTTTTCTTTCTCGCTTCCAACTTATATTTCCTACGCAATAATCCTAATATACCAGTACTTTCACGAACAAAAACTTACAAATAAGTGTAAAAGGCAACAAAAGAAGACACCATAACCTCTTGACCATATAAAGAGAGAATCCAATCCATTCTTCCCTTTTCACCTTCTCTCAGATCGCTCTCTTTCCAATCTTATCGTTTACATTATAGAAGGCTGGATACGCATTTGTAATTAATTCATATATCACAACTCTAGGCCTTTCACTTTTGTGAAAGAGAAGTCAAGTGACATGAGTCCTTGTTCAATACGAGAAATTGTCAAAACGAAGAAAAACACCCTACCAAATATGATAAGGCGCTACAGTTGGCTATTTCACATTTTTAATTAAAAATGTGAAGCAAGCATTCATACCTCACTCTTCGTCTACCATTCCTTTCTCAACACCGGATAAAGCCACTTCACTCCTCTTTTATTAAATGGAATGAATCTCATATCCAATAATAAATGAGAGCTATACCCTACTATCGCAGCAATCAAGACTCCATTAAATGCGTAATAAGACTGAAAGGAATGAGCAATCCAAGAAAAGAGCAAAAGTCCTACAAAACTGTGTGTGATTCCACGGTGAGAAGAGAAGGCAGCCATTCCACAATACACACCCAAACCAACTAGCCAATTCATTGACAAAAAGACTCCAGCCCCTAAAAAGCAAACAGACGTAAAGACATTCATCGCTTTAGGAGTAATATACCTTCTAGATAGATAGAGACAACTAATAAAAATACCAACACCTATCCACAGAGGATAATCTTGAAAAAACGTAATATATGTAGCGATACAAGCTCCAACGACAAAAAGGAGCTGACGAACGATTGTATGAGAAAACGTCATTCGCCTTGAAAGCTTTCCATTCGTATCTAAATCAGGCGCGAGACTTGCAAATGAACTCACACCGATTATAAGCGCCGTACTTCCAGCATCATAATTTCCGACATAAGCAATTGCTCCACCAGCTGCTGCTCCTACTAGTAAATGTTGTTTTCCTCTCATTTGAATAACCTCCACATCCTATCATACTCGGTTTTTGTGGAAATATCTTCTTTGCATTGTTAGCTGGCGAATAACGAACAAGTAAAAATGGCTTTTAGCCAGTCCTTTCCACTTTTCGCTGCATCGTAAATTGAAGAAGCTTTCGAAAAGAATAATCTTTATGCTTAAAAAAAGTAAACAAGTAACAACCAGTAATGACAATCGCACTACCCATTATTTGAACGAACGACATTCTTTCTCCTAGAACAAAAAAAGCTAAAATGACAGTAAAAACAGGGTTGAAGTTTAGGAAGAGTCCCGCTGTTGTCGCACCTAATTTTTTCACACCTATATTCCACAATACAATGCACACCACGGTTGAGATCCCACCCGTATACAATAGCGAATAAATGAACGTCGCATTTAGATTTTTTATAGCGAAATCTGAAAAGGTAAATGGCAAGAGAATGAGAATACCGAAGATTCCAGAGTATAGAGTGGCCATCAGAGGAGATGTATAATTCATTGCCCATTTACTGAGGACCACATATAACCCCCATATACAGACAGCTCCGATCATAAAAACGTCCCCAAGATTAAATTGAAGGGTAAAAAATACCTCACTCTTCCCATTTGTTAAGACAAGTAGCACTCCCAACACCGAAAGGAACATCGCTGCAATTTGAAAAAAGCTTACCTTCTCTTTTAGAAAAACAAAAGAAAAAAAGGCAATCGATAAAGCAATTAAGGTCGAGATTAACCCTACATTTGTTGCAGACGTTAATTCTAATGCCATAAACTGCAAAACATTAAATAACACAACTCCTGTCAACCCCATTAATATTAATGGGAAAACGGCTCTTCGTGAAGGCAAAAGCTTCTTCTCTACTTTCCAAACGATAGGAAATAACACCACAACCGCAATTAACCACCGTAGCATCGTTAACGTCATTGGAGAAGCATGGCCAACAAGCCATTTTCCTACGATAAAATTCCCCGCCCATAATAAGCTAGTTAACAATAGTAACCCAAAATAGAAGTACCGCATTCAAAACTCCCCCCACCATCATTACGAACCTCTCGATCTATTAATAACTTTAACACCAATGGTTTATATCCAAAATATTTTTTTGTATAATAGTAAATAATCTAAATAATTTAAAGTTTTATAGGGGATTTATTTATTTTCCCCTATTTCGATTAATGAAATATGACTAAATTTTTAATAATCTAAAGGGGGTTTTTCGATGGAATCCATCGTGAGTAAGGTTCTCGATAAGGTAGACATTCAAATTTTAGACATTCTGCAGAAACAAGCACACGTAAGCAATGCAGAAATTGCAAGGCGAGTGAACTTGTCCTCGCCAGCTGTTCACACAAGAATTAAGCGGTTAGAAAACGAAGGGTACATTAACCGACAAGTCGCCATCTTAAACCCTGAAAAACTAGGCTTCGATTTGCTTTGCTTTGTTTTTATCAGTTCAAATATTCATCATGCAGAGAAGTTAGATATTTTAGAAGAAGCGTTTCGACAAATGCCAGAGGTGTTAGAATGTCATTGCTTAACAGGGGAATATGATTATTTATTAAAGGTGGCAAATAAAGACCGAAAAGACCTACAATCTTTTATTCGAAAATTAAATAAGCTGGGGATCACCAAAATCCAAACCAGCTTAGGGCTAAGAGAAATTAAATATTCAAATGTCTTACCAATTTTGGACGAGGAAATTGAATAGGTTTATAGTTATTGACTAAATAGACTACTAAAACGCAAATGACAACCATAAACAATAAAAAGAGATAGACTTCCCACGAAGTTCTATCTCTTTTTATCTAAAATGATAAACTTAAATTTTTTTACCTAATATGACTAAATCTCTCTTTTCGCTGTCTAACTTAGCCACTTCTGGGAAAAAGGCCCATTGTTCAAAATCGAAACTTGAAAAAAGTTGGATGCTCGGTTCATTATGAGCAAAAACAAATCCAAGCAAAGTGTCAATTTCTAACTTAGGACATTCCTCAATAACTTTGTTTAAAGCCATTTTCCCAAGTCCTTTTCCTCTATAATCCGAATGAAAATAAATACTAACTTCAACGGTTGCATCATATGCCGGTCTTCCGTAGAAAGATTGTAAGCTGACCACCACAATCTCATTTCATATTCTACAACCCATAAAGGTCTTTTAGTTGGGCTATGCTCTTCAAACCACTGAAGTCGATCATTTACCGTAATAGGTTCAGTATCTGCTGTAACCATTCTACTTGGAATCGTAGAATTATAAATATCAACAATCACTGATAAATCCTCTAAATCCGCATCTCGAAATCTAACTTTTTCTAACATAAAAACATCCTTTTTTTGAAAAATAATATCTATGTTATCTCTTATTGCCTTCGAATACAATGGATTTCGAGATGTTTTTTAGAATCCTCTCCGTTATATGCAAAAAAACCAGGGTAACCCCCTCCCTGGTCAGCTTATTTATCAAATCTTTCGCTCATCTGTAGAAATCTAAGCTTCCTATAAATCGTACTTCGGTGTATACCAAGCCGTCGGGCAGCCTTAGTTACATTCCCTTGTTGTTTATTTAATTCCTTTAGGATCATTTTTAACTCTGTATCTTTAATTGTAGGTTCATCCACTATGTCCGGTTCTCTTTCAAATGGTACCGTTTGATTTTTTTGTTGTAAGGGTGTTTCTTTTTTGCTTTTATCTAAGTAGCTCACATCATGAATCAATGTTTCTCTAATTTCAATTGGAATTTCACTAGCTTCAATGAGGCTTCCGGTTGAATTTGTCACCATTCGATAAACGATATTACGTAGCTCACGAACATTTCCTGGCCAACCATATAATTGCAGGACCCTAAGCGCTGACTTGTTTATTTCGATTGAGGTTCTTCTTAATTCTTTACAGGCTTTTTTTAGATAAAAATCAAGTAGCAGAGGAATATCTTCTGGTCTTTTTCTAAGAGGTGGGACTTTTATACAAAGGATATTTAAACGATAAAAGAGATCTTGACGAAATTTCCCTTCTTGAACAGCCGTAATTAAATTACGATTAGTTGCGGCAATTACCCGCACATCTAGTGGTTTGGCTTTCTTCCCTCCTAATACGACTACTTCGTTCTCTTCTAACACTCTCAGTAAATAAGTTTGCATATCTAAAGGCATTTCCCCAATTTCATCAAGAAAAATCGTTCCTCCTTGCGCTTGTTCAAATTTGCCAATTCGGCCATTTTTTGCTGCTCCAGTGAAGGTTCCTCCTTCAAATCCAAACAATTCACTGATCCCCAACTCTTTCGGTAACGCTCCGCAGTTAACAGCAATGAAAGGATTGTTAGCTCGTGAGCTAGCTTGATGAATGGATTGGGCAACTAACTCTTTTCCTGTTCCACTTTCCCCTTCTATTAAAACAGGTAAATCGGTTCCAGATGCTGCCATGGCATCCTTCATTGAAGCCACAAAAGCGTTCGAGTGTCCAATCATACTATTAAATGAGTATTTGGTTGAATTTGAATTGCTTAATTGGGAATTAGGAGGAACTATATAGACAATGCACCCAACTGGTTGCCTTTGATCAATATAAGGGATAGAAAAAACTCTCCACCTTCCGTCCTCCCTTTGCACTTCCCAGCTTTCTTCTTTTAACTCTAAATTGGTCTTAATTTGAACATCTTTTAGCATATGATTTTCCGCAACCCATTTTTTTTCATACAAAAGTGGGTCTGCCTTTAACACTCTTCCTCGTAAATCAACGGCAGCAACATAGACATTCGGTGAACCTGTGGCAACTTCTGAATAGCGCGCGAGTAATTTAAAACGGTTTACCTCTACATCTCTTCCTAAATCATTTTCTATTGCTCGAACTAATGTGGATACCATTGAAATGGCATATGGATGCAAATCCCTCCATTGCCCAGTTAAATTTACTATGCCAAGAACATTATCTGTGGCTGGGTCTTTTATTGGTGCTGCGGCACAGCTCCAATCATGCACCCTTTGGCAAAAATGCTCTGCAGCAAAGATTTGATGAGGCAGTTTCGTAGCAACGACGGCACCGATCGCATTGGTCCCTGTATCTCTTTCAGCCCAAGATGATCCTAATACGAAATTCATTTGTTCAGCCTTAGACCTTAAGGAGAAATTACCCTCTATGTGAGCAATCTCACCTTTAGAACTAGTCACAACAAATAAGGAATTAGTTTCGTTCACCATACCGGTTAAGCTTTCTATGTATGGCACTAAATAGCGATACAATTTACTATGGCTAAACGCTTCCTTAACTTGTACATCACATGAGATAATCGGTGCAGTTGTTTGAATCGGATCAACACCTTGACGCATACAACGTGACCACGAATCCAATGTAGCAGATCGAATATTCTTATTATCAAGATCTTGACGTTTTTGGACAACCGTTTTTTCCCAAACTTCTTGCAGCTTTTTTCTTTCCAGCTCTAGATTATTCGCGAAATATTGATAAGAGAATAAACCATTGTTCAAAATATCCCCCACCTTTTTAGAATCTAAAGGTTTTACGCTACAGCCCTAAAGGAAACTAGAAAGTCGTACCTTAAATCACCATAAGATAACGCTTACATTTCGCGTTATCAATCGTTCCTTTTCACACATATTAATTTAATATTTTAATCACATTAAATAATCCTTAATACATTTCGACAACATCACTGCTCAATCCTTTTTTATACAGACCTCTGAATTTATTTCATGAATTCAGAGGTCTGTGATCTCTATTTATAAATTAAATGGTAGATCCATTCTTACTAGCGAGGAGATTAAAGAACTCTCTCATGAACCCTGGTAAATCAGGCCACGCATGGCCTGTCACTAAATTTCCATCCACATGCAAACCTGTTTCAACATAAGTAGCACCTGCTGCCTCTACTTCTGGACGACATGCTGTGTAAGCCGTCATCTCTCTTCCTACAATATGTTCGCGAACCGTTGTCAGAACAAGCTGTCCATGGCAAATTACACCCATAGCTTATTTTCAGTTAGAAAATGCGCCGCTATTTCTTGCACTTTTGAGTTCATACGAATATACTCTGGCGCACGCCCTCCTGGCAAAATAAGGGAATCGAAATCAGCCGGATTGATTTCATCAACAGAGGCATGAGAATCGATTTTATATCCGAACATCTCTGTGAATGTTTCCATCTCTGGTAAAAAGTCATGACAAACTGTTTGTAGCTTTTTCTTCGTCGGAGAAGCAATCGTAACAGAAATATTTTCTTCTAGACAACGGTAGTACGGATAATAAATCTCTAAACAATCAACAGCATCACCAGTAACAATCAAAACATTCTTAGCCATTTTCTTCACCATTCCTTTTAATAAATTTTAATTATTTACTTG
>NZ_BAUT01000115.1 GCF_000513095.1 Halalkalibacter wakoensis JCM 9140
GGTGAGGGTTAAAGGTCGATTCAGCGTTCCCTTTGACGGAAAGACCTGTTACAAAAAATAAGTTGTCTGAGGAAGAAAAAAAAGAAATTATCGAGGTTGTCAAACAAGAAGAATTTGCCGATCTCCCTCCAACACAAATTGTCCCAAAGCTTGCGGATAAAGGAACGTATATTGCGTCAGAATCTACATTTTACCGTGTTTTACGTGAAGGAAAGATGCAACACCACCGTGGCCGTAGCCAAAAGCCAACACAGGGAAGCAAGGGGACGGTTCTCATGCTTCCTAAAGAGCGATGATTATAAGCTCACTGGAACTATAGAAGATTTGCCGGGAGCTTTTTCGTATGGTATGACTAGAATAATTATTAGGTGAACAGTTGAGATAAACGAATGATTCCCTAGCTTAGGAAATATAATTATGGTTACATTATAAAATTACTAATTATATGAGAGGTTAGTAAGGTACCACTTATGTAAAATAGGTATTTATCTACTAGATATTGAGTTAATTAGAATGGGCTGGAATATATGATAACTAAATTTAATACTATAAAAAAAAGCAGGTTTATTAAAAACGTCTTAATGGTTATGAGTGGAACCGCTTTGGCGCAAATTATTACATTCTCTCTTATGCCAATCATTACGCGATTATATGGACCTGAATCTATTGGGGTATTAGGAACGTTTACTGCAGTTGTAGCGATTCTTGGTCCGATAGCTGCATTAACATACCCAATTGCGATTGTCCTCCCAAAAAGTGATAGAAAATCTAGATCCATAGTTAAATTCTCGCTGTTGTTAACCTTAGTAGTCGGATTAATAATAACAGTAATTTTATTACTGGCAGCTGAAAAGGTAGTTAATTTATTTAGGCTAGATGTTATATCTAGCTTTATTTATTTATTGCCTTTATTTGTTCTAGTAACAGGTCTTTCTCAAGTAATGGAACAGTGGCTTATTCGAACAAAGAGTTTTAAAGTCACAGCAAAGACTGCTGTATTGCAATCAATTTTTATGAATGGATTGAAAGTGGGAGGTGGGTTAGTTTATCCATTATCAGCTACATTGGTCATAATTCAGACAGCAGGTGTTCTTTTTAGAGCTTCTCTGATGTTTTTTATGTCTGATAAATCTATTGTAAATAGATCCGAAAAACATACTATTGAAGACCTTAAAGAAGTTGCGAGGGAGAATCAGGATTTCCCTAAATATCGTGCACCACAAGTTTTTATTAATGCAGTGTCACAAGGCCTTCCGGTTTTATTATTTGCAAGCTTCTTTGGTCCAGCCGTAGCGGGCTTCTATGCATTAGGAAAACAAGCGTTAAATACACCATCTCAACTAATAGGTAAAGCGGTGCAGAATGTGTTCTATCCTAAAGTAAATGAATTAGCAAATACTAAAAGGAGAATTACTCCAATAATAATAAAGGCAGTATCAGGCTTACTTATTATAGGAATTGTCCCATTTGGCGTTATTATTCTGTTCGGTCCTATGATATTCAGTTTCGTATTTGGAAACGAGTGGATTATCGCCGGTGAATATGCAAGATGGATTGCCATTGTTGCGTTATCTATGCTTATAACTAGACCTATTATTGTAGCAATCCCTGTGTTAAGTATTCAAAGGCAATTTCTATTGGTGGAGATCGTAGGTACTGCTGTAAAAACTGGTGCGATATTAACAGGTGTATTTTTCTTTAACGAAGCTATCTTTGCTGTGGCTTTGTTTTCAATTGCTTCTGTATTAATGTATCTATACTTAATAATTCTAACTCTATTTGTAAGTAGACGATTTGATCAATTTAATAAATCTTCTGGTACACTGGATATTGGATAGTAAATCATAGACATAAGAGGGAAACGCGGGAACAATATAACAAACTCTAGAAGCAGGGGGACGGTTCTCATGCTTCCAAATTAAGTTGAGACCACTCAAATTTATCGATAGCTTAGAAGGTAAACGTCCCTGATTTTCTAGGAACGTTTTTTTATTCTATCCATAAATTAAAAACAATCTACTACACATTAAATAAATCAAATACCAGGAGGACCCCTAATGTACAAAATAGCAGTAGCCGGTACAGGCTACGTCGGCCTAGTCGCTGGCGTATGTTTCGCCGAAGTCGGCCATCAAGTAACTTGTGTTGATATCGAGAAGCAGGGGGACGGTTCTCATGCTTCCAAATTAAGTTGAGGCATCACTCAAATTTATCGATAGCTTAGCAGAAGCATGGGGACGGTTCTCATGCTTCCAAATTGAGTTGAGGCATCACCCAAATTTGTAGATAGCTTAGAAGGTAAACGTCCGATTTTCTAGGAACGTTTTTTTATTCTATCCATAAATTAAAAACAATCTACTACACATTAAATAAATCAAATACCAGGAGGACCTCTCATTTACAAAATAGCAGTAGCCGGCACAGGTACATCGGCCTAGTCGCAGGCGTATGTTTCGCTGAAGTCTGGAAGCACGGGGACGGATCTCATGATTCCATTAAAAACTAAGAAACTGATCATTGCTATAGAATTTCAATTCAAATAGAGTAAAAAGAATTAATAAACCTAAATACAACGTACTTAATTCAGTAGGAACGTTTTTTTGTTATACCAGTAAATCTCAACTTATTTGAAGAAAAGTTTCCTAACAAAGGAAAAAAGTTGTTGCTACATGCTTCTTAGATTTCGTTATAAAATGATATGAGCAGGAAGTCAAACAGTCTAAAATTCTTAGGCTGTTTTAATTTATATAAAAACTTATGAGTGAATAGATATTAAAAGAGTTATAGGTTGAGAATCAAAGAAATCAATATATAAACTAAAGAGTAAAGGCAGGAGAAACTATGTACAAAATTGCAGTAGCAGGAACAGGTTATGTTGGCTTAGTCGCAGGTGTATGTTTTGCTGAAGTAGGTCATCAAGTAACCTGTGTGGACATTGACGAGGATAAAGTAAATCTTATGAAATCTGGTGTCTCGCCAATATACGAAGCAGATCTACAAGAGTTAATGCAAAAGAATTATGCAGCTGGAAGAATTGACTACACGACTGATTATCAATCAGCCTATAAAGATGCCGATGCCATATTTATTGGTGTTGGAACTCCAGAACAGCCAGACGGTTCTGCTAACCTTTCCTATATTGCAACGGTAGCTAGACAAATTGCTGAATCTGTAGAAAAGGACTGTTTAGTTGTAGTTAAGTCTACAGTTCCTGTTGGAACAAATGACAAAGTAGAGCAGTTTATTCAAGATTTTTTAGTTCATGATGTGAAAGTTGAAGTAGCATCTAACCCAGAGTTTCTAGCACAAGGTTCAGCCGTACACGATACGTTATATGCGGAGAGAGTCATTATCGGGACTGAGAGTGAATGGGCGGAAGACATCCTTATGGGGTTATACGAGCCATTCCATTTACCAGTTGTTGCTGTTAACAGAAGATCAGCAGAGATGATTAAGTATGCTTCAAATGATTTCCTTGCTCTTAAAATCTCATACATGAATGATATTGCTAATCTTTGTGAATTAGTGGGTGCGGATATTCAAGATGTGGCCAAAGGCATGAGCTATGATGAGCGTATTGGAAGTAAGTTTTTAAATGCGGGAATTGGCTATGGCGGCTCTTGTTTCCCTAAGGATACAAAAGCATTGGAGAATTTAGCTAAACAGAACGGATATGAGCTTAAAACAGTTAAAGCCGCTATTGATGTAAATAATGGTCAAAAAACAAAGTTATACAAAAAAGCTAGCAAACGACTTATTACGTTTAATGGTCTCAAAGTAGCTGTATTAGGGTTAACTTTCAAACCTGGAACAGATGACTTACGAGAAGCAGCTTCTCTTGAGAATGTTCCATTATTATTAGAGCAAGGTGCAGATATTTATGCGTATGATCCAGTTGGTGCTGAGAACTTTGCAAAAGTGCATCCGGCAGGGGAGAATGGTAAAGGCCACATAACTTATGTAAGCAATGTAGAGGAAGCATTAGAAGGGGCGAATGTCTGCTTTATCTTTACGGAGTGGGGAGAAGTGAAAGCCGTTCTACCTGAGGCTTATAAGACATTGATGCGAACACCTTTAGTTTATGACGGTAGAAATATTTATAGTGTTGATGAGATGAAAGCAGCAGGGGTAGAGTATCATTCAATAGGACGAGCACCTGCCGATAGAGTAAGTGTTAAGGAGTCGAAGAATGTTGAATTACAAACAGTTAAATCCTAATAAAGTCTACTTAATTACAGGTGCAGGAGGTTTTATTGGTTATTTTCTATCAAAGAAATTGCTTGAGCAGGGTTGTACAGTCATTGGTGTAGATAATATTAATGATTATTATGATGTGAACTTGAAACATACTCGCTTAGATCAATTGAAGCCATTTGAGAAGTTCACTTTCATTAAAGGCGATCTTGCTGATAAAGCCTTAATTACAGAGATCTTTGAAGAAAAGAAGCCTAATGTTGTAGTGAATTTAGCAGCCCAAGCTGGAGTGCGTTACTCAATCGAAAATCCAGATGTGTATATTCAAAGCAATATCATTGGTTTCTTTAATATCCTCGAGGCTTGTAGATATTACCCAGTTGAGCACTTGGTCTATGCATCATCGAGTTCTGTTTATGGAGCGAATAAAAAAGTTCCATTTGAAGAAACAGATTTTGTTGATACTCCAGTATCTCTTTATGCTTCAACGAAGAAATCAAATGAGTTAATGGCTCATACGTATAGTCATCTTTATAACATACCTGCAACCGGGCTTCGTTTCTTTACGGTATACGGGCCGATGGGAAGACCGGATATGGCTTATTTTGGTTTTACAGATAAGTATTTTGCGGGAGAGTCGATTAAGATCTTTAATAATGGCGATTTTGAGAATGACTTATATCGCGATTTTACTTATATTGATGACATTGTGTTAGGGATTGAGAGATTGATTAGTCATCCACCTGCCGGTGAGGGGGTTCCTCATAAAGTCTTCAATATTGGTAACAACAACCCAGAAAAGTTAATGACGTTTATTGGGACGTTGGAGAAGTGTTTGAGTAAGACGCTGGGGAAACAGGTTGAGTTTAAGAAAGATTTCGAACCGATTAAGCCAGGTGATGTGCCAGCTACGTATGCATCAACAGACGCGCTGCAGAAGGCTGTGGGGTTTAAGCCAGAGACTTCGATTGAGGATGGGTTGCAGGAGTTTGTGGATTGGTATGTGGGGTATTATGGGGTGGAGTGATTAGAAGAATCCCGCTGAGTGGAAGCTTGGTGGGGTTTTTGGATTTTGTACCTGTGCTTTGCGATGCCAAAAGTAAACACTATCAAATTCAATTCAGATTTATCCTAAGGAACTAGGGGTAATACATGGGGTGGGAAATGAAACTGAGTCTAAAAAATGTCATATTAGCAACAATTAGTCTTTTCATTCTTTATTATCTGCTTAAATTTTTACTTTTCATCATAGAAAGCGTATTTGAAGGGATAGTTGCAATATTTACAAGTGGTTTTATTTATTTAATTGTAGTAGGATTCTTAGTATTTAAATATAGAAGGAAAATAAAATCGTTATTAGGTTCATTGAAACTGGAGCCATTATTAATTCGAAAAGATAATAAGGATGTTAAATGCGCAAATAAGCAAGATCATGGGGGTACTATTCCTTTTAATAAGTTGCAAGATAGTAAGCAAACATTCAGTCATAGAGAAGAAGCTGCTGCTACTGCAAAAAAAGATCCAGTAGAAGAAAAAACAGCGTTAAAAGAAGAAAGAAGCAATTTAAAAAATGAGAAAGTGCGAAAAGTTGAAGCAACATTACAAAAAGTAGGAGAAAGTATAAAACAAGAAAATGACTTTATCACTTTTGTAAAAGGAACAACACCTGAAGAGGTTAAGAAGTTAGTGAATAAAACATATACTGAATTTAGTACAAAGTATAAAAATGAAGTTGGGTTTGGAGAATCAGGTTCAATAGAGTTTGTTGGTTCTCTCCTTCTAATGAATTATGATAATTCTACAAAGAGGGATATAGAAAAAGGGATAGAGAGTGTATTTAAAAATATGTGGAGTCCATTAGATTTTAGTGATTATATGGATGATGTCGTTAAAAAAAGTAAAGTTCCTTATTCAATGTGGAGTGAAGGATACAGGTACTTGCAAAATCACCATATTTGGATTGAAAAACATGATTGTGCTAAAGAGGCAAATAGAGTTAATAAGGATGTAGAAAATTTAGCGGAGAATCTTCTCACTTTGGATTATACATCGGATGGGATGTTAGATTTTATTGATGCTTCAGAAAAAAATAATTACATATGTCTAAACTTTATTAATGAAAAAGACTATTTTTTAGGTAAGTCGGCTTTAGAACCATTGTTTATACAAATGGTTAGAAATTTCCGATTAGAATATAAGAATGGTTCATTTATTGATAACCAATATTGGTATCATTATTTTGAAGTGTTATCAGATATAATGATGAATTTATCAGTGTGCGAAGTAAATCTTGGAAATATTGATTCTTGTATAAATCACGCATCTTTATCGGTTAAAATATCGGCTAATTTAAACACTACCAAATTAGAAAAAGCAGGGGAGTTAATTTTATACGCCCTTACTCATAATGGTGATGCACTATCAGTTCATCCTCAAGAAACCCTGAAACAACAAATTCCCCCCAATTTAATTAACAAAGCGGAATTGCTTTATGAAACAATTATCATTGGTTGATTTTCGTATATTGAAAATTGGGATAAAATGGTCTTGTTGTCAGGCACCACAAAGACTTATCGGTAAGATTTTTTCCACCGTTTAAAAGATTTCTCCCTTTAGTATAAATAGATAGACATCTAAAAAATTTATTAAGTTTTTGGGAAGCATGGGGACGGTTCTCGTGCTTCCAAAATAACTGACACCTTTGTTAAACACCAACAGTTTGGCAATCATCGCACGGTATTCATGAGAAAAATACTTCGGTCCTCTAAGTAAGCATAAGAA
>NZ_BAUT01000114.1 GCF_000513095.1 Halalkalibacter wakoensis JCM 9140
CCGTGTCATTCCCCTGCTGGTATCAGCTTTTCATAATCTCAACCTAAAAACCAACTAAAATAAGCTTTTGTATGTGTGAGTGTGGCAACAACGATGAAACCTTTACTCGTTATAAGGTTTTTGAAGAGTAGGGAATTTCTATCGTTACTCTCAACAAAGCGTGCCCCCCATCCCAGGAGCGAGATCGAAGCTCCTTTTCAAGTCCGAAATAAACGAGAACTTTTTCAGTGACCTCAAATAAAGGTAGGGGCAAGACCCCACAAACACACCCGAGGAGGCATGACACCTCCTTGCGGGTGCGAGTGGTTGTAGCAATGAAACGAACCACGAACATTGTTACTCCCACTAAACGAAATCCAATCATATAAGGAGGTGTAGTACCCGATGTTTTGGAAAACCCCACTTCTATCCGTTACCAAAACAGAAACGCCACTTAACACACCTATCTCAGATTTAACGTTTACTGTTTTTGATACCGAAACAACCGGCTTTGCCGTTGGAGCGCAGGACCGAATGATCGAAATTGGCGCAGTCCAGGTCAAAAACAAAGAAGTCCAGGAAGCTGAAACGTTTCAAATGCACGTGAACCCAAATCGCAACATTCCAAAAGAAATCACAGAGCTAACCGGTATTTCCAATGAAACGATTGAGCACGCACCTACCTCGCTTGAGGCGATTCAATCCTTTATCGACTTTAATAAAAAAACGAACAGTGCTATTTGGGTTGGTCACTATGTAAGCTTTGACCTTCTTGTTCTAAAAAAAGAGTTACAGCGCCACCAGTACAGAATTGAAATACCAACAACGATTGATACACTTGATCTCATTGGGTATCTTAGTCCGTCTAAAATCATGCATGACTTAGAAAACTACGCCAGCCAATTTGGCACAAGAATTTATAGTCGCCATGAAGCGTTAGGCGATGCACTTACAACCGCACATCTTTTTTGTGACCTTTTGTACCATTTAGAAAACCGAGGAAAATACACGTATGCCGACCTTTTAGACATTAGTGACTTATCCAAACGGAACATACAATTCTGAAAAGTCAAGCATGTCCTTACAAGAATGTGGTATATCTGAGACTTCCCCCTAATAAACTGTACCAATCACCAACACAGAATTAGGAGGCGAGTCGTGTGCACGATTACATCAAAGAGCGAACTATCAAGATTGGCAGGTATGTTGTTGAGACAAAGAAAACGGTGAGAACGATAGCCAAAGAATTCGGCGTCTCAAAAAGTACCGTACACAAAGACCTCACCGAAAGATTGCCGGAAATTAATCCAGAACTGGCAAATGAAGTAAAAGAAATACTTGAGTACCACAAATCCATCCGTCACCTGCGCGGAGGAGAAGCAACAAAAGTAAAATATCGTAAATCAGACGAACCAGCTGAACCAATTGTCAAAGCAAGAAACTAATTGTCAAATCATGTAACATTTTAAGAAAAAAAGGAACCCTGTTCGAACATTCTGTGATAAAATATAAAATTAGGTAAATCGTAATAATAAAAGCGATTATGTTCGGATAACAGGGAGGAAAAAGAATCATGTTTGGTCGCGATATTGGAATTGATCTAGGAACTGCAAATGTCCTCATTTATGTTAAAGGTAGTGGAATCGTCCTAAATGAACCGTCTGTTGTTGCGGTTGAAACAACAACCAACCGAGTACTTGCAGTAGGGGAGGAAGCGTTCCGCATGGTCGGGCGTACACCGGGAAATATTGTTGCTCTTCGCCCGATGAAAGACGGTGTCATTGCAAACTTTGAAATGACTGAATCCATGCTTAAGCATTTCTTAGGCAAGATTAACGTCAAAAGCCTTTTCTCAAAGCCTAGAATTCTCATTTGTTGCCCAACTAACATTACATCGGTTGAGCAAAAAGCAATTAGGGAAGCAGCTGAGAAAAGCGGTGGGAAAAATGTTTACTTGGAAGAAGAACCAAAAGTGGCCGCAATTGGAGCAGGGATGGATATTTTCCAACCAAGCGGAAACATGGTTGTTGATATAGGCGGTGGAACTACCGATGTTGCTGTCCTTTCGATGGGCGATATCGTCACCGCCTCTTCCATGAAAGTAGCAGGAGATCGCTTTGATTCAGATATCCTTGCATACATAAAGAAGAAGTATAAGCTCTTAATTGGAGAGCGGACTGCGGAAAACATCAAAGTCCAAGTTGCAACAGTATTTCCGGGTGCACGACAAGAAGAAATTGACATTCGTGGACGTGACATGGTCAGTGGACTTCCTAGGACAATTACGGTACACTCAAAAGAGATAGAAGAAGCATTAGTAGAGTCTGTTTCTTACATCGTACAAGCTTCTAAACAAGTGTTAGAACAAACACCACCGGAACTATCAGCTGATATTATTGACCGAGGTGTGATCCTAACAGGTGGTGGAGCTCTTTTACATGGAATTGACCAGTTATTAGCAGAGGAATTAAAAGTTCCAGTAGTAGTTGCTGAAGAGCCTATGCATTGTGTTGCAAAAGGAACTGGCATTATTTTAGAAAACTTAGACCGTATGTCTAGCAAAAAAGTACGAATTTAATCCTTAGAGGAGGAGCGAGCATGCTTCGTGGAATGTATGGGGCAGCAGCTGGCATGATTGCCCAGCAGCAGCGCCAAGAAATGTTGACAAATAACTTAGCCAATGCGAATACACCAGGATTTAAAGCCGATCAAGCATCACTTCGATCGTTTCCAAATATGCTGATCAAAGCGATGAACACACAAGGGCAACGAGGACCGGCTCCGACCATTGGTGAGTTAACAACAGGCGTTTACTTACAAGAACGCATGCCGAACTTCCGCCAAGGTGATTTGATGGAAACGAGCTTCAATACCGATGTTGCTTTGCTGCAATCGATGATGCCTGAAACCGAATCAGGACGTCCAGGAGCTTTGTTTTATACCATGCAAAATGAAAATGGAGAAATTCGTTATTCCAGAAACGGTAATCTAACTGTTGATGGACAAGGCTTCCTTACATCTGCAGTTGGTCATTACGTATTAGATACAGCAGGCCAACCGGTTCAAGTTGGCAATGAAGAGTTCCGAGTCAATCCACAAGGCGTCATCTTTACTCAAGACGGTGCCCAAGTTGCTCAGCTGAATGTCGTCTATGCAGAAGACCCAATGCAGCTGGTCAAAGAAGGCGACGGCTTGTTGCGTTTTGAAGGAGAAGGCGAGCTTCCGACTGCCATCGGAAACGGAGCCATTGCTTATCAACTACAACAAGGATTTTTAGAACGTTCAAACGTTGACGCTCAGGCAACAATGACCGAAATGATGAACGCCTACCGCTCATTCGAAGCCAACCAACGCGTCCTACAAGCATACGACCAAAGCCTAGAAAAAGCAGTAAATGAAGTAGGAAGAATAGGTTAAAAAATAAAACCAAGAAGTGAAATACACTAGCTTCTGTTTGAACACGTATTTTTACAAACAAGGCTTTTCCTTACACATTATTCATTCTTACACTAAGTGAAATGGAGCGAAAGCCACTTGACTCCTGCGGGATATAGAGGTAGGGCCGAGACCCCACAGGCGCAGCCGAGGAGGCTCGACACCTCCCCGCGGAAAGCAAGTGGCTGTAGCGCAATGGAACGAACTTGGGGAGAACAGATAAAACGAAAACAGCCATAAAAAAGAGGGATAACGATGAACCAATCGATGATAACGGCTTCGGTTACAATGGGACAACTTCAGCGAAAACTTGATACGATCTCACATAACATTGCCAACACAAACACAACAGGATTTAAAAGCCGTGAAGCAACGTTTTCTGACTTGCTCTTTCAACAAGTAAACAATCAGTCTAGAGAGGAATATGAAGTTGGTCGTCTTACCCCAAATGGCATACGTGTTGGAACAGGAGCTAAAATAGCACAAACCGCAGTACGACAAGATGTCGGAGCACTCATGCAAACAGAGCGTCAACTTGATTTTGCGTTAACAGAGAAAAACCATTTCTTCCGCATTGAAACAGTGGAAAATGGCGCACCTGTTGAACGAATCACAAGAGACGGAGCTTTTTATTTAACAGAGAACCCTAATAATGCCCAACAATTATCATTGGTTACGGCGAATGGCGACTTTGTCTTAAATGGTGAAGGAAACCGTATCGCGATACCAGCAAACTTTCAATCTATTAGTTTTTCTCAAGACGGAGAGCTTGAGGTGACGCTACGAGATGGAACGATGCAAAATGTCGGACAGCTTGGATTAACGAACGTCTTGAAGCCGCAGCTTCTTGATTCTGTTGGGAATAATCTTTACCGTTTCCCTGACTTACAAGCGTTAGGTTTTGCGGTAGCGGATGTACGAGCTGATTTTGCTGGAAATGGTCAGCAGGTTAACCAAGGGTTTCTTGAAGGATCGAATGTGGATCTATCAAGAGAAATGAATGCTTTAATTGAAGCGCAACGTCATTATCAATTCAACTCCCGCTCCATTTCAATGGCAGATGAAATGAGTGGTTTAGTAAACGGACTTCGTAGATAATGGCTAATAGCCGTTAGATGGACGGTTGAACAGATTTGAGGAGAAAACAATGAGCGATAATCAATCAAAGGATCAAAGCCGAAAAATTGATACAGACCTTACGAATGAGCAAGAAAAGACTTCACTAACAGATCATGTTAACAAGCATGAGGAGATCGTTTCTAACAAAGAGACAAAGCCTGAGGACGATCTAGATCAAGTGGAATTCGATGAGTCTGATCTACTTGATAACGAACTTCAGGACCAAGTCGAATTGGCGGAAAACGAGCTTTTAGAGGAAGTTGAACAATTAAATGAGTTGGATAATGAGGATCTTTCAACAGATGAGCTAGTAGATGAAGCAGCAATTGTAAAGGAACAGTCTCGAGATGCAGAGGATTCAGAAGCCGCAGCTCTTCCTGCCAAAGAAGAACAACAGGAAGAAAGCAGAGAGTCTAGAAGGAAAAAGCGTCCAAAAAAAGAACGGTTGAGGTTAATTCCTATATGGCTTCGTATTCTCATAGCCATTGTTTTGATTGGTGGGAGCTTAATTCTTGGTTTAATCGTTGGATTTAGTGTCATTGGTGGCGGTGGTGATCCGAAAGAAGTCATTAATCCTGATACATGGTATCATATAATCGATATTGTTCGAGGACGACATTAAACGTCCTCGATTTTTTTCTGTTGTTCTTGAAAGCGCTTTGATATTTTTGGTAAAGAAGAATATGGTATACTTAGTGCAACATTGTTAAAAGGGGAGATTGTTATGTTAACTATTGAAGAAATTAAAGAAATTATTCCACATCGTTATCCATTTTTACTTGTTGATCGAATCATTGAGATTGAAGATGGAAAAAAAGCGGTTGGATTAAAAAATGTGAGTGCCAATGAAGAATATTTTAATGGGCACTTCCCTGACTATCCAGTGATGCCTGGTGTGTTAATTGTTGAAGCTCTTGCTCAAGTTGGAGCCGTTGCGATATTGAAACCTGAAGAAAACCGTGGCAAATTAGCGTTTTTTGCTGGTATTGATAATTGTCGCTTTAAAAAACAAGTAAAGCCAGGAGATCAACTTCGTTTAGAAGTCGAGATTGTTCGTTTGAAGGGGCCAATTGGAAAAGGCCATGCCATTGCAACAGTTGATGGTGAAGTCGCATGTGAAACAGATATTATGTTTGCGATTAAATAAAAAAGGGTATAGAAAAACTCATGACTTTTTTACTAGGAAGTGGGTATGAAATGGATGCGGCTTTTGATCATTTTCTAAAAGATAGGAAAAATGTAGAAATACTATTTAATCATATGAATGATGGGCTAATGATCACGAATCATAAACGAGAAATTATTATCGTGAACCCGGCATTTGAACAAATTACAGGCTATACGCGTGCTGAGGCAAAGGGGAAAGATCCAAGTTTTCTTGCTTCCGGAAAAACGCCTCGAACCGTATACAACGATATGTGGAGGAACATAGACCGTATTGGCTCATGGACTGGTGAGTTAATCAATAAGCGCAAAGATGGGGAGCTTTTTTGGTCATACATAACGGTAACAGAGATCAAACAGCCACGTGAGGAAGATCATTATTATATTGGGATTTTGCGCGATGAGACATCACGAAAACACCAGGAGGAACGATTAACGTTCTTAGCTTTCCATGATAGTCTGACGCAACTGCCAAATCGCGTTCATTTTCGGAATTCACTTGAACTGGCCCTTGAAGATGCTAAAAAAACTGCTCAGAAAATAGCTGTGCTTTTTCTTGATTTAGATCGATTTAAAAAAATTAATGATGTATTTGGACATGGAGCAGGTGACCAAGTTCTCGTAGAATTGTCCAAACGATTAAAAACGGTCGCAAAAAACAAAGCTTTTGTAAGTCGTTTTGCTGGTGATGAATTCACGATGTTTGTTCGCTATGAGGAAGATGATGCATTAGAAACGTTAGTGAATGAGTTGTTTGATGCCATCCATGTGCCTTTCTTAGTAAAGGAGCAGTTTTTCTATTTGACAATGAGCATAGGGGTAAGTCGCTTCCCTGAGGACGGAATAGACGTGGATTCCTTACTGAAAAATGCTGATTCTGCTATGTATGAAATCAAAAGTGAAGGTAAAAACAACTTTCGTTTCTACAAAGAAGGCATGAGTGAAAAAATGGTCGATACGTTATCGCTTGAATCCGAATTAGTTGATGCGATAAAAAATCAAGAGCTTGAGGTTTATTATCAAGTCCAAATTAATTTAGAAACCGGTAAACCTCACGGAGTGGAAGCGCTCGTCAGATGGAATCATCCTAAAAGAGGGGTGCTGCCACCCATTGTCTTTTTGCCTCTTGCGGAAGAATTAAATCTTTTAGCTTATATTGATGAATTTGTGTTAAAAGAGGCAATTAGACAAGGAAAAACGTGGCATGATTCCGGGCTAGATCAATTGAAGATGTCCGTTAACATTTCAAAAGCTTTTTTCCAACAGGAAGATTTCTTATCAATTGTCAATCGAGCAATTGAGGAAACAGAAATGGACTCATCCTTATTGTCACTAGAAGTGACAGAAAATATGGCTGTTCTTCAATTGCAAGAAATTCGCGATAAGTTGCTTGCTCTGAAAGAAAAGGGGATAAAGGTCTCCCTCGATGATTTTGGAACAGGGTACTCATCACTAAACCAACTCAACTATTTTCCGATTGATACATTGAAAATTGATCAATCCTTTGTACGAGGAAACTCAACGAAGGAAAAAGAAGCCATTATCAATTTGATCATAGCCATGGCAAAAAGCCTAGACGTTTCGGTCATCTGCGAAGGGGTTGAAACTGAAAAGCAGCTCGAATTAATTAAAGAAAAAGGTTGCAACTACGCACAAGGCTACCTCTTTAGCAAACCCGTCCCAGCAAGCGAATGCGAAACGATGCTGCTGGATTTGAATACCTAGATAGAAATATTGCTATCACCTAGGTTCTCTAATTTAAAATCCGAATGATTCAAATATGAATCGTTCGGATTTTTGTTTATCTGAGTTCGAACTTGCTATATAAGGAATAATATAATAACGCTGATGGATTTCCTCTAAGTGTAATGAAGCGGAAGCCACTCGACTCCTACGGATATAGAGGGAGGTCACTGATTAAAGTGCTTAACTGCCGC
>NZ_BAUT01000113.1 GCF_000513095.1 Halalkalibacter wakoensis JCM 9140
TCCGTGTCATTCCCCTGCTAGGGTTACTTTTGTTCCTTTTACTTATCTTTAACTTGTTCCTTTTAATCTTCTACGATTTCTTTTAACACATTCTATTCTCTTTAACGATGGAATTTGAGCGATTTGAGGTTCACCTTCAACATCAGAGATCGCTTGTTGGAAATACGTTCTAGGATAAACGGGCGTACGATAATACCGATCTTCTCTCATTCATCTGCAACGGCATTAGACCTAGCTTTCTCTTGGAATTTCTATCGTTCCTCTCATAAAGCGTGCCCCCCATCCCGGGAGCGAGGGCAAAGCACAATGGAACGGAGCCGTTGAGGGAAAATAAAAGCCTAAAAACAGCTTTTTTCAAAAATGAATAATGCTCACCCAATAACAAATACTAATTTTGTCAGTAAACTGAGGGAGGCGATCAAATGGATCAGCAGCAACAACAAAACAATCCAATTGAAATGGCATTACAAGAATATAAGCAAGGTATCGGTAATTTCACTCAAAAAATGCCTAATATTGCAAAGAAGTTTAATGCATTCACGGAAGCTTGCTTTGAAGAAGGAAAGCTTTCACAAAAAGAAAAACAAATGATTGCACTAGGAATTAGTGTGTACTCTCAAGATGAATATTGCATTATTTATCATGCTAAAGGATGTATTGATCAAGGCTGCACAGAAGAAGAAATTCTTGAAACTGTTGGAGTTACAGCAGCTTTCGGTGGGGGAGCAGCAATGAGTCAAGCGGTGACACTCGTTCAAGAATGCATATCAGAATTAGGTGGAAACAACTCACAAATGCAATAAACCTTTGTAAAGTCGAGGAAATACAATGGAACATTTTCTCACATTACATAATCAGTGCTTACGGTCGCAAATCAATATCTAACATGTTTTTTCGGAGTTGGGTAAATTATCTGACTATGGTACGATTATTTCTGACAAAACATGAAAGGATTGATTCATTATCCATTCGTTAAAAAACGAACACAATGGTGAAATGGAAAAAGCAATGCAACAATCTCATGGAACAAGTTATGCAGAGTATAATCGTAGCCTAGAAAAACGTTTAGAAGTAGAGAAGCAGCGTGAGAAGGATTACGAAAAAAGCAAAAAATTAGCAGCTCAATTCAATTAGATAGCTATTTAATTAATAGGAAGAGTAGCGCCATTTGGCACTACTCTTTTTTGTGGAAATCTTGTTTGATCTAGATAAAAAAAGGAATACTAGTTGGGACTGAAGCGTTCACAGAAAATACATCACAATCAATAAATAAAGTCTTTAAAGGTTAACACTGTAAACATGTTAGAAATGATAGTATATTTAAGGTGCACTTCTTGAACTTATAATAGATTTAGTATAAGATTGTAATGAGAATAGATTGAGAATCAAACCTATCTAAAAAATTAGCAAGCTTTGTCCAATTAGATAAAGCAAATACATTGGAGGTCATTGTAAATGTCAGTACCATTTTTAAAGATTGAGAACTTAAACGTATCAGTTGAAGCAAAGAAATTTTAAAAGATTTCAGCCTTGAAATAAAAGGTGGAGAATTCCATGCGATCATGGGACCGAACGGTACAGGTAAATCTACGTTAGCATCAGCTATCATGGGTCACCCAAAATATGAAATCACGAGCGGATCTGTAACAATTGATGGAGAAGATGTTTTAGAAATGGAAGTGGACGAGCGTGCGCAAGCTGGTCTTTTCTTAGCGATGCAATACCCAAGTGAAATTAGCGGTATTACAAATGCTGATTTCTTACGTTCAGCAATCAACTCAAAGCGTGAAGAAGGCGATGAGATTTCTCTAATGAAGTTCATCCGTCAATTGGATAAGAAAATGGAACTTCTTGATATGGATGAGTCGTTCTCACACCGTTATTTAAATGAAGGTTTCTCTGGTGGAGAAAAGAAACGTAACGAAATTCTTCAACTATTAATGCTTGAGCCAAAAATTGCGATTTTAGATGAAATTGACTCGGGTTTAGATATTGATGCATTAAAAGTAGTATCTAAAGGTGTAAATGAAATGCGCAGTGAGAACTTTGGCTGTCTAATCATCACACACTACCAACGTCTACTTGACTACATCACTCCTGACAAAGTACACGTTATGATGCAAGGACGCATTGTGAAATCTGGTGGCGCTGAGCTAGCAACTCGTTTAGAAGCAGAAGGATATGACTGGATTAAACAAGAGCTTGGTATTGAAGACGAGCGTGTCGAAGCAGCGAACCAAGAAGCGTAAAATAGTTTGTCATTATAAAACTCGCAGTGAGCGAGCAGTACAATAGTAAAGGGTGGGTAATGTATGTCAGTCGAGACAAAAGGATTGTTCGGTAAAGAGCAAATTGAATCATTCTCGAATGGACGCAACGAACCAGATTGGGTACGCGACATTCGCTTAAAAGGCTTAGAAATTTCTGAAACAGCAGAGCTTCCAAAGCCAGATAAAACTAAAATTGATAAATGGACGTTCACGCAAACACGTTTTGATATGAATCAAAAACCAAAAGCGACGTCTGTAAAAGCTTTACCAGAGGCACTTCAAGCGTTAATTGGTGAAGAATCAGATGAGCAAAACTTGCTTGTCCAACAAGATACATCAGCTGTTTACAGCAAAACCAATGCAGAGTTGGCTGAAAAGGGAGTTATTTTTACAGACATCCAAACAGCTCTACACAAGCATGCTGATCTTGTGAAGCCTTACTTCTTCGGTGAAGCAGTGAAACCTCAAGAGAACAAACTTACTGGTTTACATGCAGCGCTATTAAATGGTGGAGCATTCATCTATGTACCAAAAAATGTCCAAGTAGAGATTCCTCTTCAAGCTGTGTTTTCATTAGAAACACCAGAAGCTTTGCTTTCTAATCATGTTATTGTTGTAGCAGAAGAGAACAGCTCAGTGACATATGTTGAAAACTACACGTCTAACGTAGAAGGCGAAGTAGTTGCTAATATCGTTGCAGAAGTGTACGCAAAAGCAAATTCGAAAGTAACATTTGGTGCAGTTGATAATTTTGGCAGCAACGTAACAACATATGTTGTACGTCGTGGTCATGTCGATAAGGATGCTCGTATTGATTGGGCTCTTGGGCAAATGAATGATGGTAACACCGTTTCTGAAAATACAACTCACTTAGTAGGGGACGGTTCTTGGGCTGACACGAAGACGGTAACAATCGGTCGCGGTGAACAAAAGCAAAACTTCACAACGCAAATTTTCCATCATGGAAAACATTCAGAAGGTCATATCTTAAAGCATGGTGTTATGCGTGAAGCAGCAACGGCGATTTTTAACGGAATTACAAAAATTGAGCACGGTGCGACAAAGTCAAATGGAGTTCAAACAGAGCGTGTCTTAATGCTTAGTGAAAAAGCACGTGGAGATGCTAACCCAATCCTTCTAATTGACGAAGATGATGTTACAGCTGGTCACGCAGCTTCTGTTGGTCAAGTGGATCCTCTTCAAATGTTCTACTTAATGAGCCGCGGGATCTCTCGCAAAGAAGCTGAGCGTTTAGTGATTCACGGCTTCTTAGCACCAGTTGTGGAACAGCTTCCAATTGAGTCTGTTAAGGATCGTTTAAGAGAGGCTATTGAAGGGAAAGTTCGCTAATGAATGCCAAAGAGATCAAAAAGCAATTTCCGATTCTTGATCAACATGTCAACGGAAATCCGCTAGTCTATTTGGATAGCGCGGCAACATCTCAGAAACCACTAAAAGTCATTGAAGCGATTGATGATTATTACCGTCGCTATAACTCAAATGTTCATCGCGGAGTTCATACGCTTGGAACACTGGCAACAGATGGGTACGAAGGAGCACGTGAAAAGGTTCGTAACTTTATTGGAGCCAATTCAATTGAAGAGATTATCTTTACTCGTGGTACGACAACAGCGTTAAACTTAGTTGCATCTAGTTATGCTCGTGATAACTTAAAAGAGGGCGATGAAATTGTGATCTCTTTGATGGAGCATCACAGTAACATCATTCCTTGGCAGCAGGCTGCAAAGGTAACAGGAGCAACGTTGAAATATTTCCCGCTTCAGCCAGATGGAACACTTGATTTAGCTGACGTTGAGAAGACGATAACAGAAAAAACAAAAATTGTTTCTGTTATGCAAGTATCAAATGTGCTTGGAACAATTAACCCCATCAAAGAAATCGCCGAAATTGCTCATCGCAATGGCGCGATTATGGTGGTGGATGGAGCACAAAGTACACCGCATATGAAGGTTGATGTAAAAGATCTTGATTGTGACTTCTTTGCATTTTCAGGTCACAAAATGGGTGGGCCTACAGGAATTGGTGCTCTTTATGGCAAGAAACATCTCTTAGAGAAAATGGAACCCATTGAATTTGGTGGAGAAATGATTGATTTTGTAGGATTGCAAGATTCAACATGGAAAGAACTTCCTTGGAAATTCGAAGGAGGTACACCAATTATTGCTGGTGCTATTGGACTAGGTGCTGCCATAGACTTTTTAGAAGAGGTCGGTTTAGATAACATTTTAAAGCATGAGCATGAACTTGCAGAATATGCGATGGAACGTTTATCTGAGATTGACGGTTTGAAAATTTTCGGCCCTAAAAAGCGTGCAGGTGTGGTAACATTTAATTTAGATGATGTGCATCCACACGATGTGGCAACGGTACTAGATGCAGAGGGAATTGCTGTTCGAGCAGGTCACCACTGTGCGCAACCACTCATGAAATGGCTTGACGTCACAGCAACAGCTCGTGCAAGTTTCTATTTGTACAACACGAAAGAGGACGTTGATGCACTTGTCACTGGACTAGTAAAAACAAAGGAGTACTTTGGCGATGTCTTCTAATTTAGATACACTATATAGACAGGTAATTATGGATCACTACAAAAACCCTCGTAACAGAGGGGAGTTTGATGGTGATACGGTTACCGTAAATATGAATAACCCAACATGTGGCGACCGTATCCAAATTCAAATGAAAGTAGAAGATGGTGAAGTCACGGATGCCAAGTTTGTTGGAGAAGGATGTTCGATTAGTTTAGCTTCCGCTTCAATGATGACTCAAGCAATCAAAGGCTTGAAACTGAATGAGGCTGTTGAAATGTCCCAGATTTTTTCAGATATGATGCTTGGAAAAGAGTATGATGACGAGCGTTTTGATTTAGGCGATATAGAGGCGTTACAAGGTGTAGCGAAGTTTCCTGCTCGTATTAAATGTGCGACCCTTGCATGGAAGGCAATGGAAAAGGGAATTAACGATCACCAATAAGGGAGTGGTCGTTTGATCGCTCGACAATTAAAAGGAGGCTTTCAAAATGGCGAAAAAAATGCCAGAAATCGGAGAATATCAATATGGGTTCTCAGATAAAGATGTATCGATTTTCCGTTCAAAGCGTGGATTAACGAAAGAAATCGTTGAAGAAATCTCACGCATGAAGAGTGAACCACAATGGATGTTAGACTTCCGTTTGAAATCATTAGAACAATTTTATAAAATGCCAATGCCACAATGGGTGGAGACTTGGCTGAATTAAACTTTGATGACATTACGTACTACGTTAAGCCATCAGAGAAATCAGAAAAATCTTGGGATGAAGTACCTGAGGAAATTAAAAATACATTTGATAAGCTTGGGATTCCTGAAGCTGAGCAAAAGTATTTAGCAGGGGTTTCTGCACAATACGAATCTGAAGTTGTGTATCACAACATGAAAGAAGAACTAAGTGATTTAGGAATTCTTTTCACAGATACGGACACAGCGTTAAAAGAGCATGAGGAGATTTTTAAAGAGCACTTTGGAACCATCATTCCTCCAACTGATAACAAATTCGCAGCACTAAACTCAGCGGTTTGGTCTGGAGGATCGTTCATTTACGTACCAAAAGGTGTAAAAACAGATACTCCACTTCAAGCGTACTTCCGTATTAACTCTGAAAACATGGGTCAATTCGAGCGTACGTTAATTATCGCTGATGAAGATAGCTCTGTACACTACGTAGAAGGATGTACAGCGCCGGTTTACTCAACAAACTCACTTCACAGTGCCGTTGTTGAAATCATCGTGAAAAAAGACGCATACTGCCGTTACACGACGATCCAAAACTGGGCACCAAACATCTTTAACTTAGTTACTAAGCGTGCAGTAGCTGACGCTGGTGCAACAATGGAATGGGTTGATGGTAACATCGGTTCTAAGCTGACAATGAAGTATCCAGCTGTTGTCATGCGTGGTGAGGGAGCGAAAGGTACGATCCTTTCCATCGCGATTGCTGGTAAAGGTCAGCACCAAGATGCTGGGGCAAAAGTTCATCACTTAGCACCAAACTGTTCATCAACGATTGTATCGAAGTCCATCTCTAAACATGGCGGGAAGGTAACATACCGTGGTATCTGTCACTTTGGTCGTCGCTCTGAAGGCTCTAAGTCGAAGATCGAGTGTGATACACTCATCATGGATAACGAGTCAACATCAGATACAATTCCATACAACGAAATTTTGAACAATAACATTACACTTGAGCACGAAGCAACGGTTTCAAAAGTATCTGAAGATCAACTCTTCTACTTAATGAGCCGTGGTATTTCTGAGCAAGAAGCAACAGAAATGATCGTAATGGGCTTCATAGAGCCATTTACAAAAGAACTTCCAATGGAATATGCCGTTGAAATGAACCGTCTGATTAAGTTCGAGATGGAAGGATCAATCGGTTAATCATAGGAAAAAGCGAATCCTCATGGGGATTCGCTTTTTTTCAGTCTTTAACAGGGATAGAGACTCTTCCATTCGATAAGTTGTTCTAATCAAAAGATCCTGCATGGTACCTCATGCAGGATCTTTTGATGATATTAGCTTATTGGAATATAAATGGTTGAACCAACTGGAATGGAATGTTCATCTACTTCAGGATTGGCATCTAGTAAATCTTGAACGGAAACACCATCATAGACACTTGCGATATTCCAAAGGGTATTCCCTGGTTGAACGGTATGAGTGATATTTTCTTCGGAAGTGCTACCACTATTATTGTTTTCAACAATTGTTAGCTCTGCTCCAACTGGTAGTGCATAAGGGTCTAACCCTTGATTTCGTTCTATAAGTTGCTCGATATTTACACCATCATACGCGTTAGCGATGCTCCAAAGTGTATTTCCAGGTTGAACGGTGTGTGTGACAGTTTCTGAGCTGGCATCGTCACTCACTCTTTCAAGTAAAATTTCTGTTCCAGTTGGAATGGAATACGGATCTAACTATGGTTAATGTTTAACAAGTCATCGACACTAACCTCTTCATGTTCAGCGGCGATACTCCATAACGTATCCCCATCTTCCATTGTCGTTACTGACTCAGCCTTAGGTGATAGATTACTAACGCCAAGCACCATACCTGCAGCAATTACTGGGGTAATGAACATTGTTGTTTTTCTCATTCTATCTCCTCCTTTATTAGTAACGCTTATTTAATGTCTACCTCTTTACGCTATCTATTAAACTACAAATTACGACATTTTTTTTTAAAGTTTTTAGGCGTTTCTTTTTATGGATGAGGTGGAAGGGCGGTGATCGTTGCAGTGCGCTCCAGTCACTCGCACCCGCAAGGAGGTGCTGAGCCTCCTCGGCTACGCCTGTGGGGTCTCAGCTTTACCTCTATTTGAAGCCACTGAAAAAGTGCCTAACTGCCGC
>NZ_BAUT01000112.1 GCF_000513095.1 Halalkalibacter wakoensis JCM 9140
GGAGGATATACGGTCTTTTTTAACCATTCCTATTTTAATGGTGACAGCAAAGGGAGAATCAAAAGATAAGGTGAATGGATTTAATGCGGGAACGGATGATTATTTAGTGAAGCCATTTGATCCGGTCGAATTGCTTTTACGTGTGAAAGCTTTACTAAAGCGTTATAATATAGTTTTAGAAAAAAAAGCAACGGTCGGCTCAACGACCATTGATTTAGATAGGCTTCAGATTCATTCTGATGAAATAGGTTCCTTACAAATAAAAAAGAAAGAATGTGAGCTTCTTTTTACATTGGCTCATTCCCCTGGAAAGATCTTCACAAGAACCCAGCTTATTGAAAGGATTTGGGGTTATGATTATGAAGGGGATGAAAGAACCGTGGATGTTCATATTAAGCGTTTAAGAGAACAATTAATAGCCTATCCAGACTTGATCATTACAACAGTAAGGGGTTTGGGTTACCGTTTAGAGGAGGTATAAGTGTTTAGAGGAACGTTATATACAAAAATTGTTATGATATTTATCGGGATCGTGATTTTCAGTTCGTTGGTGTCCTATGCGATTGGTCATTTTTATTTATTTGATGGTGACTTATTTGGTGAGGAAGTAATAAATAGTTCAATAGGAATTGCGGAGATTATTGAACATTCTGACCCGAATCAACTTGATGAAATTTCTCAAGCATTAGAAAAGCTCAATTATTCTATTCTCCTTTTTGATGAAAATGGTGTTCCGTTATTGGAGCGGTCAGCTTTTTCTGTTTCAGATCACATGCTATCAGAGGTCTTCCACTCAAGGGAAGAAAATGGAACCGCTCTTTTAATGCAGGAGGGAGATGACGCTACCCGGCTCATCGGTATGCCGATTACGGTCGAGAATGAACCTTATGCGTTATTTGTCCATTTGCATTATGAAGAATGGTTGTTTGAGATAGGGAAAATTACTAGAATGTTGTTATTGGTAGTATTAACGATCGGGAGTCTATTAATTTTGCTGGCATCACGATATGTGCTGAATCCGGTAAAAAAACTAACAAATGCTGCAAGAGAAATGGCTAAAGGAAATTTCTCTGTCCGCTTAAAAAGTAAGAATAGAGATGAAGTAGGCGAGCTTATTACGAGTTTTAATCATATGGCATCTGAAGTAGAGAAGATTGATAAGATGCGTGAAGACTTTGTTAGTAGTGTCTCTCATGAATTTCAGTCACCATTAACGTCGATAAGAGGTTTTACGAGAGCTATAAGAGATGAAGTAATTCCGAAACAAAACCAAAAAGAGTACTTAGACATTATTTCCCAAGAAACAGAAAGGTTGTCTCGGCTTAGTGAAAATTTATTGCGTTTGGCTTCATTAGATTCTGAACATCATCCTTATAATCCGGAACGGTTTAGACTAGATGAACAAATTAGACGAACAGTCCTTGCGACAGAACCACAATGGAAAAGTAGAAATGTGCAAATTTCTTTAGATGTCGAACCAGTTGAGATTACGGCAGACAAAGACTTATTAGAGCAGGTTTGGCTTAATCTTCTAACAAATGCCATTAAGTATTCTTTCGAAAACGAAACCATTTTTATAGAATGCAAGAAAGGAACGAGTGCTATATCGGTGAGGTTCAAAGATGTTGGAAAAGGAATACCGAATGAGGAATTGCCTCATTTATTTGAACGCTTTTATAAAGTTGATAAAGCAAGAAGCAGTTCCGTTGAAGGAAACGGTTTAGGTTTATCGATTGTTAAAAAAATCTTATCCCTTCACGGCTATACGATCGATGTGGCTAGCGAAGAAGGGGTTGGATCAACATTTACCGTTCATATCCCACTTATAAAGGAAACAGAAGGAGATTATTAGTTGAAGTGAAGCTAATAATCTTTTTTTGTTGAGATAGTTCATATTCAGTTCATATTCAGTCTTTATAATGTATGCATATAAGGAAGAAATCAATTCTAGGGAGGAAGCTACAATGAACCCGAATGAGAAAATCGCCCCAATCTTCACTCTAAAGGTGTTAAAACCAACAAAACAAATTGTGAAAGAACTAAAGAGTAAGGAGATAAGAGTTGAAATCTGCAGTAGAAAGATCCATTGAAGCGTATTTGTAATTTGGAATTCATCTTTTTGTATGGTGTTTATGCCTAGTTTGTCGGTTAGGTGAAAGTGACGTGTTCGTTCCATTTCACTCCGAGGACAAACGATAGGATAAAGCAACACTCTTACGAAAACAGCCTTTTGAATAGAGAATAAAAACTAGAAAGTAGGGGTTACTATGAAACGAAAAAAAGCCGTTCGTACCGATTCGCTTTATGTTGAAAAAGAATTAGAGACCATCCAAAAACGTGTGGCTCCATTTATGAAAAAAAGTAGTATATTTTCCTTTGTTTCCATCCCCCTAATCTCATTTTCGTTCATTAATTTGTTTATCCTGCTATTTCAGGTTGGAATTACTCAAGAGTTAGCGGTGTTTACTTTATTGATCACCATTGTCGGAGCTTTAGGTGCAGCGTTGTTTAAAGAATCGATCCATTATAATAAAAAAGCGTTAAAAGTATCGATGGATTACATTGTTGAACGGATTTCAAAAAGTGAAACGATGCTTGAAGGTGCGAAAGAGAATTATCTTAAGAAGGTTCATACTCAACCTATACATGTGTTTACTACGTTTAATGAGTTTTTACAGCATGAAGAAAGAATAAAAAAAATGTAGTGAAAAGTGTTGACGTTGAAGTTGATTATAGTAACATGAATATGTGTCAAAAAGGGGTTGGAATTCTTGAAATTGAGTACAATGTTGGAGGAATTATTTCAAATTTATAAAGAACATGGAGAACAGGAAGTAACAATTGATCTATTAACCGAAGAAACGTCAAAACGAGCGGAGATTTGCCATTGTGAATTTTCTGAAGAAAAAGGCGTAACGATAGACATCTTTCTAAAAGTTAGCTCTCACTAATCAAACGAAGGGTTACCATAGATTCTGGTGAATAGGACTTTTAAGAAAATAGAAAACAGAAGGTCGCTCCTTTTTATGAACGCACTGGATTGCTCTTAAGTTTCCTTTTGACCAGGCCTGTTGACTGCCTTTTGCAGCAACAGGTCTTTTTTAGTTATGGAAGAAATCCTTGCAGCAACAGTTTTCCTTTTTGTCTGTTTGTGAAAGAGTCAAATGCAGAGCGTTCCATTTCTCCCACTTTTAATGGTGTAACAAATGGGTTGTTCGGTTTGACAGGAGTGGGGTGTTCCACGATCAAATCAGTTGTGTTTAGGCCTTCGATCACATGATGTCTACCAGTAATAACATCCTCTGTAACGACAGCTTTTCGTTGGACATAGCCTTCTTCTGCTATAATGACAGTTGTTGGAGAACGTTCAAAAACTTCCTAAATCTTGTATAAGAGCAAATAATAGCATAAAACTTTGGGAAAAAACTTATATTTTTAAAATCCATTTAAATTTTAAGTGGTAATTCAGGTGATTGATGGTAAAATAAAAAGTAGGTTTTCTCCTTACTTGTGTACTTTTTAAATATAAGGTGGTTTGGTTGAGCCATCGAAAAAAAAGCACCAGCTACTGGCAGGTGCTTTTTTCCTATGAGGAATTTACACTAGCAAACAAGAAGATGCAGGTCAAATAAGCTTCCTTGTCTTGAAAGTCTTACGAGACTAAGTTATGCGCCAAAATCGGCTTTTTATGAGGGAAAACAGAAATTTATGCGCCAAAATGGTCTTTCTATGCGCGAAACTAGAAATTTATGCGCCTGTAGCAGTGATATGCGCCAAATCTGTGATTTATGCGGTAGGAATAAGCAGATATGCGTCTGAAAATGATTATATGCGCTTAATCAAAACTTACCTATAATATGTAAAAAATATAAAACTTTTACTAAATTAGCTAACAATATATGGTAGTATATGAGATAAGTAGATTATTAGGAGGGATTTTTTGAAAGCATCAAAAATGGGTATTTTAACGTTATCAGTACTGCTTGGTCTTAGTAGTGTTGCTCCAGCAGCAGGCGCTGTGTCAAATGGAGCGGGGATGTCTGAGCAGCAAATTAAAGTATCGTCTGTTGAGGCAAGTGCGATTGATAAAGAAGCATTAATTGAAAAGTTACATGAGTTGTTTCCCGAGAAGTATGATTTTTTAGATTCGCGCGATTTCCATGTCGATCAATTCTATTATCCTGGTTATGACGAAGTGGATGTGGAGCGTACGTCTTTGTTTTTCTCGAAGCAATTAAGCGGAAACAAATACGTTCATGGGAACTTGGAGTTCGTTGGTGAGGATCAACAGCTACAACATTTTTATGCAGATCCAGTGAATGTAGATGGCGCGATGTATCCAGCCAAAGTATCTCAAGATGAGGCAAAAGAAGTTGCAGTAGATTTTCTTGATCGTGTAGCAGAAAGCTCTTCGTACCGTTTACGTGAAGGAGAAGGTTCTCGCTATCATTGGAGAAATCGTACATTAACTGAACCGATCGAGTATGAATTTCATTTTGAGAAGTTACAGTCGGGAGTTCCGGTAACGGGCCAGGGAATTACGGTTGTCGTATTAGGGAACGGAGAAATCGTTCGCTACAATGCTGGTCAATATATGAGTCAGCCCATTACGTACGAAGCAAATGAAGACACTCTTTCAAAATCAGAAGCACTAGATCAAATGAACGATGTGCTAGATGTTGAGCTTCGCTACATAGTGGAACAAAACTACAACGACCGTGAAGCAAAAGCGAGACTTACCTATATTCCTAGACCGTTCTTTGAAGCGATACATGCAATAGACGGTCAGTGGCTAGTGGCACAGGATTTCCTCAGTGATTTACCTGAGAGAAAAGAGATTGAAAAATTAGAAACGAAGTCTACTTCAGAACCAAAGCCAATTACGAAGGAAGAAGTTCTCGCGTTAGCTGAATCGCTACTAGAAGAAGAGACAGAAAGTGGAACGTTACAAATTGGTGGGGTTACAGAAGAGAAAATGGGAGATTTAGAAGTTTTCACAGTGTCTTACTCTTATCGTACAAACAGAGGCTCAAGTGGAACAAGTTTTTCTGTTAATAAACACAACGGCGAAATCATTCAGTTTCACGATATTTCAAAAGACTTCGCTGAATCAACACCGAATGTTACCTTATCTTATGAGCAAGGATTAGAGGCAGCGGTGGATGCATTGAACCGATTTGCACCATATTCGATGAACAACTTTGCCTATCCACTTGATGTTCAATATACAACGGCGGATCGTGGTGTCTATTATTATCAATTCCCTCTAATTAAAAATGGGATTGTCGTAGAAGGGATGGGGTTATCTGTTTCTGTTTCAGCAGAAGATGGTAGTGTTGTCTCTTTCAACAATTACCCCATAACTGTAGATGAATGGCCGTCTACTGAGTTAGCAGTAAGTAAAGACGATGCGTTAGCAGCATTCAAAGAGAAAATGGATCTAACATTACGCTATCAAAACTTAACAAGAAGCGAAAATCGCTCCCATTTCTATCTAGTCTATTCACCTGAATTCCAAGATCCATCCTCATATTATGATGCAACAAAAGGGGAATGGAGCAAGGTGAGTGAGGAAGATACGATCCCTGGACTTTCTAATTTAGAAGGGCATTGCAGAAGAAGAAATTTCTTACTTAGTTGAATCGAACATCCTAACGGTGGCTGATGCGGAGAGCTTGCAACCGAATGCTAAGGTGAGCAAAGGAACGGCCTTAGAAGTATTAGTCAAATCGATTTTCTATGTAGATGATTATCGCTATGTACAAAATCCGAAACAAAGCTTTGAAAATATCGATTCCGATCACCCACTTTATGCAGTAGTCGAATTGGCTGTAGAGAAGGGAATTATTGATCAAAGCGGTAAGACGTTGGATCTAGATGCACCAATTTCGCGTGAAGAACTAGCCTACTGGTTTATTCGCTCGCTAGGCTTAGAAGAAGTGGCTAAGCATCGCAGCATTTATTCAGTTCCATTTGTCGATAAGGAAAAAATAAGTGATGAGTATGTCGGATATGTTGCGCTCGCGTATGCCTTTGGTATTTTCCAAGGAGATCAAAAGCAACAATTCCGTCCGCAAGAACACGTATCATTAGCTCAACTTTCTGTTGCGAACTTCCGCTTTGCTCAAAAAGCAGTGGAATTTGATATTGAACGTTGGTAGTGAAGTCAAGGTGGGTCATGTGGGTCATGGGGACAGGTACCTTGACCCACCTACCTTTATGCGGCAAAGTGAGAATTTTATGCGGCAAAACAAGAATTTTATGCGGCAAACTCACTTTTTTATGCGGCAAACTCAAAATTTATGCGTTTCCGGTTAATAGTTACCAGAAATATCATCAATCAACCAGTTGCTATCGGTCCGCACAAGACTATACTCAAAGTACATCTCACCGCTGTTCATTTCATTCACAGGTTCAATCCCTGTAATGACAACGTAGTTTTGGCCGACAACATGTAACGTAAGATCTTCCATCATTTGAAAGTGGAAAGTTTGAGCTAATGCAGGCCCCCATGACATGAGCTCCTCTTTATAAAACGGCTTCCAAACAGAGTCAATCATCTCATCTGTATAGTAGTTTTCAAAGGTTGGTTTCACCTCCTCAAAAGAAAGAGGTTGATCATGGTAAAAAGCATCTTCCCATTTCTCATACATGGCCATTTCTACTTCACTTTCTGCTTCTAGAATGAGTTCTTCAAAAAAAGCGAGCTCCGGTATTGCTGGCACATTTGGTTTGAAGTCGTCCTCCAATACTCTCGATAAAAAGACGGAAAATTGAGCGCGAGTGGTTGGCTGATTCGGTCGGAATGTGATATCGACCTCATAGCCTGTTGAAATACGGTGGTGAGCTAAATTTTGTATGCTTGAGTAAAAGGTGTTGTTCCTTTTTACATCAGTGAAGCTCGTTTGTGTCGTAGCTTCTTCAAGGTGAAAGGCACGATCAATAATGGCTGCCATTTGCCCTCTCGTTAAAGGAGCATTCGGTAAGAAGTTGCCGTTTCTTCCATGAATAATGCCTTCATCGGCTACGGCTGCAACGTATTCATAAGCATGAAAACCATCACGTATGTCTCGGAATGATGGGGCAGGGCGATTTTCTACGTCTAATTCAAGTGCATGTACAATTATAATCGCTGCTTGTGCTCGGGTCACAGGCTTATTCGGTTTAAACTCTCCTGTTTCATAGCCGCCAATCACTTCTCGTTCATGCAGAAAACGGATTTCATCATCGGCCCAAAAGTCTGTCTCAACATCTGTAAAAGGTGTCTCCGCTAAGGAGACAGAAGGGGTGAGTAAAAGGAAAGCAATGATGAAGCTGATCATCTGTTTCATGATATCTCCTCCAATGTATTATGAATCTACCATAACATAATCATCCTTTTACTAGATAGGGAAAGGTCGTATTTTAGTTAAAGTGAAAGTCAATTAAATATAATACAATTTCTCATCATTCGTTGTGGAACCCTACCTCTATTTGAGGCCACTGAAAAAGTGCCTAACTGCCGCAGGGGAATGACACTCCGCTTTCCGCGGGTGCCCGGTGAGCCTCCTCGCTGTCGCCTACGGGGTCTCACACGTGGGTCACTGCTCCCGCAGGAGTCTACGTGTCATTCCCCTGCTAGGGTTACTTTTGTTACTTTTAGTTATCTTTAACTATTACTCTTATTCTTCTACGATTTCTTTTAAGACATTCATTTTTTAAAAGATGGGATTTAAGCGATTTGT
>NZ_BAUT01000111.1 GCF_000513095.1 Halalkalibacter wakoensis JCM 9140
CTTTTGCACCGCTTTCCTGTCCGAACTTGCTCTCTCTTCGGACTCCTTTTTCCTTTTGCACCGCTTTCCTGTCCGAACTTGCTCTCTCTTCGGACTCCTTTTTCTTTTTTCACTGCTTTTCTGTCCGAACTTGCTCCCCCTCTTCCTACTAACAACAAAAGAGGTGTCCTTTAGACACCTCCTGCTCTTAGTTGGACCTTACACTTCAATAATAATTGGAAGAATCATCGGTTTTTTCTTCATTTGCTTAAATAAATATTGACCAACTGCTTTTTTTAACGTCTGTTTCATGACATTCCATTGATATTTTCTTGCTTCTAAAAGCTCGTTGACTGTTTTCGTGATTAATCGGTTCATATTCTTTTGAACATCGTCTGAATCACGGTCGTAAACGAAACCACGAGAAATCACATCAGGTCCTGAGAGCATCTTTCTTTCTGTTTTGCTCATCGTTACGACAATCACAACCATCCCGTCTTCCGATAATTGCTTTCGATCGCGTAAAACAAGATCACCAACATCGCCTACTCCAAAACCATCCACATACGTATTACCAGCAGGAATCTTTCGGGTTTGACGTGCTTCATCTTTTGTAACATCTACAACTTCACCATTATTTAAAATAAACGTGTTACCTTCCTCTACACCTACCGACTCAGCTAATAATCGATGTTGGTGAAGCATCCGATATTCACCGTGAATGGGGATGAAATAAGTTGGTCTCATTAACGTAAGCATTAACTTCAAGTCTTCTTGATAGCCATGACCTGATACGTGCATCCCCGATGTACTTCCTGAACCATAAATAACATTAGCTCCAAGGGCATAGAAATTATCGACAATACTTGTGACACTTCTTTCATTCCCTGGAATAGGTCCGGCAGCAAAAATCACCGTGTCTCTAGCTAGAATCTCCACACCTCGAAAGTTTCCAGTTGAAAGGCGTGCAAGAGCTGCCATTGGTTCTCCTTGACTGCCTGTACATAAAATCGCTACTTTTTCAGGTGGCAGTTCATTAATTTCTTGTTGATCAATTAACATCCCATCTGGAATCGTTAGATAGCCACGTTCCTTTGCAACTTGAACCACATTGACCATGCTTCGTCCAAGGAGGGCTAATTTACGATTTGTTTTTTGAGCAGCATCAATTACTTGCTGTACACGACTAACATTGGATGCAAATGTTGATAAAATAACCTTTCGCTCAGCTTTCATAAATGCCTCTTCCACATGTTTGCCTACCATTTGCTCAGAAGGAGTCGAACCCGGCCGTTCCGCATTCGTGCTTTCAGATAACAATAGGAGAACTCCATCTTTGCCAATTTCAGCCATTTTATGAATGTTAGCTTGCTCATCCTTTTTCGCAGGTGTTAAATCAAATTTGAAATCACCTGTGTGAACAATTTTTCCTTCTGGTGTATGAAAAACAATTCCTAAGCAATCTGGAATGCTGTGCGTAACTTTAAAGAATTCAAGTGTTACCTCTTCAAAAGTGACATTAGAATTTTCCGTGATTTCAATTAGTTCTGTTTCCGCTAGCAATTTATGTTCTTCGAGCTTTAATTCAATCAACCTAATGTAAATCGAGTCGCATAAACAGGAACATTTAATTTCTTTAAAAAGAACGGGATTCCCCCAATATGGTCCTCATGTCCGTGCGTAACAATAAGGGCTCTAACTTTCTCCTTATTTTCAAGCAAGTATGTAAGATCAGGAATAATTAAGTCAATTCCTAATAAACTCTCGTCTGGAAACTTATTGCCACAGTCGATGATAAGAATATCGTTTTTTGTTTCGATTGCATACATGTTTTTACCAACTTCATGTAAACCGCCTAAAGCAAATACGGACACTGGACTTTCAATGGACCTCATCACCATTACCTCCCTCATCTATTCATACTTCTAGTATGATCGTTTTTGTTATTCTTTATTTTTCATCCATTCAATTACTAATGATACAAAGGTTCAATTTGTTTTAAATCCGTAACCAACGCTTTCACTTCTTCTTGATTCAAAGGAATAAGCATTTGATCATAAAGGGTAATCACTTGTTGATTTTCACAATCTTGTTGATCTTGTAAGTAGTGAAACAGTCTAAAAAATTGTCTTTCTTTAATAATCGATACCGTCTCATGCTGTTTTACCTTTCGAAGCATAAACTCATTTGCTTCAAAATCAAATTCACCAGCAATGATTTGACCATTTATGGTTTTCATTACATTCGCCTCCGCTTTTTTTGTTATTGTTACCCTTACTTCAAATCCATATAATCTTCTTATAGTGCTTCATCTTCACCATTTTTTCTATAAAATGGTATAATTCAAACATGAACGATTTTGCTATTTTCAAAAGGAGCATTTTATGATTTCAATTGGATTCTGTAGTTATTCCTATCATTCCAAACCTTTTTACTCATCTTCTGGATTGAATGATTATTTGTTTCGTCTTCAAACGGAAGGAACTTGTCACATTCATGCGAAAGGGCAAAATATCAACATTCAAAAAGGAGACTTACTTCTCCTTAGGCCAGGTGAATATTATGAAATAAAAATTGGAGAAGGCCAAAAAAGTGGTGATTTTTTTGTGTTTTGTAAAGGTTCTTGGATTGACGAGTGGTGGGGAAGGTCAAACAAACCAACTGTTTCTCGTATTAATTTAGATGAAAAAGTGTTAGCTTTGTGGCGATTTATTATTATTGAAGAAAGGCGCCCACAGACGGAGGAAAACAAAGAATTAAAAGATCATTTAATGAAAGCACTTTGTTTATCGTTAGAGCGAGCTGTTAATGAAACATCCGCCATTACCGAGCGTCCACCTGTCGTTACAAGGATGATGCGATTTATTGAAGAACACGCATTAAGGGCATTTAAAATTGAAGAGGTTGCACAACATGTTGAGCTTAGCGTCTCACGTGCTGTACATTTATTTAAAGAATATGTTGGCAAAACGATGATTGAATACGCTCAAGAAATTCGATTAACATCAGCAAAAGATCAAATGAAATATACCGTGTTACCTCTCGAGCAAATTGCAGAAAATTGTGGTTTCGGAAGTTATACCTATTTCCACAAATTATTCAAAAAAAAGTATGGAAAATCGCCCGGTGTTTACAGACGTAAAGAATAACGAATGATAACTATAAAACAGAGTAAGGAGAGGTTTTCTTTGGAAGATGCATTAACTAGAATCAAATCACAGCTTGCACAATTAGATAAGGAAAATGCTTGGGCTAATCTGGATCGAGACGAAGTCATTGATCAACTGATTTTTGAAGAGATCAAAGCTGCATCTTACGAATTAGATAATGAGGATGTAGGAGAAATAGTGAAGTTTTTAGTGGTTGAAGGTGAAAAGTTAAAGTGATTTCCCCGTAGTGCCTAAAAAACCACTAGGAGGTCACCTTAAAAATGAAAAAAACGATAAAAGTCGTTGCTGCTATTCTTGAAAATGAGCAAAACGAAATTTTATGTGCTCTCAGGTCGCCTACTATGTCGTTGCCAAACATGTGGGAATTCCCTGGAGGAAAAGTTGAAAAGGATGAACATATTTTTGCAGCTCTTAAAAGAGAAATCATGGAAGAAATACAGTGTGAGATTGAACCTCTCACCCTATTTCATGAGTACACACATGAATACGAACAGGTCAACATTCACCTAATTGCTATAAAAGGAAAAATGGTACGAGGTACTCCGATAGCCCTTGAGCATGCTAAGCTTATTTGGCTTAAACGACAAAGTTTGAATTCCTTACATTGGGCACCGGCAGACGTGCCTGCCGTTAACACTTTAATTCAAGAAGTAAAGTAACATTCTCTCTAACCACTTTAAACCAATACATCCAAGATGCTGGTGTATTGGTTTTTCACATGGCGTGAATTAATACAATTGACAGAAACATACATTTTTTTTATACTCAACTTAGAATTAGTATGTATAGCAACTAAAAATGCGAGGTGCTTCTTCTTTGAAATTTACGTTTCAAGATTACATTAGTATTAAACTACACACAAAACCGATCTCAATCTAACTAGCTACATTAAAGCGAAATTAGAACCTTATAACCTCGCTCCTGAGCAAAATTTAATTATGATGTTATTGTGGGAAGAAGATGGATTGTCCCAACACCAACTCGTAAATAAATTAGATAAAGATAAGACGAATATTGCGAGAATGTCTTCAAGCCTTGAAAAAAAAGGTTTTATTACGAGAAGCAACTGTTCAAATGACCGACGTTCTGTCAAACTTTTTCTTACACCATGTGGTAAAAAACTCGGTGAAGAAATTATTCCGATAGCAGAAGCGTTTAATGAAGTAGTTTGTAAAGGCCTTTCTAAAGAAGACCTTCAACATATGGAGAAGCTCCTTGATAAAATGAACAAAAATGTTCAAGAGCTTTTATAACAGCTCTTTTACAGATATAGGTATACAGGTAGCATATTCGCTACACTATTTATATTTGGGGGAATGAAACATGTTTGATATTGCCATTATCGGTGCAGGTCCTGCAGGCTCAAGTGCTGCTATATTTGCTGCTAAAGATGGAAAGAAAACCGTTGTTCTTGATAACGGAAAAGGAATGACACAACGTGCGTGGGTAGAAAATCATTATGGTGTGCCTGAAGTCGCAGGTCCTGATTTAATTGAGACAGGAAAACAACAAGCAACGAAATTTGGAGCAGAATTTTTAAATGACACCGTTGTCAACATTGTTTCCAATGATGAAGGGTTTACGATTGAGGGAGAAAACGAAACCGTTCAAGCAAAACACGTACTGTTTGCAACAGGTGCCTTAAGTAATCTTGCTGAAAGAATCGGCTTAACCGTCATACCTGGAACAGAACCAAGAATTAAATCCATTGTTGAAGTGGATAAAGATGGCCGTACAAATAAAGAAGGAATTTGGGCGTGTGGTACTATTGCGGGCGTAAGTGTTCATACAATTGTTACATCTGGAAATGGTGCAGCTGTGGCCATTAACATCATTAGCGAGCTTAATGGTGAGCGTTATGTTGATCATGACATTCTAAAATAATTAAAGAAAAGTTGCTCAGAGGAAAACCTCCTCTTGAACAACTTTTTCTGTTCACCCTACTTTCTTTTTTACTATTGAAAGTCTTTAACGTTGACAATTGATCTCAATTTCTTTTATACTGAACAACGTACAAATTAGTATGTGTAGCAACTTCTTTATTTAGGACTTTTTTTGTAACTTTCGTTGCTATAGCAACATTATTAAATGGAGGTTTTTTTAGTATGGCAAATGTATTATTTATTAAAGCAAATTCAAGACCTATTGATCAGGCGGTAAGTGTAAAACTTTATCACACGTTTCTTGATCAATATAAACAATCAAATCCAGATGACGTGATTACAGAGCTTGACTTATTTGAGGAAAATCTACCTTATTATGATACAGATAAAATCAATGGAATGTTTAAATTAGCAAAAGGAATCGAATTAACACCTTCTGAAAAGGAAGCAACTGATCTAGTAAACCGCTATTTAAATCAATTCCTAGAGGCAGATAAAATTGTTCTTGCTTTCCCACTATGGAACTTCACAGTACCTGCTGTGTTGCACACGTATTTAGATTACATGGCTCAAGCTGGTAAAACATTCCGTTACACCCCAGAAGGTCCTGTAGGGTTGCTTACAGACAAACAAGTTGTCTTGTTGAATGCACGTGGAGGTGTATACTCAGAAGGTCCAGCACAATCTTCTGAAATGGCTGTTAACTTTGTTAAAACCATGTTTGGCTTCTGGGGCATTGAAAACTTAACTTCGGTCATCATTGAAGGTCATAACCAATTCCCTGATCAAGCAGAAGAAATTATCGAAAAAGGTTTACAACAAGCTGTTGCAGTAGCGAAGGAATTTTAATCTATTGCTCATTAAAAAAATCGGGTTGCTTCTATATTAGATGCAATCCGATTTTTTCTATTCATATAAAAAACAAACATTAAATCAATAAGTCCTATCTTTCATATTAGACATCCTCACATAGAATGTGGCAGTATGTTGTCAAGAGAGGAAAAAAAGAGGATTCGTTTTACGATTGCGTTATAATAAGAAAGGAAATTATAGATTTAGGAGTGAGAACACTGAAAACCATAGCCGTTATTGGCGGAGGCATCACAGGTCTCTCCACAATGCACTATTTATCAAAACAAAAAAAGAAACATAATCTAGATCTAAACTTAATCCTTATTGAAAAAAATGAATTTCTAGGTGGAAAAATTCATTCGGTATCGACCGACGAATTTATTATGGAAACGGGAGCAGACTCCATTGTTGCTAGGCATGAAAGTGTTATGCCGCTAATTGAGGATCTTCAATTGCAAGAGCAAGTCGTTTATAACTCTACTGGGGTTTCTTATTTATTTTCCCAAAATGAACTTCATGCAATCCCAGCTGATTCAATCTTTGGCATCCCTACTAGCGTGGAATCATTGTATAAAAGCACACTTGTTTCTGAAAAAGGAAAACAAGAAGCCTTGAAGGATTTAGAAAAAGAAAACAAACAGTTTACAAAAGAGGATTCCATTGGTGCTTTTTTAGAATTTTTCTTAGGAAAAGAACTAGTTGAGAAACAAATTGCCCCTGTTTTATCAGGTGTTTACTCTGGCAATCTTAATAAATTAAGCATTGCCTCCACCCTACCTTATTTACTTGATTATAAAAATAAGTATGGAAGCATCATTAAAGGATTAGAGAAAAACAAAGAGACATTTAACGCTCAATCTGCAAAAAAGTTCATCTCGTTTAAAAATGGAATGTCAACGTTAATGGATCGCATGGAAGAAGAACTGTCTGAATCACTTATTTTAAAAGGAGTAACGACGACAAACATAAAAAAAGAGGATCAGCAATATCAGATCACATTTTCAAATCATCAACCCATTTATGCGGACAACGTCGTCATCACCACACCTCATCATGTTGCACAAAGACTGCTTGATGACAAACGTTTACATGCAGACTTTGCACAGTTATTAAACTCTTCTTTAAAAAGTATCTACCTAGGGTTTGATATTGCCGATGAAGAGCTCCCTGCTGACGGTACAGGCTTCATCGTATCCAATAGCGATTCCGTCCTTTGTGATGCATGTACATGGACAAGCAGAAAGTGGGAACATACGTCTAAAAAGCGGAACTTATTAGTGCGATTATTTTATAAAAGCTCAAATCCTTCCTACTCAGCTTTGAAGCAAATGAGTAAAGATGACTTTATCCAAACTGCCCTTACTGATGTTCAAAAAAGTCTTGGTCTACAGGCACAGCCAACTGCCGTTGAGGTCACATTTTGGGATGAACTAATGCCGAACTACACGCTAAGCCATAGTGAAGCTGTTCGCTCCTTAAATGAAAAAATGACCTCTTTTTTCCCTAACGTTACTCTTGCAGGCTGCTCATACTTTGGAGTCGGAATTGGAGCGTGTATCAAGAATGGTCAAGACACAGCTGAACAACTAATAAATTCGATCTTGTAATCAAAAAAGAAGAACGGTTGAGATTTAACTCTCGACCGTCCTTCTTTTTTTAATTAGCCTGCAATTTGTAAAGTGACATAAGGTTTATTATGTACCAAAAACTGCATGTTGTTAAAGGCAACGGGCACCTCACATTTAAAAATTACTGTCTTAGTTCTATGTAGCCTTATTCATTCAAAGCAAAAAAAGCAGCCATTCGGCTACTTTTTTTCGATAAAAATGCGGGTGAAGGGAGTCGAACCCCCACGTCATAAGACACTAGATCCTAAGTCTAGCGCGTCTGCCAATTCCGCCACACCCGCGAAATAAATGGTGCCGGCCAGAGGACTTGAACCCCCAACCTACTGATTACAAGTCAGTTGCTCTACCAATTGAGCTAGGCCGGC
>NZ_BAUT01000110.1 GCF_000513095.1 Halalkalibacter wakoensis JCM 9140
TGTCGAGCCTCCTCAGCTACGCCTGCGGGGTCTCGACCTTACCTCTATTTCCCGCAGGAGTCGAGTGGCTTCCACTCCATTTCACTTTGAGGAATACTCATTAATGAGTGGGTATTCCCTTTTAAATCTTTACAGAATTAGCGCAGTGATTAAATTAATACCTTTTTTAAGATAAGTTAAAGCAACCCTAGCAGGGGAATGACACGGAGACTCCTGCGGGAGCAGTGACCCACGTGTGAGACACCGCAGGCGCAGCTGAGGAGGCTCAACGGGCACCCGCGGAAAGCGTAGTGTCATTCCCCTGCGGCAGTTAGGCACTTTTCAAGTGAATGCCTCTATTTCCCACAGAAGTCGAGTGACTTTCGCTTCATTTCACTATGGGACATAATCTTTCTTCTATAAACATTACGAAAATAATTTATATAAAAAATGGAAGGTAGGAGTTAATTTTGGGAGAAAAAAGCATTGTTTTTTTTGATATTGATGGAACTCTTTTAGATCATGATAAGAAATTACCTGTAACGGCTAGGGAGGCTGTTTTTGCTTTAAAAGAACTAGGGCATGAAGTGGCCATTGCAACAGGACGTGCTCCGTTTATGTTTGCGGACCTCCGCAAGGAACTTGGAATTGACACATTTGTTAGCTATAACGGACAATATGTTGTTTTACGCGGAGAAGAGATTTATAAAAAACCTCTTGATCAACGAGCTTTGCTAGCTCTAACAGAATTGGCTGTCACAAAAGACCATCCTGTTGTTTATATGGATCATGAAGATATGAAAGCAAACGTTAGCCAGCATGATTATATTACTGAGAGCATGGATTCACTAAAAATTGAGCAAGTTGTTACACATGATCCTCTTTATTATCAAAATCGTGATATTTATCAGTCTTTGTTGTTTTTGAAAAGTGGAGAAGAAAAACTTTATGAAAATCAGTTTAGCGAGTTTGATTTTGTTCGCTGGCATCCATTATCGATTGATGTGATCCCAGCTGGTGGCTCGAAAGCGATTGGAATAGAAAAAATTACAAGTGCGCTTAATATCGGTGAACAACATCAATATGCGTTTGGAGATGGATTAAACGATATTGAGATGCTTACGCAAATAAAAAATAGTGTAGCGATGGGAAATGCTCATCCAGATGCAAAAGCTGCTGCATCGTTTGTTACTCGTTCTGTTGATGAGGATGGAATTGTAGAAGGATTGAAACAAGTTGGATTGTTATCATAATTAAATGCGGAATGTCTAATGGTCAACATTGACCGTAAGATGTTCCGCTTTTTTTGTTGATTCTTAGTCCAGGCACCAATATAAACGAGACTGAATACGTTTGTTATGAACAAATGTCTAGATTAGGAGGACGAGATTGTGGAAATTCATGTAGTCTCCCCGGGAGAAAGCTTATGGAGCATAGCTCAAACTTATGGTGTACCTTTTCAGTCCATTATTGATACGAATCAACTTCCAAACCCAGAACAATTGGTCGTAGGGCAGGCACTGTTGATTCCTGTTCCAGGAAGGTTTCACTGGGTCGAACAAGGAGAAAGTTTATGGAGCATTAGTAGACAGTACAATGTACCTTTAGAAGCAATCATACAGGTAAATCAGCTTGAATATCCTGAACATATTCCGACTGGCTTTAGGTTGCTGATCCCAACGGATGTTCGTCAGAAGCCTGCTGTTGATGTAGGAGCCTATGTTGACTTAGGAATAACCGGTGAAGAGTCACCACAGTATGTGAATGAAGTAGGTCCATATATCACGTATGTCCAAATCTTCAGTTACGAGTTAAATGAAGATGGTTCCTTAACACCAATTGACGATCAGGCCATTATTAATACAGCTTATGCGAATGACGTTGTACCTCTTTTGGTTATTACTAACCTTGAAGAGGGCGCTTTTAGTACAGAACTTGTAACGACCGTTTTACAAAGTGAAGAGCTCCAAAACCGATTGCTAGATGAAGCCATTGCGATTATGGATGAAAAAGGATATCTTGGTTTAGATTTTGATCTCGAATATTTAGGTGCACAGAATCGAGAAGCATATAATGAACTCATGAGAAAAGCTAAAGTTAGACTTGATGAAAGAGGCTATTTTCTATCGAGTGCGCTAGCTCCCCAGGTTGAACCAGGTATGACAGGTGTACTTTATGAAGGGCATGACTATGCAGCTCACGGAGAAATAGCAGATTTTGTTTTCTTAATGACGTACGAATGGGGTTGGACAGGTGGACCTCCTATGGCCGTTGCTCCGATTAGTCAAGTGAGGCGAGTCATAGAGTATGCCGCTTCCGTTATGCCAAATGACAAAATTATGATGGGGATTCCTTTGTACGGATATGATTGGACTTTGCCTTTTGAGGAAGGAGTGACAAGAGCTCGAGCCATTGATCATCAAGAGGCCATTCGTTTAGCGGCTACGTATAATGCAGTGATCGAGTATGATCCAGTTGCTCAATCACCATTTTTTACGTATGTAGATGAAAATGGTCTTGAACATGAAGTGTGGTTTGAGGATGCAAGAAGCATTCAAGCTAAATTTGATCTTGTGAAGGAACTTGGTTTAAGAGGCTTTTATTACTGGGTATTAGGATGGGATTTCCCTCAAAATTGGTTGTTAATTGAAGACAATTTTGTGGTGAACAAACGCGTATAACAAAAGAAACAGAGAGTCAAAACCTAGCCTCAGCCTAGGTTTTTTCCTGTTTCTGATGAATAATTATTTGATGATGGCTTCAGACGAAGTATACTATTAATATCTTATTAAAGTAGGTGAACAAGGTTGAAACAGATCATTTTGTTTGATGGAGCTTGCAATTTTTGTGATAAAAGTGTCCAGTTTATCATCACCCGAGATCCGGATGCCTTTTTTTCGTTTGCCTCTCTTCAAAGTGATATTGGGAAGCAATTAGCGAAAAACTATAGTGTTCCAGAAAAGACAAACAGTTTAATTTTGCTTGATGGCAAACAATATTATGTGAAAGCCACTGCTGTTTTCCGTATTTGTGAAAAGTTAAGCTGGCCTTGGAAGGCTTTTACTTGTTTTCGTATTCTGCCGTTGTTTATTTCGAATTTTTTATATGACACACTCGCTAAAAATCGTTATCGGTTGTTTGGAAAAAGAGAGAGTTGTATGATTCCTGCACCACATATCCGAAATCGATTTTTAGAATGAACTAAAGACCTTTTGTTCATTTTCCAGTTTTTTTACATATCTTTCTTTTATTTGTTCATTATATAGGTACACTACTTGAAAATGAGGGAAAGGCATGCATATAATTTTATCTTTATTTGTCTTTTATTTAAATTTGAGAAAGAATACATATAAAAACCTTCCAACATTTTTACCAAGTATCTTATATGTCATGTTCTTTAACTCCGTATATTATTACTTCTTTAAGTATTTTCTCTTGTGGGAATTCAAATCATCTTCTATCAAAGTCAAGCCTCTCAGAGCTTTGTACATTTTCTTCGTGATGCCACATGTGATCCTTCTTTACTTATCTGGAGTACCGAGTCGAACAAAGCATTATTTAGTTTATCTTTTTAAGTGGGTCGTTCTTTCTTCAATAATTGAAGCACTTTTTAAACTAACGAGGACCATAACGTTTTCTCATGGTTGGACATTGATTTGGTCGTTTTGTATTTATCTTAAGATGTATTTGTTTAGTTATCTTTTCCTCAAAAAACCAGTTGGCACCATGAAGGTAACGATCGCTTCATTGATTTGCTTTCTTTATGTTTTCAATCCACCAATCAGTAAAGGTTTTTTCGAAGGCCCCTTACTTAAGTTGCTAATGAGGTTCACTCCAAATAAATGGAGAAAAGGGTGTGTTCTTAAAATTGGAGAATAGTTCTAGGGTTTAAAATGAATGTTATTCTCTGTAAAAACAAATAATGAACAAAACTTTGATTTTAGGGAAGAGCTGTAATCATGTTCAACAAAAATAGAAGTCGTTTCGCATTTGGTGTTTTAAGTGTCATTCATGTTACCTTGCTCATTATGACTTTAATGAGAGGAAAAGACCGTAAAGTTCAATTTATATCTTTAATGTCTAATATTGCATTTGCTTATTATTTTGAATATTTTGTTTTAAACCTCTTTCAAGCATATTCGTATAGTCCTAAAATTTTAAAAATTGATAAGCTTGATAATATTTTGGGCGCTGTTTTGTCTCAGGCTGTATATGTTCCATTTACCTCTTTATTTCTTACCGTCTTTAAGGTCCAATGGTGGGGAAGAGCTTTGGTGATTTTTTACTTTTATTGTGTAGAAAAACTATTTATTTTCTTGAACATTTATCGTGTAAACTGGTGGAAACCTATTTACACAAGCTTCACGATGCCCATTCATTTTATATTAAGTGACTTTTGGTATAAACATATCCAAAAAGGAACTCCGTGGGTCTTAACCGTTTCTCTTTTTAACATGATCGTTGTTTTGTCAGTTAATGTTCTTTTTCTTCTAGCTGTTTTAAGGAAAGTGAAATTTGGGCTAGGAAAGGTCCATTCATGGTATGAACATTTTTCCATTGGACCACTATACTCAATTGTTCTTTCTGTATATGCTACGAAAACGATTAAACTTAGGGATTGGACATCAAAGATGAAGATCATTTCTTTCGGTGTGATCGTTGACTTTTTATTAGAGCGTTTAAATCTCTTACACATTGGTTCTAAAAAAAGGCGGGTTGCTTCGCTTCTTTTTCAGTTCATTTTAATGTTCATTGCGCTTTTTTCTAAACAGGTGATCGAAGATGTAAACCCATCTAGTGTGAACAAGTAGCTCTCTAGATGGGTTTTATGTGTCTTTTAATGAATTGATTCGTTAAATCCTGATTTTTCCCAGGTAAATATGTTAATATAACCTAAGATGATTAAAAATTTCCAAATGCTATAACGTAAAAGTGAAGTAGCGGTAAGGTGAGAGTGAGTATGAAAAAAAGGATAAACAAAAGAAAAGAAGGAATCATTTCACATTTCGTTTAAATGTTCTCTTTTTCGTCGTTTTTCTCATGTTTTCTGCTTTGATTCTGCGATTGGGGTTCATTCAAATAGTGGAAGGGGAAACGTTTGTCAGTGACTTGGCTTCTACTGTTAATGCCACAACGTTAATTGATGCACCGAGAGGGATTATGTATGATCGGTATGGTCATGTTGTTGTAGATAACGACTTAGAACTGTCTGTTACTTATACAAATCCTTCGCGAACAACTAGTTCCCAGACGATGCTAGAGATTGCTGAAAAACTTGAACCGTTAATTGAGATGGATACGGAACGTGTTACGGATCGAGATAAGCGAGACTATATGTTGTTGAAAATGGAAGAAGAAGAACGGTATGAACTTGTGACGAGAGAAGAGAGAGAAGAACTAGATGGAGTATCGGCTGAGTACCAACTGGAAATTGAACGTATTACAGATGAACAAGTGGAATCTCTTTCTAATCGGGATCTGCAAGTAGCTGCTATTTTTCGAGAGATGGCACGTGGCTATGCTAATTCACCTCAACGTATAAAGCAGCGTATTACGGATGAGGAAGCCCATGTTATAAGCGAGAACCTAGATCGCTTGCCAGGGATTGATATATTAAGGGATTCTAGTCGTACATATCCGTATGGAGATTCGTTTCACGCTTTTTTCGGATCTACTAGTTTAATTCCTAGTGAGAGAATTGACTATTATTTAGCAAGAGGGTACGATCGTTCGGATATTGTTGGCACAAGCTTTCTAGAGGAGCAGTATGAGGAAGTGTTGCGTGGTCAAAAGGCTGTTGTGGAAAGTATTACGAGACGTGAAGGTTCCCAGACGATTGATCGTGAAGTAAAGGAACGATTAGGACAGCGGGGAAATGACCTTGTGTTAACTCTCGATATGGAGCTTCAGCAAAGGTTAGAGAAGATCCTTGATGATGAGATTCGAAAGTCCGGTAATTCCTTTATTTCAGACCGTTCAGCTTATGCCGTCTTAATGGATCCACGAACAGGTGATATTTTAGCGATGGCAGGATGGTGGGATCGGGGAGATCGTAATCGTGATTCGTTTGCTGACCATAGTGGGAATGTCCATAAAGTGTTTGAAATGGGGTCTTCTGTTAAGGCTGCTTCAGTATTGACGGGTTTTCATGCTGGAGTTGCTTCTCCGGGAACTCGCTTTAATGACCGGACCATTTATTTACCTATGACACCACCTAAGAGATCTTGGAATACGAGTGGGTTTGGCTGGATTGATGACCGTCGTGCATTGGAACAATCATCAAACGTTTATATGTTTGAGATTGGAATGAGAATGGCGAATTGCTACTATCGTGCGCCTAACGCAAGTTGTGGCTGGACAACGGGATCTGGCGGAACCATTGAGCGTGCATACCAAGATGTTCGCAATAGTTTTAGTCAATTCGGACTAGGTTCCGAAACAGGAATTGATTTGCCCTCTTATTCTTCTGGTTTAATCGGTGGAAGTGAAAGTGGAGGAAACCTTCTTGATTTAATGATTGGACAATATGATAACTATTCAACACTTCAGTTAGCCCAGTATATCGCGACCATTGCAAATGATGGGTACCGGATGGAGCCGCGTCTTGTTCGAGAGATTCGTGAACCGGCGACAGACCCAGATGAGCAAGGGGCTGTTGTGAAAAAATTTGAACCGACTGTTTTAAATCGAATTGACATGAGCGATACGCATATTAGTCGTGTACAACAAGGGCTTCGGGATGTTATGACTCGAGGAACGGCAAGAGGAAACTTTGCGAATGCTTCTTATCAACCAGCTGGAAAAACAGGAACCGCCCAGGTTAAAGTGGCTGTTGGGCAAGGGGATAACCGCCGAATTGTTGATGGAAATACGCAATCGTTAGTTGGATACGCACCATTTAATAATCCTGAAATTGCTTTTGCAGTTGTCGTACCTGATGTGAAACTTGGAAGCAACGGAGGTAGACAAGGAATAGCACAAGAAATCTCAAAATCAGCTCTTGAAGCATATTTTGAGCTAAAAGAAACGCGCAATGGAGCAACACCAATAGAAGAACCATTGCTTGAAGACATTAATATGAACTAATGAAAAAGGGTGATTCAAAAAGTCAAATTGTAGACTTTTTAATCACCCTTTCTTTTATAAGGCTGTTATATAATGAATCTTTGTGGAATGTCTTCGTATGAAGTGGAACAAACATGTCACGGCTCTCTACTTCACCCATTGAACTGACCAGAACAGCCTTTTTTTAACTCCATTTGTTTACGGAAATTGGTTTGAATTGTTTCATAGCTTGTAATAACGTTTGTGCATCATCAGAAATAATGAGGTTTTCTAAGAAGTTCTCTTTAAGAAAACCTTGTTCTGCCATATGCTTTAGTAATGTTAGCAATGGATCGTAAAACCCATTCGAATTTAAGATGCCGATTGGCTTCTCGTGATAGCCTATTTGCTGCCACGTTAACGATTCAGCTAATTCCTCAATGGTACCTATGCCTCCAGGTAGAGCAATAAATCCATCTGCTCGTTCATACATTTTTGCTTTTCGCTCGTGCATATCCTCGACAATGATTAACTCTGTTAGCTCTAGATGTTCAACGTTTTCATGTATTTTTTTAGGGATCACGCCAACGACTTCACCATTTCGTTCTAATACATAGCGTGCTAATTCTCCCATTAGTCCGTTGTTCCCGCCACCGTAAACAAGGTTAATTTTCTCCTGAACAAGCGTTTTGCCAAACGTATGTACTTCTTCTATGTAGCTTGGGTCATTTCCAAAGCTAGATCCACAAAATACGCAAAGATTGTGAAACATGTTATCCCTCCTATCGGTAGTTGTCTCCACATAAAGATAGTAATCGAAACCGTGTCGTTTGTAAATTAGGTTAGAAAAATTTGGAACAGTTATTCTGATTTTAGGGGGAAAAAGGATGGCAGAAGTAGAATGTATACTTAAGTTTTTCAACA
>NZ_BAUT01000109.1 GCF_000513095.1 Halalkalibacter wakoensis JCM 9140
TCTGACAGGAAAGCAGTGCAAAAGGAAAAAGGAGTCCGAAGAGAGAGCATCTTCTGACAGGAAAGCAGTGCAAAAGGAAAAAGGAGTCAGAAGAAGAGTACTCTTCTTTTGACTCCTTATAATCAAACGAAAACTTGGGTAGGTGGTCTCCAAGCCCCTATTAATACTTCCTTACAAGTTATTTTGTTCTTCTTTTGTAAACACTCTCGATCTTGTTAAAAAACGTTTGCCTTCTGGTCCTTCTAGTGAAAACATTCCACCGCGTCCTTGCACAACGTCAATGATAAGTTGGGTATGTTTCCAATACTCATATTGAGCTGAACTAATGTAGAACGGACAGTCAGCAATATGTCCAAGTAGAGTGTCGCTATCACCAACGATGAATTCATTTTCACTGTAACACATTGGAGAACTACCATCACAGCAACCACCAGATTGATGGAACATGAGTGGTCCGTGTTTAACTTTTAAAAACTCAATAAACTGTATAGCTTCTTCGGTAGCAGTTACTCTTTTTACCATTTGATCCTCCTGTTACCGTTAGATATTTTCTCGATAAGAAAAAGGAAGAGCACCTCTTATAATAAGAGAGCGAACCTGTTTTGCGGTGGCTCCATGCGCCGTGCGCCATTTTGAGAAGAGCACTCAAAATGGCTTAAGAGCCAACGGCGCTTCCGCACACCGCATCGCAATCAATCAAAAAGGAAGAGCACCTTTTTGATTGATTGCTTAAAAGAAGCCAAGGGCGTCTGGGCTGTAGCTGACGAGCATGTTTTTTGTTTGCTGGTAATGAGAGAGCATCATTTTGTGATTTTCTCGGCCAATACCAGAAGCTTTGTAGCCACCGAATGCCGCATGAGCTGGATAAGCATGATAACAATTTGTCCATACACGGCCAGCTTCAATATTACGGCCAAAGCGGTACGCGTTGTTAATGTCACGTGTCCAAATTCCGGCTCCGAGGCCATATAATGTGTCATTGGCAATTTGCAATGCTTCTTCTTCATCTTTGTAAGTTGTAACGGATACAACTGGGCCGAAAATTTCCTCTTGGAAAATGCGCATTTTATTGTTTCCTTTAAAGACTGTAGGTTGAATGTAGTAACCGTTTTCAAAACCTTCGATTCGATTACGTGCTCCACCGGTTAAACACTCAGCACCTTCTTGTTTTCCAATGTCTAAATAGGATAGAATTTTTTCCATTTGTTCATTTGACGCTTGTGCACCCATCATAGTATTTACATCTAATGGGTTACCTGTCTTAATTTCATTGACTCTAGCTAACGCTTTTTCCATAAATTGATCATACATAGACTCATGAATGAGGGCGCGTGATGGACACGTACAAACTTCCCCTTGATTGAGGGCAAAGAGTACAAATCCTTCAATTGCTTTATTCAAAAAGGCGTCGTCTTCTGCCATGACATCTTTAAAGAAAATATTTGGTGATTTTCCACCGAGTTCTAACGTAACTGGAATAATGTTTTGCGATGCGTATTGCATAATTAAGCGTCCTGTCGTCGTTTCTCCCGTAAACGCAACTTTGGCAATTCTCGAGCTTGTAGCTAGAGGTTTTCCAGCTTCAACCCCAAATCCATTTACTACGTTTAACACACCAGGAGGAAGAAGGTCACCAACTAATTCAAGCAACACCATGATCGAAGCAGGAGTTTGTTCAGCTGGTTTTAAGACAATGCAGTTTCCAGCAGCTAATGCGGGAGCAATTTTCCATACAGCCATTAAAATTGGGAAGTTCCAAGGGATGATTTGACCAACCACTCCAAGCGGCTCATGAAAATGATAGGCTACAGTATCGTTGTCAATTTGGCTAATCGAGCCTTCCTGTGAACGAATAACACCTGCAAAATAGCGGAAATGATCGATGGCAAGGGGAATGTCGGCATTTAATGTTTCGCGAACCGCCTTCCCATTATCCCATGTTTCAGCAACAGCTAGTGTCTCAAGATTTTCTTCAATTCGATCAGCAATTTTATTTAAAATAACAGCACGTTCAGCAGCGGATGTCTTTCCCCAAGAAGCTTTTGCTGCATGAGCAGCATCCAGTGCTCGTTCAATATCTTCCGATGAAGAACGAGCGACTTCACAAAATACGTCTCCCGTTACAGGAGTGATGTTTTCGAAGTATTGCCCTTTTACTGGGGCTGTCCATTCACCATTAATGTAATTTTCGTATCTCTTTTTAAATTGTACCTTTGCATTCGCTGTTCCTGGTTGGCCATAAATCATCTATCATTTCCTCCTTAAGGGGAAGGGGGTAGTCCCCCTCACAAATATGAAATTTAAGCGCTTACATATAAAATCTATTCAGCTATTTTCCAAATATTACATGGTTAAGACAATTCGTCCGTTAATTTGTCCTTTTTCCATTTTTTCAAAAACATCATTTATTTGATCAAGTGGAGCCGTTTCGATATTTGTTTTCACTTTTCCTTGGGCAGCAAACTCTAACGCTTCTTGCATATCTTTACGAGTTCCAACAATTGATCCACGAACGGTTACTCCATTTAACACTGTATTGAAAATAGGAATTGGTAAATCATCGTGAGGAAGACCAACGACAACGAGTGTACCGCCTCTTTTTACAGATTGATAGGCTTGTTCAAAAGCTTTTTTAGTTACGGCTACACTAATAGCTGCTTGAACGCCACCAACTTTTTCCATAATTGCTTCAGCAGGGTTCTCTTTTAAACCATTTACGGTTACGTCAGCACCTAATTTTGTTGCCAATTCGAGCTTTTCGTCTTGAATGTCAACAGCTACAACATTGAATCCCATTGCTTTGGCATATTGAAGGGCAACATGACCTAATCCACCAATCCCATAAATCGCGACCCAATCCCCAGGTTTAGCTTCAGAAACTTTTAATGCTTTGTACGTTGTAACCCCAGCACATAAAATGGGAGCTATCTCGACTGGGTCAACGTTATCAGGGATTTTTGCAACATAATTTGCAGGTGCTTTGCAATATTCAGCATATCCACCATCAACAGAGTAACCACCATTTTCTTGATCCGGACAAAGTGTTTCTCTACCTGTTAAACAATATTCACACTCTCCGCATGCAGAGTAAAGCCAAGGGATCCCTACGCGGTCGCCAACTTTTATAGAAGTCACGCCTTCTCCTACTTCTGTAACGATCCCAACGCCTTCATGACCAGGAACTAATGGTAGTTTTGGTTTTACTGGCCAATCCCCGTGGGCTGCATGAAGATCTGTATGACATACACCGCATGCTTCTATTTTTACTAACACTTCACCACGTTCAATTATAGGTAATTCCACTTCTTTTACTTCTAATTTTTGATTAAACTGATTAACAACAGCAGCTTTCATCTAAATCCCTCCTAATTTTTGAAACTTACTTTCTATCATGCAAGGACTGTGCCAATTTTGAAAACCCTTTCAAATAGATGGTTTTTAAGAAGAGAATTTGAGATTTAGCCGTAGACTTGTTAACTTTGCCGATTTTTCGGCTAGGGAAGCCGTTTTTTTGTTAATTGTTGTAGGGTGGTGGAGAAAGGTTCTTTTCCTTGTGAAGTCGAGCTCTTGCCAATCCCGAGAAGGTTGAAAAGCGATGATACGAACTTGTCGTCTTATAAGAAACAATATAGGAAAACAACCTTTTGTTCACACAAATGGTTAACGATCATGTAGACTAAACGTACCTTAACTAAATCGGATAGGAAGAGTCTTTACTTGTATCAACGGATGTACGAAGGATGATGCGCTTTAGTCATGACAACTTTGCCGACGCTTTGGACAAATCATGCAATTAATCCCTTTGTTAACTGGATTGTTTGGATTGTATTTGTTATTGATTTTGGTTACCGGTTGCAACTGGCAGAGCAAAAGTGGCTGTTTATAAAGAAAAACCCTTTTCTAGTTATAGCTATTATTCCATTTGACCAATTTTTTCAAGTTGCAAGACTAGTAAGAGTAATCTATTTGTTTCGGATGAAAACTGTCGCGAAGTATTACATTCAACCTGTGATTGAGCAATTATCTTATTTCTCTAAAATGGTGATTTTGATTATCATTATGGGTTATTTAGCCTTGCAGGCATTTGTTTTATGGAAACTTGAAGGAGCGATTATCTCTTACGAAGAAGCGCTTGGTTTTTCAATTAAGCAGCTATTGTTTTTTGGACAAAGATTAGTCGAGGTGGAATACGCGATTTCGCTTTTTTTACTCGTGTTAACAACGATCGTTGGCGTGTTTTTACATGGACTTGCTCTTCAATGGTTGTTTCATAAAATTGAAGGGTGGTATCAACGTTATCGCAAAAAACAAGTTAAACAAACAGAAAATAAAGATAAATCATTCTGAAAGAAAACCTGAAACCTTTCTTTGAATAACATCGTTTTATGGGCAAGAAGAAGTAGAAATGACGGAGGTCGAAAACGATGGAAGAACAATTAATTGATCGGGCGAAAAAGGGCGATGATGACGCCTTTGGGCAATTGATTGAATTACATCTGAAAACAGTGGAGAAATTCGCTTTTCAAATTGGGGTTTCACCTGTTCATATGGAAGATGTGACTCAAGAAGTGTTTATTAAAGTGTACCGATTTATCCATAAACACAATCGTGGGAAATTTACCACGTGGCTTTATTCAATTACGTTAAATGTCATTCGAGATTTTTATCGTAAAGAGAAACAAATGAAACGAAAAACGGTAGAGTTGCAAAAATATGCAACACAGCAAACGTTTGTGAATGAACATCTTGATGAAGATGCACAAGAGTTGCATCAGATGATTAACCGTTTAGAAGACAAATACAAAATCCCAATCGTACTTCACTATTTTCATGGTCAAAACTATCAAGAAATTGCTCATGTTCTAGGGGTTACAGAAGGTGCAATCAAAACAAGAATACTTCGAGCTAAACAAAAATTAAAAGCAGAGTATGAAAAAGTAGGTGAGCAACTATGAGCAAAAACAATTTTGAAGAGACAATGAATCGATTAAACCAATATTATGATAAGATTCCGCAACAATCGAATTCAGCTGATATTATGGCTTCGATTAAAAAGAAAAAGAAACGAAATTGGAATTGGGCAAGGTCGTATCAAAAATGGCAAGTGGCTGCCTTAGTTCTATTTATGTTAGGGATTGGCTATGTATTAGGAGCTAGTCAACTGACGAGTAACAATGAATCAGCCATGCCTAGTGAGTCAAGCGCGGATGAGGGGCCTATGGAGAGCATGAGTGTCGTCATGGAAGAGGAACCAGATGAAAGCGAAGAGGAAACAAATGAGATGACCTTCATGGAATCCTCTACAGATGATGAAGAAACAAAAACGATTACGATCGTTGATGAAGAAGGATTGGAAGATGAAAAAACGGTCACAAAGCTAGTAAATGATGAGTTATCTTTTACAACTTTTTATGATGCTGAGTTTGAAGTCGAGCACATAAACCATGAACAATCAACTGTTGTACAAATTTTTGCAAATTATGGTCAAGGGAAAATAGAGCCCGTTCTTTTTGAAGTTGTGAAATTTAATGAAGAAATGAGTTATGAAGAGGCTGTGAGCTCGTATCAAGCAGATATGGTTGATGCCGGTTATGCTGAAACAGTAGCAAATGGTTACTTAGAGAGTTTAGGGGTCCCAGGTCAAGGGGTTGAGGAGTTTGCTTTTTATAAAGACGGTGTGTATGCCCATGTTGTCCCAGTTGAACATCAAGATGGATATTATTTTTTACGAACGAATTCGTTTAGTCCAGAGAGAACGGATTTAATCGAATACAGTGAAGGATTCGTTAGAGAGTTACGAGTTATTTTTAATGAATTTACTTGGCTCTATTAACGTGCAGTTTAGAATGGTATGAAAAAAAGCTAGTAAGGGTTGGTCGAATAGGCGGAAACGCTTCTTTGGTCCAATCCTTTTTCCGTTTTCTTTTTTCCTAAATTGAAATGTAGTAACATATAACTAATGTGGAAATACATAGGTGACATTGAAAGGAGTTTTTAATAATGCCCAATTATAAATCAAGAGAAGAGGTTCCATTAGAAGAAAAATGGGACTTACATGATATTTACGACAGTTTGACAACGTGGGAAAGTGATTTGAAATCTGTAGCAGAGCGTACTGAACAACTAAAAACCTATGACGGAAACATAACAGATGCTAAATCATTGTATGATTACTTAGTGTTGAGTGAAGAAACAGGTTATACGTATAAAAAGGTATATGTGTATGCGATGCTTCAAGCTGATTTGGATACGAGAGATTCGAAGCCACAGGCATTGCTTGATCGTGCAAAATCACTCGGTGTGAAGCTTAGTTCAGCTACATCCTTTTTTATGCCATTTTTATTAAGTTTGGATGAAAAGACGTTGAAATCCTATATCGACCAAATTGAAGGACTGAAATACTTCGAAGAGGATTTAATGGAATCGTACCGTTACAAAACACACGTTCTAACAAAGGAAAAAGAAGAAGTGCTTTCTGATTTAGGAGAAGCTCTTTCTTCTCCAAGTAATACGTTTGGAATGATTAACAATGCTGATATTAAATTTGGCAAAGTGACGACAAAAGACGGGGAGAAGGTTGAGCTTACAAGAGGGATGTATTCAAAGCTTATTGAAGATGATAACCGGGACGTTCGTCGTGAAGCGTACAAAGCTTACTATCAACCTTATGTTCAGCTGAACAATACGATTGCTTCAACTCTTTCGGCCGCAATCAAAAACAATGTAACGTTAGCGAAAATGAGAAAGTACCCGTCTGCATTAGAAAAATCACTTTTTTCCGATATGGTGCCAAAGGATGTTTACGACAACCTAATCAAAGTGACGAAGGACCATATTACTCCATTGCACAAGTATCAGAACATTCGCAAGGAAACACTTGGTCTTGATGAACTACGTCAATACGATTTAAACGTTCCTTTAGTGAAAGATGTGAAGGAAGAGATCACGTTTGATGAAGCGTATCAGACGATGCTCGATAGTTTAGCCCCACTTGGCGAGGAGTATGTTGAAACGTTGCGTAGTTTTAAAGAAAAGCGCTATTTCGATGTGAGGGAAACGCCTGGGAAACGATCTGGAGCGTATAATTTAGGGCTTTATGGTGTTCATCCATTTGTCCTTTTAAATCATCAAGATGACTTAGATAGTTTATTTACGCTTGTTCATGAATGTGGTCATGCGATGCATTCGTGGTATTCGTCCAATCACCAGCCTCAAATTACAGCAGGCTATTCCATCTTCGTTGCAGAAGTCGCTTCAACCGTTAATGAAGTGTTACTTATTCGTTATTTATTGAAAACAACGAAAGATGAAAAGATGAAAAAGCATTTGTTGAATCACTTTATCGACAGCTTTAGAGGAACGATGTTTACACAAGTGATGTTTGCTGAATTTGAAAAAACAACTCACGAAAAAGCGGAAAATGGGGGACCGTTAAATGCTGAAGTGTTTAACGATGTATATGAGAAGATTTTTAGAGAGTTTAATGGAAATGAAATGGTATTTGATGATGAAGTGAAATACGGATGGTCCAGGATTCCGCATTTTTACCGCCCATTTTATGTGTACAAATATGCAACAGGGTATGCTGCAGCCATTCATATTGCCGATCAGTTGCTTGAAGGGAAATCAGAAACACTTGAGAAATATATGACGTTCTTAAAAAGTGGAAGTTCTGATTATCCACTCGAATTGTTAAAAGCAGCAGGAGTTGATTTAACGAAACCTGAGCCTATTAGGAGTGCTTTAACGATTTTTAGCGAGTTAGTGGATGAATTTGCATCGTTATAAGATAGCTAGAAGGGATAAACTTGAAGGTCAATGAGGCCTTTTCGGTGTCCCTTCTTTTTTTACGTCTTTTTGCCATGTATGAATTTGTTATGCATTCGCAAATTAATAAGGTAATGAAGCACAAAAAATTCATTGATGGCAGAAATGAAGGATGTGTTATAAAGGTTGGCGAAAAAAGGTAAAGGTTTAGTGATTTTAGCAATCGGTTCCATCCCTTTAATCATGACACTCGGGAACTCCATGCTGATTCCGATTTTACCGAGGATGGAAAGTGAGTTAGGTATAACGGCGTTTCAAGCAAGTTTGACCATTACGATTTTCTCGATTACGGCCGCGATTTCCATTCCCATTCTAGGTTATTTATCCGACCGTTTTTCAAGGAAGTCGATCATTGTACCAGCTCTAATTCTTTATGGATTGGGGGGGTTGTTAGCCGGTGTGGCAGCAGCTTGGTTTAATGGAGCCTATATGTGGATTATGGTTGGACGGGCTCTTCAAGGAATTGGAGCCGCGGGGACTGCCCCGATTGCAATGGCGTTAACAGGGGACTTATTTAAAGGTGGAGAGCAAAGTAAAGTGCTCGGGATTGTGGAAGCTTCTAATGGTTTTGGGAAGGTGCTTTCGCCCATAGTCGGTTCTTTATTGGCTCTACTTGTTTGGTACGGTCCTTTTTGGGGATTTCCGGTCTTTGTATTAATCTCAGTGCTGCTCACTGCTTTTTTTGTTAAAGAAAAAAAGAAAAAGAAAGAAGCTCCTCCAGTTGGGAAGTATATAAAAGGACTGTTTTC
>NZ_BAUT01000108.1 GCF_000513095.1 Halalkalibacter wakoensis JCM 9140
AACCTGTCCCCCTGACCCACCCCTCATTATACGGCTTTTTTGTCGTCGGTTGATGATGATGTTTTCGCTTGCTTCTGATTCTGGTAGTGGTCGTTTGAAGCCTTTTGTTAAGTAGGCGAGGTACAGTAGGCCGACGGCGACCCATGTGAATCCGCCGATGAGAGTTGGCAAGTCTAGTAAGAACAATAACCAAGCGATAAAAGCTGCTCCGATCAGTGGGCTAATCAAGTTCACGAACTTGCTCTTGAAAGTAGCGCGCTCGGCACCTTTCTTTTTATTCGAAAAGTACAACGTAATCACGCATAAATTTACGAAGAAGAAAGCTGTTAAAGCACCGAAATTAACAAACCTTAATGCAACGTCAATGGTAATGAAGATCGCAAGCAACGCAACAACGGAAGAAAAGATGATGTTTAACACGGGCGTTTTGTACTTTGGATGAATATAGCCAAAAAATTTCTTCGGTAAAATCGAGTCGCGTCCCATCACGAACAACAATCGAGAGACAGCTGTAACCGATGCGAGACCTTGTGTGAAGATCGCTGCGATTAAAACAGTAATAAAAAATGAACTTAGCAAGCTTCCGCCAACAACGCTAACCAACTCTAGAGCGGCTGAGTCTGGGTTTTGGAACGTGAAATTCGGAACGATCAGTTGAATAAAATACGACGTAATCACATGAAGGACTCCGACAATGGCAATCATAATGAAAATTGCTCGAGGAATCGTTTTCTTCGGATTAATGGTTTCCTCAGATAATGTTGTCATCGTATCAAACCCTAGGAAGGAGAAAATAACGATCGACGCTCCAGCTAACACAATGGAAAGAGACATTTCTGATTCAAGGAATGGCTGCATCGATAAAACCGTTCCTGTCCCGGCGCCGTTTAGCAACCCGTGAATCATGAATAAAGAAAAGACAACTATAAAGATAAGTTGCAGCATAACGAAAATACTACTTATGTTTGCAGAGGAATTGACGCCGAAAATCGTGATCACCGCTAAAATAACCGTTAATCCGATAATCCAAACAGATGGAGGAATTGATGGGAATTGAGCATTTAAGAAAATACCAAACGTAATACACGCAATAATTGGAGCAAACAGATAGTTAAGTAGTAACACCCATCCAACGACAAAGCCAAGCTTCGGGTTCATCGTTTTCTTCACGAATGTGTAGGCAGATCCTGAGATAGGAAGCTTTTTCGCCATAACGGCATAACTAGCGCCAGTAAACAAAACAGCAAGCACCGCAACGGCATACGCTGGTGTTAAAAATCCACTAGATCCTTCATAAGCTACTCCAAATACAGAAAAGTAGATCATCGGTGTGTTCCAAGCAAGACCTAGCATGACCACTTGAAACAATGTTAACGTTCGTTTTAGTTCGGTTCCCTCATTCATCCTCAAACAACTCCCTTTGATTTAGTGAAAATATATTATCTTGCAAAAATAACGACCTTCATTTCGTCAAGTTCGCTTTTGAAAAATTTGATTATGTTGATAATTCTTGTTTGAAATGATTGTTGATTTCAACAAGTGTGTGATAAAACCTCACAAGGTTTTTAAAACTATTTAGATTTATCAGCTTTTTTAGAAAAAATCATAAATTGAGTGAATTCCAAAAAGTTCGTTAGGTTTTCTGACAATGTCGTTGTTGGAGGTTGGGAGATGCTCTAGACTGTAATCAAGATCAATCGAATAAAGGTCCTTACAACAGCGTTAAGGACGAAAATGCTTTCTAGGGTTCCGTTGATGAAAATCAAGTCTGGTCCGAGAGAAGGCGGCATAGATGCAAGGTGCATCATGCTACACGGAAGGATAAAAGCCTGGGAGACTTCTCCCAAGTTTTTATCCTTTTTTTTATTTTTAAAAGGGAGGCTATACGAATGAGCAGACAAATATGGGGAAAAGAAATTCCAACGGGAGGAAAATGGTCAGGGGTTGTGAGCAAAGGGAAATTGGTTCGATTTACGGCTCTTGAAGAAGGAGCGAATCTTTCTTTATTGATGTATAACCCGAATGATTTAACGGAGCGCTACAACATGCCGGACACATTAAAAGCCCAGCACACGTCGCATTTAACGACCGGGCATGTGTTAATGAGTGACAACGGGCGCGTGTTTGCTTCCATCGTTGAAGATACACTCGGTTGGCATGATTCGATTAGTGGCTATACTTCAAGAAAACTCACTGATTCCAAGTACGGAAAAACAACGTATCAAGATAGCCGAAACGAATGGTACCGCAGCGGTGAAGAGAATTTCACGGTCGAGCTCGTGAGAAATGGACTTGGAAAAAGAGATCTCGTTCCGGTTGTGAATCTATTTTCAAAAGTATTTTGTGATGAAAGTGGCGATATGAATTTTGTCTTGGACCATTGTCCAAAAGGAGCAAGTGTAACGCTTAGAACAGAAATGGATGTGCTTTTTGTTTTATCAAATACACCAAATCCACTCGATCCAAGAACCTCTTATCCGTCAGTGCCGGTTCAAATCGAAATTCTTACGGCTGAACAAGTAGAAGACGATGATTATTGCTTAAACCACCGACCGGAAAACCGCCGGGCATTTGAAAATACATGGGAATATGAAGCGCTAGTAAAGTAATAGGAGGAGATCATATGGCAGTTTTTAACCGAGTAGAAAGCGAACGGAAAATAGAGGATGCAATTTACGATCAAGTTATTTTAGCTGGAGATGGCTGGATGAAGGAACTAGAGCCAGGTCAAGTTCTGAGGATTGTGGATATGGAAGGAAACCAAGCGGCGGATACATTGTTTTTCGATGCAAACAATCCGGAAGACCATTATAGTGCGGTCACGACGATTGCAGGCCAAAGCAATATTTACTTATCGACAGGATCGGTGCTGCGAGCAGAGTCTGGAAAAGAGCTGTTAAAAATCGTTGCGGATACGTGCGGACGTCATGATACATTGGGTGGCTCTTGTTCGGCACAAAGTAATACGGTACGTTATTCCCATGATACGCTCCCAATGCATAATTGCCGTGATACGTTCATGCTTGAAATGGCAAAATTTGATGGGAAGTATCAAAAACGTGATTTAGCGCCGAATATTAACTTTTTTATGAATGTCCCTGTTACACCTGATGGAGGATTAACGTTTGCGGACGGGGTGTCTGCGCCAGGACGTTATGTGGAAATGAAATCAATTTGCAAAACAGCAGCATTAATTAGCAACTGCCCGCAGTTAAACAATCCATGTAATGCGTATAACCCAACACCAGTTCGTGTCTTAATTTGGGAAGAGTAGGGGAAGGCGTAGTCACCCCATATATATAGAAGAAACTGATAAAAAGAGAGTGGAGGTTTTCATATGTTTAAGAAGGTTCTAATCGCAAATCGTGGTGCTATTGCCGTTCGAATTGAGCGAACATTGAAAAAAATGGGTGTAGCGTCCGTCGCTGTTTACACGGAGCTGATCAAGACAGTTTGCATGTTGATCATGCCGATGAGGCGGTTTTAATAGGAGAAGGCCCGGCAAAAGATAGCTACTTAAATACCGATTTAATTTTACAAACAGCACTTGAAACAGGAGTAGAGGCGATTCACCCGGGGTACGGTTTTTTAAGTGAAAATGCTGATTTTGCTCGTGCTTGCCGTGAGCATGGGATTGCGTTTATTGGACCAACACCTGAACAAATGGAAATCTTCGGCTTGAAACACTCGGCTAGAGACATTGCCATGAAGGCGGATGTTCCGTTGCTACCTGGAACGAACTTAATTTCAGAGCTTGAAGAAGCGTTAGTGGAAGCAAAATCAATTGGCTATCCGGTTATTTTAAAAAGTACAGCAGGCGGCGGCGGTATCGGTATGCGCGTTTGTGACGATGAAGAAGCATTGCGTCAAGCGTACGAAGGCGTTCGTCACTTGGCCGAAACGAATTTTAAAAATGGTGGATTGTTTTTAGAAAAATACATTGCAAAAGCGCGCCACGTTGAGGTGCAAATTTTCGGAAATGCGTTTGGTGAAGTCGTGACGCTAGGGGAGCGTGATTGCTCGATTCAACGTCGTAATCAAAAGGTCGTGGAAGAGAGTCCTGCTCCGAATTTATCAGATGATGTACGCGAAAGAATGTTTGAAGCATCCAAGCGTTTAGCTCAGGAAGTTGGCTACCGCAGTGCGGGGACGGTTGAGTTTCTATATGACCCAGAAACAGCGGAATTCTACTTTTTAGAAGTGAATACAAGACTTCAAGTGGAACACGGTGTGACGGAAGAAGTGTTAGACGTTGATCTTGTGGAATGGATGGTCAAAGAAGCAGCCGATGAGCTTCAAGAGTTAACAACACTAGTTGAAAAACCTAAAGGACATAGCATCCAAGCACGTATTTACGCTGAAGACTGCTTGCAAAATTTCCGTCCAAGTGCTGGGCAAATTGATAAGGTCGTACTTTCGGATCAAGCGCGAATCGAGACGTGGCTCAGAGACGGCGTGACCGTTACTTCTTTATATGACCCGATGCTCGCAAAAGTAATTGTTCGCGGGGAATCGAGAAAAGAGGCGATTGAAAAATTGATCGCAGCACTTGAGGAAACGAGATTTTACGGCATTACGACAAATCTACAATACTTGCAAGCCTTATTAATAGAAGAAGAATTCAAAGCGGGGAATGTGTGGACACAGTTGTTAAATGGATTTGAGCCAGCAGAACATGCGATTGAAGTATTAGATGGCGGCGTTCAAACAACGGTTCAAGACTGGCCTGGCCGCGTTGGTCACTGGGATGTTGGTGTTCCGCCATGCGGGCCGATGGATCCTTTGTCGTTTAGGGTTGGAAACAAATTGCTTGGTAATGACGATAACGCATCAGGACTTGAGTTAACGCTAAAAGGTGGAGCATACAAATTCCGCAATGACATGTGGTTTTGTGTTACAGGTGCTGACATGCAAGCACAATTAGATGAAGAAACTCTTCCATTATATAAGCCAGTTTTAGCGAAAAAAGGGCAAGTGCTAACGTTTGGTGAGGCGAAGGAAGGCATGCGCAGTTACCTACTCGTAGCGGGCGGATTTGATATGCCACTTACGCTAGGAAGTGCGGCAACGTTTACGCTTGGTGGCTTTGGCGGTCACGGCGGACGCGCGCTTCGTCCGGGAGATGTTCTCAATGTGAATAAAGGGGCAGAAGAGCCAAAAGAGGTGCAGGAATTAGACGTACCTTCTCGTCCTGAAATGACGAACACGTGGAGAATCGGTGTGATCCCTGGTCCACACTGCACAGAGGAATTTTTACAACCGGATTATTTGACGCAATTAACGGAAACAAGCTGGGAAGTTCATTTTAACAGCTCACGTACCGGCGTCCGTTTAGTTGGACCGGCTCCGAATTGGACACGTGAAGACGGCGGAGATGCAGGACTTCACCCATCAAATATTCATGATAATGCTTATGCGGTTGGAACGCTTGATTTAACAGGAGATATGCCGATTTTACTAGGGCCAGATGGACCGAGCTTAGGTGGATTTGTATGTCCGGTAACAACAGCGTCAGCGGAATTTTGGAAATTAGGGCAACTTCATCCTGGCGACAAAATTCGTTTTGAGTTGCTCACGCTTGAAGATGCGAACGAACTTCGTCAAAAACAAGAGGCGAACTTGAGTGCAGTTGGAGCTGGAGAGCGTGAGGACGTTCGAGTCGAAAGTATCTTGCCAGCGAAAAGAGAGCTAACATCTGAGTACCCGATCTTGGCTCATGAAGAAGAAAACAGACGTTTCCCGATGACGATCCGCTGTTGTGGAGATGAGTATTTACTCGTTGAGTACGGAGAAATGGAGCTTGATTTAAAACTAAGATTTCAAGCACAAGTGTTGATGGATTCCATTAAAGAAAGTGGACTTGTTCCATACATTGAAATCACACCAGGCATTCGCTCGCTCCAGGTGCACATTGATCCAACTCAAATTACCGTTCAAGAAGCGTGTGAAAAGATTTTGGAGCTTGATAGTGCACTGCCTCCACTTGAGGAAATTGAAGTGCCGTCGCGTGTGGTGAAACTTCCGCTTTCATGGGATGATCCGTCAACGCAATTAGCGACAGATCGCTATCAGCAAAACGTCAGACCAGATGCGCCGTGGTGCCCGAGCAACCTTGAGTTTATTAGACGAATTAATGGTTTGAATAATTTAGATGAAGTAAAAGATGTTGTCTTTAATGCTAACTATCTTGTCATGGGGCTTGGCGATGTGTATTTAGGAGCGCCGGTTGCTACCCCAATGGATCCGCGCCACCGCTTAGTAACAACGAAGTACAACCCAGCAAGAACATGGACACCGGAAAATGCGGTTGGAATCGGCGGAGCGTATATGTGCGTGTATGGAATGGAAGGTCCTGGCGGTTATCAGTTTGTTGGCCGGACGATTCAAATGTGGAACAAATTCCGCTCAACAGAAAGTTTCGAAAAAGGGAAGCCGTGGTTGCTGCGCTTTTTTGACCAAATTCAATTTTACCCAGTCGGAGCGGATGAACTGATGCAGCTTCGTGAAGACTTCCCACGCGGAAGATTCGAAGCGGAGATTACAGAAACGACGTTTAAGCTTGGGGAGTACTTGGAGTTTTTAGAATCAATTGAAGACGAGATAGACATTTTCCGTAAAAAACAACAAGATGCGTTTAAAGCAGAGCGCGAAAGCTGGAAGGCGCAAGGGCTTGCTGAATACATTTCGGAACAAGAAGTCGCTGTCGAAACAGAAGAAGAAGTTCTTCCAGAAGGGGTTGTCGGCGTACGTTGCTCGATGCCAGGAAGTGTTTGGAAAGTGCTCGTAGAAACTGGTCAATTTGTGAAAAAAGGCGAGACCCTTCTAATCGAAGAAAGCATGAAAATGGAGTTTCCGCAGCATGCGACGTGTGATGGCTATGTTGAAACGGTCTACGTCAAACCAGGAGAAGAAGTTCACTCAGGGCAACTTATTGTGGGGATTAAAGAAGAAAAAGAAGAGGCGGTGTCGGTGTGATGAATGTACCTATTCCTGAAAAACTAACGATTGAATGGCTTCAAGAGCATTACGAGAAAAATGACCTTACTCCAAGGGACGTAATTGTAGAGATCATTGCGCGTTCTGCTAAAGATGAGGAGATGAACATTTGGATTACTCCACCATCGCTAGAGTTGATTGAGCCTTACTTAGAAAAATTGGACTCTCTTTCTAAGGAGAGCTCCCCTCTTTGGGGCATTCCGTTTGCGATCAAAGACAACATTGATCTTGCGGGAACGCCGACAACAGCGGGCTGTTCAGAATATGCGTATACACCTAATGAGCATGCATCGGTTGTTGGTCGATTGATTAAAGCGGGTGCGATTCCGGTTGGGAAAGCGAACTTGGATCAGTTTGCGACAGGCCTTGTTGGTACGAGAAGTCCATACGGCGAGACGCATAATTCGTTTCGTCCAGAGTTAATCAGCGGAGGATCTAGCAGCGGATCAGCGGTCTCCGTCGCAAGAGGCCAAGCGGTATTTGGCTTAGGAACCGATACGGCTGGATCTGGGCGCATCCCTGCTTTATTGAACAACCTTGTCGGCTTTAAATCTAGTCTTGGTGCGTGGTCAACGAAAGGTGTCGTTCCTGCTTGTGCAAGTCTTGATTGTGTAACCGTGTTTGCACATTCGCTAGAAGAGGCGATGCTCGTTGATGAACAAGCAAGAGGGGTAGAGGAAGCAGATCCATGGTCAAGAGAGTTTGCTCAGCCGGTATCTCGTTTACCTAAAAAATCATCTTGCCAAAAAATCCGCTTGATTTTTACGGGCCATTTGCAAGCGAATATCGTGAGGCGTGGGATCGTGCTGTTGAGCAAGTGAAGCAGCTAGGTTTACCAGTTGAATATGTCGACACGACATTTTTATCCGAAGCGGCAGCAATTTTATATGACGGGCCGATGGTGGCAGAACGTTGGGCAGCAGTTGGACGTTTTGTTGAGGAGAACCCTGGAGCGACATTCCCTGTAACAGAGGACGTCCTTCGCTCAGGATCGGCAAGTCAGTACGATGCCACGTCTGTTTTTACAGCTCAACATCAATTGCAAGCTTACAAACTGAAAGCAAAACAGCTGTTTCGGGATGCAGTGCTTGTTCTGCCAACTGCAGGTGGTACGTGGACTCGCGATCAAGTAAGAGAAAACCCAATTGCCACAAACAGTGACATGGGGCGTTACACAAACCACTGTAACTTGCTAGATTTATGTGCGGTGGCGATTCCAGCAGGCGAGGCAGCTGAAAACTTGCCGTTTGGCATTACGCTGTTTAGCCTTGCTGATAGCGAAGGGTTGATATGTGGAGCAGCCGATGCGTTTAGTGAGTTAGCTGATGAGCCAACGACTTTTGTCGCGGTATGTGGCTTGCACATGCGAGGCTTTCCTTTAGAAAAACAAATGAACGAGTGCCGGGCAACTTTTGTTCGTGAAGCGGTGACGGCGCCTAAATATCAAATGATCAAACTATCATCTGAACCGGCAAAGCCCGGGTTAATCAAACAAGCGAGCGGCGGCGGTGCGATTTCTTTGGAAATTTGGAAAATGCCATTATCAACATTCGGAGCGTTTGCTGCATCGATTCCTGAACCACTTGGAATCGGAAAAGTGGAGTTAGAGGATGGATCTGAAGTGCCAGGCTTTATCTGCCAAGCATATGCGCTGATGAGGCAGAAGACATTACCGCTTTAGGTGGATGGAGAAATGTGTTGGTGACAAGTTAATTTATGAAGTGGTTCCCCTGTTGTCTTGTTGGGCAGCGGGGGATTTTTTTGTGTTTTTGGGGGGGGCGCGACAATAAATGGGGGCGTGCGGACAATAAATGGGGTCAAC
>NZ_BAUT01000107.1 GCF_000513095.1 Halalkalibacter wakoensis JCM 9140
TCAAAAGCTTAAAGAAGAAGTTTTGCCTGCTTCTAACAGCTACACCTGTTCAAAACAAGCTTGAAGAGATTTTTAATCTTGTTTCCTTGCTTAAGCCTGGACATTTGGGCGATATTTCTTCCTTTGAAAAAGAATATCGTTCAAATAAACGATCTCCAAAAAATGAAGAGAAGTTAAAAGAATTAGTAAACAAAGTAATGGTTCGTAATCGACGTGAAGAAACAGGAATTGAATGGACAAAACGAATTGTCGAGACCGTACCTATTGAATTTAGTGAATCAGAACGGGCTTTTTATGAAGAAATCGAGAAGTTAGATGACGCCAACCATTTTGGGTTGCTTACGTTAAAAAGAGAGTTATGCAGCAGCAGAGAGGCCGCTTTTATGACATTAAAAAATATGGTTGAACGTGCGCATGCAGATGGGCGTGAACTTTCTGGAGCTGAGAGACTATTAAATAAAATTGGTGAAGTAGATGGTCATGCAAAAGCCGAAAAAGCTTTAGAGATTATTAAAAACATCAACGATAAAGTCATCATTTTCACAGAATATCGTGCCACTCAATTGTATTTACAATGGTTTTTAAAACAAAATGGCATCTCCTCCGTCCCATTTCGTGGGGGCTTTAAAAGAGGGAAGAAAGATTGGATGAGACAACTTTTCCAAAATCATGCTCAAGTTCTGATTGCCACGGAGGCTGGTGGAGAAGGGATTAATTTACAATTCTGTAGCCATATTATCAATTACGACCTTCCTTGGAATCCGATGAGAATCGAACAACGAATTGGACGAATTCACCGCCTCGGACAACAAGAAGATGTTAAAATCTATAACTTTGCTGTTACAGACACGGTAGAACAACATATTTTAAAACTGCTTTATGAGAAGATCCATTTATTCGAAGCCGTCATTGGTGAACTAGATGATATTTTAACAAAGATTGACTTACCTTCTGTTGAAGAGCATGTGCAAGATATTTTATTACATTCAGATTCTGAAGGCGAGATGCGAATCAAATTTGATCACCTTGCCGCCATTATGAATGAAGCTCAAGAGGAAGCAGTCAATTCGAATGAGGAGGAATCAATCGATGCAACAGCCTCAAGTTCATAATTTTTTAGAACGCTATTTCGAAGCAAACGATAGTCCAATAATAGAAAACACATCAAGCTACTTACAAGTTCAGCTATCAATTGAGTTAGATAAATTATTAATGAATCGACCTTTTTATTGGCATTACCTCGAGAAAACAGGTGGAGAACCTAATCCGATGAAGGTAACGTTCATCACAGATCAAAATAATGCACCAGATGATGTAAAAGGAGAGCAAATCCATTTTGGAGCTCCGAGGCTTCACCAATTGTTTCAATCCACACGTGACTTAGGAGGGTTCATTCGTCTCTATGAGAACATCCAAGCATCTGGAAGGAAGTCTATCCCTCTTCAACCATGGTTATGCTTAAACATGAAAGTCTCCTTTCAATGCGATCGGAAAAAAGATGTATTGTTATCGCTAGGTTTGAACTTAATACACGGGCAAATCGTTCAGCAGTTTTACGATAAGCTGCAAGAAAAAGAACTATCACCTAATATTCCTGATTTTTGTTTTAAATTATCACCTCTTATTACCGTTCATAGTGGTTTAATCAGGTTGCAGAAAATGGTCCAAACCTATGCAGAAAACGAGGACCAAAGCTGGGCTGAAGAAGCAGTGAAAAGATGGGAGGCTGATTTGTCCCTCTTAGAGCAATTTTATGAAGATTACGATGAGAAACCTGAGAGCTACAACGTTGAAAAGCAAGCATTAAAGGAGCAATACGAACCACATATCCATGTATCCATGATTAATGGCGGCATGTTTTATTTAGAACAACAGGTGTTTTAAATCAAATGAAAAAAGCAACTACATCATGTGTAGTTGCTTTTTTAGTGTAAATCTTAATAAGAAGTTGGTGCCCCTCCACCTGTTGTAACAATTGAAATAATTGTTGCAATTGCAAACCATCCAAATACAACAAATGAAATCCCAGCAAATCCTACTGCCAAGAAATTCTTTCTGCGAACTTCACGAACGATTGCTACCGCACATAATAGTGCCGTAATCAGCATGATAATAGAAAAGATCATTGCCTTCCCCTCCTTATGTAGAAATCCCAATTCAACTAGTCCTATTATAAAGCTATTTGAGAACGTTGTCAGCCTCTAAATTTGACGAAGCTAGTACAAAATTCCTCATAATTATATTGGGCATTTTTCATTTATTTTACTCTTTTTTGAACGGTTTGTCGAGTCGCTTCTAGTATTGTATGATTAAAGACAGAATACAAATTGGAGGGATATCTATGAATTGGACGCAAATTCCACTTGGTCCATTACAAACCAACGCCTATATTTTGCAAAATGAATCAAAAGACGCTATTGTTATTGATCCTGGTGGTGATGGACAAGCCTTGCTTAACTGGTTAAAATCGGAGAAGTTAAAACCACTGGCTATTTTGTTAACACACGCCCATTTTGATCATATAGGAGCTGTTGATGATGTACGAACTGAATATAACTGCCCTGTCTATATCCACAAGCAAGAACAAGACTGGCTACAAGATCCTGCCAAAAACGGTTCATCTCGCTTTTTAGGGACTAATGGTATTCGAATAAATGAGGCCGATCAAATTATTAATGAAGAAAAAACGATAAAAATTGGGACATTCGAATTCACTGTATTTGAAACACCTGGTCATTCTCCAGGTAGTGTTTCTTATTACGTCGAAAGTGAGCAAATTGTGTTTTCAGGGGATGCTTTATTCGCACAAAGTATTGGTAGAACAGATTTACCAGGAGGCAATCATCAGCAGTTATTAGACAGTATACATAAAAAGCTTCTCGAATTACCTGAAGAAACGATCGTAGCCTGTGGACATGGCCCTACAACAACCATTGGCAGCGAAATGGATAGCAATCCTTTCCTTACTGGTTTTTAAACTAAGGCAGTTGCAAAAGCAACTGCTTTTTTATTTAGAAAGAAAAAGGGCTCCCAACAATGTTGGAAACTACGGGGAGTAAATCGTATTGATGTAAGAACCTTGAGGGGGAGGGGGACTCCCTATCAAAGATCACCAATCTATTCTATTTTATAAAATAGATAAACACTATGTCAATAGTATTAACTTTTCAAAAAAAGAAACCGTCCATAAAGGAAACGGTTTCTCTTCAGTACATATGTACTTATCTTAATGACCAAAACTTGGCACTAACAAGAACGTTGCATAATACGTGAACCCTACGAAGAAAATCGTTAAATAGGCACCAAAAATGTAAATGTACACACGTTCAGATAAGTTTAGGTAGCTTAGTGCTAATAATGCACCTGTTTGTGCAAAAAATAACAATGCCACATTATACATATGACCAGCGAAGAACAGAACAGCAAAAATTCCTGTCCAAAATGCTAAAACACGATACATACGATCCATTTGGGTTTCCCTCCTTCATGAACAAATTTGCCATACAAGACAGTATTTGTTTAGGATAGCAAATGATTAATACATGCCTATTATATACGACTACTTCTTTACTGTAAATGCCTTGATGAATGGCAAAACTGTGTCACCTTATAATTTAATGATTGCATACGAGCATGCCTTTGCTTTAGGATCGGTTAATTTCATATTATCTCTAAGGGTATGCTCTCCAAGAAAATAGGAAAAAATACCTCTAAATAATTCATGATGCATCGAACATAGCGAAGCTGAATACTCAGACATTAACTCTTTAAACGTGCAATTATAGATACTAAACTCTATTTCATCTTTTTCCTCTGAATATTGAATATCAGGATTTAACCCTTGATTAATTGCAATCTGCTCTATGATCTTGACTTTTTCATTCATCGTTAAATTTGACAGATCAAATCGAAATTGTTTCACATATAAATCGGCACACTCTTGTCCATACTTAAAGCCCATTTTATTCAATGCTTCTATCCCACGATCACCGAATTCCACCAATGATTCCAAAGCCATCTTCGCTAACCTCTGATAATCCCGGTATGGGAATTGTAATTGAATGACCTCGTCCGATAGTTTATAATAACGGCTTGGACGTCCTCCCTTACCCGTCTTTTGTGTCTCTGACACAATCATGTTAACATCTTCTAATTTCGTAAGGTGAAGACGCGCCACATTCGGATGGATACTAAACTGTTCAGCAATTTGCTGAACGGTAACGTTTTCTCGTTGTTTTGTAATATACTGATACACGGAAAATCGTGTTGGATCTGACAAAACATTTGTAATCTTAAGTGTATTTTGGTCCATAATGTTCACTCCCATACTTACCGCGCTCACCCTATTATAGTATAGTTCTAAGATCATTGAAAAGAAATGATTCGCATTTTCATTAAATTTCGACAACAAAAAGCGAAGGGAGTCAAAGACATCTTCGCTTTTTTAATACTTTCTTATTCTCTTTTTTCTTTTTTTTCGAAAAAACAAAGATAACCCAAGCGGAATCACTCCAAAATAATGGCTTGAAAAGGGAGCACGATCAGCTCTTTTCTCCAGCCTTTTAGAATGCCGCTCCTCTTTTGGCTGATCCATTCGTATAACAGCTTGTTGAGTTAAAAATTTTACATAGTCATTTAAAGACATTCTGCTTCACTCCTAACATCTATATGCTAGTATAGCCAAAATGTTAAGATTTCATTATGGTTTTTAATTGTGTAACAATTTCTGCAATCGTTCTTCCTTTCGTATTTATAATGACATCTGCTTGTTCGTAAAACCCTAATCGAGAGTCATACAAGTGTTGAATACGTTCACGGTCTTTATGTTGCAAAAGTGGCCTCGACTGATCTCCTTCTAGACGCCTTAGTAACTCATTCAAATCTGCTTGAAGGTAAACAATCTTCCCTTTTGAAGACATGATCTGCCTGTTAATATCGTTTACAACAATACCTCCACCTGTTGTAATGATCATGTGACTCCCTTCAATCTCTTTCAGCGCACTTGTTTCTAGCTCTCTAAAGTAAGCCTCACCTTTCTCTTGAAAGATCTCAGAAATCTTCAACCCCATTTTTTCTTCAATCCATTGGTCAGTATCGACAACGTTGTATTCCAACTCTTTAGCTAATGCTTGTCCAATGGTTGTTTTTCCAGAACCCATAAATCCGGTAATGTAATATAGCTGTGACACGTTTTGAAACCTCCCAATAATCTTCCACTGTTTTTTCATTCCAATCAAATCGAAAACCAGCCCGTCTTTCTTGACCCGTTTTTAGAGTTGCTAATATAGAAATCCGACTTATTCCTTGCGAATAATCCTCAATTAACAGTGTAACGGTCCCTTCATCATAAGGAAAGACAATCTTTTGATTCGTGATCGGTTCATAATCATTACGTAAAAACTCTGTAATTCCTACTCGAATGATCGATTCTGTCATCATAAGCTTTTCTTGTTCATACATCGATCGTTTTTCCAGCATATATACATTTACTTGATAAAGCAAAACATGCATAATAATCGCGCACATTACTAATGTAACCGGAAAGATAAATCCACTTTCACCTTTCATTCTCCTCTCCCTCCCCTTACATAAGCCATTAGCATTGTTTTACTCTCCTTGTACCCATTTAATAGTTCAATACTGCATGCCACAAGTTTGTTCTCGATCTGACAAGAAAAGCTTTTTACATTCTCCAACAGGAGATTATGTCCCTCCCTGTTCCTTGTTCTTCTAAGCTGCTTTGATGGCATTAATTCAATTTCAAGAACATCATCTGTATAATGCACTAACTGTAAGCGACCTTCATTGAGCCTAGCATCATCCGATTCTCGCACATCGTGAGCTAATTGGTTAAAAAAGGTCATCACTTGCTGAGAAGATGTAGGATCTGTCTGATAACCATTTGTTCTTATCAATGTTAAAGTTGGAAAAAACGATACAAGAACCAAGAAAATAGATAAAGCCATTAGCAGCTCGACAAGTGAAAAGCCTTTATGACCTAGACGCAGGAAAGCATGTCTCATATTCCCTCCCATTCTTGCCAGCCCAACTAGCACAAAAATAATGAATCTCTCCTCTCAGATCCCTCTGAGTAATATAAATGCCCTCCACTTCCCTCTCATTAACATTTTCCCCTGCTGAATAGTGAAGCACAGTTTCCTCCAATAAAAGAAGGGCTTTTTGTTCTTGTTGAATAGAGAGTCTTTCTGCGTATACAATGTTCAGCAGAGGGACAACAGAAGCACTAAACACAATAAAAAAACTAAATGCAAATAGTACTTCTATTAATGTAAAGCCATTACATTTTCCTATAAGCAACCATCCCTTTCCCTAAATAAACAGTATATTGATACTTGTGGTCGCCAATACGCAACGAGAAAGAGCCAGAGACACCTGGATGGCCGTTTGGTAAAAAATAGATAGAATTTGGAAAGATCGTCATACGTTCAAATAACATACTCGAATGTTGAAAAGGAACAACTAAATAATCACCTCCAATAGCAAAACGAATACGAAATTCTTTTGTATCCTGATCAACACGGATATGAACATTTCGATTGTGAGCGATGGCTACGTGCTGAGCAAGAATAAGTTGCTCTTTTACTTGTTTGGCAATTAATTCTGCTTCTTGGGGAGTGATAGTGGTACTGGACATGGATTTTGTAATCGGAATAAGCAGTAGGATCGATAGAATCGATAAAGTTAGAAGAAGCTCAATGAGGGTGTAGCCAGAGGAATAATCCGATTTCATCACTTGCTAACTTGACCAGATTCTTTGTTATAATTTAAAGATGAACCATCTGGGCATTCATAGCGATCAACAAAATCTGGATAGAGCTTACTTAAGTTATCAGGATAGGATTTTTTTTCAAACTTATACGAATACACTTGAGCTTGAACGAGTTTAACAGTTGCTTCACAACCTTTATCAGCTGCGACCTCGTTATTTCGAGACATGTTGGGGATCGCTATGAGGAGCAAAATGGAAATGATCATTAATACAACTAACATCTCAACAAGGGTAAAGCCTTTTTCATTTTTCAATTTTCATCACCTCTGAGGAATTTTTAAAACGGGGTAAAATGGAGATACTGACGGATATATATAGGAAACCTCCCTTCTATAGGATTATTTGATATAATTAGACAAAAAATGACGTTTTCCTTCTCCATCTAAAAATAATTTTTGAAAGGAAAAAACATGAAAGCAATTTTATTAGCACTCATTCGATTTTATCAGATGGTAATTTCACCGATAAAACCACCAACATGTCGATTTTACCCAACCTGTTCTCATTACGGACTAGAAGCAATTAAACGATTTGGAGCTATAAAAGGGAGCTGGTTAACTGTAAAACGACTTCTAAAATGCCATCCTTTTCATCCAGGGGGAATTGACGATGTCCCTGAAAAAAAACAAACCAAATGATACTCGCGCATAGTAAAAAAAACCATACAGAATGTATGGTTTTTTTACTATGCGGGTGAAGGGAGTCGAACCCCCACGTCATAAGACACTAGATCCTAAGTCTAGCGCGTCTGCCAATTCCGCCACACCCGCGTATTCATATGAATGGTGAGCCATGAAGGACTCGAACCTTCGACCCTCTGATTAAAAGTCAGATGCTCTACCAACTGAGCTAATGGCTCTTGCTGTAATTTCAAAGATGATATTCACGAAAGCATAAGGACGATGTTTCGCTTCGTTGTCTTACCTGTTCTTTCCTCTTCTCGTAACGCTTCGTAGTTGTCTGCGTCAAAACAACTCGTTGTTTTCTCATGAAGTTTCGCTCGTAACTGAGCTAATGGCTCTTGCTGTTTATCCAAAGATAAAAATCATGATGGTGACCCGTACGGGATTCGAACCCGTGTTACCGCCGTGAAAGGGCGGTGTCTTAACCGCTTGACCAACGGGCCACTTTTATTGTAAAGCTTGTCCATGGCGGAGAAGGAGGGATTTGAACCCTCGCGCCGCGTAAACGACCTACACCCTTAGCAGGGGCGCCCCTTCAGCCACTTGGGTACTTCTCCATGGCTCCACAGGTAGGACTCGAACCTACGACCGATCGGTTAACAGCCGATTGCTCTACCACTGAGCTACTGTGGAATAATATGGGCCTGAGTGGACTCGAACCACCGACCTCACGCTTATCAGGCGTGCGCTCTAACCAGCTGAGCTACAGGCCCACAGTAAAAGAGCGGGTGATGAGAATCGAACTCACGACATCAGCTTGGAAGGCTGAGGTTTTACCACTAAACTACACCCGCATATTATTAAGTTCATGTTTAAAAATATTCTCACGACCTATCATGTCTTTTCCTCTTCTAGTATTTCACAGAAGAAAATGCGTCAAGACAACTCGTAGATTATTCATAGATGTTGTGCTCGTGGCTGAGGTTTTACCACTAAACTACACCCGCATGGTATTAAATTCATTAATAAAGAGAAAATGGCGCGCCTGAGAGATTCGAACTCCCGACCTTTTGATTCGTAGTCAAACACTCTATCCAGCTGAGCTAAGGGCGCTAATCAAGAGCGGAAGACGAGATTCGAACTCGCGACCCCCACCTTGGCAAGGTGGTGTTCTACCACTGAACTACTTCCGCAAATTGGCTGGGCTAGCAGGATTCGAACCTACGCATGACGGAATCAAAATCCGTTGCCTTACCGCTTGGCGATAGCCAATATAAGATAAATGGGGCGGCTGATGGGAATTGAACCCACGAATGCCGGAATCACAATCCGGTGCGTTAACCACTTCGCCACAACCGCCATAATAGTGGTGGAGGGGGACGGATTCGAACCGCCGAACCCTGAGGGAGCGGATTTACAGTCCGCCGCGTTTAGCCACTTCGCTACCCCTCCACAAATAAATGAGAGAATGTTACTATTCTTTT
>NZ_BAUT01000106.1 GCF_000513095.1 Halalkalibacter wakoensis JCM 9140
AAATTCTATATACTTTTTTATTAGACTTATTTTTGAGAATGTAATTAAATTTTTTTTGGAAAAGGGGAAATAAACATTGAAAAAGCCATACGGATTAGCTGGTATAGCGCTGGCATTGTCTTTAGTTATAGCCGGTTGCTCAAATGATGCTGTTGACCATTCTGCGATGGGACATGGTGAATCTCAGCAGGAAGAACAAACACAGGAAGCGACAACAGAAGATGGAAAGAGAGTTTTTGACATAAATGTTACAGAAACTCACTGGATGTTCAATGATGAAATCATGGATGATGCATGGACTTATAATGGAAGTTTACCTGGTCAAGAAATTAGAGTTCAAGAAGGAGATACTGTAATTTTAAATGTGACCAATTCTTTAGACGAACCTACTGCTCTTCATCTACACGGATTTCCGGTTCCGAATGAGATGGATGGTGTTCCTGGTGTAACACAAAATGCAATACTGCCTGGCGAACAGTTCACTTATGAATATCAGGCCGATGTACCAGGAACATATTGGTATCACTCGCACCAAGATGGTTCAAAGCAAGTTGGGAAAGGTCTTTATGGGGTCTTTATTGTTGAGTCGTCAGCTGATAAGTCATATGATGTAGATGAAGTAATTGTAATTGATGAATGGTCTTCAATGGGAACTGATATGAGTGAAATGGATCATGGTGACATGGACATGGGTGAAATGAGTGAAATGGACCACGGTGACATGGACATGAGTGAAATGAATGATATGGATCACGGTGATATGGACGGTGTTGCAAGTGAATTAAGTCATGCAGATATGATGAATGAAATGTATGACACACCACTTATAAATGGTAAGGCTTCACCTGCAATTGAAGCAATTGAAGTAGAAGAAGGAAATAAAGTCAAACTTCGTTTTGTGAATGCAGGGCTATTCACACAAGTAGTATCTATACCGGGTCATTCTTTTAAAATTACACACTATGATGGCCAACCTGTAAATGGACCAGAACTTTTAAATGATACAGCTTTTCGAATTGCACCTGCAGAACGCTATGAAGTTGAGGTAGAAATGAAAAACCCTGGAGCGTGGGGAATACAAGTATTTGCTGAAGAAAATGAGAAAACTCTTAATACTGTAATTCCTGTTATTTATGATGGTTATGAAGATGAGGAATTACAAGAGAATGATTCAAACTATTCATTTTTTGATTTAACTACTTATGGACAGGCGATGGAACAGAATCTTGGAGTTATTACAAAAGAGTATGATATGCTTCTTGGAACGGAAGATGGAGGTGAGACCTTCACGATTAATGACAAACAATTTCCTGACCATGAAATTTATGAAGTAGAAGAAGGTGACATTGTTAAGTTTACCATTGTAAACGATACAGAGGTCGATCACCCAATGCATTTGCACGGAGAGTTTTTCAACGTAATTTCGAAAGATGGAAACCCAATTCAAGGATCTCCGATTCTAAAGGATACGTTAAACGTTAAACCTGGTGAAACATACGAAATCGTCTTCGAGGCTAATAACCCTGGGAATTGGATGTTCCACTGTCATGAATTTCATCATGCGAGCGGTGGGATGGTAGCAGAAGTTCGTTACAAAGGATACGAACCAACTTTCACATTAGATCCAACTATTCCAAATACACCAGAGTAATCCCTATTAGTTAAAAATCATTAAAATGAAATTTACTCGAATGATAGGCCGTTTTCGGTTTATTGTTCGGGTAATTTACTTTAATAATAAAATAGTGATGTTCTGTTCTGTAGAGTTAACGTTTAAAGCAAGGGGGACTCGATCATTTTTTAAATTGTAATTAAAAAATGTAGATTGGGGGGCATGATACGATACTAAACAAACGTTGAGTTTATGGAGGGATTTTCAAAATATTATTATAAAATACTACAATGCCACCACTGCCGTTTTATCTGAATTAAGTTGAAATTCACAACCTTAACTAGGATTAGAATTATAATAAGAATGATTTTATAAAGTTGTTTTAGTGAAAAATAAACAAACACAAATCAATTTGAAATGTGTTTGCCTACTAATGTAAATGAATGAGATTCTAATTTCTTACTTATTTAAACCTTGTTTTAAAGCTTCAATATTCCCTCTCATTATACTTATATAGTTCTCGCCGTTATCAATATCTTCTTGTGTTGCTGCTTCAAGGTTGTGTAAATATAATATGTCAGCACCAATTTCGTCAGCTATCATTTCAGCAATTTTAGATGTGAAATTTTGTTCAACAAACAGATGAGTAAGATTCAGAGACTGACCTAGTTCAAGAATCTCTTCAACTTGACGCTGAGACGGTTCGTTTGTAGGTGATAGTCCAGATATTGCAATTTGTTCAAGCCCGTACCTTTGTTCCCAATATCCATAGCCAGCATGAGATACTATAAATTGATTTCGTTCAGCAGTAGATACCATTTCTTCAAATTCAACGTGTAAATTTTCTAATTCAATTTTTAAGTTAGTATAGTTTTCTGTAAATTGCTCTTCGAATTCAGGTTGTAATTGAACAAGTAAATCATATATATTCTTAGCATATTGCAGGGCATATACCGGATCAAGCCAAGCATGCGGATCGACTCCAGCGTGCAAGTGTTCGTCTTCTTCATGAACATCCAAGTTCTCATCACTGTGTTCGTCTTCTTCATGAACATCCACATGTTCATCATCGTGTTCATCATCATCTTCTCTTAAAGGAATGTTATTAGAAGCTTGAAGAGCTACAACGTCCTCCTTCTCCATACTTTTTAGTACCGCATCAACAAAGCCTTCAAAGCCGGCTCCGTTATATACAAACGCATCTGCTTCCATTATTTCGATCATTTGTCTAGCTGTCGGTTCAAACGAATGAGCATCTGCGCCCAAAGGAACTACATTGATCACATCAACATGTTCTCCACCAATTTTCCGAGTAAAGTCTTCTAAAACAAAAGTAGTTGTGACAACTGTTAAGACTTCTTCTGTAATGGTATTTTCTGTTTCACCGTCTATTAATTCTTCCTCGTTATTTGATGCGTTACATGCACCAAGAATAACGATGAAAAATAATAGTAGTAAAACCGTAAGCTTCATTTTCATAATCTTGTCTCCTTTTTTAAATCGAAATTGTTACGTTTTGGATGTTAACTAGAAAATGTGTAGAAAGTATGTGTTTCTAAATAATTACAGTGTTTTTTTTGAAAAGGTAATATCTTATTTTTTTTATCTTCATCTTTTCTCCACATTTATCTTCTATTGTTATATCAAATAAAAGCAGTGTTTCTATCTAGGGGAAATATAATAGTGCGACTAGTAATATTTACTCTCTGAAAATATTGGGAATCATTGTAACTTAATATAAATTGACAGGTTAACCCTTTATATATGTGGGCTATAGGAGGAGTAATGTGAGAATAATATCAGTATTGATATTCGTTTTTATTACTTTGGGTGGATGTCAACAACCAGATACCAAAGACGTTCAAAATATTTATGAAAACAGTTATATAAAAGTGGTAATAGATGAAATCGTGGAAGTAGAGAATGGTTTTTTCTTAACAGTAACGCTGGAAAGTATTACGGAGGGCGGAATTAACAAAAATGATTATGCTGTTGCTTTTCCAAGTCAGATCATTTTAGCTAATGGTCATGAATTTTACAAAATTAATGAGGAGCAAAAAACAGAGTTCGTTAATGATGAGAAAGTGATGATACGCGAGTTCTATTTAAGTGAAAGTGAAAACCAAAAATTAGCAGGATTCCTATCTTTTTCGTTATACGTTAAGCCAACTTTCAATAAAAAATTAGTGACCTTTGAAATAGATGGGAATAGAAATAATGTTATGAGTGACGGAATTATACTAACAAATATAGATCTAAAGGATAACTATTTAAGGTTAAATTTAAATGATGTACATCCAACAAAAGGAATAGGGGTAACGATAGAGCTTGAAGGAGAGAGGATTTATCCAGTGGTATCTAGAACTGAGCAAAATCTAAATACGATGAAAGGTGAATTTGAGTTCGCTCAACCACTACCTGAGACAATTTTATTAATGATCTCAAGAGCAAATTTGTCAGAAACGATATGGGAACTTCCTTTTACATTAGAATTTTAACATTAATATGATAACGTGTTTTCATAATTTTCACCATTTCGTTTCAAATTAAATACTAAGGGGTTAAACATATGATTGAAAACAAAACTATTTTAATTGTTGATGATGAGTTTCAAATGCGAACTCTTTTATCGATTTATTTGAAGGATGAGGGATTTGACCTATTTGAGGCTTCGACGGGTAAGGAAGCTATTACTAAGATTCGGAATAACCCAGATAATTATGATCTAATTATACTAGATATTATGATGCCAGATCTTGATGGTTTTGAGGTATGTAAAATCGTAAGAGAGTATTCAACAATTCCTATACTAATGCTCTCAGCCAGGAAGGCATTAGAAGATCGAGTAGATGGGTTAAATTTAGGAGCAGATGATTACCTTACAAAACCATTTGAACCAGAAGAATTAATAGCGCGTGTAAAAGCATTGCTAAGAAGAGTAACTACAATTGAGGCAAAGAAAGACGAAGTAAAGTTAGCATTTGAAGATGGATTATCTATTTATTATGAAAATAGAAGTGTCTATGTGAATAATGAATTGGTTGAATTAACAGCAAAAGAGTTCGAGCTTTTATATAAGCTCGCTTTAAATCCACAACGAGTGTATACGAGAGACGACCTTCTTTATTTAATCTGGGGAGAGGATTATGTAGGAGCACAAAGAACTGTAGACTCTCATATGAAAAATATACGATCAAAACTTTATGCTGCTGGACCTAAAAAATAATCGAATAATAACTGTATGGGGTGTTGGATACAAATTTGTATAAAAAGAGATGGTACAACTTATGAATCGAATTGATATTAAATTAGGCCTTACGATTCTACTCTTATTAATTACGATAATATTACCGTTAGGCTTTGTCATGAATCAAATTTTTTATGGGTTTTATGTTAGTCAAGCCCAAGAAGAAACACATATGCTGTCTTCTCAATATGCTAATCTAATTAATGATAGTACTGTTGAAAACCGATTAGAGGTTGTGGAAGTAGCTGCGAAAATCTCGAATCAAAAAATGCTAGCACTTAGTGATCAAGGAGAGGTCTGGCTCAATCGAATTTTTCGATGAGTCATCATGACACAGGGTACCTTCTTAACCTTATCCATTCTGCTGATTCGCAGCACTATATGACTAATTCATTTGAAGATTCTGATGGGAAAACGTATATTGCGACTGCTTCACATATAAATGTTAATAATTCAAAGGGGCATGTAATTGTTTTTTCTTCGCTCGAGAGTATCATACAATCCATAAAAAAAGTACAAGATTTCCTGAAACTCTCAGCGATTGGATCTTTATTTCTAGGGATTGGACTTACTTATTTCATTACCAAAAAACTATCTCAGCCATTAGTAAGTATGGAAAAAGCTGCAAGACAAATTGCTAAAGGCAACTATAATACACGTACTATTCAGAAATCAGGTGATGAGTTAGGTTCACTGGCACGTGCTATCAATGATTTAGCTTTCAGTTTACAACGTGTAAATGAACAAAGAAGAGAGTTTTTTGCCAATATATCACATGAGTTACGCACACCTATGACTTATTTAAAAGGATACTCAAAAGTTTTGCGTGAAGGGCGTTGGAAAACAGAAGAAGAAAGAAACCAATACCTTGAAATTATTGATCATGAAGCTACAAGACTAACTTATTTAGTCGATGATTTATTTGACTTAGCACAAATGGACGAAGGCCGTTTTAATCTTGAACATAAAAAAGTGAACATTAATGAAATTATAAAACTTGTTGTAAAGAAAACGGCATACAAAGCTCTAGACCAAAACCTTAATATAGAATACCTATGTGAACTATCTGATAAGGAAGACAGTATAGTACTTGGTGATCCTTTAAGATTGGAGCAAGTTCTTATAAATTTAGTTGAAAACGCAATAAAGTATACGAAAGAAGGATCCATTACAATTTATACTGTTAGTAATGATGAAAATATTAAGATTAAGGTTAGGGACACGGGAATTGGCATGGAAGAAGAGGAGCTACCGTATATATTCGAGCGTTTTTATCGAGTAGAAAAGTCTCGGTCTAGGGCTTTCGGTGGTACTGGTCTTGGATTGTCCATTGTGAAGCAACTAATAGAGTTACACAATGGGACAATTGAGGTGGAGAGCACTGTTGGTGAAGGAACTGAATTCACTATTATTCTACCCAAAATTTTGGATTAAAGTGAGATGAAGCCAATTGAAGAAAGCAGAATGGCTAGTTATTTTTGTTTTTATTTTATTAGGAATTATATGTTTAACGATTTCAGCAACTTGGATTCTACCTGAAGCCCATCGTCATCTTAGTCTTACCTTTATTACCATTTGTTTATATACTCTTATTCCAGTTTTCCTAGTAAGTTGCGTTTATATGATCTTTAAAATCTACACCAAAAAGGCAAAGCATATTAAATAGTACTATAATGGGTCCTCTTAATATTAAGGGGCTCATTTTTTATGTCATAGTGATTATATGAATAGGATGTGACAGATTTTCCAATTTAGCATTTCTCCATGATTCCTTCACAATTTCTCTTTATACTCTTAACTATTGTAGGTTTAAAGGAGGAGTTCTATGAAAACTAGACGATTATTTATCCGAACAGTGACCTTGCTCATCATGGCAATCGCGATAGGGTATACATTTTATTCTAATTTTTTTTCAGATGCGGATGCAGCTGTTCGGGTAGGCGATGAAGCACCAAATTTTGTTCTTACAGATCTTAATGGCAATGAGGTGGAGCTTGAAGATTACCGGGGGCAAGGTGTTTTTTTGAATTTCTGGGGTACATATTGTCCACCGTGTGAGCGTGAGATGCCTTATATGGAAAACCAATATGCGATATATAAAGATCAGGGAGTTGAAATCCTTGCTGTAAATGTAGGTGAACCCGAATTAACCGTTCAGCGCTTTGTAGAAAGACTAAACTTAACGTTCCCAATTCCTATGGATAAAGGACAACAAGTATTAGACCGTTATGGTGTTATTCCACTTCCGACTACATTTCTAATCAATGCGGAAGGGGAAATCATTAACATCATTACAGGAGGCATGTCAGAGCAAGCGATCGCACAGTATATGGAAAGTATTAAACCGCAGGAGTGATTGAAATGAATAACCTTAGCTGTTCTTGTGGACAGCAAAATCCTCAAGGAACAGACTTATGTGGAGGATGCGGCAGACCATTAGTCGCGAGTGAAAATCAGCAAGTTTTAAATATGCGTTATGAAGGAGCGGCAAGACGTTCGCAAACCTACAATAAAACGATAGTTGATCAAATATGGAATTTTTTCTCCTCAGTAAAAGTAGGGATTTGGATTATTGTCATTTTGTTGCTAGCGTCATCATTGGGGACCATTCTTCCACAGGAAATGTATATACCACCAACCGTTAATCCGGCAGAGTACTATCAAGATCAATATGGGTTTCTCGGACAAGTGTATTATGAATTAGGTTTTCATAACCTGTATCAATCTTGGTGGTATTTATTATTAATGGCTGCTTTGACCGTTTCACTTATCATTGCTAGTGTGGATCGTTTTTTTCCCTTATATCGTTCCTTAAAACACCAACGTGTCCATAAACACATCAATTTTATGAAGAAACAGCGTCTAGTAAGTGAAACACAACTAGATATAGCGCCAAATAAAGAGAAATGGTTGAGTAGTTTAAAGGGAAAGAAATACAACGTTAGAACAGATGGAACCTCTATTTTAGCTGAAAAAGGCCGATTTGCTAGATGGGGACCTTATATAAACCATATTGGTCTCATTATTTTCTTAATTGGTGGGATGCTACGCTTTTTTCCGGGAATGTTTGTTGATCACCACCTTTGGGTTCGAGAAGGGGATACGGAGGTAATCCCAGGAACAAATGGAGAATACTATCTGGAAAATCATCAGTTTATTGTTGAATTATACGATGAAAATGACGAGCTCTTCCAAACGGCGATTGATCGAGCAGGGGGAGTTGTTGTTAAAACCTATCAAACAAACGTGACACTGTACCAACGAAACGATGACGGTCCAGTAGGTTCACAGCGCGATCTTCAAGAAGTGGATACGTACCAAATCAGGGTGAATGATCCCTTTAAATTTGATGGGTTTGGTCTATATCAAGTTGATTACAAACTCCATGAGTTAAATAAGATGATGTTTACAGTTGAACATGATGAAACAGGTGAAACGATTGGAGAGTTTAAAGTTGATCTATTTTATCCTGAACAACAATATGATCTTCCTAATGACTACTACGTTAAATTACAAGATTATCTACCAGACTATTATTTAAATAATGATGGAATTCCAAGTACCAAATCAAGGATTCCTGATAATCCTGCCTTTATCTTTGAAGTGAATAGTCCAAATCAAGAAAAAAAAGAAGTGAGTTTTTTAACTATTGGACGTAATTTCGATCCTACAGATGAAAATGTTTATTCCATTAGGTTATCTGATCTAGAGACAAAACATGTATCTGCGCTGATTGTTCGAAAAGACTATACTTTGTCCATTTTAGTAATAGGAGGATTCATTTTTATGATTGGTTTAGTCCAAGGAAGCTATTGGACTCACCGAAGAATTTGGATACAAGAAGAGAATGGGAAAGTAATGATGGCAGGCCATACGAATAAGAATTGGTATGCTTTTAAACGTGAAATGGCTGAAGTGGCAAAAGAGGCAGAGCTCGAACAGCCGGTCGATAGGACAGAAGACAAATAAGTGGTTTGGGAGTGTTACAACATGGTCGAACTAAGTAGTAATCTATTGCTCGCGGCGTTTTTTATCTACATTTTCGCGACAATTACTTTCTCTATTACGATCTATTATGAAAATAGTACATTAGGTAATAAAACGAAGAGGTGGGGATGGATCAGCTTTGGTCTGGCGTGTGCAGGATTTTTAGCACAACTAGGGTATTTTGTCACTAGGTGGATTGTGGCTGGACATGCTCCGGTTAGTAATATGTTTGAATATACCACGTTCTTAGGATTAACTATTATTTTTGCGTTTCTAATTCTTTATCTTATTTATAAGAAGCCGGTATTAGGTATTTTCTCAATGCCTGTTGGAATTGTGATCATTGC
>NZ_BAUT01000105.1 GCF_000513095.1 Halalkalibacter wakoensis JCM 9140
AAAAAGTGCATCTGACAAGATTGGACCTTTTGATCCGATTCCTGTTAGACTCGTTCTCACCTCTTTAGTTTAAAACGAAACACTCATTCGGTAAGCTCAAACAAGAGCTTGCCTCTTTTTTAGGTGATTGTTGTAAGTCATTACCTACCTACCTTTTCCATCATCTAAAAAGCATGTAAATGAAGCGCGCGATAAACGATTTTTAACGAACGAACATGTTATTATGAAAGCAAGCAACAAAGTATACGAAAACAGACTTTTTCATTAAATACCTGACAAATAACAAAGGAACTGTCATAATAAGACCTTGTAGAATAATCTTTATTTTTCACGGGAAAAGTAAATGAACAACTGTGAAAAATAAATAAGATTTATTGACATTTTAGCAAAACAGAGTAGTATTAATGTAATATTCAAAATTTTAGAATTAATAGAGGTGCTAGAAATGAAGTATGCCTTTGCTGATCGGGTCCGCTTTTTACAATCTTCTGCTGTAAGAGACATTTTGAAGATTGTTGGAAAAGGAGATGTTATTTCATTTGCGGGTGGGCTACCTGATGATGATTTGTTTCCTTTAGATGGTCTAGAAGATGCGTTTTCGAGAGTATTTCAAACAGGTAAAAAGTCATTACAATATATGGAAACAGAAGGCTATCGTCCTTTGCGCGAAGCAATATTAGAAAGAATGAGCAAGAAGGGAATTACTGGATTTTCCTCAGATGAAGTGCTTGTGACCACAGGTTCCCAACAAGCGATTGATTTGTTTTCACGAATTATGTTAAGTCCAGGAGATATCGTGTTAACAGAAGATCCAACCTATTTAGCTGCCTTGCAGGTATTTAAGTCTTATGAAGCAACCGTGGTAGCAGTTGATTCAGACAATGATGGAATGGATCCTGATGACTTAGAAGCCAAATTGAAAAAATACAACCCAAAATGCATTTACGTCGTACCAACTTTTTCAAACCCAGCAGGGCGTGTATGGTCACTTGAAAGACGGAAACAGCTAATTAATCTTGCGCAAAAGTACAAAATAGTTGTCTTTGAGGACGATCCATACGGAGAGCTTCAATTTACAGAAAACGAAACCTATCAGCCGTTAGCTTCTTTAGATGATGGCAAGCACGTATTATATACAAGTACTTTCTCTAAAACAGCAGTTCCAGCCTTACGAACAGGTTGGATTGTCGGGCCATATCAAGTGATTCGGATGATGGCACAAGCAAAACAAGCAAATGATTTACATTCCAACTCATTAGCTCAACAAGCCCTCTATCAATTATGTACGAACTACGACTTAGATGGGCATATCAGTCACTTAATCAAAGTATATAAAAGCAGGATGGAAGTTATGGTTCGTTGTCTAGAGCAAGCTGAATTGCCTTCTGTTCATTTTGTTAAACCAAAAGGTGGGATGTTCCTTTGGTTAGAGGTAGACAAATCGCTAAATATGACACAATTACTCAATAAGGCAGTGGATAGAGGGGTTGCATATGTTCCTGGAGAACCTTTTTATGCGGGTGAGCCTAAGAAAAACACGCTGCGTTTAAACTTTACACACTCCACTCCAGAGAAGATTGAACAAGGGATGAAGTTGTTTGTTCCAATGATTGAAGAAGAAATGCAAAAAAAATTGGTACACATTGATTAATAGCTAAGAGCTTCTACAATATTAAATACTTAATTAGAAAAGGATCATCAAATACTATATTATTTGATGGTCCTTTTCTTTTGAAGACGAAAAAAAGAAACCGTCATTCAACAAGCTGATGAAGGACAAAAATATGCAAAAGCAACAGCATCGTTTTTTAAAAATAAATTGTGGATGTTAAAAGATATAAATGCGACAAAATGAACTACTTCTCAGTTAAAAATAAAAAACACCGCAAAAGCGGTGCTTTTTTGATGCTTGTTTTTTAGAATTCAGAAATCGAACTAATAAATACAGCTAAAATCGCAATTGGTACTAAGTAGCGTAGTAAATATAACCAAATGAGACCTAGCTTCGTATTTCCAAAGTCGGAATCACGTAGGGCATCTGCCTTTTTCCAGCCCCAACCCATGAATAGAGCAATAATTAGTCCACCAAGAGGAAGGAAGATATTTGATGCAATAAAATCAATTGAGTCTAAAATGTCTCGCCCGCCTAAAAGGCTAACGTGAGACAGTGCACCTTGACTTAAAGAAGATGGTACACCTAATAAGAAGATTAACGAACCTACAATTATGGCAGCTTGCTTACGAGACCATTCAAACTTTCTCATGAAATAAGCGACAGCAACTTCTAACAATGAAACAGCAGATGTTAATGCAGCGGCTGCTAAAAGGAAGAAGAAGAGAATCCCGAAAATACCACCAAGTGCAAAGCTATCAAATACATCTGGCATAACAACGAATACAAGTCCAGGACCTGCACCAGGTTCAATTCCAAAAGCAAAAACAGCTGGGAAAATCATAATACCAGCAATAATAGCGAATGCTGTATCAAGTCCAGCAACACTTGCTGCTGCACCTGGAAGTCTTTCTTTGCTTGATAAATAACTTCCGTACGTAATTAAAGCTCCCATTCCTAAACTTAAAGAGAAGAACGCTTGCCCGAGTGCTGCTAAATAAATATTCGGGTCAGTCAAAGCAGTCCAATCAGGAGAGAACAAGAACGCTAATCCTTCTTTGGCGCCGCCAAGTGTTAATCCGTAAATTGAAAGAACAATAAGTAAAATACCAAGTAAAGGCATTAAAATTTTGTTCGCGCGCTCAATTCCTTTTTTAACTCCAACAAAAACAATTCCAATTGTTAAAACCATAAATAATAATTGCCAAAACAGTGGTTGAACAGGACTAGAGATAAATCCGCCAAAGAATGCGCCATAGCCATCAGCAGGAGCAGTCCAAAGGTTTCCAGTTAAATAATTAAAGAAATAATAAACAATCCATCCAGCAATAACTCCGTAGAACGAAAGAATCATAAATGCAGCGGCTACACCCATAATACCAGCTAGCTTCCAAGGTTCCCCTGGAGCAAGTCGATCGCCACCTGGTGATAATTTTTCAAATGCACCAACTGCATCGCTTTGTGCTTTACGCCCAATTGTAAATTCGGACATCACAATCGGCAAACCAATTAATAAAATCATAACAAGATAAACTAAAATGAATGCCGCTCCTCCATTTTCACCAGCAACATATGAAAAACGCCAAATGTTACCTAATCCAACAGCAGAACCCATGGCTGCTAAAATAAAACCCAGCCTTGTAGCCCACTGCTCACGTCCATTGCCATTATTTAATGACATAACGCATTCCTCCTTTAAATCAATAAAATGTTTTGTGAAAATACTATACCACACTAAGTTAAAAAAATATAGTAAATTTTCTGACATAATAGTTGGTTGTTTCTTTTTGCGGAATTTCGACTAGAATGTCAATAAAAAAACGAACACATTACATGTTCGTTAATCTACGGATTCGCTCCTCGGGTTGTGGGTGTGTCGAGAAGAGACTTGCGGCTTTCTTTTTTAAAGGATCTGCAAAATAAAGGGGAGCAGACGTACCCGATGCTTCCTGAACCGGTGTCTTAACACCGGTGATTTTTCTTAAGGCCGATGCAAGTGCATATGGATTGCGCGTGAGTTCAGCTGCACTTGCATCGGCTAAAAATTCGCGATTCCTTGAAATTGCCAAGCGAATAAGGGTAGCGACTAAAGGAGCCAGTAATAATAGTAAGAGAGCAATGATCAGGACGGCTGGGTGTTGTTTTTGATTGCGATTTCTATTTGAGAAAAACATCATCCGAGTGCCCATATCACTTAGAATTGCGACAGCTGATACAAGAGCAATCGCTATTGTGGCTAAGCGGATATCAAAGTTGCGAATATGGGCGACCTCGTGTGCTAAAACGCCTTCAACTTCTTCGCGATTTAAATGGTTCATGAGCCCAGTAGTTACAGCTACAGCTCCCTTTTTGGGGGATATTCCTGTTGCGAACGCATTTGGGCTTTGATCTTGGATCATAAAAATTTTTGGCATTGGAATTCTTGCCGCCATAGCTAAGTTCTCAACGGTGTTCCATAAAAAGGGGTCTTCATCCTTTGATTTAATTTCCCTAGCGTGATTCATTCTCATGACAACGTTTGTGCTCGAAACTAACATGATGACTGTATAGCCACCTCCGATAATGGCTGCTAGAATCATCCCGCTATAATAATCTCCAGCTGTTAAATAAGTGAAGGAGGCACCGACTGCTAACACAAATAAAATGAACCCTGCAACAATAAAAACGGTGTTCCTTTTATTCCGCTCAATTTGTTTATAGAGAATCATAGTTATCCACCTTAAAATTGTACTTTCACATTTTCACGTTCTTCAATCGGGATTTCGAGCATGTCACGTCTTGTGAAATTGTGAATGGATGCTACTAAATTTGTAGGAATGGATTGGATTTTCGTATTATATTCCATCACTGTTTTGTTATATAACTGACGTGCGTACGCAATTTTATTTTCTGTTCCATATAGCTACAATTTAGGTCGAAAACAAAATAAGAGAGAGGAATAACCTTAATACGCTTGATAATAAAGGGTTATAATGTGAAATTGAAAAAGCCCATTATATTAAATATTGGACAAAATATTTAAAGTGTGAGTAAATGGTATTGAGAGGATATAACTATAACTGGGGATTATATAGCCTTGTAATGATAAGAAGTGTGGGGGAGTAGTCCCGGCGCGGGAATAGCGCAGTGGGAGTGAGTTAGGTTTGTGGTCAACGTGCTTTTCGTTGTCCACACTCCTAATGAGCGAGCATTAGTTTTGTAGGCATATTTGGAGGTATTGTAATGGAACTCTTAAATTATAAGTTTGTCAGTAGAGAAGTTACTGTTAATGAGATTATTCAAGATAAAATGAGGAATATAAAAGTTGTTATGATTGGGGTGTTAGATGAGCACTCAGGAATTGTATATCCACACCCCATTAACCATTTTATAAAGACTATATATGAATATAGTGGCAAGTCATTAAACAGTACTGATGCTCCAGCAAAGGTAGTATGTAGACTATTAAATTATTGTTTGTATATGGTTGAAGAAAACCATGAAGAATACATTGAGCTTAAACAAATCGGGCTAAGAGGGTTAAAGAGAAAACATGCTAGTAATTACATAACTCATCTCTCTTTGAAAGGTCTACAAAAATCAACTGTAGAGCAATATGAATATTATCTAACGGCTTTTTTCGTATATTTAAAGAAAATGAATTTAATAGATGAAGAATTCCAAATAATTGAGAAAGATAACGGGAAAGGTCACACAACTTATAAATCAGTTTTTAGAGAACCACATTTGGGTACAAGGTTCCCTTCTCAAGACACTAGAAAGACAAAAGTAGCAAAGCTAAAAGATTTTGGTGATGATAGAGTAGCTTTAACATCTCGTTTTATTAGTATAGCGATGGAGATTGCACCAGATATTGCACTAGGGCTCTGTTTCCAATTTTATGGTGGCTTGAGGCGCGGAGAAGTAGTAAATGTAGATAGAGGCGGTCTAATTGTTACTCACCGAGAATCTATGGAGGTTCAAATTAAAGATAATAGACGGAAGTTCTTTTCTCGTCTGAAAGATACAAAATCTGAAAATCCTAAGAGATTAAACTATTTAGGTGTACATTTAGCTAGACAAACAATTCTCGACAATGACTTAGTTTGGTCAATTTATGACAAACATATGAAAAGTTTAGATATCATGCAATTAAAAGGAAAATGTAAGGATTTAAGCGCTTTATTCCTTGATGAAGACGGATATCCAATGTCGGGGAAAGTATATGATAGACGCTTTAAGAAGGTTAAAAAAGCTTTTCTAGATTTAATAATGGGACATGAGGATTATGACCTTATTGCTGATACTGTTTGGAGTTCACATATCGGAAGGGGAGTTTTTACTAACACCCTTATTGATATGGGATTTACCCCAACTCAGTTAGCTATTGCTAGAGGTGATAGAAATATCAATTCTGCGTTAGACTATATTGATGAAACTCTGACTACTGAGCAAATAAAAGAAGCGGTTAATGAGTTTAAAAAGCACCCTATAGAGCAAATGGGGATAATAGATTTTAAATACGTTAAAAAATGGAAAAATAAGGTGGGGTAAACGGTGGAGCCTGGTGGATAGTGAAGTATGAGGTAGTGAAATCTGGTAAATATGACAAGATTGCGAAAACTTATAAAGGATTTAAACCTTGGGTAGAACAAGGGTTTATTGGAACAAAAGAGGCTCCTGGGAAAACTAGAATTTCAACTTATTTTAATAGAAGTGATTTGGACGAATTATCACGACTTATTGACTTACTAGAAACAAAGTACGTTACGGATAAAGAAGTTGTCAAATTACTTGGATTTGAAGGAAAATCTCCTCTTCACGGAACCGGTAGACGAAAAGAAATCTTAGATGGAATAATTGCTATGTGTGAATCAGAAAGGATTGACTTTAAGTATTTCGAAAAAGGTTTCAAAAAAGTTTATCTGTTTGTAAATAAGGAACAATTATTATATTTTCTTGAAACACATATTCGATGTGTTGATGCTTGGGATAGGTATAGTATTTCTTATCAGGATATATATGCATTGGAAAAAAAGCATAATATTAAAAGGGTAACGATTACTAAGACTAATTACTTTTATCGATTTGAAGATGCTGAGAAATACTTTAACATCCCACTATATGAAATAGCTGATTTTTATAGTTTGGACGAGGCATTATCGATTTTAGAATTTAATAGGGGTACGTTTAGCTTGCTTAAGGAGGAAGAGAAATTAGAGCCTGTCTATATTAAAGGAAAGATATTTTATCCTAAATATGAAATTAAAAACCTAAAAGAAAAAATGAAAGAAATTCAAAAAAATTACTGTACAGCGCAAGATGTTATGGCTATTTGTAACCTTAATTCTATTCAGTACGAAAAATTTACAAAATTTCAAACTAATACATTGGCAAGAAGAGCTTTGGGGTCTCATTCAGAAATAATGTTTTTATTAGAAGAAGTTTATGAGTATAGAAAAGAGATAGAATTAAGAAATGAAATAAGCAGGATATTAAATTCTGAAATTAACCCAGTTAAGCGACTTTATAGAATCCTAAAGTTAAAAGGAATCTCATTCTCAGGGGAATGTCCATACACTGAACAAGAGTGGTATTTGTATTGTGAACAAAAGTTAACTTTAACTAATGGAAGCAAACCAGTTATTAAAACTCTTATTTCACAGTACATTGACTGTACTTATTATTTAGCTGATTTAACACTTGAAGGAGAATTATACTCTCTTACGTCTAATGATATTAATTTAAAGCTTTTTAATAATTCTTTATCAAGTTCGAAACAGTGTTTGCTTTATAGTTTTCTTTTGGAATTTCATGCAAAGATAAACGTTACTTTATCAGAAAAAAAAGAAATAAAGAAAACTTATAATATGACAAGAATTATTAATCCTTTTTTATATGAGTCTGTTGAAAAGCCTAAAGAAACTTATGATTATTGGGAGTATGAAGAAATCTATGATTATGCAAAACTGATGACGCATAAACATGAAGCTATCCTAGACGCGGAGAGAATCATTAGTGGTACAGGAGAACATAATTATTATGCACCTGCTTGGTTATATGTCCTTACGCATCTTGGGAATGCCTGGAGGCATGGCGACGTTATATCCTTTCCGAGGGTAGGATTAGAAGAAGTAGGCTCCATTTCACTAGAAGAGTTGAAGAAACGTGATTTAACAATAGACGAAGCAAACTCTATTGTTAATCATATCAAACGAAAAGACCTTACAGTAAATAAAACAGGAGCATTAAATCGTTTTAACTGTCCAGATAATTTAATACTTCCTTTAGCGACAGCTGCTGTTATTTGCACACTTATTGTAAAAATGCGTACGAGTATTATAAGTGATGACAGTAATACTTCATACAATGGTATTATCGATTTCGGATTACAGGATAACAACGTAATCTCAAAGAAAGCTCATAATGCTTTTTTCAAAGGGATAAAGAGAGATGATTTTAAGTTTAAGAGTCTAAAAATGAATCGGACTGTCTTAGTAATGATGTATATGGTACTAGTAAGAAAAGGTCGTGGGAGTGCTGCTTTAGAGATGGCACAGAGATTAAGCTCATGAAGACTTCGAATCCACTAATATATATCTTGTTATCCCGGAGGAACAACTAGATGAGCTATGTCAGACTTTATTTAATAGAAAACCATTCGGCTATATTCCTGACTTAATGGCGACTATTTTACTGGGAGATAATAATAACAATAGAGATGTAAGAACACATGAAATCATAGCAATCACGAATACATTAGGAGGAGTTTACAAACTACAAGCAACAACGGGTTTTATTAACAAGACCTTATCTGAGAGACAGTTAGTAGCAGAAAAAATCTTGAGTATGGGTATCGATAAGGTTAGTAGCTTGATGTTTGATTTGGAAACCAATGTCTTACCAAGTCAAGATGAGAACTTTCAATGCATTGTATCACCAGAGTGTCAAAAACCAGAATTGGATTCATGCAAAGATTGTCCATTTTCAGTTCCTAATTTTTATGCGATTTCTTCCCTTGTAGAGGGTGTTAAAGAAAGTGTTTATGAATTTGTAAAAGAAATTGAGCCTAGCTCATTTGAAGGTGAAAAAACACGTCTGATGAACTGTTTATATAAAGATATGGATAACTTAGAAAGAGCTATGCAAAAATTTGGTCAAAACGAAGTTTTCAACTTCTTTGAAAATGGAGAAGAAGAATATAATCAATTATTAAACCTACTTGACGAAGTGCAATCAAGGACTAGCGAAGACTTTGAACAATATTTAACGTATAGTCCAATTTACTTGCCATAGGGGGAACTAATGTCAGTACTGAAAAATAAAGTTGAAATAGATATAAGTGTCTTTTCTGATGAAGAATTCATATTAAAGGAAAGCGTTAATGAATCAAAAGAAATCATTAATAAATTAGTTTTAGAAAAGCGATGGATTAAAGGTGAATTTGAAGATGATTATTGGGAAGTAACTCAAGTACAGTACAAAGAAAATTATAAAGCGTTTGACTTCAGTAAATTGAACTCGTACTTGTTTAATACTAGTTTACCAAAAGAATTTAAAGACATGGTTAAGTGTTGGATAGTAAATCTTATTGGTAAATATAAGAATGGGGCAACTTCATGTCTTATACTTTTCTTGAAGGGGTTTGAACTGACTAAGGGCTTTAGAATCGATAATAAGGACACTCTATTAAAATTTATTGAGCATAGTGATTATAGCAATAAATATAAAGTAGATATGATAAATTCACTTTGTAATTTCTTTGACTACACAGATTTAGAGATAGCTGATGATTTTGTTCCATCTCTAGTACAACTGAAAGGCAAAATACCAATTGAACAAAATGTAAGACAGCTTCCTCCATCTAGATATGTACTCTCATTCTCATATTATTTAGAAAAACATTTTAATAAAGTATTAGATGAATCTATTAAAGAAGATTTGAAATATAAAGAAATACTTCTCATTTATCCTTTGATAATATGGTGGAGGCTAACAAATGTTATTCCAATGCGCCCGACAGAATTCTGCCTGATTAAAAGAGATTGCACTTCAATCGACAATGGTAAGCATTATATTAGATTGCCAAGGAACAAGTTAAAAAATCCAAGGAGGATACAAATTCCAGATAAGTTATTAATAGACGAAGAAATGTACGAACTAATTAGGCACTATATCGAATTAACGAATCAATATGGTCCTACAGATACATTAGTTTCTTACCGTTCTATTATTCATGGGAGCTCATCTAATAGGGCGGTTGTAACAAAAAATTTAAACCAATTTAAATCTCTTAATTTAGATAGGCTCATTAAGAGGTTTTACAAAGTAATGGAAATTGAATACGATTGTCAGATAACAAAGGAATATCAAGTATTACCCAACGATACAAGACACTTTGCCTTTGTCTCTCTAATGATGCAAGGGTATTCTCCAGTTGAAATAGCAAGATTAGGTGGACATCAAACTATTAAAGCTCAATATCATTATAGTGGTCATACTGAGTATTGGGTTGATTGTGAAGTTTTTAAACTAATGAAAAAAATTAAAAACTCTAAGATTATTGAGAGGCAAACCGGAACGATTCCAGATGAAGTTAAGTTAAAAGCTTACGACTATGACAACAGTTCATTTAAAAGGAAGATGAAGGTAGGATATTGCAAAGATGAGGAACAGCGTTGTGAAAGTAAACTATGTTATTTTTGTTCGCATTGGGGTATTTCAACTGAGGAATACGTTGAATACAAAGAAAAAATCAAGTCTGATATACTCGCAAAGAAAACTAATATCAATGAACTAACAGCTACTATTCGTAACCTTAACAAGCAAATTGTAAGTGATGAACTATCTAGTAGAAATCCTAATCTATTTAATAAAGTTAAAACTAAATCTAACGCCATACAAAATGAAATATATAAACTAGCATTATTATGTTC
>NZ_BAUT01000104.1 GCF_000513095.1 Halalkalibacter wakoensis JCM 9140
CCAGCGCTTCCTCCACCGCCGCCAGTGCTTCCTCCACCGCCGCCAGTGCTTTCATCTTCGTCTTTAACTGGTAAGTTTACTTGAACCGATGCGAATACAGCGTTCCAATTTACATCTCCCGCATTTACCTTACTTCTTGCATTTTGGATAATTGTTTTGGAGTTACTATCAAGTTTCTCATAAACAGTCCCAATAGCATTCGCAATGTCTGAAATCGTGCTGCTTTCATTTAGAATACGGATCTCATCCAGAGATTCGTATAACGCATCTGCCATCGCTTGCCTTAAACTTGCATTGTTCATGTTAAGTTGTTTGTCTAATTCCTTTTGCATATCAACTACAATGTCTAAAATCCCTATACCGATATGCTTTTTAAGAATACCGTCAACGTCTTTGTTATCTTGTCTGATTGCTTCCTCAGCGATCCCACCTATAAAGTTATAATATCCCTCTGCAATGATTTCTGCTTCAATTTCTTCTTTGGTCATATCATCTAGAACATCTTCTGCTGCGTTCATGAACGTCACAAAAAATGAAATCAAATCATCAGTCGACAATTCTCCTTCAAATAAAGTATTAAAAGCCTCACGATTGTCTGATCTAAATGCATTCAGGTCATTTTCAAGCTGATCAGCAGTCGTACTTAAGCCGATTTTTGCAAAGCTCGTAGCAATGTTGATCGCTTCACCTTGACCTAGTTTTTCATCAATAATTTGAATTAATTCTGCCACCTCTTCAGCTTGTACGACAGCGGAACCGACTAATGGTAGTGCTGATGCCATTGGCTGAACTACAAGGACAGTAGCCAGCATAACGCCTGCTACTTTCTTACTAAATGAATACTTTTTCAATACTATTCACTCCTACTATGTCTTTTTTTATTTAAATCTATTATTACGATTGTACTATATAACAAATATACTAGATTGACCCTTGTTTGGCAATATCATTCTCCTATACCATTTTCAAGCATAACATTGGTTCTATAGTACTAGAATCCAGCTTTAGATTCTAGTGATTGTCTTCTAGCTGCTTTTCTTTGTTCATACGTACTCCGAAATTCTTTTAAAGCGTTTTGACTGTGGCCATTCTGTTTTAATTCCTTTTGCATCTGTGCATAGTGCTCTTCAAAAGCCGCATCTGCTTCTGCTTCTATCGTTCGACCCTTTTTTACGTAATAGTCTTTATCGATATGATTTAAACCGTTAAAAAAAACATCATTTTCAGCTTCTCCTACTAAATTGTCCACCTTCCAGTTAACTTGGAATTCGAGCTGTTGAAACGTTTGGACATATTCCCTACTAATTTCTGAAAGGTTTTTCTGTTCACCTGTATGTCTCTGTTCACCAGAACTTGTATGTTCTCTTGCGGACTCATTTCCTTCTTGAAACTGAGTAGCTTCTTTTTTTGTCTCATCTAATGGACTCTTTTTTTCGTTAGAAGACGAATGTTGCTCTTTCTTTCCGTTATGTTGAAATTCTTCGTTCGCTTCACCTGTATCCGACACCGTTACTTCTTGGTCTTGATCCAATTGTTCAACACCCGATCCAACCATTTCCTCAGCTCCAACCTGACCTAGCTCTATTTCTAACTGAGCACTCCCATCTTCAGCATGTACTCGTTCTTGCTGAGACTGATCTACACGTTGTTGAAACGAGATGTTTCCAACAACGATCAAGATGATAACGACTCCTAGAATCGTTCCTATTAACCAGATTTTTTTCACTTACCTGTTCCCTCCCTTTCCCTATCTTATTACAACAGTGGCCTTAAATCCTAGTCCGTGTACAGGCGCGCCGAAACACAAGCCATAGCAGTCCCCAAAGATCTAAAAGGGCAATCTTTGTTCCTATCTTTCTGATACTTCTCTGCAATTGATCACCTTCAAGATTTTATTCATTTTAGAAGATCCCCAAAAACTTCTTCATTCGAATTCTAGCAGGGGGTTCCACAAAGACTGTTTGATCGTTTACAAGGATTTCTGCATTTTCTTGAAAATAATAAACCAGGTTGAGGTCGAACGCTTCCTCAATCGTTTGGAAGGCTTGTTGCAGTTCGTTTGGTCTCGTTGAAGCATTATGAGCATCTGAGGCTATAAAATGCACGAGGTGGTGGTCCACTAATTGATGAGCGAAATTTTTTATTTTTTTCCCGAAACGCCCTGTCATGCTTGATGCTGTTACTTGAGCAAGAACTCCTTGTTCAACCAAGTCAAACAGCTTATCAGGTCGCTCCAATATGGCACGATTGCGCTCTGGATGAGCAATCACAGGTTGTATTCCTGTTAATTTCATTTCATAGAATAATCGCGATGCATAGCTTGGAACATGGTCCGATGGAAATTCAACCAATACGTAGTTTGATTGATTCAATGTAAGGATTTCATTTTTTTGATAATCATCCAAGATCTCACCATATAGGCGAACCTCTTGTCCTGGTAGAATGGTGAGGTCGATTTGTTGTTCTTTAAGCACTTCATTAAATCGCCTTACCTCTTCGATAATGGTTGTTTTCGTATTTTCATAACGTCCGTTTTTATGATGTGGTGTCGCAATCATCATTCGAATGCCTTGCTCCTCTGCAGATTTTGCCATTTCAATCGATTGCCTAGCAGACTGAGAACCGTCATCAACCATTGAAAGGATATGACTATGAATATCAATCATTGCGCTACACCTTCTTATTTTTTTGGTTTTTATTCGCCACATTTAATCTACCATAAAACTGGAGATTTTCCGAGTCTTTTTAGATAGATCTTATCAACTATTATGTTTTTTTCGTAATTGTTCGTCTAGCAGGAAAACTTTGATTGGCATTTCCATAGAGAGGTTTACACGGTATACTTCTTTATAAGATTTAAAATTTTTAAAAATTGAGAGAGGCGTTTTCCTCATGAAAAAACCATTTGTTTTATTATCGCTTTTCCTGGGGCTTGTTTTCGTCGTTATCGTAGCATATAGCCTTTATTTTTATTTTCATGTTCGTGAAACAGCCGACGAGATTCACGAGCCTTTAGGAAGGGAGCAATCAACTAAGCGCGAGGTTCAAGTTGACGTTGATCAACAAGAGCCACTTTCCTTCCTAATTGCAGGCGTTGATACGAGGGGAGATGAACATTCAGGGCGTTCGGATACGATTATTGTGATGACGGTCAACCCAAGAGAAGAGTCTGTAAAAATGCTAAGTATTCCGCGCGATACGCGAACGACGATTGTTGGAAGAAACACGGAAGATAAAATTAACCACGCCTATGCATTTGGTGGAATTCAAATGACAATTGACACGGTAGAGGAGTTTCTCAATATTCCAATCGATCATTATATGAGCATTAATATGGAAGGATTCAAACTTATTATTGATGCTCTTGGTGGCATTTCAATTACAAATGATTTGTTAGAGTTCCATCAAGACGGCTTCCACTTCCCTAAAGGAGAACTTGAATTAAGTGGAGAAGAAGCATTGGCTTACTCTCGGATGAGGAAAGAAGATCCGCGTGGTGATTTTGGTCGAAATGAACGACAACGGCAAGTCGTTGAAGCCGTCATACAAGAAGGTGCTCACATACGTTCTATTACGAGGGCAGGTTCCATTTTAGATGCTGTTGGAGCATCTATTAAGACAGATCTTTCCTTAGAATCCATGTGGAAGATCCAATCAAATTATAAGGAAGCTCGCCATCATGTGGAACAAATGGAGCTGACTGGGAACGGAAGAATCATTGAAGGCATTTATTATTTGCTTTTACCTGATGAAGAAATAGCACGCGTACGTAGAGAGTTGCGAGTTCATTTGGAATTAGAATAACGGATAAAGGAGGTGCGCGTAAAAGGTCTGAACTCGACTTTTACGCACACCCCCTTTGCTTATTTCTGCGAGGCATAGGCCTTCTATTTGCTTAAATAATCATTTCTATCGGGAAGATCAACGACCACGGTTTCAAACTAGATAAGTTCACGGTAAAAGCGAACACAAGCTCCGCCTTTTGCAATCAGTTCCCTGTTGCATCTTCAACATGAAGCGGCAATTGTTCAAGGTTACTATTTTTCTCAGAGCCGTTACGAATTAAGATTTGTACCATTCTATTCGGGCCTAACCCCTTAACTCAAAGTTCAGCATGATTTCGTCAAGGATGTGTTGGTTTTCCTCATAGAAATATGGTGGCATTTCCGCGCTAAAATGGTATGTGACTCCATCTTCTACTAACACCATGTGATAGCTAACAGAACCATATTGTTCTGTTTCAAAGAAATAAGCTCTTTTTCCATTATTTAAAGTAATCGGCTCATAGTAGTCGGGAAGTGCTTGTTCTTCCTCCCTGGCAAAAACCGTTACGTACGTGTTGAACTCTTCGTGTAGCCAGATTCCATCTGCCGATTCGCTGCTTGATGACCAGTGACTAGGAAAATTGACACGATAGCCGAATTTGGCGTTCTCGTATGTTTGCCAACTCGATCGATCAATGGCATAAAACTGTTTGTCAACGTCATGATAGCGAAGAAAGACTTCAGACACCTGCTCTGAATATTGATCATTCCTCACATGATTTCGCGTAAATCCTAATTCATATTCACCGACACGGTAAATCGTATGAATTTGTCCTAGTTCGATATCTTGACGATCAGGCTGTCCTAATGCATTGATTAAATCTGTTAATGTTAAATAGCCTTGATCATACACCCAAATATAGTTGACATTCCCGCTTGGGTTCAGCCCTATAAAATAGCCTTCTTCAAAGTATTGCACATACGTTAATCCATAAGTATAAGGGCTTCCGAGGGACTGTACTACATCTGCAAAACTTGCATTCAAATGCGTATTAATATGAGGCAATTTACCTGCCACTGCATGCTCATGCAGTGCTAGAACTGCACGTTCTGCCTCTGATATTGGGAATTCATCCGGCTTGAACGTCTCTTCTAATTGCCTCGCCAAAAACACAGAAAATTGAGCTCTTGTTGTTGGTAGGCTTGCACGAAACGTCGTATCCGTAGCATATCCCGTCGTAATGCGGTTGGCCGCTAATGCTTGAATCGCACTGTATGCCCAGTGATCGGATTTAATATCTCGAAATTGCCGATCCCATTCTCCAGATAGATCAAAGGCACGCTTTAAGATAACGGCCATTTGTCCTCTCGATAAGGTTTCTCCAGGTCGGAAATTTCCACCGCTTCCTGACATTAAGCCTTCATCGGCTACAGTCGCCACGACATCGTATGCGTGAAATTTTGCGCTAATATCATGAAAGCCAGGATCGGGGCGATTTTCAGTATTTAAATTTAACGCACGAACTAGCATGGCTGCAGCCTGTGTTCTCGTAATCGATTCACTCGGTCGAAATTCCCCGTCCGGGAATCCGGAAATCACGTCTTGCCCGTTCAAGAATTCTATTTCTTCCTTTGCCCAAAAATCTCTTGCTACATCTGTGAATGTCACTTGGGCATAACCATTCTGAGTAGAGAGTAGGACGATAATAACTGCGGTCGATAGCATAATTCTAAACTGTACGTTTTTCAACAATGGCACCTCCTTGATTGAAAGAGAAGTCAGACCCCTCTTCACTGCACGAAAGAAAAAAGTACATCACATTATGTTAGTGATGCACTTCTTCCGGGATTAATATGTTTTAGACGGCATAATAATGGAAACTTTTAAGTTTGCGTTATGCTCACGAATCGCATCCATGACCACTTTATCTGTGATGCCTTCTTTTAACGTAATCGTATACGTAAGCTGATACATCGTTCCAAGGCTTGTTGTTTCTACTTGCAATAGTTTATAGTCTTGTAAGTATTGGTCAAACAACTCATCGAACACATCTTCGTAGTGCAAATTCTCTGGAATCGTCACTTTGAGCGTCTTTTCGTCCTCGTCTTTTCTACCATAATCAACAGCGAACAAAATGTAAATTAAAATCGACAGTGTTACAGCAAACAAGACTGCAAGGGTGTAAAATCCAAGTCCACAAGCAATACCTGCAGCCATTCCGAAGAAGATAAACGCAATATCTTTCGGATCACTCATGGCACTTCTAAATCGAATGATTGAAAAAGCACCAACAAGACCAAATGCAACAGCTATGTTGTTCCCAATCACAATCATAATGACAGATACAACAACTGACATGATAATAATCGTATGAATAAACGATTGCGAGTACTGACCTTTCTTATGCGTAATCCGATAAACCCACGTAATTAATAAACTCAAAAGAAAACTCAGGATAATAGCAGCAAATGATTCAATCACCGCTGCTCGTGTTGTATGATCTGCAAAAAATTGAAGTTCTTCAAACAATTGGCTCATCTTACTCTCCTCAAGCAAAAATAGTTACTTTATCATTTTTCGTTACGGCTTCTGTCCGCACATTTTCCATTAAGTCTATACTTGTACAAAATTTAGAAACACTTTTCTTCGGACATTCGAACTCACTAAGAAGACGAGTTAACCAAAGAGGAACACTATGCGTAACTTTCACTTCCATAATAACAAGATTTGGGTCGACAAAATGCTTTCCTACTGGACCATCTTCTACACGTAAATTATCATCACGGCACATTAAGTTGAAATCAAATGTTACCCGTAAGTCATCTTCATACAATCCATGAAACGCCTGTCGATCGTAGCTGACGATGATACGTGGAACTAAATCATACAAACCTTTGAACGCCTGGACTTCTTTTAATATTTGCGGGTTTGAGAGGTCATACCCATTCATGTAATCTGTCGTCCCGTTATCAATGTAATGATAGGCATCGCGTAAGTTAATCTTTGTCCGTCTTTTGTTGACAACATTGTTGTATTTTTGCTTCACTTCTAAAAAGGCTGGACCGTCAAGCGTAGCATCCTCGTACACTCTTAGACGAAGCTTTTGTCTGAAACGCAATTTGTTCCGTGTTTCATAATATATTTTTTTATCTGGTGAATCAAAATAGAGACTGACAATGTTGTAACGGCCTTGCTGACCAAACTTGTCATATCGCATTCTCTCCATTAAATAGGGTACTAATTGTTCGTACACATCAAATGGAATTAAATACTTCACTTCATATCGACTGAAAATTTCAAGTGCCAAGACCAATCACCACCTTAAAATTATATTGGACTTAACCTTTACAAAGTCTTTATAATGTAACTATTGCTTTTTATACTTTCTTAACATAATTAGTAGTATAACACTGGTTGTTTTCAGCTGTCATTACAAATATGCATATAGTTTATTGGAAGAAAAATGATAAACCATAGCGAGCGCTAGAGTTTTATACAGGAGGATTCGACGTGAAGCAACAACTTTTCAAGAATTTATTATGGCTTATTCCTATTATTGCCCTAGTTTGGGGATTTGGATTTCTATTTGCCGATGACCAAAAATTGGTATTTGAAGATCCAGCTTTCGAACAAGCGATTCGTACGGAATTACAATTAGAAGATGGGGATATTCGCAAAGATATGTTAAATAGAGTAGAACAGCTCTCTATTCCTAATAATGGAATTCGCTCCATTGAAGGAATTCAAGCTTTCGAAAGTTTAGTGTCCTTGGATGCTTCAGGAAATCAGATTACTGACTTACAACCGTTAGCTCGAATGAATCGCATTGAATCTTTACAAGTAAGAGACAATCAAGTCGAAAACCTTGAGGCGCTATCGAGCTTACGTGCTTTAACAAGTCTAGACGTTCGAGGCAATAACGTTGCGACACTTGAACCGATTGAAGAACTAACCAACTTGCAATCGTTAAATATTCGTGAGAACAACATCGAGTCCTTGCAACCTCTTCAGAATATGACCGTACTTAGAGACTTAAATGCACGCTACAACAACATTGACTCGGTAGGCGTTTTGACACAGTTGTCAGAGTTACGGGAACGTCTTTATTTAGAAGGCAATCCGATTCAGGACTGGATCGTTCTTTCAGATCTATACGACCAAATTAAAGACAAAGATTTTGCCCGACCTGAACATCAGCTTGTCTTTTCTGACGAAGGTGGCTTGTATGAGCAGGCAATTGATGTAGCGATTTCAACACTTGGTGAGGCAGAAGGAGTGATTCGATACACAACGGACGGCTCCGAACCAGATGAGAGCTCAGACATCTACTCTGCTCCCCTTCACCTCGAAGAGAACACCGTCGTTCGTGCTCGTTTTTATGCAGAAGGAATCGAACAAAGTGCACAGGTGACCCACTCGTACTTAATCGGAGTCGACACGACCTTGCCGATCGTTTCCATCTCCACTGCACCGGCGAACCTTTATGATCGTGAAATTGGGATCTATGTACCAGGAATTTACTACAACCCTGAGGCGCCAAACCCTGAACATACGGGAAACTTTGCTCAAAGTGGAACCGAATGGGAACGCCCGATTCACCTGGAATTTTTTGAAGAAAATGGCGAGCGCGTTTTGTCTCAAGGTGCTGGCATTCGCATGCATGGTGGAGCTTCACGGACTGTACCGCGTAAATCGTTCCGACTTTATGCAAGAAGTGATTACGGGGAAAATCGTTTCCGTTATCCTTTCTTTGAAGAGGATACTCGTGAGGAATACAATCGTTTGCTTCTGCGCAATTCAGGAAATGATTGGAATAACACATTATTCCGTGATGCCATGCTTCAAGAACTCATTAGGGACTTTGATGTAGAAACACAGCTTTACCGCCCTTCTACTCTGTTTGTAAATGGGGAATATTGGGGAATTTACAATCTAAGAGAGCGTTTTGACAATCATTACTATGAAATCAAACATGGCGTTGACCCGCAAAACCTTGATTTCTTAGAAAACGATGCCGTCATTAGAGAAGGAACAAATGATGATTATTTGGCACTTTTAGCTTATATGGAGGAAAATGGAGCAGCTTCAGCTGAAGCTTATGAGTTTATCTCTAGTCAAGTTGACATGAATAACTTTATTGATTATCAAATTGCTCAAATTTTTGTTCGAAACACAGACTGGCCTGGGAATAATATTCGCTATTGGCGCGAACGCCCAGACGGCAAGTGGCGCTGGTCTGTCTTTGACCTTGATTTTGGTTTTGATTTGCCAGCTGCTGCCGGAACGGTCGCCCATGATACGTTTGCGTTTGCAACAGCGCGCGGCGGGACAAGCTGGCCAAATCCAGACTGGTCGACATTCATGCTCCGGACATTGCTTGAAAATGAGACGTTTAGTGAGACGTTCCTTACTCGCTTTGCTCATTATTTAAATACGAATTTTGAAGCAGATCATGTGATTCAGACGATAGATGAAATGGCTGCTGTCATTGCACCTGAAATGGAGCAACATATTGAACGTTGGGAAGCCCCGGAATCAATTGAGGATTGGGAGCAAGAAGTGGAGACGATGAGACAATTTGCGCAAATGCGTCCACACATTGTTCAAGGACAGCTTATGCATCATTTTGACGTTCGCGGATTAGGTGATCTGACAATTGACTCTGTTCATCAAGATATAGATTGGACCATCGCGGGTCGAACCGCGAACGAGCTTGCTTCCGGTTGGACAGGTGCTTATTTTACAGACGCTCCGATTGATTTTTCTTTTGCTATAGATGAACCGATTGATATCGAGTCAAGCGATTTGGATGTAGCCGCGATTAGTGAAGAGGGAGAACTTCTTCTTCTTGAAGAAGGAACTGCATCTGTACGCTTTAGCAGTCCAGAACATGGAACATTGCTTGAACTATCGGTGACGGTCACACACATGGACCAAGAAGAAGTAATCCTCGAGACAGGTCAAACGATTTCCCTTACAAGTGAAGAGGCCGTTCACTGGGAAACAAGTGATGCTGAGATCGTCTCTGTTGAACAAAACGGAACGATCAAGCTAACGATGTAGGCCATGTGATTATTACAGGACATGACCAATCCGGTACCGTTGTGAAGGTCGCCTCTGTTACGAGTAAAACGGTTGCTCGAACAGCTTCTTACTATAATGCCGATGACATGATCTTTACGTACGATGGTCTTTGGCAACAAAGCACATTGGCTGATCATCGCGAGAACTTAGCTAGCTTTTCAGACGATACAGAAGCAACTGTCTCCTTTACGTTTGAAGGCACTGGCTTCAGATGGATTGGCTACCGTGGCCGAACGCAGGGGATTGCAGATGTTTTCATCAATGGTGAACACGTAGCAGAAGTTGACACTTATGACTCCGAAGCTGCGTTCCAACAGACACTTTATGAAGTTTCAGGTCTTAACAAAGGTGAACATACCGTCACGATCTCAGTCAAAGGCACGAGCCGTCCTGAAGCAGAAAATCAACGAATTCATGTGGACGGTATTGAAGTGATTAATAACTAATGCAAAGAACCAACTTATCTCTTTAGGTAAGTTGGTTTTTTTTCGTAAAGATTGGTGTATGGAATATCGTTGTTGCTCGAAGTGAAATGGAGCGGAAGCCACTCGACTCCTGCGGGAAATAGAGGTAGGCCACTGAAAAAGTGCTCGTTTATTCGGAATTGGAAAAGTAGCTTCGGCCTCGCTCCCGGGATGGGGGGAACGATAGAAATTCCCAGAGAAAACAAGGTCTAATGACTTGGCGGTATTTCCGACTAGTGAACTCTGATGTGGAAGGTGAACC
>NZ_BAUT01000103.1 GCF_000513095.1 Halalkalibacter wakoensis JCM 9140
TTCTAAATCAGCACAAAAAAGTGCGAAAGCCCCGCATAAAGTTCCGAAAGCCCCGCAAAAAGTTCCCAAACTCCCGCAAAGAGTCACCCGCTCCCTAAAAAAGGAGCTTCACCGCCTAACATGCGCCGCTCTCCCTAAAAAAAGAGCTGCACCCTCTAACGAGCGCCCCACCCGCCGCATATCTGAGAAAACTCCCGCATAAATCAAAAAGCCAGCGCAAATCTTCCTATTAGAGGCGCATAAGGTAAAAAAAGCCCCGCAAAAGTCAGCCCACCCGCCGCATAAAAAGTGAAACTCCGCAAAGAGAGCCCCACCCGCCGCATAAATTTCTAAATCAGCGCAAAAAAGTGCGAAAGCCCCGCATAAAGTTCCGAAAGCAGCGCATAAAGTTCCCAAACTCCCCGCAAAAACAAAAAGTCACCCACTCCCCAAAAAAGCGCTGCACCCCAAAACATGCCCCGCCCCCCGCCACATCTCCACCGCAATAAATCCCGCGAAACAAAAAAAGGATTTCCCCCCACCCGCATCGAATATTACTGCCAACCGCCCCCCACATATCCCAAAAAATGAAGGAGTGATCCCCATTGATCAAAAAAGAGCGTACCATCCCGCATAAAATTTTACAGCTGCAGGCATTACAGAGGAGACTCCCTGCCCATCATCCGAAGCTTCCGCAAATTGAAGAAGAATTAGCGCGAAGGATCGCAGGACACCGTGGCGAGCAGGCTCTCGATTACTACTTGCTTTTCCTCGATCCTCGAAAGTATGATATATACCATGGTCTGCGGCTCACCGATCAGACGTCTTATTTTCAAATCGATACGATGATTGTCTCGCCCGCCTTCATTCTCCTCATAGAAATCAAAAACATAAGCGGAACGATCTATTTCGACGGAACATTTGATCAGATGCTACGAACTAAGGAAGGAAAAGAGACAGGTTTTTCAAATCCTCTTTTACAAATCAAACGACATGAGCTGCAATTTGATAATTGGCTCCACTTGCACAAACTCGTGCAACCCCCGCTTGAACCTTTCGTCGTGATCAGCAACCCCTCAACGATTATCAAAGCGTCCAACCAGCACACACACTTCTTTGAAAAAATCATTCATAGCGCGAGCCTCCTAACAAAAATCGAGCAACTAGAAAAAAGGCACCCAACCGTCTATCTCAAGCAAAAGGACAACCAAAAGCTCTCCACAACACTACTAAAACAGCACACCCCCGCCAAAACCGATATCCTCGAGCAATTAAACATTTCCGAGGCCGAATTAATCAAAGGCGTCCACTGTCCGAAATGCCTCGCCATCCCGATGCTGCGATCGTACGGAAAATGGTCCTGCCCCAAATGCACGTATGCAGCAAAAGATGCTCACCTTCCGTCATTAAAAGACTACACGCTCTTAGTGAACTCCACGATTACAAACTCCAAGTTGCGCCACTTCCTGCAACTTTCATCTCGCAATATTTCTACGGACCTTCTGCAATCACTTAATGTCTCTATAACCGGGAAACAAAAAGGGACGACTTACCGCCTTGACGACTTCTTCTAAACGAAATAGAGAATCCCCCTTCCAAGGTAATGAAAGTTACTATCCGTTTCCTCCAGACCTGCTGCTACTAGTTATTTCTTTTTCCTTCTAAAACATGGGGATGTGGGCAATCTAGTGAAAATACAGAACCAAACACGCCTGTCTTCTTGCCGGTAACAAACGAGATCTTTCAAGAAAAAAAACATCCTACTCAATTATCATATCGTTCCAACGAACATTCCTGCTCAGTACGAAGGGAACGATCAACATATCTTTCCGGTTCACGAGCAAGATGATCGGTTTTTCCTGTACCCAGAGGGAACAACCTTTGATTATTAAAAAAGAACGCCAGGTGTGACTCTCCCGGCGTTCTTCTTCATTATTTTAGCGTTTCAATTTTAACCCCTGTATAATAATGCGTTAAAATGTCATCGTACGTTTTCCCAGCCTCAGCCATGCCACGCGCACCCCATTGGCTCATGCCAAGGCGATGCCCCCAACCGCTTCCTTTGAATGTGTAAGCAGTCGAGTTCGTTTGAGCAAAGACGGTAGATGATGCCGTCCGGATGGGAACTTCATTCGCAGTTACGGTGACATCTTGGCCGTTTGCTGTTCTCATTTTCGTTCCATAGACGGTTGGAACATCCTGAACCGAGCCGTTTGCTGTTCGGACTTTCATTCCAGCCGAGCTTGGTTCAATTCGAAAGTTAATGCTTTTTAACGAGGCACCAAATGCTGAACGGAGTGAATCGGGGCCAGAACCGTTTGGTACGGTCACTTTCACCGTTTCTCCATTCGCACGGACGCCGGTAGCTGTTACTTTTTGAACACTGCCAGCAGTAGGGGATCTCTCAGTAACTTTCAAGTCAACTAAGCGGACACCAGATCCGAATAACTTTTGTTCAATCGTGTTTCGTTGAATCGTTTCTGTCCAGGCATTATTCGAATTGGACGGATGGACATCATATGGATCAGGAACCGCTTTAATGTAAGGAAGTGGACTTGACCAGACGTTTTCACTGTTTTCTGTATGTCCGCCTGAACTTGAATGGAAAAAGGCATTAATGACTTGTCCATTTGCCGTTGCATACTGTCCTCTTGTGGCCCGAACCGCTTCATTTGTACGGGAGTGTTCACCTGATTTCCCGCCATATACTTGGTTAGCGACTGTATCGACGACATGATCATTGTTTTTCATTTGAACATAGGCATAGTTTCGAGCGGCAATGGCTTGAGCCTTTAACGCTTCCATATGCCATGATGCTGGCATTTCTTTAGGAACGACACCTTGAATATATTCCTCAATGGAGAGGATATTAAATAATGTAAGGCGGTCTTTTCCTGGTTCGATTTTTAACGAACCACGGTAATCAACTGTGTTGAAGGTGTTCCTTTGAGAGATAGATGATATGTTTATGTAGTTGGAACCAGATGTCCCGACTTCCTGCAATTCAAAGCCTTTATTCGATGTAAAATCCCGATCGTTGACCCGGACTGTAACTTGATTTGGTGTATAACGAAATTGAATTTGACCAGTAAATTCAATTTCACGACTGTTATCGACATTCACTAAGCGATACGTTCCAAAAGGCGTTACGTTAAAATTAATCGAAGGAACAAGCTTGACTTTAACAGGGGTGTTGTAATGTTTCATCGTAGTAGCTGAACTTTCTGTTGGAAAGACGATAAAAAGCATTGGCAGCAGAAGAAATAAAGCAACGAACTTTTTCATATTAATAGAGCTCCTTTATTTAGCATGCTGTTCACTCTTTAATTGTTCCACTTGCTGTTCAAGGTGTGTGACACGTTTTTCGAGTTCTGTGACGCGGTTTTTGATTGGAGTTACTTGATTGATGACCCAATCAACACTAGCGACAACGGGTGCTGAATTGGCGAGTGAAGGACTAGAAAAGGCAAAAATCCCAGTAGATAAGACTAAAATCGAGCCTATAATCGTAAGGCGCTTCTTCATGGCTTGAAACCTCCTAAAAATAGTACTCTTATTATATCAGAATTTGATAAAAGATTCATAGAGTGATTGGAAGATTGCTAGTTTTTGTCAGAAACATAAGGAAAAAGTAAAAAATTGTGGAGTTCTTTTAATATAATCTACACAAGAACATCATTTATGATATAATCCATTAGTATCGTCTCATACAAGCTATTTTATACAAGTCAAATCAAATTTTTACTTATTGATTATGACGCTTGAAAAAATATTATCCAATTTGTCATAGGTGAAATAACTTATAAAACGTATGGAAAAGGTATTACTAAGGAGGGTCAATATGATTGGATTGGCACTAACGCTAATTATTTGCTTTCTCGTTGTTGTTAGCATTACGCCTTTAGTGAAAAGGTTTGCGATTAAAATTGGAGCAACAGATAAGCCAAATCATCGAAAAGTTCATCAAAATGTTATGGCGCGTTTAGGCGGCCTTGCTATATATATTGGGTTTTTGGTTGGATTTGTTCTTTTGCAACCCGAAAGTCCCTACATGTGGCCGATTTTAATCGGTAGTTTCATCATCATTTTAACCGGTTTCCTTGATGATATGCTGGAACTGTCAGCGAAGTGGAAAATGCTTGGGCAAATTGCCGCAGCAGCTGTCGTGGTAATGGGTGGGTTCATGTAGAATTCATCAATTTGCCTTTTGATGGCCGTTTGGAGTTAGGATGGTTTAGTATACCGTTGACGTTTCTTTGGATTATCGGGATTACCAATGCGATTAATTTACTTGATGGACTCGATGGTTTAGCTGCTGGTGTTTCATCTATTGTTATTTTAACGATCTCGACTTTGGCTATTATACAAGGAGATCTATTTGTAACGGCACTTGGAGTGATTTTACTTGGAAGCACGGTTGGGTTTTTGGTTCATAACTTTAATCCAGCGAAGATTTTCATGGGGGATACAGGGGCGTTATTTTTAGGGTTTATGATTTCGGTCATTTCCTTACTTGGCTTTAAAAATGTGACGGTGTTCTCGTTGTTAATTCCTGTCATTATTTTAGCGGTGCCGATTTCAGATACGTTTTTCGCCATTATTCGTCGCCTCGTTAATAAGAAAAAGATTTCTGATGCGGACAAGTCACATTTGCACCATCGTTTGATGCAAATTGGGTTTTCGCATAAAGAAACCGTCTTGGTTATCTATACAATGAGCGCTTTTTTCGGATTGGCAGCTGTCATGTTAACGATGTCAACCCTTTGGATGTCTGTGATCATTATTGCGATTGTTTTGATCGTCATTGAATGGATTGTTGAGCGCATTGGCTTAGTGAGTGCGACTTACCGTCCAATGATTAATTTCTTTAACAAAGTGACAACCAAAAGTGTGAAACGAACAGGTTAAATGATTATAAGAAAGCAGTTATCTTCATTCTATGGAGGGGCTGCTTTTTTTGTGCGTTTTTTGTATAAAAAAAGGAAGATGAACGTTTGTCCATCTTCCATCCATACTAATAGGCGGTTTCTTCTTCTTTCGGTTCGATTAATCCTAAATGCCTTTGTAAGGCGAGAACCGTATTCGCACGAGACGTTTCGGTTACTTCGTAATAGTAGACACCATTCATTCGTGTATCCGTTCCTTCAAAGTTTACCATTTCGATATCATTTAATGAAGTAATATAGGAATGAAAGGCAACCATATTGCTAAAACTTAAATTGGTTGTCATATGGTCATCGACGCTATCCAATAGGCTGTTATAGCTCGTGATGGATGAAAGAGATGCGCCTTTTTTAAGAATGGCTTCTATGAGCTGTTGTTGACGTTGACCGCGGCCAATATCACCAGTAGGGTCATTTTTACGCATGCGGACAAAAGCCAATGCTTCTTCTCCGTTTAAGACGTGTGTTCCTTCGTGTAAGGTAATGGCTCCATGTCTTCCAGAGCTATCTTGTTCTGTAAAGGTAAACGGGACATCCAGTTCGACCCCACCAAGAGCATCAACAATTTCCATAAAAGCGGTGAAGTTGACGTTCACATAATAATCGACAGGCACTTCAAGAAAGTGCTCAACCGTATCAACCGTTAAGTCTAAGCCACCAAATGCATGTGCATGGTTGATCTTATCTTGGTTCGCGCGACCTGGGATCGTCACTAACGTGTCACGAGGAATGCTGAGAATTTTAATGCTTGAATCTTGGCGATTGAATGTTCCAAGCAACATGGCATCGGTACGGCCGCGTAAGTCACCGTCGCGATCGTCGACTCCGAGAAACAGCACGGATATGTTATCTTGACCAGGGTCAACGACTTCTTCCCGTTTTTCAGATTTTTCCCCACGATCTAATTCTTCCTGACTGTTAGCTGCCACATCAGAAAGCGTTATGACAAAATAGGAAAGGACACCTCCTGCACCAAGAAATGTCAAGATCGCAACAAGCAAAGCAATCCGTAAAATCTTTCTGCTTTTTTGCTTTCGTTTTCTAACTCTTGATTGAGACATTTTGTTCCCTCACTTTGATGTTTCGTATCGTTACCTATATGACTATCTATCCCTATTTGGTAAAAACCGTGTTAGACATCATTCTACATTCTTTACCATAGTATCGAAAAATGAACCATTAGTAAATAAGAAGATTATGGGCTGCTAAACAAGGAGTGTTCGACAAAGTTCTAGCTAACCCGCCTCCGTTGATTGTTAGCTGTTTTTCCTTTATTATTAGAAAGATGTAAATGGCACGATCAAGGTAGTCGAAATGATTAGGGTGCCTTTTTCACTTAGTATACTAGTCGGGGGAATCTATATGTACAAAATAGCTGTTGCTGGTACAGGTTATGTTGGCTTAGTCGCAGGCGTATGCTTCGCTGAAGTTGGTCACGAAGTAACGTGTGTTGATATTGATGAAGAAAAAGTAAAGCTGATGAAATCAGGTGTATCTCCAATCTATGAAGCAGATTTAGAAGAATTAATGAAAAAGAACTACGTGGCAGGACGAATTGATTATACAACAGACTATAGGTCTGCCTATAAAGAGGCAGATGCGATTTTTATAGGGGTTGGTACTCCAGAACAAGCAGATGGTTCGGCGAATTTATCTTATATTGCCAAGGTCGCACGGCAAATTGCGGAGTCCGTTGAGAAGGACTGTATCGTTGTGGTGAAATCAACGGTCCCAATTGGAACGAATGACAAGGTCGAACAGTATATTCGAGATTTTTTAGTTCATGATGTGAAAGTGGAAGTAGCCTCTAACCCTGAGTTTTTAGCGCAAGGGACTGCTGTTCATGATACGCTTCATGCAGAACGAATTGTTATTGGAACCGAAAGCAAATGGGCAGAAGATGTGCTAATGAAATTGTATGAACCTTTTCATTTGCCGATGGTGTCTGTTACGAGAAGATCTGCAGAAATGATCAAATATGCGTCAAATGATTTCTTAGCATTAAAGATTTCCTACATGAATGATATTGCCAACCTTTGCGAGCTTGTTGGGGCTGATATCGAGGATGTTGCAAAAGGAATGAGCTACGATGATCGAATTGGGAGCAAGTTTTTAAAAGCGGGCATTGGCTACGGCGGTTCGTGTTTTCCGAAGGACACGAAAGCATTAGAGAACGTTGCTCGTCAACACGGCTATGACTTGAAAACGGTGAAGGCAGCCATAGACATAAACAAAGAACAAAAAACCAAGTTATATGAAAAAGCGAGCAAACGATTGATGACGTTTGCTGGTTTGAAGGTAGCTGTGTTAGGGCTAACCTTTAAACCTGGAACAGATGATTTGCGAGAAGCTGCTTCCCTTGAAAATGTTCCGTTGCTATTGGAACAAGGTGCAGACATTTATGCGTATGATCCTGTTGGTGCGGACTCTTTTGCTACGCTCTACCCTGAAGGTGAACATGGCAAAGGCCGAATCACGTATGTGTCACATGCAGAGGATGCCTTAAAAGAGGCAAATGTTTGCTTTATCTTTACGGAGTGGGAGGAAGTCAAACAGATTGCACCGAAACAGTACGACACGTTCATGAGAACACCTCTTGTTTATGACGGCCGAAACATCTATCGGTTAGATGAGATGAAAGCAGCAGGGGTAGAGTATCATTCGATTGGTCGTGCATCGGTAAAATAATCTAGGTTAATGGATGAAAGGTTGTAGTAGGGGGGGGAGTGTTTAGCCTTCTCTTTTTTCTGTTTTAATGGTGGTCACTGACGTTTTTGGTGTGACCGCAACCGGAGGGTTCATACGTTTACTTGTAGAAATAAGGAGCAGGGAGTGAAGTAGGTGTCGATTTTGATCACTGGCGGGGCAGGTTATATTGGTTCTCATACAGTTAGATATTTTTCAGAAGTGAACGAAGAAGTGATTGTCGTTGATAATTTACAAAGTGGACATAGAAAGTCAGTCGATGTTAAGCACTTTTATGAATTGGATCTAAGGGAGAAAGAAGCGTTAAATAATGTCTTTAAGAGGCATTCAATTGAGGCCGTCATCCACTTTGCTGCAAACTCTTTGGTTGGCGAGAGTATGGATAAACCGTATGACTATTACCATAACAATGTATATGGAATGATGTGTTTATTGGATGTTATGAAGAAGCATAAAGTAGGTAAAATGGTCTTTTCTTCTACTGCCGCCATATATGGAGAACCTACATCGATTCCTATTTTAGAAGGCGAAGACACAACTCCGACAAATCCTTACGGGGAAACAAAGCTTGCCATGGAAAAGATGATGAAATGGTTTGATCAGGGCTACGGAGTAAAATATGTTTCACTAAGGTATTTTAATGCAGCTGGAGCTCATGAAAGCGGAGAAATTGGCGAGGACCATAAGCCTGAAACACATCTAATCCCACTGGTCCTAGAAGTACCGCTCGGCAAGAGAGAAACGATTTCCATTTTTGGTGATGATTATCCAACTGAAGATGGAACGTGTATAAGAGATTATATTCATGTGATGGATATAGCTTCTGCTCATTATGCAGCATTAGAGTATTTAAGGAAAGGGCATTCAAGTGATGCCTTTAATCTTGGGAATGGAATGGGTTATTCTGTAAAAGAAGTCATTGACGTAGCAAGGAACATAACAGAACATTCGCTACCAGTAGAAATGAAAGCAAGAAGACTAGGAGACCCGGCGATTTTAATTGCCTCTTCTGAAAAAGCACAAACGAAGCTAGACTGGAAGCCGAGGTTTCCGACGTTAGAAAAAATTATGCTGGATGCATGGAATTGGCATAGAACTCATCCAAAAGGGTATTAAAAAGAAGCATGAGGACCGTGATCATGGTTTATGTAGAAGTATAGAAGAAGGCACAACGAGTAGTTGTGCCTTCTTCCGCGCAAAATTTCTGATGATCCCTGTTAGAAATGTCCCCCTTTAAATCAAATAGGGGATACGAGTACGTTATTCTGTTAATCCTAAATGTTGACGAAGTGTATGAGAAATGGCTAGGCGTGATTCTTCTTTTATGTCGTAATAATAAACGCCGCTGATTCTTGTGTCGACGCCTTCGAGGTTGATCGATTCAATGTCGTTCAACGATGTGGCGTATGAGTGGAACGCAATGATGTTTCCAAAACTTAAGTTTGTTGTCATGTGTTCGTCTACGCTATCAAGTACTTGGTTGTACCGTGTAATCGATGAGAATGAAGCGCCTTTTCTAATGATCGCTTCAATCACTTCTTGTTGACGTTCACCTCGGCCAATATCACCGCGTGGGTCATTTTTACGCATGCGGACGAACGCTAACGCTTCTTCGCCGCTTAATTCATGTGTTCCTTCATATAACGTAATGGCACCATGTGCACCTGTACTGTCTTGTTCAGAGAACGTAAATGGAACTTCTACTTCGACTCCACCTAGTGCATCGATAATTTCAACAAAAGCTTCAAAGTTTAATTTTACATAATAATCAACCGGAACATCTAAAAACCCTTCGACCGTTGATACGGCTAAGTCCAAACCACCAAACGCATGAGCATGGTTGATTTTATCTCGGTTTGCCCGGCCGGGAATATCGACTAATGAATCGCGCGGAATGCTTAAAATCTTAATGCTTGATTCTTCGCGGTTAAACGTCGCAAGTAGCATCGCATCTGTGCGTCCGCGTAAGTCACCATCTCGATCATCAACACCTAGGAATAGGACCGAGATGTTGTCTTTTCCAGGGTCAACGGCTTCTTCCCGTTTCTCCGATTTCTCCCCACGATCAAGTTCTTGTTGGCTATTAGCAGTCACATCAGACAATGTATAGACAAAGTAAGCCAAGGCGCCGCCTGTACCTAGAAACATCATTACAGCAATGAGTACGGCGATACGCAAGGCTTTTTTCGACCTACGCTTTCGCTTGTTAACTCGTGATTGAGTCATGCTATTCCCTCACTTTATAAAAAGTCATGTATCTATGTTAATGAGCAATGTTAGACAAAAATCTACATCTCTTTCATAGTATCGAAAAAAAGATGATTAGTAAACAAGAAGATTAATGGAAAAGGTGTGACGAATAATGCTTTGTTATCCCCTTTCATTCGCTTACCTATCAGCTTCATGAAAAAAAAGGTAAAAATCTGTGACTTAGTTCTTAGAATCATTTGCTAGAGTGTGCAAAAAGTGTCGAATACTGTATCACAGTTCATGTTGAATAATGGGGAAAACACTATTAAACTAGTAAAATGTAAGGATTTAAGATGATCGGTTATTTAGACTAACTAGAACTTAAGAATTAGATGTTTTCTATATAAAGTAAGCGATGGTGTGTGTTTTACATTTTTTCGTTTGTGCAAACATCAAGGAAAGTCGTTTTTTGTTCTTTTTAATAGTGGCAATGTCTCCTTGCCTGTATCGATGGAGGCACTCGATCACGCTGTGGGTTCATGGGAATATGAGCCTTAGACGCATGTTGTCGTCATTGGTGTGGTGTGAGGAGGGGTTCGATGCCTCTTTGTTTTATTTATTGTATGCACAGATATAGAACCGTAAGCTAGTTGTCTTACATGTGGAGGGTGATTAGCTTACGGTTTTCATATGAAAAGTTGTTATGGTTAGTGAAGCAGCCGTGATCGTTTCATTACGCTCCAGCCACTCGCTTTCCGCGGGGAGGTGCCCGGCCTCCTCGGCTGCGCCTGTGGGATCTCAACCTTACCTCTATTTCCCGCAGGAGTCGAGTGGCCTGCGCTTCATTTCACTATGAGGGAAGCTTATTTTTTACAGTTGCACACTTTGTTTTTA
>NZ_BAUT01000102.1 GCF_000513095.1 Halalkalibacter wakoensis JCM 9140
TTACTGATCTGGATTGGCAGTCTCAGGTGCAAACGTTTGTGCTGTACCTGTTGTGCCCCATAAAATGGCTGCGAATAATACAAATAAGATTGAAATATTCCCCTTCAAAAATCGCTCCCCCTCTAACTTTCAAACTTCAAAAAAATCAGATTCTCATCTCTTTTTCTATCCTTTTTTCAATCCTACTATTCAACATGAACACACACATTACTTTTTTTTATGTTTATTTGTCCTTTTGAAAGGTCTTTCGATACATTTGAGGGGAAATTCCTTCATAACGGATAAAAGCTCTTGTAAAAGATGAAGGGTAATCGAACCCTACCTCATTGCTTATTGTCGTAATACTAGAACTAGTTTCTGTTAGTAACCGCTTTGCTTCATCTAATCGAACATGTTGAATATAGGTTGCAGGGCTCATACCCGTTTGTTTTTTAAACCAAATGCTATAATAAGCCGGATGGTAATTTTCCATTTGTGATAATTGTTCTATTGTTAGTTTGGAAGGAAAATGTTCATGAATATATTGAATAGACCTTGCTACTTTTTTCTGTAGTTTTTTACTAATGTAACGTCCCAAATACGTTAAGTCTGTTGACGATGCCCCTGTATTTTGAAGTTCTTCTAACAATAAAAAACGAATGGCTGTCCATTGTTCCGTTAACTCAAAATACATTTCATCTTGTTGTTCAGGAGTTAGCACATATTTAGGAAGATCGACAATAAGAAATTCATTCCTGCTTGTGGCTCGAAATGTATGCAAACAACCTGGCGGAAGAAAGAAACCATATTTTTCCTCCAAGTGAATATTGCGCTCAGTTAGTTTGATTTCCATCCCACCTTGAAGCGGGAATAATAATTGGCCATATGCATGGTCATGGGTATCGTATTGTTTAGAATACGTTCGTTTTTCACAAATAACGTGTGAAAGTTCCATAGAACTCCCCTTTCTGCATGCGCATCAGCTGACTACACTTTTTATGTTTCTATTATACTCTGTTGACAATCGATAGAAAACTAATTTCCCCATCATTGGCCCATTTCTTTCACCGAAGCTTGTTCTCTCACGTAACATATTTTTGAGATAATTGAAGGTGGTGAAAACGTGAAAAGGAAAGTAAATGTTTCATTTATCGTCCTTGGAGTTGTCTCTCTCTTGTTTCTTATCTCTCTAACCTTCTTTAGTGAGGCCAATACACAAAATCCCGCTAGTGCATCCACTGATTCTGAGGTCATACAATCTGACGAAGATCAAGATCCATCATCTGACAATGACGGCACTTCTTCCGAAGAAGGTGACATTCAGAATAATGTTGACAATACAATTGAAGCTAGCGATGGTGACGTAACCAACACAGTAACCAACGACATTCATTCTTCTCATGGTCAAGTTGAGAACCAAATAGAAAATCACATTCACTCCAATGCTGGTTCTATTAACAATACAGTTGATAACAACATTGAAGCTGAAAGTGGCGACCTTGAAAATACAATTGATAATCAGATCAATGGTGGCGATGGGACTATTAGCAATCAAATCGGCAATGATATTCGTGTTAGTGTCGATGTAACCATAACAAATGATATAAACAATTCAATCACAGCACATTCAGAAGATGGAGAGAATGGAGAGAGCAACGGGAACGGCGGTAATGGCGAAGAGAACGGAAATGGTGAAAATGGCTCAGACAATGGCGACGAAAATGGAAACGGAAACGGTGAGAATGGCTCAGACAATGGCGAAACACCCGAAACGGTTTGGGGGGTTGATTCAGCTAGCATAACGACTGATGAAATGCTTGCCTGTGTTCGTGATAACTTCGGGGACCCGGAAATATGGGGACGCTATTTAGGAACGAATGAAGGTGCATCCTACGGTCTAACGGCTGAAGAAGTCGAATTACTCCATGCTGAAGACATTCAAATACTTGTAGTGTATAACCACTTTAATGACGGCACCGGGTATGATCATGGTCAATATCATGCAAATGAAGCGATTGAAATGGCGAGAGATTTCGGAATTCCTGAAGGTGTTGCTTTATTTGCCAATGTAGAACCGATTTACCCAATTGATTCTGACTTCATCCAAGGTTGGCATGATGCCGTTACTGAATCAGAATACAGCTCTGGTATTTATGGCGTTTTTGATCCAGGTCAAGAGGTGTATATGGCTTTTGAAGCTGCTGCTGAAGCTGATCCTAGTATTCTAGAAGAAATGCATATATGGACTGCAGCACCTAATGAAGGCATAACAACCGAAGACAATGCGCCTGCTTATAATCCTAGCTATCCTGATGGTGCTTTAATTGGAGGATGGCAGTATGGACTAGATGCTGAAACATGTAACATTGACACAAATATATTTGATGGTAATGTACTAGATGTTTTATGGTAATTAAATTTAGAGATGTATGAAAAGGGGAAATCTGACCTTTTTTATACATCTCTTGTTTTTATCTTTAAACATCAATTATCCTTATTTAAAATAATTATAAAAAGATATTGATTTTCGTCTGATAAATGTTATTATAATAATAGATTTCGATTGAGAATTTTGTAAGTAACATAGTTAAATGAGAAAAAGGTGAACTATATGAAAAACCAAAAAACGTTATGTACGCAATGTCAAACAGAATTAAAACAATTAAAACATAGTATCTTATGTGGTTGTGGCATTAAATTAAAAACGATACCTACTAAATATACCGCTTAAACAGAAAGCTTTTTCAGACTGACGAGAGTTATTTGCCCCTTATTAAAGGGAAGCTCTCTAGATGTCTGATGGGCTTAGGTTCTTTAAATAAGCCGTATCTTCTTCAAATGTTTCAAGCCACATCGTAACGAGCTCTACCCCATTAATTAGTTCAATCCCTAAACCATCTGCATAGTTGATTGCTTTTTCTGTAAATCCTGCTGTCGTAATAACATATCCCCCAACCGCCCCCCACTTATTCATATTTGAATGAATGAGCGCAACAGATTCGTACGTAACATCTTCAGCCGTGCATAAAGCTTGCCCTAAATATAACCCCTCTTCTCGGCGGTTTTCAAAATTGACGCCATAATCTCCACTTGCTTTGCTCACAAACATATCTCCACCAAACTTTGCTTCAATAATGTCTGCCACAAAATGTTCAAATTGGTCAGGTTCCTCTTTAATAAAGCTTTGACCATGTGGGATATTCCTATCAACTCCTTTGGCAAACCTCAAATACAATCCCATCGCGAGTGTTTTTCTCAATTCTAAATCTTGTTCAATCTGGTCAAGGAGTAAATCTGCAAAGTCATTATGTTTGCTCTTTAGTCTAAGTGAATGGAAGATTGAACCAAGCGTGATAGCAATTGCTGCGAATACGATTATCGTTTGTGTATCCATTTGTTACACCTCCTGTCTTTAAGTTTTGACAAGACCTTTGTTTGTCAAACTTATTTGTAGAAGATAGGTTCACGAGTTTAGGGAGGGGATGAACAAGGTATCCCTTTTTCATCCCCTCTGTCCCAGCCTTATTGATGATGATTGATCATTTGTTCTATCTCCATTAAAACTTCCTGTTGAATTTTCTCCACCTTTTCAAAGTCCATCGCTTTGATGTAATATGCTTCTAACTGATCACGAAGTTCTTTTGCCTTCTTTAAGGAAGCAATTCCTTCCTTCATTTTATCTTTATATGGTTTTGTTGCTCTCTCAATTTCAGTTTCATATTTCTCGTCTGTTCCTGGTGTAATGCACCGTTCATACATATCGACAACCTCATCAGACTCTCGCTCTGGAAAATATTCATGTGGAGCGGTACTATCAAAGATTGCGAAATCCTTTTCTCTGACAATGACCATATCAACACTATTTGGATCAAAGCCACAATGATACACTTCCACATCAAATCCTCTTTCTTCTCCAGCTTTTGCGATTTTCTTCAACATCGTTGACTTTCCAGATCCAGCTCTTCCTTTAATAAAATATCGTTTTCCTATACCTTCTGTTAAATTAGGAATAAAGTCCACTGCCCCTTTTGGTGTGGCCGCCCCTAAAAAACGATGCCCTACAGTTGATTTTTTTGGAGCAGTATCCTCCTGATAAAAACGGGTTATGAGTTCTTCTGTCAATTTGTTCGCTTCTTCAAAGTCCATGTTTGAAATATAAATATGTTCAAGATCATCGTGTGCGAGTAAGGACTGTGCAAAATGTTCATATGCTTCTTGAAATGTTGCCGAAATTTCTTTATTTAATGACAAGATCTCTTTTTTAGAATTTCTTAATACTTTTCCATCCCAAGCTACTCCGAGGTTTACATATTCTTCGACTACTCCAGGTGCTTTCGGTTCGATAATATGAGGAGCCGTGCCGTCTACGATCCCAACTTTGTAGGCTGGAACAATCACTCCATCAACTGAATCGGGATCTGAGGAACAATACAAATATTCAATATCCAACCCTTTTTGCACCATTTTTTCCCCAACTGCTTTCATTAAAGAAGATTTTCCAGTGCCTGGTCCCCCTTTTAAAATAAAAAGACGGTCCAAATCGTTTAACACATCCTCATAGAAGCTAAAAAACCCCTTTGCTGTGTTCCCACCGGCAAAATAGCGTTGAACTTTCCCGTTCATCCAATCACCCTTTCTTCTTTTACCACAACATATGTAAATAGTCTTACAAGGGTGATTGCCTATCTGGTAGAAATTCATACAGTCATGATGTTGTCGTACGGTAGATTACTTCCCCATTTCTTCCAAAACTTCTAATAATAGATCAGGACGGTCTGTAATAATCCCATCTGCTCCTTGCTCTAGCAAATAGCGCATCGTTTCCTCGTCATTGATTGTCCAATAGTGTACAGGCATCCCCCAACGTTGTGCAAATTCGATTAACCGTTTGCTCGTTAAATCGATCCCTTTTTGTTCTGTTGGGATCTGAATGGCATCTACTTTGGGTCTGTATAACCCATTTAAAAACAACTTATTAGCAGCAACCCATTTCATCACCTCTTGCCGACCAGCTCCAACTGCCACCCTTCCATCTGCAGCTTCGTCAAACAGATCAATAATGGTCTGATCAAATGACCCAACTAATACGCGTTCTTCTAACCCATATTTCTGAATAAGATTCCATAACCGTTCGACCATTACTGGAATGGTCTCTGCTTCATTTGTATCCTTAATCTCTATAAACATTTTCATATCGGGAAACTGTTCAAAGATTTCTTCTACGGTTGGAATGACTACGTTTTGATTACGAAAGCTATAATCTCCTTTTTCATTTTGAAAATAATAGCCCGCATCAAGCTCTTTCAAATCTTCCAACCGCATATCTCCAACTTTTCCACTGCCATCCGTCGTTCGATCAACCGTTGCATCATGAATCGCAACGAGTTCATGGTCTTTGGTCATATGAATATCAAATTCAATTGCGTTCACTTCTAGCTCTCTTGCCTTTTCAAAAGCGGTTATCGTATTTTCGGGTGCAAGATGCTTCCCTCCACGGTGAGCAACCACTACGAGCTCTTCCTCTTCAAAAAAAGGTTTCACCGTCCGTTCCTGTACAGGCAACAGATGAATGATCCCCCATACAAATAGAACAAGTAGTACTAAGGATGCTAGCTTCTTTTTTGGGGACTTCCTTTTCTGATTTCCTTTTTTCTGTTCCACTGAAGCCTCTCCTCACTAAAAGTTTCTTTTTATTCCTAGAAAAAGCAACAAAAGGAACCCAGTGGCTTCTTTGGATCCCTTTTTTATCACTCACGACTAACGGCTCTTTACTAATAACTGAACCGCTTCTTGAATAAGTTCTTCTGTTTCTTCACCTTTTACAATCTGTTCGCGAACACATTGTTCTAAATTCGTGCTAACAACAAGACCGATCGTTCGGTCTAGTGCATTTCGAGCAGCTGACATTTGTGCCACAAGCTCTTTGCAATCTTTTTCTTCTTCCATCATACGGATCAGTGCTTTCACTTGTCCTTCTACACGTTTTACTCTATTTTTCATTTGGTCATTGTATTCCACTTTTAAATCTCCCTCCATGAACCCTGTTACGAAATGGTAGTCCTGTTCTATGCTACTTTCTCATCTTATCTTACGTCCCTTCGCTCTTCAACCTTCTGTTCCTTTATTTGTCATTCATTATACCCAAAAAACTTGGTATAAAATGCAACTTGAATAACGAACATACTTTCGCATATAATGTAAACACAAACATTTGTTCTTAATCGGAGCGTGACGTTATGAAAACCATTTTTCTTGTTGATATGCAGTCTTTTTATGCATCCATCGAAAAGGCAAGATACCCTCAGTTAGAGAAGAAGCCACTAGTTGTATCCGGAGATCCGAAGCGACGATCAGGCGTCATTTTAGCAGCCTGTCCTCTCGCTAAAAAAAAGGGGGTCAAAAACGGAGAACGGCTATGGGAAGCCCAACAGAAATGTCATGATTTAGTGGTCGTTCCTCCCAAAATGCAAGATTATATCACGATTTCAGTTGAAATCACTCATATTTTAGAGCAATACACAGACTTAGTTGAACCTTTTTCGATCGATGAGCAATTTATCGATGTAACTGGCAGCCAACAATTATTTGGTCCTCCTCTTGAAATAGCTGAAAGGATTCAACGGCACATTTGGGAAGAAACGAAAGTACGGGCCCGAATTGGGATTGGCGAAAATAAAGTTTTAGCGAAGTTAGCATGTGATAACTTCTCTAAAAAAAACAAATCAGGTATTTTTTGGTTAAAGAAAGAGGAATTAGAACAAACTTTATGGCCATTACCTGTCGAAAATATGTTTGGGGTTGGGGGCAAAATGACAAGCCATTTACGTAATATGGGAATTCGGACGATTGGCCAACTTGCTGCCGTTCCGTTAAAACGATTAAAAGATAAATGGGGCATTAACGGCCATGTTCTTTCCATGACCGCAAATGGAGAGGACCTCTCCCCTGTTAGCACATCATCGCATGATCATCAAAAAGCCATTGGACATGGAATGACTCTTCCTCGTGATTACATAGGTCTCGCTGAAATTCGTGTCGTTCTCTTAGAGCTTTGTGAAGAAGTTTGCACGCGAGCAAGAAAGTCCCACATGATGGGTCAAACCGTGACAATCAGCGTCAGTGGAGCGAGTTATGAAGTAAGAAGTGGGTTTCATCGACAAGCAACCTTGTATGAACCAACGAATTATGTAATGGATGTATTTCATGTTGCGGAACAACTCTTCCTAAAATTTTGGGATCAAAATCCAATTAGACGACTTGCGGTTAGCTTAACGAAACTTTGCCGTGATGATGAAGTGCAATTAAGTTTATTCAACACAGGTCGTGACAAAAAAGTAGACCTTGGCTATGTCATGGACGGCATTAAAGATAAATATGGAACAACCGCTCTCATTCGTGCATCATCTTTAACAAAGGCAGGTCAAGCGTTTGAGCGCGCCAAAAAGATTGGAGGACATTATAAATGAACGAACAACCTTTGCAGCGTGGCAATTTACTTTGGGAAAGCAGCAGAATGTTTTTACCCGAACATAAGGAGGCTCTTCTCAGACGGAAGCAGCAGTTAACAAGAGTTCCACCACCCGCCTTAGATGAACAGCACTTAGAGGAAATCGGTCTTGTGGTCCTCGATTCACTTAAGCACGAGCTTCCTGTACAGATCACTTATTGGGAAGATGGGTTTTTCCATGAGGTTACGGGAATGATTGACCGTATTGATCGACAAACCAAAAAAGTTAAAATAAAAGTGACTACCAATGAACCCCTTTATCTCGCAATGGATTGCCTTAAATCTGTCGAGCGTCTTTAATTGGAAAATGTTTCTCCTCTTCTCCTTGTATAGCGCACTTAGAAACTCACATACTAGAACCATATCAACGAAAGAGGTGATTCAAATGGCAAGCAACAACAACAATTCAAATCAACTACTAGTACCTGGAGTAGAACAAGCTTTGGATAACATGAAGTACGAGATTGCACAAGAATTTGGTGTTCAACTTGGCGCTGATTCAACCTCTCGTGCAAATGGTTCCGTTGGAGGCGAAATTACAAAGCGCCTTGTATCCATGGCTGAGCAACAATTAGGCGGTTCACAACTTTAAAAAAGAACGAAACACCCTTAGTTAAATAGCAAGCAGCTGGAGCGATCATCGCCCCAGCTGCTTCTTTTTATTTCAATTATTCAGGCAATGTAACATAGGCCATTTTTTTTATAATTTCCTCGTGCTCAGGATAGTCCTTCAACAGTTCTTTTTGAGTAAACAATTCAAAGTCTTCATATTCAAACCCGGGAGCAACCATACAGCCAACAAGAGAAAAGCTATTTTCTTGTGACAAGGATGAACCAAAAATAGCATTTTTAGGAACCAACACTTGAGGTTTTTCTCCTTTTTCAATGTTTAGGCCTAGACGAGCTTCCTCATACTCACCATTTTCATGTATGATGTGAACGGATAAGGAGCTTCCGGCATGAAAATACCACAATTCATCGGATTGCAAACGGTGAAAATGCGAAACATCCCCAGAACGGAGCAAAAAGTAAATGCTTGTATAAAGAACTCGATTTCTTTCAGGCACTTCTTCTAGCGATCGAAACGACCTCTGAAAAAAACCCCCTTCAGGATGAGCTTCCAAGTTTAAGTATGTAATCCAGTCTTCAGCACTAAAGTGTTGCATGTTATAACCTCTTTTCTAATTATCGCTAGTACAAGTAAACCAAACACTAGCATAAGAAGCAACCCATTACCTCTTTTTGTTTACATACTCTTGCAACGCTTCCATACACCGTTTAATTTCGTCCATTGTATTATATGGAGCCAGTCCAATCCGAATCCACCCATTGTAGTGAGAAACACCCAGTTTATTTGCCATCGTTGAAGCGTAAAAATCCCCATCAGCCACAAACAACTGGAAGTGAGTCGCCAACCACTTCGTTACTTCTCTCGAATCTTCCCCTTCAATCGTAAAAGCAAGCGTGGGTGTTTTTCTCACTCCATCTGGAGCTCTGTAAAGCGTAACAGAAGGCAACGTTCGTAAAAAACGCTCAAGTTCACATGCTACTGAACGTTCATAATCATCAATACGCTCAAGTCCTGACTGCAGTCGCTCTCTCCTGGTCGAGCCTTCTCCAAGCCCTTCTATAAATCGAATTGCCCCTTTTACCCCAGCAATTCCTTCATGGTTTTGAGTCCCTGTTTCTAATTTAAAAGGTGGTAAGCTCGGTGCAGGGGCGAGCTTATATACAGCTAATTCATGAAAAAGCGTATCTTTTACAACAGCAATCCCAACATGAGGTCCGAAAAATTTATAAGCTGAACACAACAAAATGTCACAATTAAGAGCAGAAAAGTCAATAGGCAAATGCGGAACTGCATGAACAGCATCCACAACAACTAACGCTCCGACTTCCTTTGCTCTCTCAATGATTTCCTCTACTTCTGTAACCGTTCCTGTCACATTAGAAGACAGTCCAACAGCAACTAGCTTTGTGTTAGAAGTAATCATTTTATCTAGATGCTCCATCTGTAACGTATAAGAATCTGGGTCAAGTTCAATAAACTTCACAGATGCATCACGATCTTCTGCAAGAGTGACCCACGGGTCAACGTTTGCTCTATGATCAAGCTCAGTCACAACAACTTCATCTCCTTTTTGGAGATACGATCCTAAGCCTCGTGCAATAGCAAACGCTAGTGTCGTCATATTCGCTCCAAATGCTACTTCATGGCTTTTGCATCCTAGCAAGTCCGCAACGGCTTCTCTTGTTTCTGCAATCATTTTTTCCGTTTCCTTGCTTGTGTCAAACGTTCCGTGCAAGTTTGCCATTCCACTTGATATGTATGCGACCATCTCTTCAATCGCATCATCAACCATTTGCGTCCCTCCAGGTCCATCAAAAAAAATGACGGACTTGCCGTTTTCCTTTCTTTGCAGAGCAGGAAACTTTAAACGTATTTGATCAATCGGATAATTCATACAACCCAACCTCTCTTGTTTTAGTCTTAGATTTTATGCTTACCCATAACCGCTCATCTTCCCATGTTAAGGAAACAGGAAGCTGGAACGTCTTTTCCAAGTTGTTCTCTGTAAGCGTAGTACGCTTCTCACCTTTTGCGACAATGGATCCATTATGAATTAATAACGCATGTGAAATAGCCGGGACCACCTCTTCAATATGATGTGTTACATAAAGAAGGGTCGGTCCTCCCTTCGTTGTGGCAAGAGTCTGAATCGTTTCCAACAACTGCTCTCTTGAGAAAATATCAAGTCCATTACAAGGCTCATCCAAAATAAGAATATCCGGTGATGCCATTAAAGCCCGTGCAATCATCACCCTTCTTTTTTCTCCTTGTGAAAGGCTCATAACATGCCTGTTTTCCAATGATTCAATATGTAATTCCTTTAACCATTTCTTTGCTCTAATCTTGTCATCATTTGTTACCTCTTCATATAAACCAATTGACGCATGCTTTCCACTCAAAACCACTTCAAGAGCTGTGTCTGTTCCTCTAGCTGAAAACCGATCATCAACAGAAGAACTTACCCACCCAATTGACTTTCTAAGCTCAGGTACATTCGTCTCTCCAAATGTTTGACCTAACACTTGTACAACTCCACTAGATGCCCATTGATAACCTGTCAACACATTTAAAATGGATGTTTTCCCCGAACCATTTAATCCAAGAATGACCCAATGTTCATTCTCATTAACGTCCCATGAGATGTGATTCAGAATGGCCTTTCCTTCTCTCTTCCATGTTACATCCTTTAACGAAACCATCTTACTAAACATTGACTT
>NZ_BAUT01000101.1 GCF_000513095.1 Halalkalibacter wakoensis JCM 9140
CTCGACACCTCCCCGCGGAAAGCGAGTGGCTGCAGCGTAATGGAACGATCACCTTTTTTCCACCTAGGCTATTTCAGTAAAGTTTTTCGCTATCTGACGAAGTTTTCCTTTTACTACGTTACAGATAAAAACGAGAGCAAAAACAGCCTTTTCTGAATAAAAAAGTGAATTCTTGACAAGACTGGTGGCTAAAAAGAGGTGAACCTTGCATGAATGTGTCCATTAACCGTAAACGTTCAGTGAATGAGCCTGGTGACCTTATTAGCACTAAAAAAAACAAACTATATGCCATTATTGAAGACCAAGGTGAAAAGTACCCTTATCATCTTTTATGTCTTCAAACGTTTAAGATTGTTGAGAGTTATGATTCTCTTCCTTCTAACCAAGAATTAGAAGAAGACATCGGTGAAAAGCTTGACGGATTTTATCAACACAAAGATTCCTATATTACCGTTAACTAAATGGGTTGTCATACCTTTTCAGACAACCCATTTCGTTATTTCAAATCCTGACCTTCTAACGTCACAAATTCAAATCCTTCTTCTCTTAACTCCATTACAGCTTTTTTTACCCCTTCTCTTGTACCACTTTGAGGCTGATTCATATGCAAAAGAACGATGGAACCATTTTTTGCGCCCATTAAGGCACGATAGACTTGATCGGCCGAAAATGTTGCTCCTGCATCACCCAACACATTAAAATTAACCACTTCTAAACCCAAGTCTTGCACCATTCCCACCGCAACGTCATCATAAAAAGCCGTTCCGGAACGAAACAATGTTGGAGCTCGTCCCGTTAATGCTTGAATCGTTCTTTGATTTCCCATCACTTCTTCTTTCACAGAAACAGGATTGCTTGTCCCTTCGATTCCCCAAGCTGATTCGCCTCTAACAGAAAGAGGAAGGTGCTTGGTCCCATGGTTCTCAATTTGAAACAACGGCTCATTTGCAAGTTCTAAAAAAAGGGCTTCATGCTCTAAAATCCAACGCTCATTGATAAATAAAGTTGCAGGCACATCTTCGGTTTTCAGAAACTCCATTAACTCTTCATCATAGCCATTTCCGTATGGCCCCCCGCATGCATCAAAGGTTAAAGCAATGACTTTTTCCTCCGTATCCATTTGCGTTTTAACCCCTTCAACGAACTCTCCCCACTGAGTTGGTTCTTTGTTTTCGTACAAACTTAGATCGAGATCCGCCTCCCTTTTCTCTTCTTGGTCATCCAAAGGGACTTCATTTTGTTCTTGCTGAGCGTCACGATCTAAAGGCTCCGTGGATTCAAATGAGGAGCTCTCTTCTATAGGCTCCTCCATCACATGATCAACCGTTGTTTCTGTTCCACACGCTTTTAAGCCAATGATAGAAAACAGCAGCAGAATTTGAAACCTTTTCATTTTCCAAACGTCCTTTCAAAAAAATAAGGCCATCTCACAAGCTTTTGCCTAAAGAGCTTCATACGACGTTTTGCCGTATTCTCACTCATCCGCAATCCCTTGGAGACAACCTCCGCATTTTACTCATTTTTTGATGATTCTTTTTCATGCTTTTCCGATTCTTCATACCAATCATCAAGCACTTTTGCATCTAGTACTCTACCTTCAACAAAAGAAGATTGTTTATCCAAAAAGAGATTCTTCCAATCTACTTGCATATCTTCTGCAACCTTCACGACCGTTAACAATTCTTGCCACGCTACATAGCGTTTGTACCAGAAAAATTGTGGCTGCTCTGTCATATACGGATACAGATCATCAAATTCAGTATGCTTGCAATCAACCGTTCGTTCAAACTGTGTTTTGGCCTCTTTTACTCGCTCTTCAAAATACTCTTGAATTTTTTTCTCTTCCACCTGTAATCCCTCCCAATGAACTTTCTATCTAAAAGACAGCAATGTTTTCCCTACTCCAAGTTGGTTATTACTCTAACCTATGCATCATCTTTAAGATACAGAATAGATATGTCAAATTCTATTTTAATGATACCACGAGAAGGGGTTTTACTAAACGAAAAAGAGTTAGAAAATTTTTGAAACATTTATAATGAGAGTTCTTCCTTTAAAAGCAACGGCAAATATCCTACATCTGCCGCATCATCTGGATAGGAGAAACCAAGTTCGTGATCTTCAACAACCTCTAGAATTTCTTGAATTACCTCATCCATCCCCTCAACATAAAAGCGATGCAAAAATTCATAACTAACCGGCTCCTTCGGCAGTAATTCGTTCTCACAAACTTTCGTATTGACATAATTCATATACGTACGACAAGGAATCGGCCTTACTTCATAAGCCATGCACGTATTGGTTTCTAGATTTAAGAACATGCACGGAAGCTTTAATTCATTATATTTTCTCTTAAACTCTGTATCTTGAGAAAAATCAAGTCCCTTTACCACTTCAAGCTGAGCACCATAAGTACGAACATACCGGTCAATCTGTTCATAAAAGGTCTTTCTTTGATCTTCAGGTAACGACTCTATATACAACAAAAGAAGCTTTGCCTCAAGACGAGTAATTACTATCGGAAAATAGCAACAATGGGCACAACCGACTTTACACACCGAACCAACATTAATCTCTTTTTCAATATGGTCTATTTCTTTATCAACTTGTGAAAGCAGCTTCTTAAAAGAGTCATTTAGGACGGTTTTGACATGTTTGCCTTCACTATGATCTAATATCTCATCGACAACCTTTAAAAAAGGTTCATCATATTGATAATTCCGATTATTGATTTGCTCTACTTTTCGTTTCATTTCCTCATAGGTTAGCTGAGACTTCATGACTAGAGATCCTCCTCTTTCTTACTCTTTCATTATACTAGTTCAAAATAGTAAAAAAATCGATGTTTTTTCCATAGTGGTAACTATTACAACTGTTATAGAAAGCATTATTTATTGACGTTCTTTTTCTTTATGGCTATCATTATTAAATAGTGCAAAATTCGACAAGATTCTTATTGGAGATGAAGGGAGGAAAAGAATGCTAACGGTTAAAAAAGTGTTAAACAATAACGTATTAGTTGCGAAACATCCTAACTATGAAGAAGTGATCCTCATAGGAAAAGGGCTTGGATTTGGAAAAAAAACAGGTGACTTAGTGGCTGATGAGCAAGCTGAAAAGTTTTTTGTTCTAAAAGAAGAAAAAGAACAAGAGCAATATAAACAACTTCTTGATTACGTTGATGAAAATTTCATCGGACTCATGAATGATATCATTGAAATGGTAGAAGAACGTTTTTCCGTTACTCTTCATGAACACATTCACATTGCTCTAACCGATCACCTTTTTTATGCGATGAAAAGAGTCAAGCAAGGATTGGATGTTTCGAACCCTTTTCTTCCTGAAACCGAACTTGCTTATCCAAAAGAATTTGCAGTAGCTAGCGAACTCGTTGATTATTTAAGTAAAGAGCTTGACCTTTCCATTCCACCCGGAGAAATTGGATTTGTCGCCTTACACATTCATAGTGCCTTAACAAGACGTTCGTTGCGAGAAGTGAATCGTCATACTCAATTAATTAGTGAACTTGTTTCGGTAACAGAGGACTCGCTAAATATTGAGATTGATCGCAAGGATGTGAATTACTTACGATTAGTGAGACATTTGCATCATGCCATTGAACGAATTACAAAGGGTCAATACTTCGACAACCAAGAATCATTAAAAAAAGTATTGCAAGCAGAATATCCTGTATGCTACAATTTGTCATGGAAATTGATGAAGATCATGCAACAAGCATTAAAGAAACCGATTCCAGAAGCGGAAAGTGTCTATTTAACGCTTCATCTACAACGGCTTTCTAAGCAATAATAATTTAATATTATTTCTTTTATACGTGTTACTGATTATGCAGGCATGAGTGGGAAAGAAAGCAATCACATTTGTAAGAAGTTTAAAGAGCTCGAAACTTCTGCAATGGGATTCCTTTGACCACTCATGCTTTTTTTTGTTGTATAAAATCACATTTCCAATTCAAACTATGATCTAAAGGAGGAAATCATTTATGTTTAAAAATTCTTTTGGTGTGTTGCAACGTGTTGGTAAAGCACTTATGCTACCTGTTGCATTATTACCAGCTGCTGGTATATTGCTAGCTTTTGGTAATGCACTACAAAATCCAGATATGGTTGCGCGAATTCCTGCACTAGAGGCAGATTGGATTGTCCTGTTAGCTAGTATTATGGAAAGTGCCGGGGACATTGTCTTTGCTAACCTTGCATTACTTTTTGCAGTTGGGGTTGCTATCGGGCTATCTAATGGTGATGGTGTTGCAGGTCTCGCTGCTCTTATTGGTTACTTAATTATTAATGTAACGATGAGTGTTATGGGCGGTATTGAAGCTGATATGGTAAATAGCGCTGAGGGTACTGCATTTGTTCTTGGTATCCCAACTTCAAACAGGGGTGTTCGGGGGGATTATTGCAGGTCTACTCGCCGCTTATACGTACAAGAAATACTTTAATATCGAGCTTCCTTCTTACTTAGGCTTTTTTGCGGGTAAACGCTTCGTTCCAATTGCAACAGCGTTCTTCGGCTTGTTAATTGGTATAGCTCTTTACTTCGTATGGCCAACGGTTCAACACGGATTGAACAACGTATCGTATTTAATGGTTGAAACAAATCAGACTTTGTCTGCTTTTATCTTTGGTGTCATTGAACGTGCGTTGATTCCGTTTGGTCTTCATCATATTTTCTATTCACCTTTCTGGTTTGAATTTGGTCAGTATACAAACGCAGCTGGTCAAATTGTTCGTGGTGACCAACAAATTTTCTTTGCACAAATTCGTGACGGTGCTGAATTAACGGCAGGTACATTTATGACAGGGAAGTTCCCGTTCATGATGTTTGGTCTTCCAGCTGCTGCACTAGCAATTTATCATTGTGCGCGTCCTGAACAAAAGAAACTGGTTGCAGGTATTATGGGGTCAGCTGCATTAACGTCATTCTTAACTGGTATTACAGAGCCAATCGAGTTTAGTTTCTTATTCGTTGCACCACTGCTATTTGCCATTCACACAGTATTTGCCGGATTGTCGTTTATGGTCATGCAAATTCTTGATGTTAAGATCGGGATGACATTCTCAGGTGGGGTCATTGACTTCTTACTCTTTGGTGTCTTGCCAAACCGTACAGAGTGGTGGCTTGTTATTCCAGTAGGTTTAGTCTTTGCGGTCATTTACTACTTCGGTTTCCGCTTTGCGATTAAGAAGTTTAACTTAATGACACCTGGTCGTGAAGAAATGGCAGATGATGATCAACCACAAGCTGCTGGTAGCACATCTGAACTGCCGTATAACGTATTAAAAGCGTTAGGTGGAAAAGAAAATTTAACAAACTTAGACGCTTGTATCACTCGTCTTCGTGTAAGTGTTAACGATGTAAATAAAGTAGAAAAAGACACGTTGAAGAAGCTCGGTGCTTCAGGTGTCATGACAATGGGTAACAACATTCAAGCGATCTTTGGTCCTCGTTCTGACCAAATTAAATCACAAATGCAAGATATTATTAGTGGACGTACACCTACACCACTGGAAGAAACTGCACCTGCAAATGAAGCAGTAGCTGGTGACATTTCGTTCATCTCACCTTTAGCTGGAAAAGTACTTCCTATTACAGAAGTGCCGGACCAAGTATTCTCTGGTAAGATGATGGGTGACGGATTTGCGATTGAACCAACAGAGGGTGTTGTTAAATCACCAGTATCAGGGAAGATCGTGAACCTATTCCCGACAAAGCATGCAATTGGAATTCTTTCTGATGAAGGAAAAGAAATTTTAATTCATGTTGGTTTAGACACGGTTAACTTAAAAGGTGAAGGATTTGAAACACTTGTCAGCCAAGATGATACCGTTGCACAAGGACAAGAACTTCTTCGCTTTAACCTTGAGTATATTAAAGAAAATGCAACTTCTACGATTACACCAATTGTCTTCACCAACTTAGCTGAAGGCGAGTTTGTCCAAATTAATAAAGAACAACAAGTTTCATTAAGCGAAAAAGACGTTATTTCTATTAAGCAAAAATAAATAACGAATCTCTTACAAGTTCACTGCATAAGATGAACAAACAACAAAAACGAGGAAGCCACAGGCTTGCTCGTTTTTGCTTTTACTATGCAGAAAGGACTGATCAACATGTATACAGGAAGCAAAGGTTGGTATGTAAAAAAATTAAAAGAGCAAGGGGTTCGTTATATAGAGGATAGAAAGATTGAACAATTTAAAACCCATGTATTAGCAAATCTTTTAGAAGAAACACAGTCTAAGTAAGACCGTAATTTAGAAAAGTGTCTGACATCATTTTTTTGTCAGACACTTTCCGAAAGTCTTTATGCCTATTTCTAAAGACCTAGTTTCGCGAAATTTAGCAGAATTTCGAGGTTTCTCTCTCTAAATCCCTTACTCTCTCCATAAACTCTCATATTCTTACATAGAAGATAAGCGATTCGACACTATGTTCCTTCTTCCCAACCTGTTACAATCTAGACTTACCTTATAAGGAATTGAAAAAAGGTTGGTGTATGAATGTTTACAAATGTTGAAATAGGAATTGACTTAGGTACAGCCAATATCCTTGTTTATAGCAAAGACAAAGGTATCATCTTAAATGAACCGTCTGTCGTAGCCCTAAATCTTGATACAAATGCTGTTTTGGCTGTAGGAACAGAAGCCAAAAACATGGTTGGAAAAACACCAGCAAACATCGTTGCCATTAGACCGCTAAAAGATGGTGTCATTGCTGACTATGATATGACTTCAAGTATGCTGAAAGAAATCATGAAAAAGACAAGCAAAGAGCTAGGCATGTCTTTTCGTAAACCAAATGTTGTTGTCTGCGCCCCATCTGGTTCAACCTCTGTTGAGCGTCGTGCTATTTTGGATTCTGTTCGTAGCTTTGGTGCAAAAAATGTTCATTTAATTGAAGAGCCTTTAGCTGCAGCAATCGGTGCTGGTCTACCAGTAGACGAGCCAATAGCAAATGTTGTTGTAGATATTGGTGGCGGTACAACAGAAGTTGCCATTATTTCGTTTGGTGGTGTTGTCACTTGCAACTCCGTCCGAATTGGTGGAGATAAGTTGGATGAAGCCATTATTCAACATGTTCGAAAAACTTACAACGTTTTAATTGGAGAGCGAACTGCTGAAATGATTAAAATGGAAATTGGCTATGCCCCGATTGAGCATGAAGAAATGTTGATGGAAGTAAGAGGCCGTGATTTAGTTCATGGACTACCGAAAACCATTACGTTAAATTCAACTGAAATTCAACGTGCTCTAAGAGAGCTATTGTTACAGTTACTTGAATCAGTCAAAGCCACTCTAGAGGATTGCCCTCCCGAGTTAAGTGGAGATATCGTGGATCAAGGAATTATGTTAACAGGTGGAGGAGCTGAATTAAACGGCTTGCAACAATGGCTTGCCGAAGAAGTTTCGGTTCCGGTTCACATTGCTCCAACTCCGCTTGAATCCGTTGCAATTGGAACAGGGAAATCATTAAGTTTTATTGATAAACTTCAGAAAATCTCAATGTAGTCTCTTTGGGATCGTTCTGATCTGTAAACAAAAATGCAAATAGACCTAAGCTACTTGTATCCAAAGGGGTATGTAGCTTAGGTTTTTAGCATTTGATTGTAAAAACGACTATCGGCTGTTATGAAAGACCTTTCTGTCAGAACATAGGGCCATCTTCTGACAACTTTATGCACGACTTCCTCCTTTCTGTCAGAACACGGGCCATCTTCTGACAACTTTATGCACGACTTCCTCCTTTCTGTCAGAACGTAGCCTAGCCTCATCAGCCTTACAATTATATCTCCCCCTAAAACCGTAGCTACGAAAAAAAGACAGCTGAAAACGCCAAAAAAGTATAGTATAGTATTAATATTCTGTTTTTTTATGAAGGGAGGAGCTTCTCATAAAACGCTTCATTCTTATTGCTGTCGGTATCGTAAACTTCGCCCTTGCTACTATTCTTTTTGCCGTCCCAAATACGATTATGGCGGGTGGGGTAACCGGAATGGCGACGATGAGTTATTACATATTTAATATCAACATTGGATTAGGGATGTTCTTGTTTAATTTCCCTTTATTTTTAACAGCTTTTATTTGGTATCGTGATTTATTCTATAAATCAATTATTAGCATGCTTGCTGCTTCTTTCCTTGTCGGCGTTCTTCAAGAGCCCTTAATTCGATTTGGTGTTGAAAACATAGTTATTGGTGCCCTCGTTGGCGGGTTATGGATGGGAGTTGGTTTAGGATTGCTAGGAATCGCCAATTCCAGTTTAGGTGGAGGGTCGATGTTAGGGAAAATGATTAACACCAAATTTGGATTTTCCTTTGGGTTAGCTGCTTTTCTAGTTGATAGTTCCGTTTTCCCTTTAAGCTTCTTCCTCATCGGGGCGACAGAAACGCTCTTTTCTCTTTTATTAGCAGCCTCTAGTGCATTAGGGATTATTCTCGTGGGAAAAGTTCATCAGTTTATCCTCAACAAGCAACTAGCACCTGTTCAACAGTCAAACGATGTTATTGAACAACAAAAACATCTCAGTTAATCACACCAAAAAGACCCTCCTGATCTAACAAGAACAAGAGGGTCCTCTTTTTTTGCCTAATATAAATTAGGAACTCTACTTGAAAAAACTGGGACATCTTTGCGGATTCTTTTAACATCATCTAATGAGAGTGTGGCATGAACCGTCTCTTCCTCCTTAGAAGAAGCTTTAGAAAGGATGTCTCCCCATGGATTGATGACCATTGATCGTCCAGCAAACTCCACGCCATCATATGTACCGATACGATTGCAGCTTACGACGAAAAGCTGATTTTCAATCGCTCTTGCTTGTTGGAGTACCTCCCAATGTCCAGCTCTTGCTGATGGCCATTCGGCCACAACAAACAGAACTTCTACTCCTTGAAGCGCTAGCGAACGGGCAAGCTCCGGAAAACGTAAGTCATAGCAAATGATTACTCCCATTTTCCGACCATCTAATTCGAACACTTTTGCAGAATGGTTCCCACCTTTTAAATAGAGATGTTCATCTAGCATTGGAACAAGGTGCATCTTATCATATGTATGGATCATGTCTCCTTTGCGATTGAGCACAAGGGAACGATTGTAAATCACTCCGTCTTCCCAGACTGCTATGGACCCCGCCACCATATTCACATTAAGCTTATGAGCCAATTGCTTTAAAAAAGACTCTGTATCCTCTTCGTCTTCTCGAATAATTTTTTCTAAAGTAGGGAGTGTATAGGCTGTTGTCCACATTTCAGGTAAAACAAGAATATCAGGCTTTTGCTCCTTACAAACTTGTTCTGCCCACATTGTAATCTTTTTTCGGTTTTCTGAAGGATTGCCCGGAACAATATCCATTTGATACGATGCAATTTTCACGATAACTTCTCCTCTCCATTTGCGGTTACTTTTGTTTCGTTCGTTCTTTCCCCTTTTCGGTAACAGCAAAATCTCGTTTCATTGTTTTTATTTTTTCTACAGGACGAAAGCGTAGAGCCGACCAGTCCTCATCAATTGCCACTTGTCGAACTGGCTCATACCCTTCATCGGCAAGCATCGCCCCAACTGTATCTCTGCTACAATCAGATCCTTTGTACGTTTTCGAAGATTTTTTTGGATAACTTAGCCAAAGCATTCCGTCTTCTTCTATAACGTCAACAGCCTTAACAGCTAATTCTTTTATTTCCTGGTTTGATGCTCCAAAAACATGAACAAACGAATAAGTCTCTCTTTTGATTTCTCTATCCACTTCAGCTTCAAACTGCCCAAGCACTTCTTCATATTCATTCGGGGCATGCAAAACTAAAACATGCTGCATCGGTTCTTTCCATTGTAACTTTTTAATAACCGGGTTCATTGTGACAACCTCCTTTATGCTTCATTATAGCATTGTCTGAAATTTCTCTTTAGTTTCTCATAATAATATAAATCAAATAGAGGATATAAAAAAACGTAAGAGCCATCCCCTCATACTTTTTCACTTTGTAGTGAGTAAGAGAGAAAATAAACAACACTATGGTTAGGATCAGTAACACAACTATATCAAAAAACAACTTATCATTTACTGGCAACGGAGAAATAATCGATGAGATACCAAGAACAAAAAACAAATTAAAAATGGAGCTACCCACGATGTTTCCTAAAGCAATTTCACTTTGTTGCTTCATCGCAGCTGTAATTGATGTAATCAATTCAGGTAAAGACGAGCCGATCGCAACGATCGTTAATCCTACCAATGTTTCACTCATCCCCAAACGCAGAGCGATATCTGTACTGCTTTCTACAACCAAAAAACCACCTAACACAATTGCGGCCAATCCAACCACTGTAATGAGTACGTTCTTCCCCCATCCTCCGATGTGCTGATCATTTTTGTTTAAATCAAGCGGCTCCTCTTCACGACTATTTCTAGCAGCTTCAATGACATAATACAAAAAGATAGCAAAAAACAACAGAAAGATGATTCCGTCACTTCTTGTAATCCAATTTTCTGTCGCAAATTCAAGTTGTCGATCACTCATAACAACAAGCAGAACAACTGTCGCTAAAAACGCAAAAGGAATTTCTTTCTTAATAGTTGGTCGTTCTACAGCAAGTGGAAAAATAGCTGCTGTAATCCCGACGACTAATGACATATTCAACAAATTACTTCCGATAATGTTCCCAATCGTCACATCTGCATTACCTTCTAAAGCAGCAATAATACTAACCGTTGCTTCAGGAGCACCTGTTCCAAATGCTACGATCGTTAGTCCGACAATCAGAGGGGGTACCCGAAACAATGCGGCAATATTGGACGAACCATCTATAAAATAATCTGCTCCTTTAATTAATAAACCAAAGCCGATAATAAGCAAAACATATACCATTTCTATCACCCATCCAATTATAGTCTTTTTTTAATTTACACAAATTGGAGAGGTTTTACTCTAAGAAGAACCTCATCAGAAAGGGTGTTTTCTTATGCTTTTGATTTAGGTGGAAGAAAGGTGATCGTTCCATTGCGCTGCAGCCACTCGCTTTCCGCAGGGAGGTGTCTCGCCTCTACCTCTATTTCCCGCAGGAGTCGAGCGGCTTCCGGCTTCATTACACTAA
>NZ_BAUT01000100.1 GCF_000513095.1 Halalkalibacter wakoensis JCM 9140
ATGTATAAACAATACTCTCATTCGCAGAAGAGCGCTGTTCTGGAGGAGCAGCACTCTCTCCGAATAAGCCGATGGTTACATCATGAGTAAACATCTTAGAAAACTCATGTCCCCCTGTAAGACGAGCTGTTTCTCTTCGTAACACGGTAAGAGATTCGACAATAAAATAACCAAACTGGACAATAAAATAACCAAACTGGACAATAAACTGTACAAACTGGACATTAAACTGTACAAACTGGACAATAAATACATCACTCTCGACAACAAATCAAAACAACTCGACAATAAAATCAAATCATGATAAGTTTTGCAGGTTTTTTATTTACAATCTCTGTGAAAAACACTAAGAAAAAGCTGTTTTTTAATATTTAACAGTATCTAATCTGGTTTTAGTCCTCTATAAGTGGTGTAGAATGAACAGCATCTTCTCCGAATGAGGGGTTGGAAACATCGGGAGTGAACTCCGCCAAAAATCCGATCATGTCCCCCCTGAGTCCGAACCCGTTCTCTTCGTAGACCGTCATGAGATACATCTATGAAAAGGCTACACGAATACCCTTCTCCTTAGAAGAGAAAGGATGAGCCGGGACGTTGCCAGGCAGAAAAAGCAGAACCCATGGGGCTCTGCTTTTGTTGTGCATAAACAAAACATTGAAAGTGTTGAAGAGATCTAGTTTAGACTAAAGTCTTTCTTGAATAAGTCCAAGATAACACCATGAGAAAACTTCTCCCAAAGCCACATCTCCCCCTATGGGACAAACTCTATCTCTTTGTAGACTGACATGAGGATTCTTCCGGAAGAAGAGTATGGACTTCACGTAAATTGAAATATGCAATTATGGTACTCATGGAATAATTACTAATACACTAGATAAAAAAGGTTGAAGTACCAGGAAAAGAATCACGCACGTTCACTGATACAAGCCAAATGTTAAAGAATAGTTGTTATACTAATTGTAGTTACGTTAGCAAACACTATTCTTGATGATCATGCATTAAACATTTAAGTGTGTGAGTAGACACATGGGTATGTATAAATAGTATCTCTTAGCTCTAAATGATTAGGAGAAGATAGTATTTTCTAATTCTTGTAGTTTCGGATGAGAGGTGATGGCAATGTCGGGAAATAAAAAAGGACTTGATATTACTCATAAAGAATTAACAAAAGAGTGGAACCACAACAAAAACACACATATTAGTCCGAATGATGTTACTTATGGTTCTCATAGGAAAGTCTGGTGGGTATGTAAGAATGAACATGAATGGGAATCAACAGTTAAAAATAGAGCTATGCAGAAGTCAGGTTGTCCTATATGCAAAAAGAGAAAAACAAAGGTGATTGATCACGAAGAAAGAAACAAAAGATTAGCGCTAGAATGGCATCCTACAAAAAATAACGATAAAGCATTCTCGGATTTTAAACCATTTTCCAATAAAAAAACTTGGTGGAAGTGCGCCAAAGGGCATGAGTGGGAAGCAGTTTTAGGAAGTCGGTCAAAAGGAGCAGACTGTCCCTATTGCTCGAACCTAAGAGTATGTGAGGATAACTGTTTATCGACAGTTAACCCAAAACTAGCGACAGAATGGCATAATAAAAAAAACGAAAGCCTTACTCCTTATGATGTTATGGAAAAATCTATGAAAGTAGTATGGTGGTTGTGTAAAGAGGGGCATGAATGGGAAGGATCCATTCATAACCGGAACAAAGGGGCTGGATGCCCGTATTGTTCGAAGCGTCTCCCTACGAAAGAAACATCAATTGTGACAACAAATCCTGAATTGATGGAACAGTGGGATTATGTGAAAAACCAACATTTAGACCCGTACCAACTCAGATCAACATCACATAAGAAGGCATGGTGGAAGTGCGAAAAAGGACATAATTGGGAAGCCAAGATTATTCACGTCTGTAACGGTCAACGTTGTCTAGAATGCCATAGTAGCCACGTGAATCAAGAAAATCAATTGGACTTAATATACCCGGAACTTGTCAAAGAGTGGGACTATGAAAAAAACTTGAAAGACCCTAATTATTATTCTTATGGTATGACGGATACGGTATGGTGGAAATGTGAACAAGGGCATGAGTGGAAAACGAGAATTGCGAACAGAACAATAAAAAACACAAAATGTCCTACATGCAGTAAGTTAGATGTTGAGCATTCTAAAGCACTCGCTTCTCGTTTACCTGAACTGGTAAAGGAGTGGCATGTTCAAAAGAATGGTGAATTAACACCTGAAAACATGAGTTATAGTTCAAATCAATCTGTATGGTGGAAATGTCAAAACGGACATGAGTGGGAAGCGACCCTGACTAGTAGACATAAAAATAATAAACCAATTTCATGTCCTTATTGCACGAGAAAAAGACCGAGTGAGGAATACAACTTTGCTATTTTGCACCCTAACCTGTTGCAAACTTGGAACTATGAGAGAAATCTTGATTTAAATCCTTATCAGTTATTACCTCATTCTCACAAAAACGTATGGTGGAAATGCGAAAAAGCGCATGAGTGGACAAGCACTATAGATAACAGGGTTCGGGGGAATGGGTGTCCTTATTGCGGTGGATTGTTGGCTACGAAAGAGAGAAACCTCGCTATACTTTTCCCAGATGTATTAGAAGAATGGGATCATAACAAAAATAAGGGAATGAACCCAGAGGAGATAATGCCTTTTTCCGATAGGAAGGTATGGTGGAAATGCGAGAAGAAACATGAATGGGAAACAAGTATCGCCAATCGAACGACAGGAAAGGGTTGCCCTAAATGCAGTTCGGATTCAAGAACGTCCTTTCCGGAACAAGTTATCTTTCATTGTTTTAAGCAAGTTTTTGCAGATACACAAAACCGCTATCATTTAAAAGGGGACCAAGGCAACGGTTATGAATACGATGTTTTTATTCCATCATTGCGATTGGCGATTGAATATGATGGGCTCTTTTATCATAGTAAAAAAAGCCAGGTAATCAGAGATGAGAAAAAGAATAGGTACGCTAAAGATAATCATTTTACGCTCATCAGAGTAAGGAACACGGGGCTGCCAGCAATAAATATGCACGGATTCTCATATATCGAACACTCGTATCCTGATCTAAATAGTTTAAAAGATTGCATACTTTTCTTGGCCGATTATATCTTATCAACTTACGACCTAATGACAGAAGAGCGGAGAAATTTAGAAAAAATCCGCTTAATGGATATTGAAAAAGAGAGAACCACTATCTTAACGTCTTATAAACAATATAAAAAACAAAGTAGCGTAGCATATTTATACCCTGATCTAGAAGATGAGTGGCATCCAACGAAAAATGGTGAATTAAAACTGGACGTTTTTACAAAAGGAAGTCATTTCAGAGCATGGTGGAAATGTCGTAAAGGTCATGAGTGGGAAGCAGCCATCTATCAAAGAGTGGATGGTAGAGGTTGCCCGTATTGTTCGAATAAAAAAGTTTGCGAGGATAATTCATTGCAAATGTTGTATCCACAAATAGCTGAAGAGTGGCATCCAAGTAAGAATGAAGAGTTACAACTACAAGAATTTACATTTTCCTCCACTAAAAAGGTATGGTGGAAGTGTAAAAAGGGCCATGAATGGGAAACAAGAATACATCTAAGGACAAAGAGGGGATTCGGTTGTCCTTATTGTTCAAATCAAAAAGTATCGATAGAAAATTCAATTGTATACACCCATCCATCTCTAGCCAAAGAGTTTCATCCGACCAATAATGGTGAGTTAGGTCCAGAAACGATCACGTATGGAATGGGGAAAAAACTGTGGTGGAGATGTGTCAACGGACATGAGTGGCTTGCTTCACCTAATATGCGAACGCATTTTAATTTGAATTGTCAGTTGTGTAAAGAGAAGTGATAAGTAGGGGGTCGGTTCTTAAGGAAGAACCGACCCTTAGTGCTTTCTAGAACCTTCCTAGTCTTAAGAGAGATTGGACACCTTTCTCCTCAAAAAATATTTTATAATCTTTATCCATTATGGGAAAGCTTCTTTCAAGAGGTGATCAAAGTATGGATAAAGAAAACTTAAAACTCACATCTTCAGAAATAGGAACTCTATGGACGCAATACATAAATGGCACCGCTGTTGATACAATTAACAAATATATGTTCACTATTATAGAAGATGAGCAAATCAAAGCCCTTTTTCAAGAAGCGATTCAGGTATCTGAAAAACAAAAAAATACGATTACAACCTTTTTTGAAAAAGATGGATTTCCTATTCCGGTTGGATTTAATGATTCTGATTTAAAGCAGGGAGCAAAACGACTATTTTCTGATGTTTTTTGTTTACATTACTTACATATCATGACGTTGCATGGCTTACTAGGTCATATGACGTCACTTACCTCTTCTGTGAGAAAAGATTTACGAGAATTTTATGATGCATGTGATAATGAAGGAAAGAAAATGTATCATCAAACGACTGAGCTTCTTTTAGAAAAAGGGCATTTTCAAAGAGATCCGTACTTTTACCCTGACGAAAGCCCTGAATTTGTTTCTGGTCAACAGTTTTTAGATGGCTTTTTTGGTGATCAACGTCCGTTAGCGGCAACGGAAATCATTGGACTATCGCTAAACATTAAAAAGAAAATTTTAGAAAAGTCACTATCAATGGGATTTAGTCAGGTTACGAATTCAGAAGAAGTGAGGGACTTCTTAAAGTCAGCACAACATACGTCTGACAAGCAAATTCAATCACTAACAAAAATCCTTCATCAAGATCAGCTACCTATTCCAACATCTTGGGAGTCCGAAGTGACGACATCTGAGGAATCTCCTTTTTCTGATAAGCTAATGCTGTATCATATCGGATTTTTGTTGCAGTCTTCCCAAGCTTATCATGGGACAGGACTTTCAGCAGCTATGCGTATAGATCTTGTGGTGGCATATGAAAAGATCATCCTTAAAAATTTAATGGTTACGAAAGAATGGTTCAATCTTATGACTAAGAATAAATGGTTAGAGCAACCACCGATTGCACCTAATAGAAAAGAGATTGCCAAAAATAAATAACGAAAAAGTCCTCCCCGAGTAGTGTGAGGACTTTTTCATGTCTATGATCGGATTGACGGAGCTCATGAAGCGACATCAGCTTGCAGTTAGAAGATAAGCTTATAAAAAAATGGGTGTATACAGACAATGCTGACTTATGAGATAATTATGAAAAATTGTAAAGTGAGGGAATTTTTGTGACTACAACTAAGAAATCTGTCATTATCGCCGGTGGAGGAATCGGAGGGCTTGTTACTGCCCTAAAACTTTACCGCGGTGGTGCGTCAGTGCGAGTGTTTGAAAGTGTTCAAGAAATTCGAGAATTAGGAGTAGGGATCAATCTTCTCCCGCATGCAGTACGTGTGTTAACCGAGCTTGGATTGGCGGATGAATTAGAGAAGGCAGGAGTAAAAACAGCCGAATTGAGATATTTTTCTAAATATGGTCAGGAAATATGGCAAGAGCCTCGTGGGCTTGCTTCAGGGTATAAGTGGCCGCAATACTCAATCCACCGAGGAAGATTGCAAATGATTTTATATAATGCGGTGAAGAGGGAATTAGGAGAAGAGGCTGTGATCACTGGGCATCACCTAAGCTCTTTTGAACGTTATGATGACCGGGTTGAAGTTCAATTTGAGGATCGAAAAACGGGACAAAAACTAGGAACCTATCAAGCTGATATGCTCATTGCAGCGGATGGTATTCATTCGGTTGTAAGGAAAGCCTTTTATCCGAATGAAGGAGATCCAATATTCAGTGGGCGAATTTTATGGAGAGGTCTAACCGAGTCTTCTCAGTTTCTGACAGGTAAAACGATGATCATGTCAGGCTATCAGGACCAAAAATTTGTTGCCTATCCGATCTGTCCAGATGCACTAGCAGAAGGGAAATCACTAGTTAATTGGATTGCTGAGTTAACGATCAACGATGAGGCTCCTCCTCGTACGGATTGGAATAAGAAAATTGACAAACAAAAGTTTGCCCCTGATTTTGCTAATTGGGAGTTTGATTTTCTAGACATCCCGAAATTAATTGAAGAGACAGAGGATGTGTATGAATTTCCAATGGTTGACCGCGATCCATTGCCACAGTGGAGCTTTGGAAGAGTCACCTTATTAGGTGATGCAGCGCATCCAATGTATCCAATTGGGTCAAACGGAGCGTCACAAGCGATTCTTGATGCTGATGCTTTAGGGATTGCATTAGCAGAAGAGGATGATGTCGCAAGTGCTCTTCGTGCTTATGAGCAAGCTCGTTTAGAACCGACAGCATCAATTGTGAGAAGTAACCGCCAAAATGGTCCTGAGGTTGTTATGCAAATTGTCGAAGAACGTGCACCAAATGGGTTTGAGCATTTACACGATGTGATTTCTCAAGAGGAACTTGAAAGCATTTCAAACAAATATAAGAAAATTGCTGGGTTTGATAAAGAACGATTAAATAAAATGACAGTCTAATGGAATAAGGAGTCGACCAATGGCATTAAATAAACGAAAAAACGGAGAAGAACTTCCTTACTGGCCAATCGGTCCTTTTAAATTTAGACTTCCATTCATTCATTACAGATTGGAAATGCCGGAGATCATCCAAGGGTTTGTTCTATTTTCGATAGGATTAAGTATCATTCCTATACTAGAAAGTCACGTAGGAATGTCGTATGATGCGGCGCTTGCCGTCGTGATCGTCTTTCACCTCCTAATGCTTGTTCAAACGGCATTAGGAACCCCCTTTGTTCCAGGATTGATTACACCATTGATTCCGTTACTCGTGATCTTTCTAGGAAACTTTGAACCTGGACCTGAGGCGATTCAAGCGTTAGTCGCTGTTCATCTTTTAGTGGCAGCTATCTTTTTAATTTTAGGGATTACGGGCCTTGGAAAAATCATCGTCCATACATTACCGTCCTCCTTAAAAGCAGGTATATTAATTGGAGCTGGATTAGCGGCTTTAATTGGGGAATTCCAACCAGGGGGACGTCTTGCTGAAACCCCGATCTCATTAATTATTGGTGGACTCTTTTGTTTGTTTATGATGTTCTCTGGCTTTTATAAATCGTTATACAAAAAAAGCAAGATAGCCAGAGTCGTTGCGAATTTTGGAATTATGCCAGCGATTTTAATGGCGATTTTTATTGGCTGGGTCGTAAAGGAATATCCATCACCAAATGTGGAATGGGGCATTACGGTTCCTAACTTTGCTGAGATGTGGATGTATACGCCTTTTGTCGTTGGGTTTCCTAGTATGGAAGTCTTTATGCTTGCCATTCCAATCGCCATCATGGGATACATTATCGCTTACGGGGATATCATCGTAGGAACATCTCTTGTTCAGCGAGCAGAAAAGGTGAGAAAAGATGAAGTAATTGATTATGATGTAACAAAGCTGCACCTTGTTGCTTTTTTAAGAAACTTTGTTCATGGCTTATTTGCCCCACACGCTGGTTTAGCGGGTCCGATCTTTACCGCTGGGACGGCTTCTGTTGTCGAACGATATACATATGGAAGAAAGGCGATGGAATCGGTATATTCAGGCGCGAATACACTCGTTATTTCATTGACGGCAGGGTGCTTCATTCTCCCGTTAGTCACGTTGTTTCAACCATTTTTACCAATCGCCCTATCGATTACACTTATCTTAACAGGCTATCTATGTATCACTTTAGGATTAAGCTATGTGAAAACAGACGTGAGTCGAGGAGTGGCGATGGTCACAGCGATTGTGTTGGCTACTTACGGGGCGACACATGCTCTCATTGTCGGAGTGGTACTCTACTTTATCCTTGAAAAGCAGTTCAGTAAAAATCGTGATTCTGAAAATAAAGCAGCATAAAAGAGGGAGACATCTGGTGATATCCTGCTAGTTGGACACTAGCAGGGCTTTATTTTTTTCAAAAAAGAAAGGGGCAAAAATTAGTATGGTTACCCATATTGTATTGATTAAATTCTCAAGAGAAGTAACAGATACACAGGTAGATAAGCTTATTGAGAAAACACTGAAATTAAAGGATGAAATCCCTGGTATTATCGATATTCAACAAGGACGAAACTTTTCTAATCGAAATCAAGGATATGACGTGGGGATGACCGTGAAGTTTGAGAACAAACAAGCACTTGAAAACTTTGGCCCCCACCCGAAGCATTTAGAAGTTGTCGAGTATTTGAAAAATGAAATTGGCTTAGCGGATTTAATTGTTGTTGATTTTTAGGTAGGAGAAAAGCATGGGGGAAACTCATGCTTTTTTAGAAGAGAAAGATCAATTCTGGAAGTCATGGGATGAAAACAGGCTACATAGTATTGTAGACCGAGTAATTATGATGGATTCAATTAAAATGTAAATTAACAAGATATGGAATGGAGCTGGATAAGCCAGTTCCATTCTTTTAATTCTTTCAAAATCTAAAGGGAGCATATATTGAACATGAACTACTAAGAATACAAAGTCATTTACTGGATAGAACGACGCTAAGAAATACTATTAGGTTCACATAATTTTAAAACCCTTCAAGAACGATTTTTCCTATCGTTTTCCCTTCCTCTAACATAGCATGTGCTTTTCGTGCATTTTCCGCATTTATGGGAGAAAGAACTTCATTCACGGTCGTTTTAAGGACATTAGAGTCAATCAGATCTGAAATCTTATTTAAAATTTCATGTTGTTTCATCATATCGGGAGTACCAAACATGGCACGTGTAAACATCAGTTCCCAGACAAATGTAACGCTTTTATTAAATAAGGGATATAAGTTTAATTTCTCATCGGTCTCATAAATGGAGCAAATTTTCCCTTGAGGTTTAATCACTTTCGCCATATTATCCCAGTGCATGTCGGTACGGTTCAGACATAAAATATAGTCGACATGTTCCAATCCTATTTGTTTCAGTTGCGGTACAAATTCCTCGTAGTGGTTAATGACATAATCGGCACCTCGTTCTTTTATCCAGTTGGTTGACTCTGGTCGAGAAGCTGTCCCTATGACCGTTAGATTAGCCCTTTTTGCCAATTGAATGGCTATTGAACCAACTCCTCCAGCAGCTCCAATAATTAATAGATTCGTGTTCTCGTTTCCGGTCTCTGGTATACCTAATCGATCAAATAAGGCTTCCCAAGCAGTTAGGGAAGTAAGGGGTAACGCAGCTGCTTCTGGATAGGATAAAGTTTTAGGCTTACGTCCTACTATTTTTTCATCGACAAGATGATACTCACTGTTGGCTCCTGGTCGAGTAACGCTACCTGCATAAAAAACGGGATCCCCTTTTTTAAACAACGTAGTGTCGGGTCCAGTCTCTTCAACAATACCCGCAACATCCCACCCAAGTATTTTCGGTTCCGTTTCAACACGATCCTTTGGACGCCTTACTTTTGTATCAACCGGATTCACTGAAATCGACAGAACTCGGACTAAAAGGTCATGGCCTTGTGGTGTTGGCTTTGGTATTTCAACATCTAATAAGCTTTCTGGGTCGGAGATAGGGAGATACCGATACAATCCCACTGCTTTCATCTTTGTCATCTGATTTTTACTCCTTTAATGATCAGGTTTTATCCAGCATTTTATAACAACAGTTAGGATGCGCTTAAATTGGAACAATATGTATGCCTCTTGATCGTGGAAAAATAATTCAATTCGAACGGGTGCTCTGCGCAGCTTGCAGAACTGTGTGCTAGGCACGTTTAAGAAAATAAAGAACTAAGAGAGTAAAAATCCCTCCTAGAGGCATTTTAATTAAAAAAGGGAGGATTCTAACATGAAAAAGATAACTCTAACTATTGCAATGGTTAGCTTAATAGTAACTGGACTTTCAGGATGTGGGGCAGATAATCAAGCTGGTGTTGGAGCAGATGGCCAGCGTCAAGGGATTTTAGGGATAAATCAGAATGATACAGATATGTTGAATGAACGTAATAATAAGCAAGACTCAACTTTGGAGAGGGCAGGACTAGGTAATGAGCTTCCACAAAATTGGGGGACTGACTTAGGTCAAGGGAGAGGCTTTCTTGATGCGGATAGAAACGACCAAGGACGAATGAGGGTGGCTCAGGATAATGGGGGGATGTACCGAGCAGGGGATCGAGATTTATTATCTGACCATGATCCAATAGCAGGTCCCAACCAAATTCAGGAAAACCAAGTCACTGTCCAACATACAATAAAGCAAATCGAAAAGTTAGATGGAGTAAAAGAAGCTCGTGTGAGTGGAAGTGTCATTGAAATTAGAGTAGCGGAAGGAACTGAAGAAGAAACAGAAGCGAATATCGAACGTGAAGCTCAGCTATTTTCTGGCCATCAAACTGTTCGTATTGTGAATAGATATTAAATGAAAGGCTAGGTTGATTCAGTCTCTGCCCCCATATCATGTCGACCTTATCGATATGATACAGCGGACAGGCACCTTAATACGGGTCGTGCCAGGCACTTTTTCCGAGCTGCCATGCAACCCGATCTCACCAGATCAAGCTTTTGCCAAAGAATGTGATTCGGTTTTACGTAAAACCATTAAACTTGCCTCTCTTCTTCAAGTTCCGGTCGTTAATACCTTCTCTGGAACAGCAGGAGATAGTGAAGATGCCAAACAGCCGAACTGGCCTGTTGTCCCTTGGCCTACTGAGTATGCTGATATTCTAACATGGCAATGGGAGAATAAATTAATTCCTTATTGGAAAGAAATCGGTAAACTAGCTGAGGACCATAATGTGAAGATTGGTTTGGAGCTTCATGGAGGTTTCCTTGTTCACACGCCATACACGATGTTGAAGCTACGCGAAGCAACATCCGATGCAATTGGTGCAAACCTTGATCCGAGTCATATGTGGTGGCAAGGTATTGATCCTGTCGCAGCAATTAAAATTTTAGGAAAAGCTGGAGCCATTCATCATTTCCATGCTAAAGATACTTATATAGATCAAGATAATGTGAATATGTATGGGTTGGTTGATATGCAGCCATATGGAAATGTTCAAACACGTGCATGGACATTCCGCAGTGTAGGGTGTGGTCACAGCCTGCAAGAATGGTCTGATATGATTAGTGCTCTTCGTATGTATAACTATGATTATGTTGTTAGCATTGAACATGAAGATGCGATTATGTCGATTGACGAAGGGTTCTCCAGAGCAGTTAAGAATTTAAATGATGTGTTGATTAGAGAGCCGGCAGGAGAGATGTGGTGGGCATAAGATCGTTTTAGCACACTGAAAAGAAGAAGTGAGAAAAGGAAACTGCAGAGAGAATGATAGTCTATAGCTTAAGTGCCTGTCACCATCCGAATCATGTAGAGATCCTAGACATAATGGGGGTAGTGACAGGCACTTATTCATTTTTTCTTACTTATTCACTTTTTCGTCTAATATTAACTCGATTATTCGCCGTATTATCACCAGACGTCACATTTTGAATCACGATGTTTGTAGCAGAGCCCGCAGCTGCAGCGGAATCGGCATCGGCGTCGGCATCAGAATCGGAATCGGCATCCGCACTGGCGTCGGCACTAGCATCGGCATCGGCGTCCGCGCTTTGCGTCAGCACTGGCGTCGGCATCAGCG
>NZ_BAUT01000099.1 GCF_000513095.1 Halalkalibacter wakoensis JCM 9140
TAACAAGAGGCAAGTGTAAATCAATTGATTTTACACTTGCCTCTTGTTTGGTTTTTGGAGTGAAAAGGGTATGAAAAAAGTTATGGTGCCCTATTGAGAGCAGAAGAGAGAAAAAAGGGAACGCAAGAAGAGGAATGGTGCCCTTTGAGAGCAAACACAAGAAAAAAGGGAACGCAAGAGGGGGAATGGTGCCCTTTTGAGAGCAAACACGAGAAAAAAGGGAACGCAAGAGGAGGAATAATGCCCTTCCAAGAGCAAACGATATAAAAAAGGGAACGCAAGAAGACAAAGGAAGCCTTCTGAGAACAAAAGAGTGTAGAGCCGAAATCAGCTAAGATCATTTCAGCCCTCATGATGAAAAAACAGAAAGGTATTTTCAAAAAAATGAAACTTTTTCAAATAAAAACTCGTCTAAATATAGAGAGAGAAAAAAAGGCGGGGTTAGTTTTGATTAAGAAGGTAGTCGTTTTATTATCATTCGTTTTGTTGTTGGGTGCTTGCCATCAACAGACTGTAGATGAAGAAGAAGTTTTTTCCGTTTATAATGAATTTTTATTACATATTCATGAGCTATTCGCTTATCACACGTATGAAGAGGAAAGTTACTTTAACGAGAGGTATCATTCAGAGGATGAATTGAGGGAATTTTTAGGGAGCTTTATGACAGAGGATGGAATCGAGCAGTTGTTAGAAGATATTTACGTTCAACAGGATGGACGTTATGTTTATCGCGATCACTTTCAGTCACTCTTAAAAGATGATGATCTTTCTTATTATGAAGTAACAAAACAAACCGTGTTTAATCCAGGATTACGTATGGTTATGGTTGATGACTTGCATATCTATGAGTCTGATGGCACTGTTGAAATGAAAGCCGATCAAGTTCCTGTTCAATTTTATTCAGAGGAAAGTTCTTATGGAAAAAGTCAATTTGGGGACCTTGGATATCCGGCAGTTGATTATGTAAGTGTACATGTAGCACTTGTTAAGGATAATGAGGAGTATTTAATTAGTCGATTCGAGGTAAAATCATAAAAAGACACTAGGTGATCTGTAAATCCCTAGTGTCTTTCTATTTAAGCAACTTGGTTCGAAAATGATTTCCCTCTTCTTTGGTTCACGGCAAAATAAATCCTTGATGAAAGAACGGCGGCAAAAAAGGTTAAAATGATGTCTTTTACAGCCGGAGCTGCCATCCAAGCCCACACGACTTGATAACTAACAGCTTCTAATCCAGTAAGAAATTGAAAAGCATAATACATATAATGAGTTCCCACTACATAGTTAATAATAAGACCGACAAAACAAGCTACGAGAAAGGTAGCGAGTGTTTTTCTTTTGCTTTTTTCGATAATAAGGCCTGTCACAAAAGCAACCATAATAAAAGAAAGTAAAAATCCAAATGTCGGACTTACTAATGTGCGTAGTCCTCCTGAAAATTGAGCAAAAACAGGGAAACCGACAAGTCCAATAAGTAAGTAGATAATCATAGCAAGAGACCCCATTTTGCTACCAAGCAAAGCGCCTGCTAGTATAGCAAATAACGTCTGCATCGTAATGGGAACGGATCCAATGACTAAAAAGGATGTTAAATTTGCTCCAATTGCCATTAAGGCTGCAAACATTGCAACAAGAACAAGATCGACGGTTTGAATTCTTCGTTTAACTGTAGACATATGTTCACTCCTATTTAAAAGTAGTTAACAATAGAATAATAAGGAAAAAAGTTATTGTCAACAACTTTTGCATAAACGGTTAACAAAAGAAGGTCACATGTGCATTTTTGTTACGATCAGTCTATAATTAGTAGTATGAAAGAAGGGGGTATTATTTTATGGTAGAACGTCCTGCGGGGTTTTGGGTACGTTTAGGAGCAACTATTCTTGATGCGATTGTCGTATCAGGTACCATTTTTATTATTGCTGCGATTGTAGGGATTGGATCAGATACAAGAGAGATTCTTGATGGAGCTGGTAATTTACTTTATTCCATTCTTCTTCCGGTATTATGGTATGGGTATACAGTAGGGAAAAGGCTACTCGGAATTCGGATCGTAAAACTAGATGGAAGTGATGTTGGTTTCGGAACAATGCTTTTGCGAGTCGTTGTGGCCGGATTTGTTTATGCGTTGACGTTAATGATTGCCTTTATCGTCAGTGTGTTCATGGTTGCGTTTCGAAAGGATAAGCGAAGCATTCACGACATGCTAGCTAAAACATATGTTACGTATAACAAACCAGATGACGTAAATCCGTACCAAGAATCCTAATGATAAAAAAAGTCTAATCCTCCATGATCATCATGCGTTAGGATTAGACTTTTTTATTGGAAGAACAGGCTTCCCATTTTATTTTACAGACTCTTTTAATTGCTTTCCTGCTTTAAATGCTGGTGTTTTTGTTGCAGCGATATCAATTTCTTCACCTGTTTGTGGGTTTCGTCCTTTTCTGGCAGCTCGTTCGCGAACCTCAAAGTTTCCAAAACCAATGAGTTGGACTGTTTCCCCTTTTGATAAAGACTCCTCGATTAATTCAAATACAGCATTGACAGCGCTACCGGCATCTTTTTTTGAAAGTTGTGTACGTTCCGCAACAGCTTGTACAAGTTCCGTTTTGTTCATTCCCTGTCATCTCCTCATTCATTAAAATTCGCCTTGCATTCTGATACCATCCTGCCCCAAATTAACTGGATTATACATGTAGCTGGTAAATTTTTTTTAGAAATAAAACAATCGACGTGTTTCCTTATTTTTCAACACGCTTCTGATTTTGCAACATATAAAGAGTTGCATTAATTTCGCCTCCAATGACGAGCATTACTCCAGTTAGAAAAAACCAGAGCATGAGAATAATAACCCCCCCAAGACTTCCGTATGTTGCAGTAAAGTTACCAAAGTTGCTCACATATGTCGCAAACAACGCCGAGATGACCTGCCATCCTACCGTTGCGGTCACGGCACCGATAATGACTTGTTTAAATGATAACCTTACGTTAGGGGCAAGGGAGTATAATATCATTAAAACAAAAGTCATTAGTCCAATCCCAATAATCCAACGCAATGAATTTAGGATTTGAGCCGTTTCGTGAGGAAGGAAGAAATACGTTTCTAAAGCATGAATAATTACATTACCGAAAACGGGAAGTAACAACGTAATCAAAATCGTTACGATCATCCCGATTGTTAAAAGGATTGATAGGAAACGTAGCTTTATGAAGTTTCTCGTTTCTTCGATATTGTAGGAACGGTTAACGGCTCGAACTAATGCGTTGATCCCATTGGATGCAGACCAGATCGTTGCAAGTATCCCGAACGAAACAAGTCCACCTTGAGGTTCGCTAATGACCTCCAAAATGGTTGTTGAAAAAAGATCGGCTAAGTCTTCTGGTACATAATCATTGATAAAGGAATAAATGGTATCAAGATCAAAATGAAAATAAGGTATAAGAGCAAGTAAGAAAATAAGCAATGGAAAAATGGAGAGCATGAAATAATAGGCAAGCGTAGCTGCCCAGTCTGGGATAGGGTCAGTTTTTAGCTTATGGTAGAACAGCTTAAAAAAAGAGTTTTTTTGCATCAGTATCTCCTTTTTCTTCGTTTTATTACTACTAGTTCCCCTCTTTAAGGTTCTCCAAACTTGTGTATAATGAAAAGGGCAAGTTATTTGGTGATTAGAACAAGAAAGGGTGTGCGAATTTTGACTTATAAAGCAGATGAGCCCAAGTTTCTATGGATTCTTTTATTTGTATTAACCATTACGTATGCTTACGCATTGGAATCAGTAGTGTGGACCTATATTGCCTATGGGCTTTCTTTTATCTTTTTTGCAGCATTGACGTTACGTTATCGATTAGAAGTGAAAGAAGAGCAATTCATCCACACCATTCAAGTGTTTGGGTTTTCTTTGTTGAAACGGACTATTCATGCAAATGATATTGAGAAAATAACCATCATTTATTTAGGAAAGAAAACAATCATTCTTCTCCATCTAAAGAAGAAGTTAAGAATAAAACTTCAGCGCTTTTCACCAGAGGGGATTGATCAACAAATGATACAGTTTGCTGAAGCGAACAACATAGAGGTTGAGAATCCAAATTAAAAGATGCTGGGTCTAACATTTTTTCGTTAGACCTTTGCTATGTTTTCTAAAAATAACGTTGACGGTGTAACATTAGCCTTTAATACTTCTTCCATAAAGGCAAGCGCATAATTGTTTTTCTCTTCGGTGTTTGATGCGACACAATCTTTAGGAACAAATAAGTTATAATCACGCATGTACGCGTCATTTGCTGTAAATTGAACACACATATTCCCCGCAACCCCTGTGATAATTAAAGAATTGACACCTAAATGCTGAAGCAATAAATCTAGTGGGGTAGCAAAAAAACCGGAATATTTAGGTTTCAAAATGAAATAATCATCTTCTTCAGGTTTCATTACTTCTGCGATCGGCTTACCACGAACACCTTCCTGTAGACAGTGTGAGACAAGATGTCGGAAGTCAGATTGCCATTTCCCATAGTTGTCATTTACATAAATGACCGGAACCCCGTTTTTCTTTAGGGTGTGTTTTAAATGGGCAATGTTTTGGGCACTTTCTAATGCAAAAGGAAACAATTGGTACCCGCTTGAAAATTCAAGGTCATTAATCATATCAATAATTAGTAGCGCATACTGTGGTTCAGATGATGGCATCGGTTTGAACCCTCCCACATGAAAGGTTTTAAATGTTTGAATAATATGAAAAAGGTAATTCGATACGGTTGCTCGGTATGTTATGATAAACCAAATGAATCGATACCATACGTTTATTTGTAGAGGAGAGAGAGAGTATGAATGAGAAAACTTTGGAAGTGTTGCAGATCATCGAAGGAAATGGACGTGTGACGGTCGAGACCCTCGCTAAAATGGTTGATTTATCTGAAGATGAAGTGAAAGCAATTTTAAAAAAGCTTGAACAGGAAAAGGTTATCTTAAGTTATTCAGCTGTGATTGATTGGAGCAAAGTGGAACGACAAGAAGGTGTAACAGCTGTTATTGATGTAAAAGTTACCCCGCAACGTGGAGTAGGTTTTGATGAAGTAGCTGAACGAATTTATCGTTTTCCAGAAGTGAAAGCTTTGTATTTAATGTCAGGTGCATATGACCTCTCCGTAGTCATTGAAGGAAAAACGATGTCTGAAATTGCTCGCTTTGTTTCAGAAAAACTTTCGACGATTGACACTGTTATTTCAACGACTACTCATTTTCAATTAAAAAAATACAAACACGATGGGGTTGTCTTTGATCAGGGCGAAGAAGACCAACGAATTGTGGTGACACCATAATGTCTAACATTCAAACGAATTCACGATTATCACAACGTGTGCAAACCATTAAACCTTCTGGCATTCGTCGTTTTTTTGATTTGGCATCCAAGATGGATAATATCATTTCGTTAGGGGTTGGAGAACCTGATTTTATTACCCCTTGGAATGTTCGTGAGGCAAGTATTTCATCATTAGAACGTGGTTTTACGGCTTATACAGCAAATGCTGGATTGATTGAATTGCGTAGAGAAATATCTGCTTATATGAGCAAACGTTTTTCCGTTCAATATGATCCAGAAGAAGAAGTATTGGTAACAGTTGGCGCTAGTGAAGCGATTGATATTGGGATGAGGGCGATTCTAGATCCAGGTGATGAAGTCATCATTGTTGAACCAAGTTTCGTTTCGTACGTACCTCTTGTTCAAATGGCAGGAGGAGTCCCTGTTTCAGTTGGAACGTATAATCAAGACGAATTTAAAGTGTCGGCTAAGCAGATTGAAGATGCGATTACCCATCGAACAAAAGCTCTAATGTTATGTTTTCCGAGCAACCCTACTGGGGCAACAATGAACAAAGCAGAATTACGTGAAATTGCTGAGCTTGTAAAGCGACATGATTTACTGGTCTTTTCAGATGAAATCTACGCAGAGTTAACGTATGATGAAGATCCTGTTAGCTTTGCTTCCTTGCCAGGAATGAAAGACCGAACCATTTTGATTTCAGGTTTCTCAAAAGCCTTTGCGATGACTGGCTGGAGCTTGGGTTTGTTCTTGCGCCACCTGACTTATTAGCAGCAATGTTAAAGCTTCATCAATACAGTTTAATGTGCGCACCTTCCATGGCGCAGCACGGGGCGTTAGAAGCCTTAAAAAATGGCATGGATGATATTGAGAGAATGAAGCAATCATATAAACAAAGACGTAATTACATTGTGAAATCTTTTAATGAAATAGGGTTGACTTGCCATTTGCCTGGTGGTGCTTTTTATGCCTTTCCTTCTATACGAGAAACCGGTCTTACATCAGAGGAGTTTGCTGAAAAATTGTTGTTAGAAGAACGAGTAGCTGTTGTTCCAGGTCATGTTTTTGGTGCAGGGGGAGAGGGGCATATTCGCTGTTCTTATGCGACTTCCATGGATAACCTTGAACAGTCAGTAGAAAGACTGGATCAATTATTGAAGAGGTTACGTTAAGCCCCAAAATAATACTTTTCAGGGGATTAAGCGCATCTCGAACAATCAAAAAAACAGGCAAGAGCTGATGCTCTTGCCTTAATTCGTAGGGGGAATACGATTGTAATAGCCATTATGGCCACTAGAAATGTTTTTATACATATTCGTGAAAAATAAATTGCGTTTGTTTTTATAAAGGAAAAAAGGTAAGATGCACTTATCACTTCGGAACGATGTTAAGCATTTAAGAAAGAGGGATTTAAAAAATGAGTCATGATACATTTTCTTTTCAAACGTTGCCACAGTTTTTAGCGGAAGCTTTAAAGAATCAAGGTGTAACAGAACCAACGGATATTCAAAATAAAATGATTCCTGAGGCACTCGAGGGACAAAGTTTAATTGCTCGTTCACAAACAGGAACAGGAAAAACACTTGCGTTTCTTTTACCTGCTCTTGCTAAAATTGATCTACAGACAAAAGGTCTGCAAGTTGTTGTACTAGCCCCAACCCAAGAACTTGCCATGCAAGTTTATGAAGTCGCGCAAAGTTTAACGAAAGCAGAACCAATTGAAATTGGGTCATTTATTGGTGGAGCCAATATACATCGTCAAGTAGAAAAGCTTAAAAAGAAAAAGCCACAGCTTGCAATCGGAACACCTGGTAGGTTGCTTGAGTTAATTGAAATGAAAAAATTGAAATTACATGAGGTAAAAGTTGTTGCAGTTGATGAGGCGGACCGTATGATGGCGGAAAAACCTTCGTGGGAAGCGACGATGCAAATTGCGAAACGAGCAGGAAGAGATACGCAATTTTTATTCGTTTCAGCTACGATTCCAAAGGATTTTTCTGAACAAGTAGCGGATGCTGCTCCTTTTGTCGTTCAAATAGAAGCAGAAGGAGGTCTATTGCATACGGAACAAGTGAACCACTTATTTATACGTGTTGATACGAGAGATAAAATCGATACAGCTAGAAAACTAATTCATGCTGAGAAAATTGAAAAAGGAATTGTTTTTGTAAACCAATTAGATAAAGTGGCTGAAACAGCAGAGAAATTCTCTTATAAAGGAATTCAGACACTAGCCTTATCTTCAGATCAAGGCAAGCAAGCACGTGAACATGCGCTTCAATCATTTCGAAAGGGAGATACGCATATTCTTGTCGCAACGGATGTAGCAGCTAGAGGGCTTGATGTGGAAGATGTGACACATATTATTCAATTAGATCCTCCTGCTAGCCCGGATAGTTATTTGCATAGAGCAGGACGTACTGGTCGCATGGGAAAAAAAGGGAAAGTCATTACGTTCATCGATCGGAAAGAAGAGTATAAATTAGAGAAGTACAAAAGAGAGTTAAGGATCGAGTTAGAAGAGAGTTTTCTTGCAAAAGGACAATTACAGACGAAATAAGGGGAAGGGTTGTTTCAATGTCTTTAATATCGGGTAATGATCTTGAGGTGTAGTGTTCACTCAATGTTCCAACTCGGAAAAACATCAAAGATTTGAGACAACCCTTTTTCTTTTAACACGATAAAAAAAGGGATAAAAGAGTTTTTTTGCGTAATGTCTTTAGGTATGTTATCATTAAAAGGTTAAAAATTATCTAGGAGATGTATGTATATGTCAAATTATGAAGTAGGCAATATCGTAGAAGGAAAAGTTACAGGCATTAAGCCGTTTGGTGCTTTCGTAGCTCTTGATGAGAAAAAGCAAGGACTTGTTCATATTTCAGAAGTAGCACACGGATTCGTTAAGGATATCAATGATGTTCTTAAAGTAGGAGACGAAGTGAAAGTGAAAATTATGAATGTAGAAGAGGAGTCTGGAAAAATCTCACTTTCAATCCGTGCAACACAAGAAGCTCCTGAGCGTCCAGCTCGTCCGGCTAAGCCTCGTCCACAAGGAAATGCTGGTGGCGGCGGTCGTAAGCCACAAGTACAAAAGCAACAGCAACAACAAGGCTTTAACACTCTAGAAGATAAGCTTAAAGAATGGTTAAAGCAATCAAACGAAATCCAAGCGGACTTAAACAAGCGCGCGAAGAAGTAATATAGAAAAAGCACTCATTTGAGTGCTTTTTTTCTTTTTTAAATTGAAGAGGAATCTTTATATTATGGGTAACGTGCTTTTACCATGTCCGTTCCATTACGCTGCAGTCACTGGCTTTCCGCGGGGAGGTGGTGAGCCTCCTCGGCTACGCCTGTGGGGTTCTCACCCCTACCTCTATTTCCCGCAGGAGTCGAGTGGCTTCCGCTCCATTTCACTATGAGAATAATGTTTCTTCACATCAACAACTCTTTTAAAAACAATTAAATCCCCTGGCTCCGCGCGCCGTACGCCTTTTAAGAAGGACGCTTAAAAGGCTAAAAAGACAACGGCGGCTCCGCACAGGGTTTCAGTTATATAAAAAAGGTAAAGAGCAACCTTTTTTCCTTAGAAAAGAGGTCGATTAAAGAGTGGCCGTGGCTCCGCGCGCCGTACGCCTTTTAAGAAGGGCACTTAAAAGGCTAAAAAGACAAGGGCGGCTCCGTACACGGTTTCAGTTACATTAAAAAAAGTAAAAACCAACCTTTTTTAATGTAACTGAAAAGGATCTGACTCTCAAGAGAGGTCAGATCCTTATCTATTAACGCTGTGTTTCAGGAGCACGTTCAAGTTCTTCATCTGGTTTGAAAAGAATTGAAATACAATATAGACCTGCTAAACCAACTAGGGCATAGATAACACGTGAGAATGCTGCTGCTTGTCCACCGAAAATGGCTGCAACAAGGTCAAAACGGAAGAACCCGATTAATCCCCAGTTAATTGCACCAATAATCGCTAACACTAATGCTGTACGTTGAATACCGCTCACATTATTCACCTCCAGAAAGTATAGACACTTCTTCCTTTCCGTAAAGAAGGAAAACTGTCTTACACAACGCCATCTGTTGTGTCTCACCCTTTATGATGTTTATAAATTAGAGATTTATTCATGTTTGTAAGTGCCAATCGTTTACAATTCAAGTTGATTTGGTAATAATGAAAGATGAAAAGAGGAGGAGATAACATGGATCCATTTGTATTTCACAACCCAACAAAACTTATTTTTGGAAAAGGACAAAATGCAGCACTAAGCAATGAAGTCAAAGCGTATGGAAATAAGGTGCTCCTCGTTTATGGTGGCGGAAGCATTAAGAAGAACGGTCTGTATGAGGAAGTCGTTCAACAAATAAAAGAAGCAAACCTGGAGCTTTTTGAATTAGCAGGTGTAGAGCCCAATCCACGTTTAACGACAGTTAGAAAAGGGATTGAGCTATGTCGTGAACATAACATAGACCTTGTCCTAGCAGTAGGAGGAGGAAGTGTCATTGATGCGTCAAAAGCGATCGCAGTAGGCGCAAAGTCCGAAGCTGATATTTGGGACATTATTAAAAAGAAGGCACAGCCGACTGATGCATTGCCATTAGGCACAGTCCTGACACTTGCAGCTACTGGTTCTGAAATGAATGCAGGCTCGGTTATTACGAACTGGGAAACAAATGAAAAATTAGGATGGGGAAGTCCTTTTTCATTCCCGAAATTCTCGATCTTAGATCCGAAAAATACGCTATCTGTTCCAGAAGATCAAACAGTCTATGGAATGGTCGATATGATGAGTCACGTCATTGAAGCTTATTTTCACAAAGCAGACAATACGCCGCTTCAAGACCGCATCATGGAATCAATTCTCTTGACGGTAATGGAGACAGCTCCAAAGCTACTTGAGAACTTAGATGATGAAGAACACCGTGAGACAATTTTATATTGTGGAACGATGGCACTAAATGGCATTACACAAATGGGTCTACGAGGTGATTGGGCTACTCATAACATGGAACATGCTGTTTCCGCTGTGTACGATATCCCACATGCGGGGGGACTAGCGATTTTATTCCCTCACTGGTTACGTTATACACTTGATGAGCGGATAAGCCGTCATGTACAACTGGCTACACGTGTATTAGGAGTGGATCCTTCAGGGAAAACGGACCAAGAAGTTGCATTAGAAGGAATCGAGGCATTATCCAATTTTTGGTCTTCTCTCGGTGCGCCAAATCGTCTAGCTGATTACAACATTGATAATAGCCAAGTTGACAAAATGGCAACACTTGCATCCGATAGAGGTAAGTTTGGAAACTTTAAGTCGTTAGAAAAAGATGATGTTACAAAAATTCTAACAGCGGCCTTGTAAAAGTTGAGAACCTTTCCCTTCTTCGATTCGTAAAAGGGAAAGGTTATAAAAATAGACACCATTTCTTAAGCTGAGAACTTGATTCTTAGAGGAGCTTTCGATAAAGTGAAAGAGACATTACATAATTAGATGGAGGCTACAAGATGGAGAGAATACGTTTTGATTATTCGAAAGCGTTAAGTTTTTTTAGTCAACATGAAGTAGACTATATGCAAGGTGCTGTAACAGCAGCTCATGAGGCACTACATAACAAGACAGGTGCAGGAAGCGATTTTTTAGGCTGGATTGACCTTCCGAAAGAATATGATCGTGAAGAGTTTGCGCGCATTAAGCAAGCTGCAGAAAAAATCAAAAGTGACTCTGATGTATTACTTGTTATTGGGATCGGGGGATCTTACTTAGGAGCACGTGCAGCGATTGAAGCGTTGAATCATTCTTTTTACAACAATCTTTCAAAAGAAGAGCGCAAAACGCCGCAAGTTTTCTTTGTTGGACAAAACATTAGTTCAACATATGTGAAGGATTTATTATCTTTAATTGAAGGAAAAGACGTGTCAGTGAATGTTATTTCAAAATCCGGTACGACGACAGAGCCGGCTATCGCTTTCCGAATTTTCCGCGATTATTTAGAAAAGAAATATGGAGTGGAAGAAGCTCGCAAACGCATTTATGCAACAACAGATCGTGCAAAAGGTGCTTTAAAAACACTTGCGACAGAAGAAGGATACGAAACATTTGTCGTTCCTGATGATGTTGGCGGTCGTTTCTCTGTATTAACGGCGGTTGGGCTCTTACCAATTGCGGTAAGTGGCCTTGACATTGATGCAATGATGAAAGGGGCAGAAGCGGCTAGTGAAGACTTCTCTAACCCGAATTTAGCAGAAAATGAGTCTTATCAATATGCTGCTGTACGTAATGCTCTTTACAACAAAGGAAAAACGATCGAATTAATGGTTAACTATGAGCCTTCGCTTCACTTCGTTTCAGAATGGTGGAAACAATTATTTGGAGAAAGTGAAGGGAAAGACAGAAAAGGAATTTTCCCTGCTTCTGTTGATTTCTCTACGGACCTTCACTCGATGGGTCAATATGTACAAGATGGTCGTCGTGACATTTTGGAAACGATTATTAACGTTGAGAATGTTCGTGAGCATGTAACGATTGAAAAAGCAGAAAGCGATCTTGATGGTCTTAATTACCTTGCTGGTGAAACCATGGATTTCGTAAACAAAAAAGCATTCCAAGGCACGATGCTTGCTCACACAGATGGCGGGGTACCAAACCTAATTGTTAATGTTCCAGAGCTTAATGAATACTACTTTGGTTACCTTGTGTATTTCTTTGAAAAAGCTGTAGGAATTAGTGGATATTTATTAGGCGTTAATCCATTTGATCAAGAAGGCGTAGAAGCATATAAAAAGAATATGTTTGCTCTTCTAGGTAAACCTGGTTTCGAAAAAGAAAAAGCAGAGCTTGAAGCTCGTCTAAAATAAAAGCAAACAGCTGTCTTCCAAAAAGGCAGCTGTTTTTTGTTGTTTTTTGTGAATATTGCTGCTAAAAGAAAGGTTTCCTCAAAGTGGAAAGAAGCGCAAGCCGCTCGACTCCTGCGGAAATAGAGGGGAGCCACTGAGAAAGTGAATGTGTGAAAAGAAATCGTAGAAGAGTAACAATAAGAGTAACATTTTAAAGATAAGTAATAGTAGCAAAAGTAACCCTAGCAGGGGAATGACACGGAGACTCCTGCGGGAGC
>NZ_BAUT01000098.1 GCF_000513095.1 Halalkalibacter wakoensis JCM 9140
GCGGGAGCAGTGACCCACGTGTGAGACCCCGCAGGCGTCAGCCGAGGAGGCTCACCGGGCACCCGCGGAAAGCGTAGTGTCATTCCCCTGCGGCAGTTAGGCACTTTTTCAGTGGCCTCCTTCTATTTCCGGCAGGAGTCAAGCGCCTTCCGCTTCATTACACTTAGTTTTCATCAATATTGAATACCAACAATTCTTGATAAAAGAGAAAAGACTTAAAAAGCAGTTGTTTGCTTTTTAAGCCTTTTTGTTTTTATTTTGTGTTGGGATGGTGATGTGAAAGGTGGTGCCTTTGCCTAGGGCACTATCGACTTCAATTTTCCCACCTATTTTATTAATTGTATTATAAACCATTACCATTCCTAGTCCCGTTCCTTCTTTTTTCGTTGAATAATACGGTTTCCCCATTTGTAGAACTTGCTCTCTCGACATTCCTATTCCGTTATCTTTTATTTGAATGACGATTTCTTTGCCTTTTTCAAATACCTCTATGAAAAGTGTGCCCCCCATTCCTTTCATCGACTCAATTCCGTTTTTATAAAGATTAATGAGACATTGCTGAATTTGGTTTTTATCATAATGATTGTAAAGTGTATTTTCAAAACGGTAATGCAAGGTGACTTGATGAAGACTTGCAAACGGCTCCATGACACTATTTACATATTCGGACTCTTCTTTTAAGTTAGAGTAAACCATGTTCTCGGCTTGCGGCTTGGCCAAAGAAAGGAAATCGGAAACAATTCGTTCCGCACGATTCAGCTCTTTTAATGACAAATGAATATATCTTTTTTGCTCATCATTTAAGCCTTTTGATTGATCTAATAGTTGCAAAAATCCATTCGTAACCGTTAACGGGTTGCGAATTTCATGAGAAACACTAGCGGCTAGCTCACTGATTACCATTGATCGTTCAGAGTTTAAATAATGTTCTCTCCTGCGAATATTAGCCAAAATCTTTTCAAGCAATACGATAATAATGAATGTTCCTATTACATGAATCAGGATAACATTGCTTACGATCTCCCAAAATTCTTGAGTTAAACGTGAATAAAACGTTGTGAGTGTAAAGAGGAAAAATGTCATCGTAAAAAAAGACATCCCAACAGCAATCAGTATTCTCCTTTTCACGGGTTGACGAAGAAAAGTTTTAGACCAAAACGGAATGAGCATTAAAATAATGGTAGAAAATTCGAGTGAGACAATAAACCCTTCTGTACCTATAAAAAACCGATAGACATTCAACACTGCATATAAAGGGAGAGCAATTTTAAATCCTCCATATAAGGAAGCAACGATAAATGGAATATATCTTAAATCAAATATGAAACCTAAATCCAGTTTTATCGGATAGGTCATACACAATATCATCGAGCATACTGAAAAGAGAAACACAAAAAACGTTTGGTTATGTACTTGTTTTCTTCCTTCAAAAAAGACTAAATACACAATTACAGGTATGAGAAGAAACAAAAAATTGATTAACAAATTTTCAGTCAAAGAAAACGCCCTCTCCAATTAAAAAGTTACGCTTTCTTTATCTAACTATTTCTCCTTATAAAAATCAATCATTCTCTAAAAATTGAACACTATTTTCAATTAATTAGATGATTATGCTATTTTCTTCACTGCTTCTTCCTTGCCTATTTTCCGAAAAACAAAATAAAAGTACGTTGAACCGATCACATACAAAACAGCTGTTATTGTAAATACATAAGCATAGCCATAATAAGCACCATATACAACAACAATGGACGTTGAAACAGGCCCCATGATAGCCCAGCCTAGTTGGAATACCATTTGTCCTGCAGAATTGGCTAATCCTTTCATCGAATCATCCACCACCCTCATAATTAATGCTATTTGAATAGGGTTTCCAGCATTCATCAGCGCTTGTCGAAACAAAAAACCGACAACCGCTAACCAGAGAGTTTCCGTGTAGGCGGTTATTAATAAAAAAGGAAGAGATGCTAGCTGCAACATCACAACAGCTTTCACTTCTCCAACTCTCTTAACAACAGATGGACCGATCATGAAAGCAATAGCTGTCATCGCTTGACCTAGAGAGAGGATAATCCCAACAAGAGACGTACTAATCTCAAAGCGATCACTAAAATATAAGTTCAAGTATGGAATCACAAGCCCAGACCCAAAGCCAATAAGTAAATTTGCTACCGCAAATAATCCAATCCATTTCAGACTAGAGCGATGCTCCGTGAACAACTTGCCAATTGAACTGGCTCCCGTTTTTTGCACTCGCTTTTTTTGTTGCTCATTAATTTTAAAAATTGGAATAAGAGCATTGAAAAAGATCACGGCTCCAATGAGTAACGTGACTCTGACACTCTCTAACATCGTTAAGGAAAAGACAAGATGAAACAAGTCTGTAAGCGTTCCGCCTAAAGCATTTCCAATGACATTGGCAACCATTATTAAAGCAAAATTAAAGCTAAACAAATGAACTCGCTCTTTTTCTGTCGAGTTCTCAGCCAAAAGTGGAATGGAGGAAACTTGAATAAAAGCCATAAATAGCCCCGTTGCAAAAGCGGTTATGATTAACGCATGTTCTCCTATAAAAATAGCCCGAAGCAACAGACTGGTCGCAGCAAAAATAGCCCCTATCAAAATAATCTTCTTCCTGCCAACTTTATCGCTTATTAATCCAGCCGGTAAAAGAGCTATTGCACTTGCCATCGCCTGCATCGCAATGACACGTCCATTCATATGCTCATTAAAACCTAATTCTCTTATGTAATAATTGTAAATAACCATAAATATGCCCATACCAATATTCGCTAGTACAGAAGCGAGTAAAAATAAACGTACATTTCGGTTGTATGATTTCAACTGCTGATTCCACTCTCGAAAAAACATCCCCATTACAGACACCTATTCCTTATTATTTCGACTCACTAAATAATCATAGGGGAATTCGTCAAAAAAGAAAAGAGGCTAATTGAAAAAAGCTGACTATGAGAATACTCTCACAGTCAGCTTAAGAAGCTACACTAGCACCAGCCTTCATCGCAGCCTTCGACGTACGATTTGACTTCATTTGGGTTTTCTTCCTCGTAGCGATACACTTTGTCTTCTTCAAATTCAAAGCCTTCAGCCATTTCATGCTGAAACCCTTGATTTGTTTCAATGACTTTCCCAACTTGTGCATCACCAATATACAAATTCATGTGTCCATTTTCATATTTCCCTTTTACTTTCCCTGTTACATCAACTCGAACGAGACTCATGAATGTACCCTCCTTATACAGAAGTTACTTTTATAGTACCGTGATCAAGCAGTTGAACACATGGGGAAAAGATGAAATGGAGGTAGTTGGTGAGAATGGGATCGAGGACGTAATATGATAACGCGTGACGCTTTTTTGGTGGACAGAGGATCCGTTATTTTAGCCAAAATCGCCTATTTAATGACGTTGGCGGACACCAGATCCATTACTAGTTGATTTCTCATGGAAAACCATTGAAAAAACCATGAATAACGGAACGTGAGTCCTCGAAAGCTGCAAAAACATTGTTTTTGTCACAAATAACGGAACCTGAGTCCGCTGGTAAAGGAATCAGTGCTTCGACTAATTAACCAAAGGAAGGTCGCCTTTGCTCCGTAATACTGCAATCCCACTTGCACTGGCTCCGCTCGTCGTGCGTGGTTTGAGGAGATCACTCAAACCACTTAAAACATTACGACGGCTTCGCTCAGTGCTTCGACTAATTAACCAAAGGAAGGTCGCCTTTGGTTAATTAGTCTTCTTTAATCATTTCTTCGTATTGTTCTGGTGTCATGAGTTTTTCGATTTGGCTTGTGTCGCTTGGTTCGATGACGATCATCCATGCTTTTTCGTATGGAGATTCGTTGACGAATTCAGGTGAGTCGTCTAAGTCTTCGTTGATTTCAACGACTTTTCCGCTTACTGGAGCGTATAGCTCTGAAACGGTTTTAACGGATTCGACACTTCCGAATGGCTCGTTCATTTCGATTTCGTCGCCAACTTCTGGTAGTTCAACGAAAACGATATCGCCAAGTTCTGATTGAGCAAAGTTCGTAATTCCGATACGTACTTTATCTCCTTCTACTTTCACCCATTCGTGCTCTTCTGAATACTTTAGATCATTTGGTAAACTGCTCATTTTACTTACCTCCATTAAATACGAGTTTTCTATATTATACCTGCTTAACCATCTAAAAAAAAGACTAGCTCCATGTTTCCTCAAATTGTTCTTCTTTAAACCCTACCGTAACCTTTGTGCCATCCGTTGTAATAGGTCTTTTAATAAGCATGCCGTCAGAAGCTAATAACGTTAACGCTTCCTCTTCACTCATATCCTTCAACTTGTCTTTTAAACCAAGTTCACGGTACTTTTGACCACTTGTGTTAAAGAATTTTTTTAGCTCTAGTCCACTTTTTTCAAGAAGATCTTGCAGTTCTTCTTTTGTTGGAGGCTGTTCTACAATATGTATTGCGTTCACTTCTATTCCTTTATCAGCAAACCATTTTTTCGCTTTTCGGCATGTCCCACATTTCGGATACTCGTAGAAAGTAATCGCCATTTTTCTCCCTCCTTCCCTTGTTTTATTTTTTAGATTTGTTCTATCTTCACTCTTGAATATAGCATAGCCATGATGAAAGAAGGAAGTGCCAATTCAAATGGGTTCTTCCTTCTTTTCTTATTATTCATCCTCTTCTGCTTGTTCACACTGTTCTAGCTTAATAATTTGTTCCGTATCCCATGTTGTTTGCAATGCATCGTGAACCGAGGTTTCCGCAGATTCATTTTGTTCTTCTACTCCAGTTAAAGGGGCCGTATAGCTGATTTTTTCTTTTTTATTCAAAGGAGTTCCTCCTCATCTTCGTAGTACTATTTAGGTTGCACGTTTTCAAAAAGATTCATGTGCTGTGGCGAGTAAATCGAAAAATCGGCTACTAACTGTTAGTAAAACCTTATTCCCACTCGTAAACTTCCGCAAACATTGACAAAGAAGCCCCATTTACTTGAGGCTTCTTTGTACTGAGAGGAGAATGCTCCATTGAAAGGAGTTTATATTATTTTTGAGAGAGATGAACCTCTCAAAATGAGTAACAATTAAACGACATACCTTTTTTCTTCTAATACAGCGCTTGCAATTTCACGTTTTTTAGCAATCACATTGATCGGTGTGTGACGTGTTAATTTGCGAAGTACGCCAAGCAATGTACGGAGTTTATCTCCATCTTCCATTGCCACTAACGATTCTTTCGCATGTGCTTCAATACGGTTAAATGCTTCTTGGCAATACACTTGAGTCATGAGAAGCTTCTGATTCGCACTTGCTACACCTGATTTCGCGATCGCTTTTTCTGTACGAAGAATCGCGGATTCCATTGAATAAACTTCACTTACAATGTCAGCTACATTCGCTAACTGTTCTTGTTCATGCTGAAGTTTTTCCGCGTATTTTTGTGCTCCGTTTCCTGCAACCATTAAGAAAATTTTCTTCGCCATGCCAAGCAAATATTTTTCTTGCTCAAGTGGTTCATCACCAATTTCCTGCGGCATGAGCATCATGATTTCCTCTTGAAGGGCAGTTGCTTTTTGTAAAAGCGGAAGCTCACCTTTCATCGCTTTTCGCATGATCGTCCCTGGAACCAACAAGCGATTGATTTCATTTGTTCCTTCAAAAATACGGTTGATTCTCGAATCACGGTACATTCTTTCCACTTCGTATTCTGCCATAAAGCCGTATCCACCGTGAATTTGGACGGCTTCATCGACGACATAATCAAGCGTCTCGGAACCAACAACTTTGTTAAGTGAACATTCGATCGCATATTCAGCAATGGCTTTCGCAACAGCACGGCCATCTTTTTGCTCCTCATCGGACAAACCACCTAAGCGTTCTTCAAACAGTCCCCCTGTGCGGTAAATCGAGCTTTCGGCTGCATAGATCGCTGTCGCCATGCTCGCTAGTTTTTCTTGAATAAGCGTAAACTTCCCAATTGGTGTTTTGAATTGTTTGCGCTCGTTAGCATACGTAGCGGCTAATTCAAGAGCACGTTTTGCACTACCTGCACACCCAACACCAAGCTTATAGCGACCGACATTTAAAATGTTAAATGCGATAACGTGTCCTTTGCCTATTTCTCCAAGCACATTGTCGACTGGTACGAGGGCATCTTCTAAAATTAATGTTCTTGTTGAAGAACCTTTAATCCCCATTTTCTTTTCTTCTGGTCCAGTTGATACTCCTTCAAAATCTTTTTCGACGATGAAAGCCGTGAACTGCTCGCCGTCAATTTTTGCGTAAACAACGAATACGTCAGCAAATGCAGAGTTTGTGATCCATTGTTTTTCTCCATTTAAGACGTAATGTGTCCCAGCTTCATTTAAGACTGCTGTTGTTTTAGCTCCAAGCGCGTCTGAACCTGAACTTGGTTCTGTTAAGGCATAGGCTGCTAGCTTCGCACCTGATGCAAGATCCGGCAAGTATTTTTGTTTTTGCTCATGGTTGCCAAAGAAAACAATTGGCAGTGACCCGATTCCAACGTGCGCACCATGACTTAGCCCGAATGCGCCGCCACGAACGAACTTTTCTGAAATAAGAGAGGAACTAATTTTATCTAGCCCTAGCCCACCATATTCTTCTGGTACATCTGCTCCTAGTAGTCCAAGCTCGCCTGCTTCTTTTAATAAACGAACGGTATGATCAAATTGATGTTCTTCAATTTTCTCTAATACGGGTTCGACTTCATTAATCACGAACTCTTCCGTTGTTTTTCCAATCATGTTATGTTCATCTGTAAAATCCTCCGGTGTGAACATGTTTTCGGCTTCAAGATCCTCAACTAAAAAGCTTCCGCCCTTTACTACTTTATCTTCTGTATGACTCATATTCCATTCCTCCCTATTTATCCAATTAGTTCAAAAACTCCAGCGGCTCCCATTCCACCACCAATACACATTGTGACAATACCAAATTGTTCATTTCTTCTGATCATTTCATGCATAAGAGAAAGTGTTAGTTTCGTTCCTGTACACCCTAATGGATGACCAAGAGCTATCGCTCCTCCATTCACATTTACTTTGTTATGATCAATGTTTAGTTCACGGATTACTTGAAGAGCCTGTGAAGCAAATGCCTCATTTAATTCAAACAAACCAATATCAGCTAGCTCTAATCCGGCTAATTGCAAAGCTTTCGGAATCGCCTCAATTGGTCCGATACCCATAACTTCAGGTGCCACCCCTGCTACTGCAAACGATCTAAATTTTAAGATAGGCTTCAAGCCTTGCGCTTGTGCTTCTTCGCGGTCCATGACTAAAACAGATGCCGCGCCGTCACTCATTTGCGATGCATTCCCAGCGGTTACACTTCCTTTTGGATGAAAAGCTGGACGAAGCTTTGCTAATCCTTCTACTGTCGTTTCCGTTCTGACCCCTTCATCCGTATCAAATTGGATCTGTTTCTCTTTTAGTTTGTTGTCAGCTCCAACGGAACGTAGCGTTACGTCAACTGGAACAATTTCGTCTTTAAAATGTCCGCATTCAATTGCTGCAGCTGCGCGCTTATGACTCTCAACCGCAAAGGCATCTTGATCCGCACGAGAAACCCCATACCTGTTTGCCACTTCCTCGGCGGTGTAGCCCATGCCCATATAATATTCTGGCTGTTCTTCGACAAGCGTTGGATTCGGAGCAATCACATGGCCCGCCATCGGAATCATGCTCATTGATTCAGCCCCACCAGCAATGATTGCTTTTGATTGACCAAGCATAATCCGCTCAGCTCCGTAAGCAATGCTCTGCAACCCAGATGAGCAATAACGATTAATCGTAATCGCGGGAACCGTATTCGGAAGCCCAGCTAACACCGATATATTTCGGGCCATATTCATTCCTTGCTCTGCCTCTGGTGTCGCGCACCCAATAATGACATCCTCGACAAGCGATGGATCAAAGCCCCCTGCTCTTTTTAACGTTTCACGAACAGTTAACGCCCCTAAATCATCTGGTCTAACACTGGCTAACGTCCCTTTTTTCGCCTTTCCAACTGGCGTACGTGCACCAGATACAATGACCGCTTCTCTCATTGCTATCGCCTCCTATCTAGTTACGAAGTGGTTTCCCTTTTGTTAACATGTATTGCATCCGTTGTTGTGATTTTGGTTCAGCCACTAAACTCAAGAATGCTTCACGTTCAAGATCGAGTAAATATTGTTCATCAACAAGCGTTCCTTTTGCGACTCTACCACCAGCAAGCAAGAATGCTAGTTTCTTTGCAATTTTTAAATCATGGTCCGAAATCATTCCGCCAAACTTCATCGTTTGTGCGCCAAGTAGCATCGTTGCATAGCCCGTTTCTCCAACAACCGGGATTTTTGCTCGCTCTGGAGGACGATAGCCTTTTTCTGCTAAGTGAAGCACTTCGCTTTTGGCTCGGTCAATGAGAAAATCACTGTTTATAACAATGCCATCACGAGCACCTAAAAATCCATGCTCGACGGCTTCTTGAGCAGACGTTGAGACCTTCGCCATTGCAATCGTTTCAAACGTTTTATTCGCGACAGCTTGAAGATCCTTGCCATCTGAATTTTGTAAATTACGAAGATAGAGCTCTTTGTTTCCGCCACCACCTGGTACGAGTCCAACGCCTACTTCAACAAGTCCCATATACGTTTCAAGAGATGCTTGAATGCTTGCAGAAGGCAAACAAATTTCTGTTCCTCCACCTAATGTCATTCCAAACGGCGCTGTGACGACAGGCTTCTCGGAATAACGAATGTTCGCCATTGCTTGTTGGAATTGACGAACGACCAGGTCAATTTCAAAGAAATTATCATCTTGTGCTTCCATTAAAATAAGCATCAGATTGGCACCAACACAGAAGTTTTTTCCTTGATTGTTGATGACTAGCCCTTTGTAGTTCGTCTCTACTTCTTTGATCGATTTGTTGATCATCTGAATGACATCTGCACCAATCGAGTTATTAGGCGAATGGAATTCTAAAAGAGCAACGTCCTCACCAATATCTATTAAAGAAGCTCCTGAATTTTTAAAGACAACGTTTGTTGGCTTTAATGATTTTAAGTTAACAATTTTCTCATGAATGCTTTTTGGTTCGAGCGTTCCGTTATGATAGAACGTATTGGCTTCATAGAAACTTTCTTGACCGGACTCAAGCATGTCTTTTACCCAGGAAGGAACGGTTTCACCTTCCGCTTCCATCTTCTCAACGGATTTCGCGACACCAAGGGCATCCCATGTTTCAAACGGACCAAGTTCCCATCCGAAACCCCACTTCATCGCGTCATCAATGGCCGAAATGTCATTGGCGATTTCATATGCTTTTTCTGCCGAGTATAAAAGAGCAGGTTTGAGTAAATTCCATACGAGTTGACCAGCTCGGTCATTGGCATACGCCATTGTTTTTAGCTTATCAGGCAATTTTTTTGCTTGTTTTGCTTGTTCAATTGATGGTGCCTTAAGTTTTTTCCGTTCTTGATATTCCAGTGTTTGTGGGTCAACTTCAAGGATCTCTTTCCCTTGTTTCAAATAAAACCCTTGCCCACTTTTGCTGCCTAACCAGCCTTTTTCAGCCATTTCTTTCATAAAAGAAGGTGGGTCAAACGTTTCTTTTTCCACACCATCGGCCACATCATAAACGTTTTTGGCAACATGCAAAAACGTATCCAAACCGACAACATCAAGTGTTCGAAAAGTTGCGCTTTTTGGTCTTCCGAGCAATGGACCTGTTACCGAATCCACTTCTCCAACCGAATAACCTCCTTGGATCATTTCATTCACGGTAACCAAAAGACCATAGGTCCCAATCCGATTAGCGATGAAATTTGGCGTGTCTTTACATTCCACAACACCTTTTCCAAGTACCTCTTCGGCAAACGCTTTCATAAATGAGAGAACTTCTTGACTTGTTTGCTCAGTTGGAATGACTTCCAATAGTTTTAAATATCTTGGCGGGTTAAAAAAGTGAGTTCCAAGGAAATGTTTTTGAAAGTCCTCGGATAATCCTTCCGACATTGCTTGTATAGAAATACCTGATGTATTTGAACTTACAATTGTTCCAGGTTTACGAACTTGATCAATTCGAGAAAACAACTGCTTTTTAATGGCTAAATTTTCAACAATGACTTCAATGATCCAGTCCACTTCTTTTAATCGTTCTAGATCATCTTCAAGGTTTCCGGCTTCTATGTAAGAAGCTTTCGTTTTTGACGATAAGGGCGCCGGCTTTTGCTTCTTTAGCTTTTGAATGGCTAAAGTACTTAAGCGATTGCGAACGGAATAATCCTCTAATGTAAGTCCTTTTGCTTCCTCATCCGCTGTCAATTTCGTTGGAACAATGTCAAGTAGCAATGATGGTATTCCAACGTTAGCTAAATGAGCCGCAATTCCTGACCCCATCACTCCAGAGCCAATAACAGCCACTTTCCTAATTTGCGTAGTCATACTTTTCCCCCTTTTTCGAACGTAACGAATGAATACTCATTCATTTTTATCCCAAAAAAATAACGACTGGTATGTCTGTTCTAAAATCATCATACCGAATGTTCTGTTATAACGCAAGAGATAATTCCGAAATTTTTCAAAAAGGATCAACCCACTTTAACCCTTTACTAAACTAAATAACAGAATAAGGCATTGGAGCCTACTTGTTCATGACATATTTAGGGGGTGTTTTTTCTACACTAAAAAGGTATCCGATTATGGGTACCGCAACTTCCAAAGGAGGGGTATGAGATGGATCAAATGCAGGGAATGCAGAACCAACAACAACCTAGTGGAATGCAAAATCAAATGGGTGGACAGCAACAACAAATGACTTATCAAACACCACCTCCAATCATTACAACGAAAGATCATCTTTATTTAAACGATATGCTTTCTTGGAACTTACTTGCTATGAAGAAGGCTCATTTCTTTGCTGAACAATGTCAAGACCAAGAAATTAAATCAGTTCTTGAAAAAACAGGTCAAATGCATCAACGCCATTACCAAAAAATTCTTAGTCACTTGCAAACACAACAGCAGCAGTCAATTCCAATGCAATAACGTGATTCTTTAAATAGCTATAGAATCTAGGGAGGTAATCTGCATGAATCAGCAATCAAAAAAAATCCAAAACCCGGAAATGCAAGTTCCAAAAACTCCACAAATGAACGAGCGTGACTATATCAATGATATTTTGTCATGTGCAAAAATGATGACAAACAATTATAGCGTTGCTTTAAATGAAATGAGTAACGATAAGTTGTATCAAGATGTTTCCCAAATTTTTAACGAAACACAAAACTGCCAGCGCGAACTGTATAATACAATGTTCCGCAAAGGCTTTTACGGGTTAGAAGCAGAAGACCAGCAAAAGCTTGATCAATCTCACCAACAATTTGCTGGATATAGCTCTCAATTTCCGTACCAACAGTAATTGGATAAAAGCACGATAAGGTCCTACTCCTTATCGTGCTTTCCCACTAGTTTTCCTCCATTTGTTCACTAACCTTTTTGGTCAGTTGATCTAAGTCATAACCTAATTGTGCTAACGCATGAGCAATTTCATTTAACGTTTCAATTGAGGCTAATTGCTGTTCAGAAGCTCCAGCAATGTCTTCCGTTTTTGACTGGGTATCTTCTGTAATCTTCGTCATTTCTGTAACAAACTTTCCAACTTCATTCGATTGAGTGGAAATTTCATTGGATGATTGAATCACATCCGATAATTGAATATCCACATTCGAAGTTGCTTCAACAATTTTTTCAAACATTTCTTTCACGGACAAGATCGACTCTTTCCCAGTCAGAACCTCACTTTGACTCGTATTCATCACCTTTACAGCGCTAGCCGTTTCTGATTGAATTTCCTTGATGATTGTGTCAATCTCGGATGTTGCTTTTTCTGTTTGTACAGCCAACTTGCGAACCTCTTCGGCGACAACCGAAAAGCCTTTACCATGCTCACCTGCTCTGGCTGCTTCGATTGAAGCATTCAAAGCAAGCATGTTTGTCTGGCTTGAAATATCCGTTATGGTTGTGACAATTTTGCCAATCTGTTTTGATCTTGTTTCAAGCCCGTTTATGACATCTGCCATTTCGGTCATTAAATCATAAATGGAATTCATTTGACTTGATGATTGCTCAATGACTTTTCGACCAGTCGTCGCTTCTTCTGACGTTTTTGTGGAAGACTCTTTTACTGTCGCAGTATTTGTTACAATGGTTTTCATTTTTTCATTCATTTTTTCAATCATCGTTTCACTTTGCTCCGCATGAGCCAATTGTTGCTGTGCTCCAGCTGCCATATTTTGAATTGCTATGGCAATTTCTTTACTCACTTGTTCGGATTCTTCAGAGCCATTTTGCATTTGGCGAACGGTTTCCAGTACTTGTTTTGACGTTTTCGTCAACTGTTGTAAAACAAGCTCTGCCCGCTTTTCTTCCGCTTCTTTTTCATTGTTCAGTTTCATAAAGTGATTATTTTTTAATTGAATGACCAAAATAGCAGCTGCACTCATAAGGATGAGGAAGACTGCATGAATCATTAATAACGAAAAAAGATACTCTTCCGTCCCACATAACAATTGCGGGAAGAAAAAATACCCTGCAAAATGTTGGACAGCAAAAATGATCGTACTAATTAGAATAAGCTTGATCGAGTCAAAAAAGATAATAAAGGCAAGAACCATAAAAATGGAGAAATGATATTCAACTAAGCCATCTCCACCTGCAATGATCGAGATGCTCGCAAACGTTAGCGTTAACGTAATAAAGAGTGGCAGCAAGCTGTGTTTTCCGTTCTTGTATAAGGTAAAACTAACGATAATAAGAACAATCGGGATTAAAAAAAAGATATTTTGTAACCATTGAAGCCCAGTTGATAAGGATTCCGTTCCTTGTAGCAAAACATAAAGATCTAAAAAGCCAAAAACTCTGTGCAGTAGATGCACGAAAATAGATAAAAGTACAACTAAACCAGCAATACCCTAACATAATTCCATTTTTATTTGTCAACATCATATCCTTCCTCCTAAAGGTTT
>NZ_BAUT01000097.1 GCF_000513095.1 Halalkalibacter wakoensis JCM 9140
CCTTCTGACAGAAAGGAGCAGCACCTTCTTCGAATAGCCGATGGTAACATCGTGAGATACTTCTTGAAAAAACATCATGTCCCCTTGTGAGACAAAGCCTTCCTCTACTTAACATGACATGAAATGCTTCTGAGAAAAGATTAATGGCAAACTCCCCCCTAGGAGAAAAAGAGTGAGCCAGCCTATGTGAGACGCGTCAAAAGTAAAAGGATAGGTGGCTTTTTTTAAATGTCCTTTACAAAGGGTATAGTTTAATTCTTGAGTAGTGTTTTTTTTTAATCTCTACACTATATGAGCTGGTGAAATAAATACATTTTAAGGATGAAAAGTAACCCTAGCAGAGGAATGACACGGAGACTCCTGCTCGAAGGAGGCTCACCGAGCACCCAAGGAAAGCGTAGTGTCATTTCCTTGCGGCTGGTTACCCGCTAATTTATGTAAGAAAATACCTGTTTTCTGCAAGGCTAGTGGAATTTCTTCGTCTATTTATCAATCTGGCTCTTGATCTGACCTTCCCAGTCAATAGGCCTCTTGCTTCCCCATATACGGAAAACTGTATCTTTACTTCTTCCATAAGTATTTAAAAGGCATGCTGAAACCATTAAACTCGAGTATCTACAGCACCTCTTTTCTTTCTAACAAAAAGAAAAAACGTGCTCCGTTACACAGAGCACGTTTTAGTTTGTTATTTTGTAAATACAACACAAACAGGGTTTGGAACTGAAATTTCAGCACCTGTTTTGGTTAGTTTTCCTGTTGTGTGATCAATGGAAAATTGAACGATGTTACTCGTATCTTGATTGGCTGCTAATAAGAAATTTCCTGTTGGGTCAATTGTAAAATCTCTAGGAAACGAACCATCCGTTGAGACATGCTCAACAAATGAAAGAGTACCTGTATCAGAATTTATTTCGAAAACGGCAATGCTATCATGACCACGGTTTGATGCATAGACGAATTTTCCATCGGCAGATACTTTAATTGCTCCCCCGATGCTTTCACCTTCAAAATCAGCTGGAAGAGAAGATAAGCTTTGGAGTTGCTCAAATGTTCCTGATTCACTCTCATAACGTAAAGCGATGACTTCTGAACTTAGTTCACCGTTTACGTAAGCAAATTTCCCATTTGGATGGAATTGAATATGTCTAGGACCAGTACCAGGTGAAAAAGATTGAGTAGCATGCTTGTTTAGATTGCCGTCTTCAATCGCATACACGACCATTTCATCCGTTCCTAAATCAACAACGCAAAGATATTTTTGATCAGGTGTTAACCCAGCATAGTGCGCATGAGGTTTCTCCTGGCGTTCATGTGGACCGTTTCCACTATGTGTGACAGTTGAAGCAACGGTAGCAATTTTCCCATTATCATCGAGTTGATAGGCAATGCCTGTTCCTAAATGATAATTGGCAGAGAAAAGATAGTTATCCTCTTCATTTAAGCTAACATGACAAGGTGGGCTACCAGCTGCTAGTTCGTCATTTAAGAATGATAGCTCACCATTTGATTCAATTGAATAAGCCGCAACTCCACCTTCTTCTCCCTTTTTCGAAACAGAATAAAGATGCTTATAATCACTTGAAATCGTTAGAAAAGTAGGATTGTCCAACTCTGCAGCAACAGTAGCTTGCTCGATAGCACCAGAAGAAAGATCCAAAGTGAAGCGATAAATTCCTTTACTATCTCCTTTTGTATATGTACCAACATACGCAGTGACTTTCTGACTCATGTTATGTTTTCCTCCTTAGTATGATAATCCACCTTAACTATATCATAGGAAAATATGACATGCATATGAACTCAAATTGAAAGCGTAGTAATTAGTAATTTAAGGGAATTCATTGCGCAGAACTTGACAAATCAGAAAGTTCCATTTATAGTGAGTTTAGATAGGGGGAATTCATTTTGGATAAGAAATGCGCTGGAACCACAAAAGACGTCATAGAATCTTTTGCTGTCTATCTCTCTCAAAAAGGAAGGTCTGAAAATACAATCAAAACGTATTGTGGAGTAATCCTTACTTTTTCAAGCTGGTTAGAGGGGAAAGGAACTCATCTAAAAGATCTTACGAAGGAAGATATTCAATCATATATTGAATTTTTAGAATCGGAAGGTCGCAGTGTATCGACGATTAATAAAATTTATAATACGATTAATACTTTTGCTAAATCACGTAACCTATCAAGCATGACTGAAGATATTAAAAGATCAAAAACGAAAATAGATTATGTTGCGCCGGAGTACTTAAGCAATGAAGAGCTAGAGCAGTTGCTTAAAAAGGCTAAAGAGGACTCAAATAAAAGAAATGCAGCCATTTTCTTTACTCTTCTTCATACGGGTGTGCGTGTTTCAGAGTTATGTATGCTCAACCGTGAAGATGTGAAGTTAAACCACAAAAGCCAAACCGGACAGGTGATGGTTCGAAATACAGAAACAGAAAGTGAACGAATCATTCCTTTATCGAAAGAAGTAGTTCACGCTCTGCATGACTATTTAAAAGATAGGCCCGATGAACATGAGGCACTTTTTGTATCTAATTATCAAAAGCGAATTGCCGCAAGAACAGTTCAGCATATGTTAAAAGAAGAATATGGGGTGTATCCTCATAAGCTTCGCCACACCTTTTGTTATGATTTAGTTCGTAAAGGTGTTGATCTTTCTATTGTCGCTCAATTATCAGGGCATTCAGATGTGAATGTGACAAGACAGTATTTGGCTGATAGAGATGATATAGTCAGTTGATTGGTTCAACTACACGTAGCTCTATTTCTGTACATAACAGAAGTAGGGCTACGTGTAGTTTTTAAACGAAGGAGGTACATATGAAAAAGAGTATGTATGTGCTACTTCTAATACTTCTTTTATTAGGAGGTGGCATGATGTTCTTTTATAAAAGTGTTGATAAAGTAAATGTTGTTTCAACCTGGATGTGGGATACGTATCAACTTTTCGAAAAAAAAGATGCCTATTTCACTTTTCTAGAAGAAAAAGATATAACTGTACTATACGTTCAGATTGACCCAACTATTGACATTGATACATATGGAAGTTTTATTCGAGAAGCTCGTGAAAGAGGGATTGACGTTATTGCGATGGACGGGGCACCTGATTGGTATATCAAACAGGTGAATTAGAAGCAAAACTTCAGTGGCTAAAGGAATATCAAAAAAGTGCAGAGCAAGAAAGCCAATTTAAAGGGCTGCTGCTAGATGTTGAACCATACTTATTAGATGAGTGGGATAAAGACCAGATGACTTTACTAAACGGATATGTAACGATTATGGATGAAGCGTCACGTTTTGCAAAAGAACATGAACTTCCATTTGAAATGGCCATTCCTTTTTGGTTTCATGAATTAGAAAAGGATGGACAACCATTACTACCGTTTCTTACTCCTCTCGTTGATACGTTTGTCATCATGTCATATCGAACAGAATTAGAAGGAGAAAACGGCTTACATGCTCTTGTCTCTCCATTTTTTCAACAGTTACCTGGTAACATCGTCTTAACATTGGAGACGGAAACACTAGAAGGTGAAGAAAGAGCGATTTCATTTGCAGAAAAAGATTATCAACAATTAAATGACTTTATTCGAAAGCTAAACAACCATTACGAGCAGTATGAATCGTTTCAAGGGGTATCTGTTCATCACCTCGATTCTTGGATGAAGTTAATGCAGCAGAACGAAGAAAATCGCTAGAATATGTCTAGCGATTTTTTATGCTCTTATTTCTGATCACTTTTCACTTCATTTCTAACTAGTAATGTCCGTACACGTTGAATGAAGCGATGTGTTCTTTTCTCTAAAAGGTAAGCATCTAGCATAGCATCAAGAGAATCCCGGTCAATCAAGGTGACCTTGTTAGCATGAGCCACTTGCTTGGCTGATTTTGTGAAATGACTATTTGTTACAATGATTAGTCGATTAGCCTGGAATGAAGGCTTTAACGACAAGCAGTCATGAATAAAATTTGCTTGAATGTCTGTTGTTTGTCGTTTTGCTAAAACAAGAGCCTTTACTCCTTTTTTTCGAACAATTAAATCCGGTTGTGCTTTGCGGTTTCCTTTTGTTCTATTAACAGAGTACCCTTGTTTTTGAAAAAGAGGGACTAATAACTGTTGGAATTCTTGTTCGGGAAGTTCATCTATATTTAATAACGTTGTGGATAGGTGTTTTGACACCCATTTGGATGTTTTTAGTAGTTGAAAGATACCTATAGACGATAAAGTCACAGCTAAGGCAAAGCCAAATAATGAAAAACTATAGTGATATAGTTGGATTAGAAAATAAGTTAGCAAAAATAGAAAGACTGGATATAATGGTTTACGTTTTTTGAGCTTAGGTGTCGTCACAGGAAGTCACGTCCTTTACACAAGATTATTAATAGTATTACCAAGAAGTAGAGAAAGTATGTGTAGATGGATAGAAGCCAACACAAAAAGCAAACAGATGTTTGCTTTTTGTGTTGTGAGCGAGTATGATAAAGGGAAAGGGGTTGAAGTTGTTTGCAAGATTCTTTAATTTCAATTGAAATGATTGGCATCATGTTAGTAGGAGTCATCGTTTTCCTAACAATAGCTGGTCTTATTTTTGTTTATATTCGAAAAAAGAAACGCTTTGATGTTAGCAAAATTTCAATTACAGATATTGATCGCATGTCTGGTCATGAATTTGAGGATTACCTTTACGTCTTATTGGTTGGGCTTGGCTATGATGATACATGCTTAACGAAGAAAAGTCGTGATTTTGGTGCTGACTTGCTATTTCGAGATCAATCTGATCAAGAAACAGTTGTTCAGGCCAAGAGAATTACAGAAAAAATGGGACTAGATGCGGTGCAGGAAATTTATGCAGCAAAAGCCTATTACGAAGCACAAAAGGCGATTGTGATCACAACTGCTGAGAACATTTCAGAACCATGTAAAAAGCTTGCAGCTGCTACACATGTGTCCATTGTCAAGCGCAAAGAGTTGATCGAAGTTATTCGCTTATTTAAAAAAGGTCGGATCGAAGAGGCACAAGCCATAATCGAAATGCCATACGAAGAAGTGTCATATAATTCAGATCTAAGCATTGAGGAACATAAACCCCAGCGTGGACTCATAAAAGCAGGGGAATATTTTTACCGAGGTTAAAGTGTAAGCATAGGACATCTTATCTTTTGCATAGTGTGCGATATGGAGGGATGTGTATGTTCAAAAGCGTTGATTGGCAAATGGTCGCATTTGTTGGAGGATCATTATTGATTGAATTCTTACGCTATTCACATGTTCCGCGTATTTATTATTTTCAACAAACAACAGATGATGATGAAGAGGATGACCGGGCAGCGTAAGGGCCTGGTCATCCTCTTGATCTTATACCGTTACTTTAGAATGAATGGTCATTGAGATTTTTTCGATAATCGTCTCGACTGCTTGTTCGTCTTTTATGAGATCATAATCTTGGATGTTTAAACGGAGAACTGGACAGGAGGTGAAGTTTTCAATCCACTCTTCATAACGACCGTGCATTTCTTCCCAATACGCAAGTGGTGTTTTTTGCTCCATCTCACGTCCACGTTCTTGAATGCGACCAACAATCTCATCTAAATCTCCTTCAATATAGATAAGCACATCTGGATGTGGGAAAAAAGGCGTCATGACCATTGCGTCAAAGAGACTTGTATAGGTTTCATAATCAACTGTTGTCATCGTACCTTTATCCGCATGCATTTTGGCAAAGATGCCAGTGTCCTCATAAATCGAGCGGTCTTGAATAAAACCGCCCCCTTGCTCAAACATTCTTTTTTGCTCCTTAAATCGTTCAGCAAGAAAATAAATTTGCAAATGGAAACTCCACCGTTCAAAATCAGCGTAAAATTTATCTAAATAGGGGTTATGATCAACATTTTCAAAAGAAGTTTGAAAGCCAAGTGCCTTTGCTAGTGATTTCGTCATCGTTGATTTTCCAACTCCAACGGTACCTGCAATTGTAATAATGGCATTTTCAGGAATATTGTATTTAGCGCGTAGGTTCAAAGCAAGTCGCTCCTTTTTTTAATGCTTGATCTAATTTTAATAAGATGTTAGTAAGGTCATCTGGGTTTCGAACAAAATCAACCTCATCACCATTTATTTCAATAATTGGTGTACCTGGATAAAGGGTTGCCCAGTTTGCCATTGCGGTTTCGTAGTCTTCTGATAACTGCTGTAAATAGTTTGGGTCCATCTTCTGCTCCATCTCTCTTCCACGCATTTCGATACGAGATAAAAGGGTAGGGAGACTCGCATGTAAATAGATAATCAAATTTGGCTTTGGCATATCAACTGTTAAAATATCATAAATGTTTTTGTACTTTTTGTATTGATTGCTCGTTAATGTACGTTTTGCAAAAATAATATTTTTGTAAATATGATAATCAGCTACAACGGGAATATCCTTTTCGATAAAGTTTTGTTTGATCTCTTCAAGCTGCTTATAGCGATTACAGAGGAAAAACATTTCTGTTTGAAAGCTCCATTCTTCAATATTTTCATAGAATTTGGTGAGAAATGGGTTTTCATCAACAATTTCTTTTAATAGATGATATTCGAAGTGGGAAGAAATCGCTTTTGCAAGTGATGTTTTACCAACGCCAATGGGTCCTTCTACTGCAATAAAAGGGGTGTGGGTCATTTTGTTCCTCCTTATTAATGAAGGGAAGACCCCACTTTTAAAAGTAGGGTCCGATCCCTTAAATGATCTTCGTTGTCCACGATTCGCAGTTCCAAACGTCTGTTGCGACATCTTGGTAAAATTCTGGTTCATGACTGATAAGCAAAATGCTCCCTTTATAAGCTTGAAGTGCTCGCTTTAATTCATCTTTTGCATCAACATCTAAGTGGTTCGTTGGCTCATCAAGCACAAGAATGTTCGTCTCATTGTTGATTAACTTACAAAGGCGAACCTTTGCTTTTTCCCCACCACTTAATACGACAATTTTACTCTCAATATGTTTCGTCGTTAAACCGCATTTAGCAAGGGCAGCACGAACTTCCGCTTGAGAGAAAGAAGGGAAGTCCTGCCATACTTCATCGATACATGTTTTATCCGGATCTTTTGCTTCTTGTTCGAAATAACCAATTTCTTGATAATCCCCGCGCTCAACCGAGCCTTCTACCGGTTTAATAAGCCCGAGAATACTTTTTAGTAATGTCGTTTTTCCAATTCCGTTCGCTCCGACTAAAGCAACCTTTTGCCCGCGTTCCATCCGTAAATTAAGAGGGCGAGAAAGTGGCTCGTTATAGCCGATGACTAAATCCTTCGTCTCAAAAATAAGCTTGCTTGTCGTTCTAGCTTCTTTAAAGTTAAAGTGAGGCTTTGGTTTCTCTTGTGCTAGTTCAATCATATCCATCTTATCAAGCTTCTTCTGACGAGACATAGCCATATTTCGTGTTGAGACACGCGCTTTGTTTCTGGCAACAAAGTCTTTTAATTGAGCCACTTCTTGCTGTTGACGCTTGTATGCAGCTTCAAGCTGTTGTTTTTTCATTTCATGTACGTCTTTAAAGTGCTCATAATCGCCTACATAGCGATTCAGCTCTTGATTTTCCATATGATAAATTAAATTAATAACACTATTTAAAAATGGAATGTCATGCGATATGAGAATAAACGCATTTTCATACTCTTGTAAGTAACGTTTTAACCACTCAATATGCTGTTCATCCAGATAGTTTGTAGGCTCGTCCAATAAAAGAATGTCAGGTTTCTCAAGTAGAAGCTTGGCTAACAATACTTTTGTACGCTGCCCTCCACTAAGGTCGGTTACATCCCGATCTAATCCAACATCATCTAATCCAAGACCACGTGCAATTTCTTCTACTTTTGCATCAATCGTATAAAAGTCATTGTTCGTTAGTGTATCTTGAATGATGCCGACTTCTTCAAGCATTTTTTCAAGTTCTTCAGGAGTAGCTTCTCCCATTTTGTCATACATTTCATTCATTTCTGTTTCGAGGTCAAACATATATTGAAACGCGCTTTTAAGGACGTCTCGCATCGTCATGCCACGCTCTAAAACAGAATGCTGGTCTAAGTAACCGACACGAACCTTTTTAGACCATTCAACTGTCCCAGCGTCAGGCATTAGTTTGCCTGTAATGATGTTCATAAACGTCGATTTTCCTTCACCATTTGCTCCGATTAAGCCAATGTGTTCCCCTTTAAGTAAACGAAAGGAAACATCTTGAAAAATTGCGCGGTCACCGAACCCGTGACTTAAATTTTTAACTGTTAACACACTCATTTCAAAACACCTGTCCTTATCCGACTTTTTTACTTTTTCCATCTTATCATAAGGTACAAAGATTGTCTTTTTCGTTTTCGACATTTGCTGGTGAATGTATTTTCCAATTCAACCAGATCCGTAAAAGGAAATAAAAGATAAAAAAATGGACAACAAATTTAGAAAAGAATAGAATTTTAAAAGGGAATCGCATACATACGTTGAATAATTACTATTGACCTAAATTGTGAACAAATATTTAATGGAGGTATGTGGTTAATTCAGGAAGGAAGTGTAGTAGTGAGTAAAAGGTTTGATGAAATAATCGAACGTCGTGGAACAAATTCAATGAAGTGGGATATGACGATGCAGCGTTTCGGTGGTGAAAATCTTTTGCCGATGTGGGTAGCGGACATGGATTTTCGAGCACCGCAAGAAGTTTTAGATGCATTGCATGCAACGGTTGAGCACGGAATTTTTGGCTATCCAGCTCATTCCAAAACAGTTGATCAAGCTGTTCAAAGTTGGTTGAAAAGAAGATATAACTGGGAAGTGGATCAAAATACATTTATTTATACGTCCGGTATCGTACCAACGATTAGTTATATTATTCAAGCTTTTACAGAGCCAGGCGATGAAGTCATTATTCAAACACCTGTTTATTATCCATTTTATGATGTCGTTAAGAAAAACAATCGTGAACTCATAAAAAATCCGTTAGAATTTGATGGGGATCATTATGACTTTGATTTGCAACATCTTGAGTCGGTTATTACAGAAAAAACGAAAATGCTCGTTCTTTGTCATCCACATAATCCAGTTGGACGAGTTTGGAAGCGTGATGAATTAGAGCAATTGGCAGCTATTTGCCAGAAGCATGATTTACTTGTTGTCTCAGACGAAATTCATGCAGATTTATTATTTAAAGGCCAAAAGCATATTCCATTTGCCTCCATTAGTGAGGATGCATCGAATCGAACATTTACGTGTTTAGCACCAAGTAAGACCTTTAACTTAGCTGGAATTCAGACGTCCTATGTTGTCGTCGAAAATGAATCACTTCGCCTGAGATTACAAAATCACCTTGCGAACTCGTTTGCGAATTCCGTTAACTCGTTTGCTGAAGTAGCAACAGAAGCTGCATACAACTACGGGGAACCGTGGCTTGAGGAATTAATGGAATACGTACAGGATAACTTTGAATTTGTAAAAGAGTATGTTTCTTCGCATATGCCTAAGCTACGTGTTATGGACTCTGAAGGAACGTATTTATTATGGTTAGAATGTTCAAACCTCCCATTATCAGCAGCAGAACGGAAAAAATGGCTGGTGGAAGAAGCCAAAGTTGCCTTAAATCATGGGCCAATATTTGGTGAAGAAGGCAAGGCATTTGAACGAATCAATCTAGCTTGCCCAAGAGAAATACTAAAGCAAGGCCTTATTCAGTTAAAAGAAGCGTATGATCAACGTGGATTTTAATGATATAAATTTTTTATAAGTGGTGAACGGAATGGATCGGTTAGAATATACAATTTTATTGGAAGCGTATGAGCGGGCTCTAGAATTAAAGCTAGAATCAGATTTTATTCAACTGTTACGTGAAGAAATCTGTTCTCGCGAAGAATGTTTTACAAAAAAGTCAAAAATGTTTGTATGATTTTTTAAAGAAAGTCATAATTCGTGGAAAAGCCACATAAATTGACAGAGTGACACCCTATAAAAGTTGAATCGACAAAGGAGCATTTACGACATGTTAAAAGAAAATCTTTATCAAGAACTTATCGACGAATGTAAATGTAAGCTGAGGAGAGACCTTACTAATGAAGAGGTGGAACTCATTAAATGGATTCAAGAAAAGCAATATGAAATGTGCTTTCAACGAATGAAAAGTTCATAATGATAAAGGGGCACTTTTCAAATGCGAGTCAGTTAAAAAAGCGCCCCTTTATTTTGTTATTCCTTCACATTATGATTTAATGTAAGAAAGGAAGGGGGAAAAGTGGTGAAAACATTCAAGCTTTACTCACTGAGTTTATTAGAAGGAAAAGAAGGAGAAGTAAATCAGCGATTGATTCCTATTGAAGACGGATTAATTATCAATATGGAAAATCAATCTCAAACATGGTTCATTGAAGCTGTTATAGACCATGAGTATTATGACTACTTTAAAAAAGTCAAAGAGAATTCCGGTCATATTCTTGTTGATGTCATCATTACGAGCAAAGATAATCACCCTGCAGCAATGATCACGAAAGTTCAAACCATCTCAAAATTGTCAAAAGGCATCAGTGTTTTACTTGAAGCAAAGCTTGCACTGAAAAGGGATGTCATTATTGAAGATGTGTTAAAGGATTTAGTAAATGAAGGCTACTCGGATGAACAGCTATTAACACAGTTCCATAATAAGATGGAAAACTTAGCCGCACATCCCCAAAGTGCGTTAAACACGATATACCGAACGATTAAAGAAAATGGTCAATATAACTTACAATAAGAAAGAACATCTATTCAATTGAGTGGATGTTCTTTCTTTTTCCAGTAGTTTTCCTGTAAGATGGACGGTTATTCACGTATAGAACAAAGCCTCTTTCTCATACTAACAGAGTAATTATAATGTTGTTAGGAACGGGGGAGCCTTATCATGCAAGGAAAAGATAAATGGGCCATATTCTCGATTTCATCGATCCCACTCGTTATGACTTTAGGTAATTCCATGCTAATACCCGTTTTACCTGAAATCGAGAAAGAACTTGGAATTAGTTCCTTCCAAGTAAGTATGCTTATTACGGTGTACTCCATTGTGGCTATTCTTTGCATACCTATTGCAGGGTATATTTCAGACCACATCGGAAGGAAAAAAGTCATAATTCCTAGTTTAATTATTGCTGGGATCGGCGGATTTATTTCTGGATTTGCCGGTTGGCAAATGGACGAACCATATGGAATGATGATCTTTGGAAGATTGCTACAAGGAATTGGTGCAGCTGGGGCAATGCCAATTGTCCTGCCGCTTGTTGGAGATATGTATACAGATCAAAAAGATGTTAGTAAAGGATTAGGAATGATTGAAACGGCCAATACACTAGGTAAGGTACTGAGTCCTATTTTAGGTGCAGCCCTTGCTTTGATCGTCTGGTATATGCCGCTTTTATCCATTCCTGTTTTATGCTTTATATCTATTTTAGCCATGCTTTTGTTAGTAAAAGTTCCTCCTATGAGTGGAAAAGCAGTAGGATTTAAACAGTTTGTTAAAACAACAAAAGTTATATTTAAACGAGAAGGCCGGTGGCTGTATGCTGTTTTTGCCGTTGGTTGTATTTTGATGTTTGTTATTTTCGGTGTTCTTTTTTACTTATCGACCATGTTGGAAGACGAATTTCAAATTGAAGGAATTAAGAAAGGGATCATATTAGCGATTCCTTTAGCAGCTTTATGCTTTTCTTCGTTTGCTACTGGAAAAGTGATCGGACAGGACAAACAAAAAATGAAGTGGTTTACGGTTGCAGGTTTGGTCATTTTAACGATTGCCATTTTTACTGTCTCGTTTTCAAAAGATATTTACCTTTTGCTAACATGTCTCTTCGCAAGTGGTGTAGGAATTGGAATTTCGCTCCCTTGCCTAGATGCCTTAGTAACAGAAGGAATTGAAATGAAGCAAAGAGGAACCATTTCCTCTTTATATAGCAGCATGCGTTTTCTTGGAGTAGCCCTGGGACCGCCTGTTTTTGCGGTGTTAATGAAGATGTCTCACGCCTTTATGTTTTTGTCTAATACGCTTCTATGCATCATTACCGTTCTCATTGTTTTGTTCGCTATTAAACCAGAGGACCCTGTAAAACCAACGTGGGGGTAAGGTTTTCATTTACTTTCACGGTTTTTCATCTGTATACTTATTACGTAGATGAAAAAAAGAGGCGATTGTATGTACGAACTGATTGACCAAAATGGCTGCCGGGTAAGGTTAACGTTTGATGAGGCAGGCTTTACTAACGACGTTAAGCATGTCTGGGTAATTTGCCGGTATCACAACCAGTGGTTACTCACGAATCATTCAAAAAGAGGCTTGGAGTTTCCAGGTGGGAAAGTCGAACCTGGGGAGTCGTTGAAAGAAGCGGCCAAAAGAGAAGTGATGGAAGAGACTGGCGGAGTGGTTGATTCTTTACACTATGTTGGACAGTATGAAGTAACAAGTGAAAAGGATGTTATGTACAAAACGATTTACTTTGCAACGATCTCACATATGATGGAACAAGATCACTTTTTTGAAACAGAAGGACCCGTTCTTTTCGACGAATTGCCAGAAGATCTCGTGAAGCATGATGAATTTAGCTTCATTATGAAAGATCAAGTGCTGAGTTATTCTTTGGAACAAATAAATAAACGAAATCTATTGTAACTTCACTTGTCCCCGTCTCTTTAGGGACAAGTGATTTAGTTTAATACTGTGTTTTTTCATGAGGATGCAATATCAGTTATACTCTACTCTAAGTGAAATGGAGAGGGAGCCACTCGACTTTGCAGGTAATAGTGGGAGGTCACTGAAAAAGTGCTCGTTTACTTCGGACTTGTAAGAGAGCTTTGCCCTCGCTCCCGGGATGGGGGGCACGCACCAGCAGGCGGGCGTTGAACTAACCGGCTGCGCCGGTGGATTTCAACCTGCCCTTCCCTCCTGCAGGAGTCGGCCCCCCCATCCGTCCGCTTTTTGAGAGGAATGCTAGAAATTCCCAAAGAAAACAAAGTCTAATGACGTTGCAGATGCTTAGAGAGCAGATTGGTAATGTACTTTGTCGTTATAGGAAAAAGCACAAGATTTATCATCACTTGGCTGTATTTCTGTTTGATCATAATCACGCACTGCCGTTTACTCGTGGCGCGATGTTTTCAATCGCTCAAATTCCATTAATTAAAGTGAAATTGTAGGAGAATATAAGTAACAGATTGAGTAAAAGTAACCCTAGCA
>NZ_BAUT01000096.1 GCF_000513095.1 Halalkalibacter wakoensis JCM 9140
CTTTATTGTGATGGTCATTTTCAATTTTTTCCGTGCTCCATACAAAGTCTGTTTTATTTTTTTGTGTGTCATCAATTAGTTCAATCACTTCAGTTACATTCATTACATATAGTTCCTCCCTTGAATAAGCTGACCAGGAATGTAACGTCATATTATTTTTTGTTATGACTTCATAAATATCTTCAAGTTCGTTTATATTTTCTTTTTTTTCATTAATTGAACTAACCATATAAAAAGAAAAAATAAAGCTAATTATTATAATCACCATAGGAATGTTTCTTTTCAGTTGTCTCACCTCACGTACTTTCACCTTACCTAGTAATTTATTTGTATCCACTTTCTCCCGATGTGTGAACATTTAAAGAAATAGTAACCCTTGTACATATTTAATCTTTTAAACTAATAAACTAAAAGTATGAACATGAAGGGAGAGAATAAATTGCTTCAACCAGTCGTGCTCGGTATTGTTTTTATACTTTTATTAACTTGGTTAATATGTCTTTCCTATCTATTTAAAGAAAAACTAAGCAATATGATTGGGATGGTTGTTTCAATGACTCTTGGAATGATTACCGGATTAAGTATAGGTACGTTCTCTGCAGTTTTATTTCCTGACTTGTTTTTTGAAATTACTGTTCTAAGCATGTTAATTGGCGGGTTCGTTGGTGTAATAGCAGGATTTCCTTACTCCTTGATCGCGATTATTGATGGACTCATTTCTGGAGTAATGGGGGGAATGATGGGAACGATGTTAGGTGTTATGATTTCCTCTGAACATTATAACCAACTTTTAAACATAATGAGTCTTTGGACTGTTGGGATTTTCTTTCTAATTTATTTACTTTTAGTTTATGAAATTAATAAGGAATCAAACAATAATTCATTGATTTCACACCCACTTCCATACTTTACTCTTGTTTGTTTGTTTATTCTCAGCTTTCACTACTTTACTTTTGAATTTAATAACAGCACAAACCATCATGCCGATCATGTAAATAATCAAGAAATAATAATGGATGCGAATGAATATCAGTTTGGTCCAGATCAAGTTCAAGTGTTACCTGGTGAGGAGGTAACACTAACTCTAGTTAATAACGGAATAGAGCAACATGATTTTGAGATTAAAGGATTGGATTTTCATCTTCATGCGATGCCTGGTACTTCTGAAAGTATGTCAGTTGTTTTTCCAAAATCCGGTACGTATGAAGCCATTTGTACCATACCTGGACATGAAGCAGCTGGAATGACAGCTACTATAATCGTTACGGAATTATAAGATAAAGCTTCCCTACTTACTTTTCACTCAAACTAGTAGGGATAAGCATTTTAGTTCTAGACAATTCTTTATTGTTTTAAAAAAGGAAATGAACTTTATTCTGTTGAAAGAGGTCCATCCCATACAGCCATGCCACCTCCGAAGTTAGCTACTTTATCAAATCCTTTTTCAACAAGAAAATCGGCACTTTCAACCCCCATTCTTCCTGTATGACAAATAAGAATAATCCGTTTTTCTTGATTTAATTCATTATAGCGGTCTTGAAACTCTTCATAGGGGATATTGATGGCTCCAGATATATGCCCCTCTTTATAGAGCTCCACTTCTCGTAAATCAACTACTTCTACATATTCGTTACCAACCTCCATCAGTACTTCCTCTTGGTTAATATCATCCCATTTTTGACTTATAGGGTCCTCTTCTAAGGTAGCTGTTTGGAATGGATTAACAACAATTACAATTGAAATGACTATTACAACGATAAAACTTAAAGGTAAAAGATATTTCCTCATCATTTCCCGCTCCTTTTTCCAGTTCTATATTTTTTCTTGCTTATTTAAAAGATTAGAGAAAAGGATATGTATTAAAACTGTAACATGTAAACCCCCTTAAGTAGGAAACAAGCATTGTTAGAAGCGTTCAACATACAGCAAAAATAGCCGAACATGTTGAATAACTTTATTTAACATGTTCAATGAAAAAACTTAAAACTATTTACTATGCTCCATAGTAGTACCAAATTCATAGACCTTTTCAATAAAGACTTGGTGCCAAAGCATGAAAGTCAGTACTGTCCATAATGGACGACTATAATCCCCTTTGCTCTTAAATATTGAACTCTCAGCCAAATTGATTTTACGATGTTGTTCAAGCAAATGAAGAATCTCTTCTTTCTTAAATAAATAATCAGTCTGACTATCCATAATCAAATTTTTAGCCCAATCGTACAATTCATTTTGTAGCCAATGTCGAATTGGAACGGGAAACCCTAGCTTCGCTCGATTGACAATATGCGCTGGTACAATGTGCTTCATTGCACTTCTAAGAGCAATTTTCGTTTGTGATTTATCTACCTTTATAGTGGGATGAAGGTTAGCAGCCACTTTAAAGACTTCTTTATCTAAAAATGGAACACGGAGTTCTAATGAATGCGCCATTGTCATTCGATCAGCCTTCACTAGAATATCACCTCGTAACCATGTCTGAAGATCGATATATTGCATCTTCGTAATATCATCAAGGTGTTGAATTTGTTCATAAAATGGCGTAGTGATCTTTTCATAGTTATAATCTGATTGATACTGGCTCAGTAACTTAAATTTATCGGCTTCTGAAAACATTTTCGCATTCCCAATGTAACGCTTTTCAATTGGTGTAAGCCCACGCTCTATATAATTTCTTCCCTTTACTTTTTGTGGAACTCTGTTAAGAATAAAGTTCATCATTCTTTTACCACTATCAGGAAGAGTCGATAAAGGACGGAGTGACAAAGGCTCCTTATAAATTCGGTAGCCTCCAAACAGTTCATCTGCACCCTCGCCAGATAAGACAACTTTTACATGTTTGGCAGCTTCCCTTGCTAAAAAGTAAAGGGGAATAGCTGCTGGGTCAGCAACGGGATCATCTAAATGCCAAATAATTTTAGGAAGTTCCTCAATAAATTCAGTAACTGAAACTTGATAATAAGAATTTTCAACCTCCAAAGCTTCCACTGTTTGCTTCACAGGATTTAGTTCATGATAACCTTCTTGCTCAAATCCAACAGTAAATGTCTTAATGGCAGGATTAATTTTTTTCGCTAATGTCACTATACAAGTGGAATCAATTCCACCAGATAAGAAAGCTCCTAATGGAACATCACTAATCATATGACAATTTACAGACTCCTCTAACGTTTGTGCTATCTGTTTAGAACTTGTCTCAAGATTGCCTTGACTTGGTTTGAAGATTGGCTCCCAATATTTTGTTTGGATTAAACCCTCCCCTTTCTTTTTGATGAAATAATGGCCAGGCTCCATTTTAAACGTATCAGTTGTCATCGTTAATGGCTCAGGCACATATTGAAAAGTTAAATAATGATGTAATGCTTCCTTATTTAAAGATTTATTGTTTTCAAGTGCTACTAAACTTTTTTTCTCAGACGCGAAATATAGTTCATGCTCACTTTCACCATTCGTATAATACAATGGTTTGATACCAAAGGGGTCTCGTGCCCCGTACATCGTTTGCTCCTGCTTGTCCCAAATCAAAATAGCAAACATTCCTCTTAAGTCAGAAAAAGCTTCTTCTTTTTTATGACTGAAAAGAGCAAGAATTGTCTCTGAATCTGATGAAGTCTGAAACGTGTAACCTATATTCCCCAAGGTTTTACGTAGTTCCTGGTAATTATAAATTTCACCATTAAATACCATCCAGTAACGCTCATTTTCATAGGAGATAGGTTGATTGCCATTTTCCACATCAATGATACTTAGCCTTTTAAATCCAAAAACGATGTGATCATCCTTGAAAAAACCTGTGTCATCTGGTCCACGATGATGAATCAAGTTAAGCATATTATTTATTTCATTTTTTTCTTTATTTCCTATTACTTTTTGTTCATTTACATAGCCAACAAAACCACACATTTTGAAAACACCTCATACTTCTTTTTGTTATAGATCAGATAATAATATTATCCTCAATGTTTGTTTTTTTCATGGAGAATTCATGTGAAAAAAAGGGGGATTAATTTAATGTTCAACACCACAGTACCCACCAATTTTGAATCCCAAAAATTATTATGAAATTAAAGATTAAAGACATGACCTTCATAAAAACACGACCTCTAATTTTGTGGTCATGTTTTTATGGAGTACACCGAATTTACTCAAACAAAATTATCATTCTTGTGTTGTCCAGTTATCCTTGCCACCAACACATAAAAAACGAGAATACTTGTTATACTTAGACTTACAGTAAAGAAATAAATATAAGTTAAATAGGGATGAAGTCCAGAATATAACCAAGGAAAAATCCCCAGAGAATAATCCAATATATCATTTGTTAATGTCCATAGTGCTACAATTAACAAATGTTTTAATTTAAAACGGAAGTATCGACTAAAAAAGAGTGCTTGAACTGCCATTCCAATGTGAGAAACAATTAACATATAACTTGTCCAATGAAGAGTACCTCCAGTAAAACTTGTTGCCACAATCATGACAACTGCCCAAATTCCATATTTAAACAAAGTCACAGCACCAAACGCTTCTATTAGCGGCCACTTTTTCCCTACTAAAAAGGACAGCAACGTAATGGTAAAAAACAAACTAGCAGTTGGACTATCTGGGACAAACGGCCAAAACCAAAGTTTCGTTTCAACTAATTGAGGCATATACCATATATATCCGTAGATCGTTCCCAACAAATTGGTCATAAACAATAACCAAATAGTACGTTTTCTTCCAAGCCAGTTAATAAGCCAGTTTAAGTAAATCAATAAATTTCCTTCTTTCTACATCCTATTTAAAATTAGTCTTACAAGCTTTGTGTTAACGAGTATTGCACTTAATTGTGTAGAAACTATGAAGAGGATTTATGAATTTTTTTTAAGAAAGCTAATTGCTTAATTTCTTATGACAACAAAATAAATGGCTCCTAACCTTCGTAAGGAGCCATTTATTTATATACCTTTACTTTTTTTAACCTCTTTTACGGTAAACCAAAACCCTATTAAAGAGCTTAGCCAGACTAATGTAATAGTGATGATGAAGGGTGCTTGTAGCCAATTAGGTGAATCTGGGTTGTGTATAAAAATAAAATAAGCCGTATGCAAAATTACCATATGGTAAAAGACATGTACAGTTTGTTGAACATGTTTCCAAGCTTTTAATCCCAATATCTTTTTACTTATCGTGTTTGAAGTTAACATTAAGATAAGAACATATACCAACGCTACAATCCCCAATAAATTACCTAAAGCAAATCCAGGATGCAACACCCAATCCCCTGCAAATGGACTAAAAACGAAAAAGAACCGGAATACTTCCCATTGAACCCAGCCATCAAGGAGAATCAATACATGAACAATTGCCGTAACGCCTGTCCATATCCCAAGTTCTCTTCTCCAAACTAGCCATTTTCTAATTGTTTTGAATACTTTAGAAAGGGATCCTAGAAGCAAAATTACACTTAAGAATAGTAATGATACATCTGCAAATGCTCTGTTCCAAGCATGCATTGGATCCCAGAGTTCTCTACTTTGAAAAAATAGATAAGCTAGTATAAGAGAAAATCCCCCTATAACTATTTGTCTATAAGTACTATTTTTCATCGCACACCTCCTCAATCTACTGTAGGAGTATACCCTGCATGTTTGTAGAATGTATGAAGATGATATAGAAGAAAAATTGTTAAAAAGCATAAAAACACTAGTTAGGCACCTAACTAGTATATTCTTAGCTCTATTTAATTTCCGCTTCTTGTAACATCCATTCAATGTGTCCACCATAGCCCGATGTTGGGTCATTAACGAAAACATGCGTAACCGCTCCGATTAATTTGTCCTCTTGAATAATTGGGCTACCGCTCATCCCTTGTACAATCCCTCCTGTTTTTCCAGTAATTTAGGATCAGTGACTTTAATGATTAATCCTTTTGTTGTGGGAGATTTTCTTGGATTTGATTTAAGAATCTTAATATCAAATTCTTGTACTTTATCTCCCTCTAAAACCGTAAGTATTTTAGCGGGACCTTCTTTAACTTGATCAGCAGACGCTACAGGAATAGGTTGGTCAAAAATAGTACCTTTATTGAATACTTCTCCAAAAAGACCAAAAGGACTATTTATCGTTACAGAACCCCAAAACGCCTGATTAGGTAAAAATTTGGCTATCTTTTCACCAGGTTCACCGCTAACCCCTTTCTCAATTGATGAAACAGATGCCAACACAATGTGTCCATCATAAACAACGGTTGGATGATTAGTTTCAGCTTCTGATATAACGTGACCAAGTGCCCCGTATTTATTCGTATCAGGATGAAAAAATGTTAAAGTACCTATACCTGCCGTTAAATCACGTACATATAGACCGGATTGAAATTTGCCATCCTCTTTATTTCTTAAAGGGGTTAACTCTTTTAATAAAAATTGTTTTTTTCTCCTTATTTCTATTTTTAGTATGTCATTTTTCTCGCCAGCTTCTTGAACAATCTCTTCCACTTGAACCGCCCTACTTATAGTATTACCATTAATTTTCGTTATCAAGTCGCCTACTTCTATTCCTGCCTTTATTGCAGGTGATTCTTCTCCAACTGAAGACTTAACAGAATGATAGCCTGCAACAAGCACGCCTTCTTTATTTAGCTTAACACCAATGGATTGACCTCCGGGCAAAATTTTCAGTTCTGGTAATGTACGAACCTGAACTTGTTTAATTGGAAAATTACCTATTTCAATTGTCAAAGTTGTATCATTGGCTTCTTTGCTTGTTGCAGTGATTGAGGTTGTACCTGTTCTATTATTTGTAGAAGTAGTAATGTTTGTAACAAGTTTTTCATTTTCAGTTTTTGTAGAAAAGTCACCTATACGTGTAGAAGAAACTTCCCAGCTTATTTGCTGCCCTTCATATACAGTAATCTCATTTGGAATACTTATGACATCTTGAACAGGCGTAGAATAGCCCACGAAAAATATGCTTAGTAAGAGAATACAACCTATTAATTTTCTGATCCCCTCACCAATCATAATTTCACCCTCCTTGGTATAAAACTCGCGTTTACTTAATCCCCTAATTTAATGTTTAATTTTTACGGTTAGAAAGCAAAAGTATAGACTATCCTTTCTCCCTAGGCTGAACTATAGGTCCTAGCTTGAATGCCTTTTCAATCATTCTGGTATTTTTACAATTTTTTTATGCTTTAATTTATCATTTATCATAACTTTTTTTCTATCTTCACATTTTTTACAAATCTTTCGCTTATTCTATTACACAAGTTTCACATATTTATCTAGATTATCGAACCACTAACTTAATACTTATTTTTTGAAAGAGGTCGTAGAATGGAAGTTCTATTTTTTATTTTGAGTTATATTGTGTTTCTTGTACTTGCTGTTACAGCCTTATCTAGGTTAATAAAAAAAGGAATCTTAAAACAAGGCTTATTTGTTTTTTCTTTTCTAATCTTGGCCATGTTTACTTTTTTATTGTATTTAAATATACAGGAAGAATGGGTAGATCTCGATTTCACTAGTAAAATAAACAGTTTTAAAGAGGTATACAGTAATTCACAACCCCCTTCACAAATAGTATCTAACGATTCAAATTTACCTTTTATTGTCCATGAAAATGACATAACAAGAGGTTTTGAGAGTTATAAAGAGGCTGTTATTTATGCTCAAGAGATACAAAGCAATGTTTATTTTCTTAATGATAGTCACATCGTTTGGAGATATGACTTTCAACTTCCTCTAAGTATATTATTAGATGCCCCTTTAATTTCTCAGTTACCTGAGCTTCCAAGAGGATGTGAAGTAACAAGTCTTGCCATGTTTCTAAATTATGCAGGAGTAAATGTAAACAAAATGGTACTTGCAGATGAGGTAAAAAAAGATTCAACTCCCTATCAAAAAAAAGGCGATCAAGTCTTTTTTGGTAACCCTTATGATGGTTTTGTAGGTGATATGTATAACATTAACAATCCTGGTTATGGTGTATACCATGGTCCTATTAAAGAATTAGCAGAATTTTACTTGCCTAATAGAGTAATTGATATAACCGGGACTGACTTCCAACATATTCTCTATCACGTAAGCAATGGAAATCCAGTCTGGATCATATCTAATGTTACATTTTCGAAACTTCCTGAAAACTTATTCGAAACTTGGGATACTCCAAGCGGCTCTGTTAAAATAACGTATAAAGAGCATTCTGTCTTAGTTACAGGATTTGATGATGATTATGTTTATTTTAATGACCCCTTGGCAAATGTTAAGAATAGAAAAATCCCCCAAAGGGATTTTGTAGAAGCATGGGAACAAATGGGAAAACAAGCAATTACCTTTGTAAACTAGACAAGAGCAATAGATAAACATCACCATTTATCAATTAAGCTAAAAACAGCTGACCCTTAATAAATGGTCAGCTGTTTTAGAATGTCTATTTTTTCTTTCTCTTCTTTGCTTTATTATTTCTTTGTTGCTTCACGATCTCATCAAGATATCCTTGATTGGCTAAACCTGCTTTTCTCCGATAAATCCAAGTTATTACCGCCCCAATAATCAATATAATAGAAGCTACTTGTGCCGTTCGCAAAGTATCACCAATCATCAGATTATCTAATCTCATTCCTTCTATGACAAAGCGACCAATAGAATACCAAATGAGATAGCTATAAAAAATTTCACCTTGTTTTAGGTTTAACCTACGCAGATATAGCAAAATTACAACACCAATCATATTCCAGATTGACTCATATAGAAACGTTGGTTGATAGTAGGTTCCATTAATGTACATTTGATTAATAATAAAATTAGGTAACAAGAGATTTTCGAGAAACTCTCTTGTTACAGATCCACCATACACTTCCTGATTCATGAAGTTACCCCAACGACCAATTGCCTGAGCAAGTAAGATACTAGGAGCACCGATATCCAACAATTTAAATATTGGTATATTTTGTTTTTTTGCATAAACAATAGCTGTCGCTACACCGCCAATTAATCCACCATGTATAGCTAAGCCACCCTCCCATATATACAACACTCTTATAGGGTCGTCTACGTAATGTTCAAATCGGAAGGCCACATAATACAAGCGGGCACAAATAATGGAGATAGGTAATGCCCATAGTAGTAAATCCGCAAATGTATCTTTCGGTAGCCCTCGTTTAATCGTTTCTCGTGTAGCCATTATATAACCAATGGCTACACCGATCCCAATAAGAGCCCCATACCAATAAATTTTTAAAGGACCGATCTCAAGAAAAACTCTGCTTAACGGTTGAATTGTTTCTTCCATTTCCCTTTCACCTCTTAGCTGTTTACTTGTCTTGCTAAGTTAATATAAAATCTTAACTATAGTTATAAATATATAAGGAAAGTTTGAATTAATTATGAAAATTAAATATAATTCCTGTTAGTTCTTTTATCATTTAAATAGTTTCAAAGGTACGTTGATAGTTTCGATGATTGATACAGGTACGTTCAAAGGGGAATTCATCCTCCCTACCACAAACAGGATACGTAATAAATTCAGCTACCACACTATTGTTGTACACAGCAATTACTGTTAGTTCTATCCCATCGTATAAAATTATTTCATTTACTTCGGCAGCATTTGGGTTTATTTTTTTTGATTTGTTATACATATAAATCCAGCCTTTCTAATTTTTTTAGTTTATAAGTGGCTCTCTAATCCAAAGTCCTAGTAAGTAGAACTTCGATTTTATCTCAATGTCTCTTCTCACAGACAAAGACAAAAGCAGGAGGAATATTCAAAGGAACTATTTTAAGACTCGTTTTATCAAAAGCCGCATTAAGATAAGGAAGCAAAAAAGGTGTATATTGAAAAGCAATAAATTTTCCGCCTGGTTTGAGAATATAGTCTATCTGATCAAGTAAATTGATTAGTACTTCTTTTTTGAAATTTAGTAAAGGAAGGCCAGAAAAAATATAATCAATTGATTTTTCTTGTTCATTTAGGCTCCCCTTTAAGTTAAAAGCATCATCAAAAATAGTAATTTCAGAAGCAAATCTGTTTAACGATTGTTTTAAGGAGGAATTGTTTTCAAATACTATTAATGGGTGATCTAGTTTTGACTCTTTGAGTATTGTTTCAGTAAGTACTCCTGTTCCAGCTCCTAATTCAACAACCTTCGAATTTTTTTGTAAATTTACTTGATTCACCATACTTTGAACGAGGTAAGGAGAGCTAGGGATAATACTTCCAATAGCCTTTGGGGAGTGCATAAAACTTTTCAAGAAAACTCTTTTCTCATTTAGCATAATTAAAACCCCTTATTTTCGTTATTAAGAGGATTATTTCATATGAATTTGTTCAAAGTATGAAGTTTAATATTTTCATAAAAATATTTTTTAGCAGCAATGTGCAATTGGGAACCGGTTAAGAACATAACAAAATAGTTAAAGGTACTATCTTAATTCGATCATTCGTTAAAAGTACGTTCTATTCACAAGATCTTCTAAAATTACGAAAGAAAACATAGATTAACAGATAAAGAGAATGAGACTTATTATTAGGAGGAAACTGATGGGGACTTATGATAAAAATATACCGTTGTGGTCGGTAATTTGAGAGTTTGCGATGAGTAAAGTAATTTGGTTATGGCTCGGTTGGATGTTTTTAACTAGTTTATTCTCCTATTACCACTTACATTGGAAAATAACTGTTTCTTTGTTCTTAGCTGGTTTACTTACGGCGATCAAAGCTTTGGTTGAAGATCAACTAAACCTTACCGATTGAGAAATACAACATACAATTACTTCTAGGGATCCGTTCTACGTTTCCCTAGTCTATTTATAACAATATCAAAAATGCGAGTCATTGCATTTAAAAATAAGTGGGTTTTCAGTGTTAAAAGAGAAAGTACCCGCTACGAGTTTTATAAATTTCCACGTAGCGGATCTTTTTTTCTGAAAATTAGATAAGTAACGTATCTCTATGCAATACGTTTGCACTTAAGGCTTTATAGCTAATTATCACCTATTAGAGGACTTGAACTATAAATCTCAGTTAATAAATAGTCACCTTCACTGCTATTGTGTGCAGTTTCATCCCTAGCATCTAAATCATTAAAATGCCACCATTCCGAAGCTAAGGGTGTCAGCCCCGCCGTCGTAGCATAGGTTTGTAACTTTATAGCAGCCTCGTTCATTGAATCAGCATAAGTTGCAGTTTTCCAATCAATTGCATTTTGTGATGAAACTGGGGTAGTAAATACAGCAGATGCTCCGCTTAATTCATGTATTTGTGTAGGCATCGCATATTCCATATAATCTTTAATTAAGACTCTGGTGTATTCACCAATTGGAACCTCCTTTTTAGAGTTAATTTTAACTAAACTGAGATCGATGCCATAACCCATTTGATGATTAGAAACACCGTCTGTTATAAACCAATTTATCCCCCAAGGAAGTGTGTTAATACCAGTCATAACTTCTGGATCATCATCGGCTAACTTACTCAAGCCTTCTACAACCGCTTTCTGTACAGAGTAGGGCCTAAATCCCTCATATATTTTTAGTGAGTTGCCCTCTGACAGGGCAAGCTGCTGTGCTAAATGAACTTTTTTGGACATTGAATATAGCACAGGCATAATATATTCTTCACTCTCAAGCCGTTCGTTGTATGTCTTGCCCGGATATAAGGCACGGTTTGAAATATTAGGGATATCCTTACCAGATGAAACGAATTTAGAAGAATAGGTATTAGTGTTATCATAGATAATAGATGGAATAACATCGGGAAGGTTAATAAAAGTATAATTATGTTGTAACCAACCAGCTAAATCACCTCTTTTAATAAACCACCAATCTCCCTCTTCTCTTAAAATTTCGAAAGCAGTACCTGCTTCAAATATATCAATAGTTTCAGAATCACTTTTTGGAAATTCTTTCAAATCTAAACTGATAGAAGTAAATCCTGTAGCTCCAACCACAGGTAACTCTAAATCCCCTTCGTACATTCTTGCTTGTGGCTCTTCAATTACTTCATCGGCTGAAATTTCGGAAGATTTTTCTACTTCATTCATAGCGGGAATGGACTCATTTGGTATAAAATTATCCACATTTGTTCTATCAATACAAGCTGTTAGTAAAATTATGATTATTAGCATAGCCATTATCAATATAACATTGTATTTTTTTAGCCAAATCATGATTATATATCTCCTCAATATTTAATTTATGCAAATATGAAGTACCTCAAAATATAAAGTACTAAAAGATGAGCTGGATAAAAAACATAAAATCCCCATTTAATAAGAGCTGAGCTTTTTCCTCTTTCTCCATTATATAAAGCAAGAAAAGGAATGGCCAAAAGGATACCAAAGTGAAAAGCGTAATCCATTCCTAAACTTATGCCAGGAAGAATATAAAAAACAGTCCCTATAAATGCAAAGCTAATCATCTGCATCTTAAACTGTCCCTTGTATATTCCAAAAAATAAAATCCACAATACAAGAATGTAATTCCAGTCAGCCGTCCAAGCGAGTAAACAGCACAAAGCAATAATCATAACTTTTATTAATCGAGAAATGTAAGTAGTTTGACTAATAGCTAATGCAACTAACCCCATAAACAGTCCCCATATTACACTAGTTCCCTGCCACCATTCAAGACCGAAGTACATCACAAATGGGAAGTGCGAAATTAAAGCAAAAATGAAAAGTCGTTTTAGATATTTTTGCTTATTAGAAGTATAGAAGTATCCTTCTGCAATCATATAACCTATTATGGGGGCAGCCAATCTTCCAAAACCACGAGCAAATATTGCTAGTGTAGTGTCATCAGGCACAAGCCATATTGATGCATGGTCTACAACCATCGCAATAACAGCTAGTAGTTTAAGTGCATTTGAATTTATAAACTTTGTTTTTATTGACATTTGCATACTCCGTTTCCTATTAATTTTTGTTATCTGATTTAGCATAGCCATCAAATATGGAGTTTTTATGTGTTTTAAATTTTAATAAATGATCACTTTTGATTACTTAGGAGGTTGATGATTTAAAACAAAAAAACCTCTTTAGGGCCTGCTGTAAGGAGTTTATCAAACGAAGTTGTTATAATCTGAAATTTCTCCAGACTAATTATTAATCTCTTCATCTGTTTCTAGCTATCAAACTTAAAAATATATAACCAAAAGAATTTTTTGGACACTCAGGCTCACCATTTATTTTCAATAATAAGCCCCATTGCCTTGGGAGTTCAGAAGACTTTTCAAAAAACTCTTTTTCATTTAGCGAATTAAAGAACTTACTCATCTCTTTCATGACCATCAACTTTTCTAGATGTTGGTGATCTCTATATCTATACAACTACTAATATTTTTAACAAATCTGTTTACTTCCATGTTTTTTTACAAACTCCCACATATTTCGTAACAGTAATGTAAAAAACAGCTTCGAGCGTTCGGGTTAATGGTATCCTCAAGTCCATTTTTCCAAATGGGTAAATTTGGTCACCTCCTAGTCTAATTTTTCATGTTAGTTTAATAGAGTCACTTACTTC
>NZ_BAUT01000095.1 GCF_000513095.1 Halalkalibacter wakoensis JCM 9140
CAATCCAGTTTTAGCAAATCTCCCCATCCATAAAGGTGTTTATGTTATGATAAAACAAGTACGTATCATAACAGTATCTTGTCAGTTTTCGAGTTTTTTTATATCATAAAATAAAGATACGTGAACGATAAGTACGTTACGGAAAGTGGAGATGATTAAATGCTATGTCCTGCTTGTCATCACAATGGAACTCGTGTTCTTGATTCAAGGCCTAGTCATGAAGGTCGTTCCATTCGCAGAAGGAGAGAATGTGAAGATTGTAGCCATCGCTTTACAACATTTGAAATGGTCGAAGAAATCCCACTCATTGTTGTGAAAAAAGATGGAACGCGTCAAGAATTTTCTCGTGAAAAAATCCTTAGAGGTTTGATTCGTGCATGTGAAAAACGTCCTGTTTCTTTAGATACACTCGAAAAGATTGTTAATGATGTTGAAAGAGAGCTTAGAGGATTTGGAAAAAATGAAGTGAAAAGCCATGATGTCGGAGAGCTTGTTATGGAAAGATTAGCCGATATTGATGATGTAGCGTATGTTCGTTTTGCTTCCGTTTATCGTCAATTTAAGGACATAAATGTCTTTATAAAAGAGCTTACAGAATTAATGAATAGGAATGAGGAATAGAGCTTAAGCGTCTTACGCGAAAAGCTCTTTTTACGTGAATAGAAAAAACATCATGGAGGTGAGAATATGACATGGCATTGGAAAGAACTTTTACCGGTGGATCGTCTTTGTGTGCGGACAAGCAATTATATAACGGATCTTGATCGTTTAACATTGACATTGTTGTACCAGCCATTAATTGGAGCTGGAGCTCATAGTCTTTATGCATCATTGTTGTCCCAGCTTGAAAAAGATCAATATTGGAGCAATGAACTAACCCATCGGCAATTAATGTTGTTGTTAGGTGTCTCACTTGAAGTGATATATGAGGAACGGAAAAAGCTTGAGGGAATAGGTTTATTAAAAACGTATAAGCGTAAAGATGAAGGTGGAGGGGCAACGTATTTATATGAAATACAGCCCCCTATGACACCTAAGCAATTTTTTGAAAATGATGTTCTAAGTGTATACTTATTTAATCGTTTGGGAAAATCTCATTATCGCGCGTTACGTGAACGATTTACGATTGACCAAATTTCTCATGAAGACTACACTGAAATGACGCATGCCTTCGATGAAGTATTTGTTTCGTTGCATCACTCTGAAATGGTGTCAAACCTTCAGTCTGAAACAGGAAATGCGCTTCAAATAAACAAAGAAAAAGAGCTACTTTCAACAAATGAAGGAATTGAAATGATATTTACTCAATTTGATTTCTCTCTTTTCGAAAAAAGCTTAGCATCGTTTATCGTTCCGGAAGAGATCCTGACCGACGACGTACGTAAGATGATTACTAGATTAGCTTTTGTCTATCAAATAGAGCCACTTGAAATGAGTAGTATTGTTCAACAAGCTCTACTTCATGACGAAAAGTTGGATTTGCAGCAACTACGAAAGAAAGCACAGGAATGGTATAAGGTTGAGCACGGCAATGAGCCTCCTGGCCTCGGTCTGCAAAAGCAGCCAGTAAATCACCAAACCATGGCGGGAATCGAGCCCAAAACGGAAGAAGAACGAACGATTAAATTTTATGAAACAACATCTCCATTAGAGTTATTAGAAATTCGTTCAAATGGAGGGAAAGTTCCGGTAGCGGATGCGAAAATTATAGAATCGTTACTCATTGATCATCAGTTACTTCCAGGTGTTATAAATGTCCTTTTGGACTTCATGTTGTATAGTCATGATATGAAGTTATCGAAGGCGCTCATTGATAAAATTGGTGGACATTGGGCTAGGAAAAAAGTACACACCGTAAAAGAGGCGATGCAATTGGCTTTAGTTGAACAACAAAAAACAACTAAAGAGAAAACGAAAGGAAGTCAATCTGAACCTCAAAAAAGAAGTGGACAAAGAAAACAACCACAGAAACGAGATAAATTACCGAAATGGCTCATTGCGGATAAAGAGCAAAAAGCAACTCCAACAAAAGAACCCAACTTTACTGAAAAAACGTCAAATGGAGAACAAAGCTTTGAACAAATGCTTCAAGACTTACGAACAAGCAAACAGAAAGGAGGCAGTTAAACAATGGAGTCAATTCAGTCTGCTTTAAAACAATGGACAAAGGATCAGCGCATTGAGGAACGGCTAGAATCAGCCAAAAAATCCTTACTCGCAGATCCTGTTGTTCAAAAAGCGCTTGAAGGAAAGCGAATAAATGATGATATTTTGGACCAAGGGTTAATCAAGCTGTATGAATTTCAGAAAGAACGAAACAACTGTGAACAGTGTCCTGGCTTGGCAGCATGTCCGAATATGATGAAGGGTTATCAACCTGAAATGATTGTTGCTAGACGGACGATTGATTTAGAGTATCATTCTTGTTCTTTAAAGAAAAAAGAAGAGCGAGCAAAACAACAACGTCAATTGATCAAGTCGCTTTATGTCCCAAAAGACATCTTGGACGCTACATTTGATGGCCTTGATCTTGATCGTGATCGGGAAGAAGCAAGTCGAAAAGCATTAGCTTTTGCCGTTAATGCAAGACCAGGAGAAGATGGGCAAGGTTTGTATTTTTATGGGAGATTTGGTGTTGGCAAAACCCATCTTATGGGAGCTGTTGCAAATGAACTTAGGGAGAGAGCCATTGATTCGTATATTGTTTATACACCCGACTTCTTTAGAGAGATGAAGCAGTCCATTGGCGATGGTACGTTCCAAGAGAAACTAGATGCAGTTAAGCGCACGCAAGTGTTGATACTTGATGATATTGGAGCAGAAACGATATCTGGTTGGATTCGTGATGATGTGTTAGGAGCCATTCTCCAGCATCGGATGTTGGAGAAACTCCCAACGTTGTTTACATCTAACTATGACTATGATGAATTAGAGGAACATTTAGCTTACTCTGAACGTGGTGGCATAGAAGAGTTAAAAGCCAAACGAATTATGGAAAGAATTAAACATTTTACGACGTTTGTTCAAGTTGAAGGAGCTAACCGTAGGTCAAGATGATTGATGCAGTTTTTGCCAATAGTAGGCTCCTTACTTTGCGCTAGGTGATAACTATGGTAGGATAACAGTATCCTATATTGAGAGATTCGGAGGTACAACATGAGCATTGATGCTATTTTAGAACGTGCCGTGAATGGAGAACGCCTGTCGATGGATGACGTTGTTTCTCTATATGAGAGTGATGAAGTCGAGAAAATGGGGGAAGCTGCCAATAAGATTATGCTCAAGTGGCATCCTGAACCTATCACTACTTTTGTAATTGGACGAAATGTTAATTATACGAATTACTGTGATACGTATTGTCGGTTTTGTGCCTTTTATCGTGCTCCTGGACATAAAGAAGGCTATGTGCTTGAGAACGATGTAATCTTTAAAAAAATTGAAGAAACTCTTGAAGTAGATGGGACTGAGATTCTCATGCAAGGGGGGACAAACCCTGACTTGCCGCTACAATATTATACGGATCTTTTAAAAGAAATTAAGCTTCGTTATCCAAGTATTTGGATGCATTCTTTCTCACCTGCAGAAATTTGGAAAATTGCAGAAGTGTCAAATTTGTCCGTTGAAGAAGTTTTGCGTGAATTACATGAAGCGGGCCTTGATAGTATGCCAGGTGGAGGAGCAGAAATTCTAACGGAGGAAACACGTCTTCGAGTAAGCCGTTTGAAAATTACGTGGGAACAGTGGATTGAAGCAATGAAAGCTTCTAAACGCGTCGGTATGCACGGGTCTGCTACAATGGTTATTGGATTTGGTGAGTCATTCGAAGAACGTGCTCTTCACCTCCAACGAATTCGTGACGCACAAGATGAGACAGAATGTTTTACAGCCTTTATTTCATGGTTATTCCAACCAGAGAATACAGGCATGTACAAGACGAAAAAATTAACATCACGCGACTACCTAAAAAATGTTGCGATCTCAAGACTTTTCCTTGATAACATTCCTAATTTCCAATCATCTTGGGTTACAATGGGTCCTGAGGTAGGGAAATTATCATTACAGTATGGATGCAACGATTTTGGTAGTACGATGATGGAAGAAAACGTTGTTTCAGCTGCAGGGACCACCCATAAAGTCAATACAAACGAAATTCTTCGTCTCATTCGTGAAGCGGGCAAAATACCAGCACAACGTGATACGAAATACAATACACTACGAGTATTTGACGATAAAGAAACAGCAGCAAAAGATTTTATTATGCAAAACTAAAACAAATAATAAGCTAGGAGAAGTGTGACTAATGGTCAGGATGAGGCCGTTTGTCACACTTTTTTGCTTGTAATGGAACGTTTATATAGACACTAGCCTTGGAGGGAACAGAAAATTTTTTACACAAGTCAACGGGTAACCAACCGCAGGGGAATGACACTTCGCTTTCCGCGGGTGCCCGGTGAGCCTCCTCGGCTGTCGCCTTCGGGGTCTCACACGTGGGTCACTGGTCCCGCAGGAGTCTCCGTGTCATTCCCCTGCTAAGGTTACTTTTTTATCTTTAGATGTATTTATTTTATATATGTATATTGCATAGAGATTAAAAAAGGAACACGACTCAATAGTAAGGACATGTTCCTTTTTCCTTTTATGGGACTAGTACTTTTTTGCCTTTAGTACGACGGGATGTTTGCCCGCCTTCCTAGTTTTTTTCTTCACCCTTCCTCTCCCCATTTTTAACAACAAAGTAAGTAAATAGCCTGTCATAAAGATCATTGCTATAAATAAAGACTTTCCTCATAGTGAAATGGAGCGGAAGTCACTCGCCACCTCCTTGCGGGTGCGAGTGACTGCAGCGCAATGGAACGAACATGTGGAGAGTAAGTAAGTTAAAGCACATAAAAAAGAAAATGTAATCATGTTTTTTTTTCCTGAACATAGGATGAAAGTAGAGCCTGTCTGAAACGACGAAAAGACGATGTTCACATAGAGGTGTTCGTTAAATGTAAGGGGGAGTATGCGTTGATAGCAATCCATTTTGAAGAGACTTATGATTGCCAACAGCTACTTAGGCAGTTGACAGCGTACATTCAAAAGTATGCTGAGTTCGGCTTAGGAGGAGCTGTGAAAGCAGAAGGGGAAGATACGATTATTCTCAACTATGAAAACACGCATATTAATTTTTATGATTCGTTTCATCCGCTGCTAGCGTCTGTGTTAACCGATTATGTAATAAGCACAAAAGAGGAAGAATGGCTATTAGATATTATTGAAACGATGTTCTATTTTCATGATGAGGAGGAGCAGGAGCAAATTTTAACGATTGCTCGTTCTATTCTTGAAGGAGACCGTAATGACTTACCGCAAATGAAATCATTCTTTAATCGTAGGGAGTATATCTATTCTGCTTTCTCTAGTCACTTAGAAGAAGATACAACTTTTTATTATGAGCCATTTCTAACGTTCAGGTTACGAGATTATGGGGAGATATTAATTGACTGTGTCGAAATGGCCATTGATGAATATATGCTAGAGCAAGAATACCAAAATATGATTGAAGACTTTCGTCAATTTGTTCAGTTTAAAAGACCGAAGCTTGAGATGATCTACATTGTTCATGATGAAACATTTACCTTTTATGATGAACATTTTAGGCGAATGACGAGAGAAGAGCTATTGTTTCATCTACAAGATGATTTAGTGTTTGAGCAAGAAGTTGACATTGAAGAGATGGTCATTAGTCCTTTAGTAAGTATGGTGCCAAAACAAGTGCACGTTTTCTCTGACGATCCGGATCATGGTGTCATTATTTCCATCCAAGCGATCTTTCAAGAACGAATGAAAATGTACCCATTAAAAGCGTATGATAAAGAATGGAGTTAACTTTTTTGAATGATCACTTGATTTTCTAATCAAGGCTCCCTATAATACTACATATCATCTTTAATATGTAAGAGTCTTGATGAGGACATGAGGCGTTACATCGGTTTGCAGAGAGGGAAGCATATGCTGAGAGCTTCCTAACTAGACGAACGTTCTTACCACCTCTGAACTGCGCAGGGAAACACATTTGTGGACTAACTAGCGCCGGTTACAACCGTTACAATGTATCTTGAGGAAAATGAATGAAAATGTCATTTTCGAACAAGGGTGGAACCACGAACTACACTCGTCCCTTCTGTATGGAGGGATGAGTGTTTTTTATTGGCTCTTTTCGCAAAAATGGTTGTTGAAGTGCTATTTCTTGTAGTGAAATAGAAGGTAACATGGTAGAACACGTGACGATCAGACAACTAAGTATGCGAAAAACAGCTTTTATTTTAACGAAAAAAAGAAGGAGTGGACAAGTATGGCTGAAGTGAAAATTACGTTTCCAGATGGTACAGTAAAGGAGTTCCCAAGTGGAACAACAACAGAAGATATTGCAGCATCCATTAGCCCTGGATTAAAGAAGAAGGCGCTCGCTGGAAAATTAAATAATACACTATTAGATCTAAGGACACCGATTACAGAAGATGGAGAAATAGCAATCGTCACTCCAGATTCTGAAGAAGCACTTGAAATTGTTCGTCATAGTACAGCTCATGTGATGGCTCAAGCGATTAAGCGTTTATACAAAGATGTGAAGCTTGGAGTAGGCCCAGTCATTGAGGGTGGGTTTTATTATGATATTGATTCAGAAGAGTCTTTAACTCCTGAAGATCTTCCGAAGATTGAGAAAGAAATGAAGCGTATTATTTCAGAAAATCTTGAAGTGAAACGAATTGAAGTATCACGTGAAGAGGCAATTGAAAAATACAAAGAAATTGGCGATGAATACAAACTTGAGTTAATTGAGGCAATCCCTGAGGGGGAGATGTTGACGATTTATGAGCAAGGTGAGTTTTTTGACCTTTGCCGTGGAATTCATATTCCATCAACAAATAAAATTAAAGAATTTAAGCTGTTAAGTTTAGCTGGTGCTTACTGGCGTGGAGATAGCAAAAACAAAATGCTACAACGAATTTACGGTACAGCTTTCTTTAATAAAGAAGATTTAAAAGAACATCTTCGTTTGCTTGAAGAAGCAAAAGAACGTGATCATCGTAAACTTGGGAAAGAGCTTGGCATTTTTGCACTTTCTCAAAAAGTGGGACAAGGGTTACCATTATGGTTGCCGAAAGGGGCTACTGTTCGTCGGATTATCGAGCGATACATCGTTGATAAAGAAGAGCGTCTTGGTTACCAACACGTGTACACACCCATTTTAGGTAGTTCAGAGCTTTATAAAACATCTGGACATTGGGATCATTATAAAGATGACATGTTCCCTGTGATGGAACGTGATAACGAAGAGTTCGTGTTACGTCCAATGAATTGTCCACATCATATGATGGTCTATAAACAAGAAATGAGAAGTTATCGTCAATTGCCACTTCGTATTGCTGAACTTGGAATGATGCATCGTTATGAAATGTCTGGTGCCGTTTCTGGTCTTCAACGTGTACGAGGCATGACGTTGAATGATGCACACATTTTCTGCCGTCCAGATCAAATAAAAGAAGAATTTTTACGAGTTGTTCGATTGATTCAAGAAGTATACAAAGATTTTGGAATTGATAATTATAAATTCCGTCTTTCATACCGAGATCCAGAAGATACGGAGAAGTACTTCGATGATGATGAGATGTGGAATAAAGCGCAAAGTATGCTTAAAGATGCCATGAACGAGCTTGAAGGTATTGAATACTTTGAAGCAGAAGGGGAAGCCGCATTCTACGGTCCAAAGCTTGATGTCCAAGTGAAAACAGCGCTTGGAAAAGAAGAGACTCTTTCAACAGTTCAGCTTGACTTCCTATTACCAGAGCGCTTTGACTTAACATATGTTGGGGAAGATGGGCAACAGCATCGTCCGGTCGTTGTACACCGTGGTGTTGTGTCAACAATGGAGCGTTTTGTAGCGTTTTTACTTGAAGAGTACAAAGGAGCTTTCCCAACATGGTTAGCACCCGTTCAAGCTCAAATCATCCCAGTTTCAAATGATGTTCATCTTGAGTATGCGAAGAAAGTACAAGAAGAGCTTCAAGCAGTAGGAGTTCGTGTAGAAATTGATGAACGCGATGAGAAACTTGGATATAAAATTCGTGAAGCGCAAATGCAAAAAATACCTTATATGCTTGTATTAGGTGATAAAGAGAAGGAAGCGAATGCCGTTAATATCCGTAAATACGGAGAGCAAGATTCGGCCTCGGCAGCGTTAACTGATTTTGTCGAGCAGATGAAGCAAGAAGCTAGGAAGTAGAAGAGATTTTTTAAAATTCTGTTTCGTAAAGATTGTTGCTCTCAAGGAACGTTTTTCTCATAGTGAAATGGAGCTACAGCCACTCGACTTCTGCGGGGTCTCACACGAGGCCACTGAAAAAGTGCTCGTTTACTTTGGACTTGAAAGGGAGCTTTGCCCTCGCTCCCGGGATGGGGGGCACGCTTTCCGCAGGCGGCCGTTGAACTAACCGGCAAGCCGGTGGATTTCAACCTGCCCTCTCCTCCTGCAGGAGTCGGCCTCCCCATCCCGTCCGCTTTGTTGAGTGGTAAGATAGAAATTCTCTACTTTTCAACGATAAAAAAATAAGAGAAATAGTCTAAAAAGGCCTTTGAGAAATAAAACTCAAAGGCCTTTTATCTATAGTCTGAAGTTTCATTTTACTGTCATTTTATTTTATAATTTAGGTATGACACCACTTCTAAAAGGCTTAAAAGATAACATCGGCTTCGCTCATCGCATCGAGAATATTCAAAAAGGGAAAACCACCCTTTTTGAATATTCTCTTGCATTCTCTTACGCTAGAAGGTAGAATAATTAAGTCGGCCACCAAAGAGTTGACGTGTTGCAGTGATTATGATATAGTCATTTAGTAAACAATTTAACATTGGAAACAAAGCAAGAAGAAGCGCCCGCTTCTCACCTGATGACGCGTATGCAGTTTACAGGTATAAACAGTTTCATTTCTAAGAATGGACTAAGTGTGGGCGTATTGTGCCTACGCTTTTTTGTACTTGAATGAAGGTGCATTAGACAATGATGTCGATGCAAACCTTGCTTTGATTCGTTAAAATCCTTTGGAGGTGGCTCATTATTAGTAAAGACATGTTGGTCAATGAAGGGATTCGTGCACGTGAAGTACGTCTTATTGGAGCAAATGGTGATCAAGTCGGTGTGAAGTCAAAACAAGAAGCACTAGAAATGGCAGCGAATGTCAATCTTGATTTAGTTTGTGTCGCTCCAACTGCGAAACCACCTGTATGTCGCATCATGGACTACGGAAAATTCCGTTATGAGCAACAAAAGAAAGATAAGGAAGCTCGTAAGAAACAAAAGATTATCAACGTGAAAGAGGTTCGTTTGAGCCCGACAATTGAAGATAATGACTTTAATACGAAGCTTCGTAATGCTCGAAAATTCCTTGAAAAAGGAGATAAAGTAAAAGCAGCGATCCGCTTCCGTGGACGTGCCATTACTCATTCTCAAATTGGACGGAAAGTTTTAGAGCGTCTTGCAAAAGAATGTGAAGATATTGCAACAGTTGAGTCGATGCCTAAGATGGAAGGTCGTAGCATGTTCCTCATTATGGCTCCTAAAACTGAGAAGTAATTCTTTGCTGAACAAGATTAAAGGGAGGACCTGAGTTATGCCAAAAATGAAAACTCACCGTGGAGCAGCTAAGCGTTTCAAGAAGACTGGATCTGGAAAGCTTAAACGTTCACACGCATTCACTAGTCACTTATTCGGTAACAAGTCACAAAAGCAAAAGCGTAAATTACGCAAAGCTGGAATGGTTCATTCTGGTGACTTCAAACGCATTCGTCAAATGTTAACGTACAAAAAATAATTGATTTCGGTTTTTAGAAAAAGGAGGGAACTTCGATGCCAAGAGTAAAAGGCGGTTATGTCGCTCGTCGTCGTCGTAAGAAGGTATTAAAGTTAGCTAAAGGATATTACGGTTCTAAACATACATTATTTAAATCAGCGCAAGGACAGGTAATGAAGTCTTTACTATACGCTTACCGCGATCGTCGCAACAAGAAACGCGACTTCCGTAAGCTATGGATTACTCGTATCAATGCAGCTGCACGTATGAACGGTCTTTCTTACAGCCGTTTCATGCACGGTTTAAAGCTTGCTGATATCAACGTTAACCGTAAAATGCTTGCTGAACTAGCTGTAACTGACGAACAGTCATTTGCACAACTTGCTGAAAAAGCAAAAGCAAGCCTTAACGCATAAGAAGAAAAACGCGACTTTCGTCGCGTTTTTTTCTATGCATTAAAATGAGAATAGCTGGATCGCGAAAGAGGGATGCTCTTATGTTACTTTACGTTATCTTCGTAAATCTGTTATCTTTTGTTATAATGGGGCTGGACAAATCTCGAGCGAAGCAGCGTAAGAGAAGAGTGCCAGAGCGGTTATTGTTTTTGTTAGCCCTTCTTGGTGGCAGTATAGGGGTATATATGGGAATGAAGCGTTTCCGACATAAAACAAAGCATTACTCATTCAGTGTAGGAGTACCCATCATTATTTTTGCCCAATTAGGGATACTTGTCTTCATCTTATTCTACGTCTCAGCATAGACTACAAGAGAGGGGGACTGAAAAATGGAGGATTTTATAGAACGTTCATTTCATGTGATTGAACAGAGTGGTTGGTTTGCTCCGTTATTCTTTGTCTTGCTCCATGTCTTTAGGCAAGTTTTTTTCATACCAGTCTTGCTCATTTGCCTTCTTGGTGGGTATTTATTTGGAACTTTTTATGGTTCGATCTATTCCATCATCGGTCTTACAGCTGTGAGTGTTGTCTTTTATGGTCTTATTCATCTTTTCCCAAGAATGCGAGGAAAATTGACTGTTCTTAAGCAAAAATTTGTAAAAGATCGACAGCTCACGGTTCCACAGATGATGATTATGAGATTAATGCCATTTATTCATTTTCATCTAATCTCTTTGTATTTGATTGAATCAACTAAAAATATAAGGGATTATACGAAATATTCGTTTCTAGCTAGTATACCTCCAGCTGTCGTATATACAGCATTTGGAGATATGATCCATGAGTTGCCATTAGAAGGAACATTGATCTTTGCTGGTTTCCTAGGCATGTTGTTTTTATTCTTCAGGAAAAAAAGGACGAATATTAAATGGGAAGAGTTTTTCTCTACATCAAGGCAGTAAAAGAATAAAGGTAAAAAGGCTTTTGCCATTTGCTTCTAACTGCAAAGCTTGTAAAGGGTTTGGTAGCTAGTGCTGTGGGAAGGGTCTTTTTTTTTGTTAAGTTATAGGGGAGGAAGAAATAATGCAAATGTTAAAAACGCACAATTTACAGTTGCATAGTGCATCAATAAATTGTGCGAATGAAAATGCATAAGTTATTTTCGTAATAATTCCTTAATTGGGCTCTTCCATTCAAGTTTTGCACTAGGATAGCGTAAATGAATATCATCTGCAATGAATTGAAAATCTTCCTTGCTGAACCCTTTTAATTGATCTGTTTGTTTAGCCCATACATAAATCGAGACAATTTCAAACGATTGCTCGGTTGTTCCTAAATATTTTTCTCCTTCAAACATAACCCCTTTATACGTAATCATAAAATTTTTACGAACATCTTTTTCATCATCATAAAAGAAAAACTGTTTGCGTTCATGTGCCTGTTCTAGCTTTCTACGAGGGTGAAACAAATACTTGAAAGCTGAATAAGCAAGAACAATGAGGGCTGTTAATAATAATAAGCGAAACAAGATAACCATGAATGACTCTCCTCCTTATGAGGTACGATCGCCTTTTTATTAAATTTTGACACATGTACCTAGCGAAAGTAAAGCTTCTACTATGTAATACGAGCGACTAGAGCTTTGGTTACGTCTTTTTTAGAAAAATTGCTATAATAACAAAAGACAGGAGGGTTAAATATGAATGTGAAAGAGCTATTTTTAATTCAAAAACAATTGAATGATCGAATCGTGGATGAACATAACCTTATAGGAAGAGATTTATTTTATGATCAGCTATTAGCTTTTATAGTTGAGATTAGTGAATTGGCCAATGAGACACGTTCTTTTAAATATTGGAGTAGAAAAACATCATCTGAGCGGTCAGTTATTTTGGAAGAGTATGTAGATGGATTGCACTTTGTCCTTACGTTAGGCTTAACGTTAAATGTTACCTCAATCACAATACTTGATGAATATAAGACGGAAAATGAGACGACAGAACAATTTTTACAAGTATTAAAGGATGCTAGTGCTTTAGGGGAAACCAAAACAGAAACACAGTATATGCAGTTAGTAACATCCTTTTTTATGCTAGGGCAGATTTTAGGGTTTTCCAATAAAGAAATAGAAGAAGCTTACTTACAGAAAAATAAAGTCAATCACGAAAGGCAGGATGCGGGCTACTAATGATCGAAAGTCATTTGAGTAGCGAAATGCTTTTCTGTATACTAAATGAGGAAGAAGAAATAAGGAGGCTATATACATATGTCAAATTTAGATGAGCGCTTACAGATGCTTAAAGACTTAACGGATGCCAATGGTGTTCCAGGTAACGAGCGGGAAGCACGTGAGGTTATGACAAAATACATAACACCGTTTGCTGATGAAGTAACAACAGATAAACTTGGGAGTTTAGTTGCAAAGAAAACAGGGAAGGCTGACGGACCAAAAATCATGGTAGCTGGCCACCTTGATGAAATTGGTTTTATGGTAACGAGCATTGATGACAAGGGCTTCTTACGTTTTCAAACGGTTGGAGGCTGGTGGGAGCAAGTGATGCTTGCCCAGCGTGTTACGGTTATGACAAAAAAGGGAAATATCCCTGGGGTAATTGGTTCAAAGCCTCCTCATATCCTAGCTCCTGAAGCTCGTAAGAAACCAGTAGACAAAAAAGATATGTTTATTGATATTGGAGCAACGAGCAAAGAGGAAGCCATCGAATTTGGGGTGAAACCTGGTGATTCAGTTGTTCCAGTTTGTGAATTTACGGTTATGAAAAATGAGAAGCTATTAATGGCAAAAGCGTGGGATAACCGAATTGGTTGTGCGATCGCTATCGATGTATTACGTGGTCTTCAAGGTGTAGATCATCCAAATACGGTTTACGGTGTTGGAACCGTTCAAGAAGAAGTAGGTCTTCGTGGTGCACGTACTTCGGCTCACCTTATTCAACCAGATATTGGCTTTGGTGTTGACGTAGGAATTGCTGGAGACACGCCAGGAGTGACAGAGAAAGAAGCATTAGCAAAAATGGGTGATGGTCCGCAAATTGTCCTTTATGATGCATCGATGATTTCTCATAAAGGCTTACGTGATTTTGTAACAGATACGGCTGACGAACACAATATTCCATATCAATTTGATGCGATGGCTGGTGGTGGAACAGATTCTGGAGCGATTCATCTAACAGCGAATGGAGTTCCAGCTTTATCGATTACAGTTGCCACTCGTTACATCCATACACATGCAGCGATTTTACATCGTGACGACTATGAGAACGCGGTAAAATTAATTGTTGAGGTAATTAAAAAGCTAGACAAAGAAACGGTTGAAAACATTACATTTTAATAAAAAAGAATGGAGGCTATCTCGCAAGGACCTTGTGAGATAGCCTTTTTTTATATTTTAAACAAACGTTTGATTAAGGTGGTTACGTGTTCTTCCTATGA
>NZ_BAUT01000094.1 GCF_000513095.1 Halalkalibacter wakoensis JCM 9140
AAAAAAGAAAAAGAAAGAAGCTACCTCCAGTTGGGAAGTATATAAAAGGACTGTTTTCTGTGTTTAAACATGAAGGCAGGTGGTTGTTTACGGCTTACTTAGCAGGTGCAACTTGTTTGTTTACTCTTTTTGGTATTTTATTTTATTTATCTGATACGTTAGAGACACAATATAACATTGATGGAGTACTAAAAGGTTCGATTTTAGCCATTCCTTTACTGTTTATGATGACAACCTCATTAACGACAGGTAGTAAAATTGGAAAAGACCTAAAAAGAATGAAAAAAGTGATCATCATCGGTTTTTTGCTTATGACGATTTCCTTTGCTACCCTTGTCTTTTTTACGAGACTTGTTCCATTTATTGCGATATTAGCCATTTCTAGTATCGGGACAGGACTTGTCTTACCTTGTTTAAATAGTCTCATTACAGGGTCCGTCGGAGCAGCTCGTAGAGGATTCGTGACATCCCTTTATGGATCGGTTCGCTTTTTAGGAGTTGCTGCGGGTCCCCCTATTTTTGAAGCATTAATGAATTGGACGAGAACAGGGATGTTTTTAACAACGGCAGGGTTAACGTTGGTTGTTGGACTGTTATGTATGTTGCTAATTCATGTGAAAAACCAGAAGAAATCCAATGATGATAGTGAAACAAACACATTATTTAAAAAACTACAGCTTACGACAGAATAATATCTAGGAGGAACTGACTTTGCAAATTTATTTCTCTCCCGAATTTTTAAAGGAAGATGCACAAGTATTAAATGTTGTTACGGATGCAAACAAGCCTGTGGGATATATGGCTTTTTTAATGGAAGAAGAGAAAAAGAAAATGTATGTTTATGGCCAGTTAGAAGAAGAAGGAGTTTATGAAGACTTTAAGGATTTAGTAACTCCATACTTAGATGGATTAAAAAAATTAAAACCGGAACTTGAAGTGTATTCCTATTTATCTGTTGGTGGGAAAAAAGTGGAGCTTGGCGGAGAAAGCAAAAAAGAAGAATAAGGAAACGTAGTGTACACTCACTGTTTCTGAATTAGGTGAATATCATATCCTAGCTTGAAAAAGGGGGCTAGGATATGGAGTTTTTTTGGCAAGTATTCGAATTGCATCATGTACTTGTCTTGTTTATCGGATTATTACTTGGCATTGTGATAGGTGCCTTACCAGGGCTGACCCCGACGATGGGTGTAGCATTGATGATTCCGTTTACATTTTCACTCGGCCCAACGGATGCTTATCTTGTTAGGTGGCATTTATTGTGGGAGTGTATTTGGCGGGTCCATACCAGCTATCTTGTTCAATGTCCCGGGGGCGCCGGCAAATGTAGCTACGACATTTGATGGGTATCCGATGACCAAACAAGGAAAGTCACGGAAGGCATTGGAGTTAGCGACAATCTCTTCCGTTGTTGGTGGCTTGTTTGGGATGTTTCTACTTCTCTTTTTTGCACCCGTTTTTGCTGAGTTTTCATTGAGATTCGGTCCAACGGAAAGTTTTTGGATTGCGCTTTTTGGGATAACGGTCATTGCTGCCATCTCGGATGGATCCGCTACAAAAAATTTAATTGGCGGTGGTCTTGGGATTGTCTTATCTTGTATTGGGATTAGTACCATTACAGGGACGGCTCGTTTTACGTTTGGATTGGATAGTTTGGTCGGGGGATTGCATATGGTAGCTGTTTTAATAGGGTTATTTGCTTTTCCTCAAGCGTTGCGATTAATAGAAAGTTTTCGAGAGTCACATACAAATCGCCAAACCAAATATACACCTTCTAAATCGACGATACGTGAATCCTTTTCAGATGTATTAAAAAAACCTAAATCCGTTACATTGGGTAGTGGCTTAGGTGCGTTTATTGGGATGATACCAGGAGCAGGAGGGAACATCGCAAGTTTATTAGCGTATAACGAAGCTAAACGTTTCTCAAAGAAGAAGGATCAGTTCGGCAAAGGGGAAAAGAAAGGGATCATTGCATCAGAAAGTGCGAACAATGCTATGGTGGGAGGTTCCCTCATTCCTTTGCTGACACTTGGAATACCAGGATCACCAACAGCAGCTATTTTTCTAGGTGGCTTATTGATTCATGGAATATGGCCAGGGAATAATTTATTTGTTGATCATGCAGATGTCGCATATACCTTTTTATATAGCATGATTGCCGCTCAAGTTCTACTGCTTTTCTTAGGGTTAGCGCTTATCAAGTATATGACGAAATTAACCAATATTCCTGCTTATTTTATGGCACCAGTCATTTTGTCGTTTTCCATTATTGGGGCTTATACGACTCAAAACAATGTATTCGACATTTATACTGTTGTAATCGTCGGGCTAGTGATGTTTTGGTTGCAAAAATATGATTTCTCACCAGCACCAATTGCACTCGGTTTCATTTTAGGGCCCATTGCAGAACGAGGCTTAATGCAAGGTCTTCAAGTTGGAGGAGCGCAAGGCTCAGCGTTTACTTATTTTTTTACAGGTATGTGGAACGTTATCTATATAGCTTAGTTTTGCTTACGATTGTTCTAGCCATTAGACAAGGATATAAGCAAAGAAGACAAATCGTACCTAAAGTGAGGGAGAGGAAACTCTCATATAAAGGATTTATTTCGAAGCCGGCTCTTGCGTGGTTCGCTGTTTGTATGCTTTTATTATGTTCACTATATGGTCTTTATCAAATGCCATTTCAACAAAGCATCTTTCCACTTTTAACTGTTCTATTGCTTTTTGTCTTAGCCGTTATGGAATATGTTAAAACATCGTTGACCCAAGGAACCACGTTAAAAAAAGATAAGCGTTTTTCATTTTCATGGTTGCTCGTCTGCTTAATCATCCTTGTTTCCATTTTAAGTATGTTAACGAATGTAATAGGATTTTACATTCAAGTGCTAGCATTGATGCTCGTCATTCCATGCTTCTATTATTACGCTTGGAAACAAGAAGAAGAGAAGCTTACTCTGAAAAAGATCATCATCGTAGCCGTTACTTTTACGATTATTCTCTACACGGTGTTTTCTCTTATTTTGAATGTCCCAATTTAACCAGTAAAAAGGCCTTCTCTCTACCGTTCATGGGTAGAGAGTAAGGCCTTTTCGTTGTTGGTATCCTGCTATTCTGTTACTCCAATTGATTGAAGTAATTCCTCGTAAGTAGTCATTCTATTCTCCATGTCAGCTATGACTTCTTCGCGGTTCATCACGAGCATGTCTGCTCCAGCCTGCTCCATTTCCTTAAGAAATTCTTCATCTTCAAGAATATTCATGAACGCCGCTTCTAACTTTTCAATAATTTCAACCGGCGTATCTTTTCTTGCGGCAATACCGCGATCCGTGCTCATGATGACTTCAGGGTATCCTAATTCAGAAAATGTAGGAATATCTGGTGCAAAAGGGTGTCTTTCTTCTGTTGCAATCGCTAGCGGAATGACTTCATCGCCTAAACGATAAATATCGGAAAGGTTTCCTGCTACTACATCTGTATGACCACCAAGTACAGAAGCAATGGCATCAGCCGCCCCTTGGAACGGTACATCTTCTAGATCAATGTCTGCTGATTGCTCAAGTAACAATGTGGCTAAATGCTGCCCTACATACAGGCCTGCATTTCCGACGGTAATCGAGCCAGGAGCTTGTTCTGCTTTTGCGACAAGATCGTCTAACGTTGTAATCTCACTATCATGTTTCACAGCAAAAACAGTTGGATCTCCACCCCAGTTAACGAGTGGTTCAAATGTATCAACATCAAAGTTCGTTTGACCTACTAACGGCTGAGTTATAATATGAGGAAGGTTATACGCAGCTAATGTGTAGCCATCAGGATCGGTGTTGGCAAATGAGTTCCAACCCACTTGGCCACCTCCGCCTGGCTTGTTGACAATAACAAGTTCTTGACCAAGATGTTTATTGGCATATTTGGCAATGATTCGCGCTTGGGTATCAGTCGCAGCACCAGGTGAGAAAGCAACGACTAATTGAATGCTTTTGTCAGGGTACTCAGTGGTTGATGTAGCCTCATTTGAACAACTTGCTAACAGGAATACAGTTAAACATGCGAGCAACGCAAATGACCATTTTCTTATCATTTTTTACACATCCTTCAAAGTTTCTCTTACATAGAAGAATATGCCTAACAAAAGAATTTGGAATGTTGTCTCTACGTATTTTTGTGTCATTTCCTATGGCTTGTACGCTCTCTCTTTTTTCTAGCTGCTAGAAACGGTGAGGAAAATGGAAAAGATAAAATTGGTTTTAACTTGAAAACAAAATCGACCATTTTTGTAGAGAGCCATTGAGATAATAGTGCTTGCAAGACTATGGGCCATGCAATGATGGAGCCTGTAATAATAAAGACGGATCCATTAAGCAAAAAGAGAGGTTGACCAGGAGCAATATTTTTCATTTTAGCAATGATTAAGGCGAGTACGCCCATCCCGCCATTAGAAACGCCTTGACGTAGAAGAATACCAACCCCAAATCCTAAGATGATGGAGCCGATAATTAGATCAAACCACACGTTTGTATAAGGTCTGTACAGATCAAAGCTAAATAAATGAACGCTTAATGACGTAATGGTGATGCCATACATCGTCCCAATGGCACTTGCATTACCAAGCCAATAAATGGCAACAACTAACATCGAAAAATTAACGAGCCACAAAGCAAAGCTTAATGGCATGTTTAGCCAATAATTAAGCAAAACGGCAATTCCTCCAGCTCCACCAGATGGAATAGAGTGAGGGAAAAGAAAGATGGCCATTCCTAGGCCTTGAATCATTCCACCGCATGTGATGAGTATATAAGATCGAATTGAATGTACCATTTTATCTCCTATTTAAAAAAGGTATGAATCTTCTTGTCCATAGTTGATTGTATGGCGTATTTTTAGAAATATGTTAGCTAGTTCCATTTAGCAAATGATCGTTTATTTTTATTTTTTTAAAAGAAATTTGCAAAAAGCCCAAACGATTTCAGAAGTATGACATAGTATGACATTGTAAGTTAGAAAGAATTAAAAAAAGGAGATGATTTTCTCATGACACACGCAGCAACTCCAGCAGCAGGTTACGGTGGCGGCTTCGCGTTATTAGTAGTGCTTTTCATCTTATTAGTAATTATCGGAGCTAGCTGGGCAGGACACGGCTACGGCTACGGCTACTAATTCATAGGAATCAAAGAAGCTGACTCATTGATGGGTCAGCTTTTCTTGTTTAAAAATCTTTAGTCGTAAGATGAAACAAACGCTCATAGAATGTACAAGCGGTTAGGTTGTCCGATCTAGCTTTACTTTCAAATGGAGGATGGTTCTATGAGTGTGTTTTTAGGGTACATATTATTAGGGTTAAGTTTGGCAGCGCCAATTGGGCCAGTAAATGCAGCTCAATTAGACCGAGGAATTAAGAGCGGTTTTTTTCATGCCTGGCTCGTCGGTTTAGGAGCCACAGTTGCAGATGCCATTTACATGCTTCTAGTGTTTATTGGCGTCGTCCAATTTATTGAAGTACCAATCATTCAAACATTTCTTTGGATATTTGGCTTTTTCGTATTAGTCTATACGGGGATTGAAAGCATTTCTGGTGCAGGTCGGATTTCTGTAAGCTCTAAACGAAGAGGGAAAGATTCACATATGAAGTCTTTTATGTCGGGATTTTTCATGTCGTTGTTTAATCCATTAACGATCCTGTTTTGGTTAGGTATTTTTGGCTCGATCCTTGCCAAAACCGTAACAGAATATGGGACGAGTCAAGTGATTTTATATAGTGCCGCCATCTTTATCGGTATTACCGTTTGGGATATAACGATGGCAGCACTTGCTAGTACGTTACGAAAATTCTTGACAGATCGTTTGTTAACGGTTATTTCAATTGTTTCTGGATTTTCTCTTATTGGCTTTGGTGTTTATTTTGGAATACAAGCTTTCCTTATTCTAGTTTCGTAAATAAGGACGAATCTTCAGGAGGATGATCATTTTCGTTCTTTTTCCAGAAGTGTCGCATGATTAACGTTACGATTGCGACGATTACGATAAATGCAAGGCTAATATAAAAGCCAGGACGACTTGTTTGGTGAAAAACGGTACCGACAACAGCTAGGAGGACAAAGGCAAAGCCAAGAAATTGTTTTACTTTGTCCTTCGTTGTTAAGTCTAATAACCGGCCATATGAACCTAAGATGAAAATCCAGTTGTATAAAAGCATGATTCCTGCAGCGGTTGTTACGTATTCATAAAGGCGACCAGGAATCATAATGGCTAATACAATGGAAACAAGCATCCCGGCAGCTGTTAACCCAATTGCGGGTAAGGCAATATTTTTCTTTTTCCCTACTCTTTTTGAAAAGAGAGGAGGAGCATCGTTATCTTCGGCAAGAGTTACTAGAATCCGTATAACGGCAAATAACGAAGCAACCATCGTTGAAAAGCCTGCGATAATAAAGACGGCATTAAAAAAATGGTTTACGTATGGAATGTTATACGCTCTAAGTGCAGTCACAAAAGGACTTTGTTCCGTATTAAAGTTATTCCAAGCAACCATAAGTAAAGCAAGCCCAACAGATAAGATATAAATGATGGCTAAAACGGTTAGCATCACTTTTCCTGATTTTGGTGCCTCTTTCATGTTCTTTAGGCGAATGGCAATTAACCCCATGATTTCAATTCCTGCAAACCCGTAAAACCCAAATATAAAAGCAGGCAATAAACCTGTTAGACCATTTGGAAGCCAGGAATCATAGGTTCTTGGGAACGCAACGGTTTCTCCTCCTTGACCAAAAACACCTACTAAAGCTAATATCGCAATCACGATAAACATCACGATCGCCGCAACTTTTAAAACAGCTAATAGATTTTCTACGCGATCAAAACTCTTCGTTCCAACTAAAATGACTAAAATTCCAAGAGCCGCATACACACAAGCGAATATCCATAATGGTACATTTGGAAACCAAAATCTTGTAAAAATAGACAGTGCGGTCATTTGACTACCCATTATAAGCATTTCAGAAAGCCAATACACCCAACCACTGCTAAATCCGGCCCAGCGACCATAAGCATTTTTCGCATAGGAGCGAAATGAGCCTTTCTGTGGATCAGCCATGGTCATTTTTGCCAATGCTTCATAAACAAAATAGGTTCCCACAGCGGCTAGGGCAAAAGCAAATAAAACAGATGGACCAGCCATGTCAATGGCAATACTTGAACCAAGAAAAAACCCAGTCCCGATTGTACCTGCTATTCCTAGCAAAGATAATTCCCACCATCTCAACGGCTTTTCGGCTTGTTCACCAGCTTTTGTCTTCAACTTGTATCACTCCTCATTTCCTTGTTATTGTTCGAAGAAACGTCGAGCTTTATGTAATAAACAAACAAAATAGCTAGATGAATTCTGATGTCAGAGTAGTTGGTTTTTTCATGAAATAAAGGTATGATGATGGAAAAAAGTCAGGAGTAGGATTAAGGTATGGATACTGTTACGCATACTTTGTTTGGTTTAACAACGTATGGAGCTGTAAATAAAGAGGAGATGGACCGGAATACGAAAAGAGCGCTACTCTTTTCAGCATTAGTTGGAAGTCAAATTCCCGACATCGATGTTATTGCAAATGTTACGGAAACGGGAAGAATCATGGAACAAATGTGGCATCGTGGTTTGACCCATTCATTTTTTATTGCTCCGTTATGGGCGTTGCTTATTTATTTTGTTGCTTATCTAATTTGGAAGAGAAAAGATCATATGATTTTCTTTTTGGCTTTAATAAATGTATTGATTCATAATACTTCAGATTCCCTTAATGCTTGGGGGACGGGGTTGTTTGAACCTTTCTCTCAGGTGAGGGTGACCTTTGGGGTGATTTCGATTGTTGACTTTGTGATATGGGCCATTATCCTTGCAGGTTATGTGATTAAACGTATGAAGAATTCATTCCCGTCATATCGAATTTGGCGTTTGGTCTGGGTTGCAATCGTACTTCACGTTACTGTGCAATCTGTACAAGGATTCGTGATTTATCAAGAGGCAAAGGAGCAATTTGAAGAAGTGGCTCTATCTGCTAGCTTTCTTCCTGGTCATTTCTCAGTTATAGGAAAAAATGAAGAGTTGGTTTCACTCGCTACGGCTACCGTATGGGGTGGTAGAAATGAGCAAGAGGTGATTGTTTCTGTGGAAGAGGCTAACTTAGAACCACTTTTTGAGGAAAATCCAAAAGCGGAAGTCTTAATGACATGGTCACCATTTGTCGTTGTTGTAGAAACAGATCAGAAGCTAGGGATTTATGACCCACGATTTTATCGAAATGGCTCTTCTTTTTTGTTTGAATATATTGAAAAACGGTGACAGGGGTTGTTTCAAAAGGTCATTTGGCCTTTTGGACAACCTCTTCGTTTATAAGTTCGTTGTTCTTATTCTGTTCCCGAGAATATCGAACAATTAAAGACATTAATTCGGCTTTCGATATAAAGTCCCCAAATTCTTGTGAATATTGATGTTGTAGTTTCTCAAGGTAGGTGAGTGACTTCTTGCTCAAACGAGAAAATTGTTTTTCTGTTAAATCCATCTGTAATCTCCTTTCTGTTGTAAACCTATATATTATATGCAGCCAATCGAAAAATATTTCTATGATAAAAGGAGGAATTTAAAAACAATCAAGTAACCATCCCAATAAGGATCAAACCTTGCAAAATCAGAAAAAAATCTGAATGATTCCATTTATTTTGTGAAGGAATCATTCAGATTTTTATATTGACGATAGGCTATTGTCCAATTGTAGTTTCACCTATTTTTAGCACATGCAAATGGTTAAAAGAGAGTTTTTGGCGGCTCCACTCTTGCTTAAGTCTTTCGAGTGCTTCGGGTCCAGTATCCATTGATAAACGATACGTTCCATAGTGCATCGGGACAAATGCACATGCTCCGACATCTTGGAAGGCTTGAACGGCTTCTTCAGGGTTCAAATGTTGAAGCCCAGACATCCATTCAGGCTCGTAATCCCCGATGGGCATAAACACAGTATCAATTGAAAAGCGAATCCCTATTTCCTTAAATCCATGAAAGTATCCTGTATCGCCTACGAAGTAAAATGTATGTTGACTCGATTCGATCACCCAGCCTCCCCAATGAACTCGATTTTTATCAAAAAGGGAACGTCTACTCCAATGTTGAGCAGGAACGAAGTGGATTGTGATGGAAGAGGTAGGAGCAAGGGAATCCCACCAATTTGCTTCTATGATATTTGTAAGTCCTTTTTGTTTACATAACTTTTTTAAGCCTACTGGTACATAAAAAGTGGGAGAGCCTTTTAGTTTTTTTAGGGATGAAAATTCTAAATGATCAAAATGAGCATGAGAAATCAAAACGATATCCATTTCTGGTAAATCAAAGAGGTTTATTCCTGGAGGGACTAATCGCTTCTCGGTCCCCATTCGGTTGGAGAATACAGGATCTGTTAAAATGTTTAAACCGTTTAATTGGATGAGAAAGGTTGAATGACCAATCCACGTATATGTCAACTGAGAACGATTCTGCTGTAAAAAAGGAAGATCCTGTTCTGTCGCAATAGAAATTTTGCTCGATAAATCTTTACCGTTGTTTCGAATGAGAAAGTAACGAATCAACTTTCTAAGATTGATTTTGTTTTTGTCAATATCGTCTAAGTTTTGATATTTCATGAAACCTCCTTGAACGTAAAAAAAGGAGGCCACTGAAAGAGGTGAAACCAACCTTTTTCAGTGACTCTAATTTAAGTAGGAATGGCTCCGCACGTTGCGCACTTTGTATGAGAAACCCACTCATTTTACAAAGATTGCAACGTCTTCGCACATTCCGCCGAGGCAAAAAAAAGGGCAGCCTTTTCTTAATGGTTGTCTCCTTCTCTTAATACTGGAAGCGTACAGCAGCGGAATGATCCGCCGGACTTGATGATCTCGGTTATATCAACTTCAATAACTTCAAACCCTCTTGCACGTAACTGCTCGTTAACATTTGTATTAACGGGTAAACTGAAGATCTTTTTGTTTCCAATGGAAAGAACATTCGTTCCAAGCGTAAATTGTTCTTCTTCTGTGACCTCAATTAAATCAAAACGAGAGCTAAGAAGATCAATTTCTTTTTGCTTTAGGGCACCTGGATAGTATAGGGCTTCATTCGGAGAAACAATGTTAAATACGCAATCTAAGTGTAGATATTTCTCTGTAAATGGCACAGCTACCACCTCATAATGAGGCAAGATGCTTCTTAAATGATCAATGGCGTTTTGGTTTGTACGATTGCTTAATCCAACGTATAGTGTTTCACCGTCGACAATCACGTCTCCACCTTCAATCATATCGCCAATTAAATTAAAGTAAGACATTCGCTCTTGTTTAATCCAACCACGTAAAACTTCTTCTTCGCCTTGTCTAATTTTGTGAGCCATTTCGGCCACGAATAAAATATGTCCAAATGTAAACCCGATATCACGTGTGAAAACTTGTTCAGGAAACATTTTTAATGCAGGTAGCAAGACAACATCTACACCATGCTCTTCTAGCGTTTTGACAAATTTCTTATGCTGTGCCATGGCAAGTTCAATGTGAATTCCCTCGTCTTTAAATTTCTTTTGTGTTTCATTAATCACATCACGAATTGTCATGTATTCCGGCTTACATAGGACAACTTGTTTTAAAACGTCATACTCACTTCTTGCGAATGGCTTGCGTTGTTGTTTAGAGAAAATAGACATATATAGTCCTCCAATTATCGTCAATAGTAATCAAGCTATAGTTTATCCAAAGCTGGGTAAAACATGAGAAATTAAACCGTGTTCGGATGTTTTAAAACAACTAATTTCGATTATAATGATGAAATGAAGCAATTTTTACATAAGCAAAGGAGGGAGCCTGTGGAAGCACTCAGTCATTTTAGCGAAACCGAACACACATGGATATTCCTCATTGGAGTTGTAATTGTTGTATTTTTAGCAATGTCGCTGTTAAAAACATTGTTTAAATTTGCTATTGTTTTTCTTGTCATTAGTATTGCCGCTACTCTTTTATTTAATATGTCACCAAATCAATTGGTTGACAGTGGACGAGAGTCTTTAAAAATGGGGACTGAGTTTGTTCAAGATAAGATGATTTCTCTTCTTTCGGAAGGGTATTTAACCGAGTTGTTTGAATCTGACTTTCTGACAGATTTTATAGAGGACTTTGAAGACGAGAGTGACACGATTGCTGATTTGCTGGAGCAAGAAAAGAAATAAAGAAAGAGCTGTTCCGAAAGGGTAAAAGAACCTTTTTGGGGCAGCCTTTTTCATTTACCGTTCTCCTTTCTTATAGTATATTGGTGCTTAGCACTAGATAAGGAGAAACGTATTTATGAAATTAGTATCATGGAATGTTAATGGAATTAGAGCATGCGTCGCAAAAGGGTTTGTAGACTTTTTTGAAGAAGTGAAAGCAGATATTTTTTGTATACAAGAAACAAAATGCCAAGAAAATCAAATTCAATTAGAATTAAAAGGCTATGAACAATATTGGAATTGTGCCGAAAGAAAAGGGTATTCGGGGACTGCCATTTTCACAAAAATCAAGCCGCTCTCTGTCCAATTTGGGTTAGGTGAAGAGTTTGAAGAAAAAGAGGGGAGAGTCATTACATTGGAATATGACTCTTTTTACTTAGTAAATGTGTATACACCTAATTCAAAACGGGACCTTTCGCGTCTTGATTACCGTTTGATGTGGGAGGATGAGATGCGTAATTATTTGCTGCAATTAGATCGTAAAAAGCCGGTTGTCGTTTGTGGCGATTTAAACGTTGCCCATAACGAGATCGACTTAAAAAATCCTAAATCAAACAAAAAAAACTCTGGTTTCACAATTGAAGAAAGAGAAAAGATGTCTACTTTGCTTCAAGCCGGGTTTGTTGACTCCTTTCGGTATTTGCACCCGACTATAGAAGGTGCGTATACATGGTGGTCGTATATGAATAAAGTGCGGGAACGTAACATTGGATGGAGAATTGATTATTTTCTCGTTTCCTTTCATCTTAAACAAGAGATTCAAGTAGCTTCCATTCATAAAGATGTTCTAGGGAGTGACCACTGTCCAGTTGAGTTGCAGTTATCTATATAAGAAAACGTCAGAACGGATATTTCAGTTCTGACGTTTTATTTATTATACATTCGTTTTTGATAAAACAAATTCCTCAATTACTTTCGCTACACCATCATTCATATTGGTATCTGTTACATGATCTGCAATAGCTTTTATGTCATCAGGCGCATTGCCCATTGCTACACCTAAACCTGCAAAACGAATCATCGCTTCATCATTATAACTATCTCCCATTGCAATCACTTCTTCTTGTTTGATGCCTAGTGTCTCAATTAAGGATTGCAAGCTAGAGCCTTTTGTTACTCCTGGTTCAAGAAATTCAAGGAAATAAGGCTTTGAGCGCATAATACTTAATGCTCCAGCAAATTCCTCTTTCAAGATTTTTTCTACTTTTACTAACTTTTCTGGGTCTTCACACATTAATACTTTTACAACAGGCTCTTGAACCGTTTCAATAAAAGGAGCGACTTTAACGGGTAACCCTGTTATATTTCCTTCGATCGTCGTGTATTCATTCTCTGTTTCTGTAATAATTTCATCCCCGATATATGTATGGATAAACACATTCTCTCGTTTGCTTAATTCATACAAGCGGTGTGCTACATCTGGATTAAGAGCGCTGCTAAACTGGACTTCTTTCGTTTCGTAGTCAATAATATTTGCTCCGTTATACGAAAGAATAAAACTGCCATATTCATGTAATTTTAACTGCTCAGCAACGGGATTCATCCCATAAGTAGGACGTCCTGATGCAAGGACTACTTTAACTCCTTGCTGTTGAGCTTCCATTAAAGCGGTAATTGTACGCTCTGACATCGAATGGTCATCACGAAGTAGGGTGTCATCTAAATCCAGTACGATCATTTTATAAGTCATTGATTCTTTCCTTTCTTTAAAAAAGACTTTAGTATAACTATAAAGGAAAAGTAGAATAGAGACTAGTCCAATTTGTCAGTTGAGTTATTAGGCTGTTTTTTCTCTATTCTATACTTGTTAGTCTATGATAACATGAAGGGTATATAAAGAAGGTATTAAGCCTTGAAGATAGTACTTAGTTAAGGGGGGCTGGATATTTTGTTGACTGGAACAGTTTTCTCTTTAAACAAAGGGAAGACAAGAAGCATGGGTGATGATCATGACGTGTTATCTGCGATTTTTAAACACTCAATTGGGGAAGAGCCCATATGGCTTTCTTCCTCTAATCTTGAAGGGGATGAACAAGCAGACTTAGTCAATCATGGTGGCGTAGACAAAGCAGTTTGTGTTTATCCATATGAGCATTATACATATTGGCAGGAGCGTTTAGATCTTTCATTGCCGGTTGGGGCATTTGGTGAAAACATCACCATGATCGGTGTGAAAGAGGCTGACGCACATATTGGTGACACGTGGAAGTGGGGAGGAGCTATCGTTCAAATAAGTCAGCCGAGAAGGCCGTGTTTTAAAGTAGCAAAACGTCATGGGATAAAGAAATTTCCTCTCTATATTCAAGAGACAGGCTATTCAGGTTATTATTTACGAGTTTTGCAAGAAGGAGAGGTTTCGGTTAACGATCCGCTCGTTCTTATAGAAAGAAAATCAGATATAAGTGTTGAATTTGTTAATCAAGTAACATACAGTCGAAATAAAAATCTAGATGCAATTGAGAAATTGAAGCAATTAACCGAGCTATCAGACGCTTGGAAAGAATCTTTATAGCTTTATTTTCAGCCTTACTTTTTTGTTTTTAATGGGCTTGGTACGTTTCTCATGTTCGTTCCATTGCGCTGCAGCCACTCGCACCAGCAAGGAGGTGTCGAG
>NZ_BAUT01000093.1 GCF_000513095.1 Halalkalibacter wakoensis JCM 9140
AAAAACATACATAACTGAAACCCCAAATAAGTAAACTTATTTGGGGTTTCAGAAATGCCTATTACTAAGAAGTTCAACTTCGCTATGGAATAGAAAGCACGTTTCGTTCGGCATGGGTAATTGTATCTTGTATCATAGGATATTGGTTACTGTACCGCTAAGGGGCGAGTTAGCATGTGCAACCATTTTAGCAATTGTAGCAAGTGTCATTGTTAGTTTTGTTATTGGAAAGCCATTTGGTAAACACGCTATTATCGAATCGTTAGCTGCAGGTTTTATGGGTGGATTGATGGGACCAATGCTAGGGGAGATGCTGCGTGCAAACGAGATCGTTTTTCTGTTGATATCTTTGAATATTATTTATCTGGTAGCAGTTTACGGATCATTACACGTTCTGACTAAAGAATATTCAGAGCAACAATCTAAAAAAATAGATAAGAAAAAACCAGCTGCTATCTTTTTTACTATTGTACTGCCTGCTATCATGATTGTTATGACTGTGATGGTAGAAATTGACTCATCCATTAATATAGATCCTGTCATTGTAGATGGGCATCATGATCATAGTGGGCATTGATCTAGTAGTCTAAATTCGTATTTCTGAGATGAAGGGACTAGGCTTTTATGGAAGTACACGTACTTAGTGGAGGAGGGGGAGTTCCTTCTTTTTTTGTTATTTGGTAGTCAATACTAAATCAAAACAATTAAGGTTTAAATCTAAAAAACAAAAAGGTCTAAAAGAACAGGAATGTTCATAATAAATATAAACAAAATTTAGAAATTACAAAAAATGATGTAAGGAAATCTAACCGGTTTATAGATAGAGATGGAAAAGCAAGGTAATATCTATCTATACATAACAACTGGTATACCACATACTACATACTGTATATCTTGTATGCGGAAAGGGGTGAAACATCTTTGAAAAAAGTGACAAAATTTGTTTCGTATACAGATCAAGTTTACCGGGAATTAAAAATGTCTATCTTGATGGGAAAGATTGAGCCAGGTGATTTTCTTCAAGAGAGAGCAATTGCTGAACAATTAGGAGTGAGTAGGACACCCGTACGCGAGGCATTGAAAAGGCTAGAGTTTGAAGGTTGGCTGGAAACCATTCCTTGGAAAGGAGTTATTGTACGAGATATTGATAAACAGGATGTAATTGAGGTTTTACAATGTAGGCTAGCAAATGAAATTTTCATGATTAAATTGATTACAACGAATATAACTGACGAACAGCTACATGATTTAAAGAGTATATATGAACGAATGAAGGCGTCATTAAAAGAGGAAAAAGCAGAAGAGTTTATTGAAGAAGATAGAAGGTTTCATATGTATCTAGTTCAGTTGACCAATAATTCAAGGTTGATTCAATTTATAGATAATTTGAGTGATCATATGCTTCGACTTGGAATTAGAGCGATCACAAGAGAATCTAGAGCGCTTGAGACATTGGAAGAACATGAGCAATTAATACATGCATTGGAGAAGCGTTCAGTAGATGAGGCAGTAAAAGCAATGGAACATCATATTTACCAAACTCAAGAAACACTTATGAACATGCTAGAGAAAGTATTAAAGGGTGAAGGGAAGAATTAACATGACACAATCTATTTCTTTAAATGAATATCGTTTTTCAATTAATAACGAGGACAAATCATTCAATGTTCGTTCTGTATACTGTGTTGGATATTCCGGATCTAATGTTGAAAAGGTTAAAGAACATATTGATGAATTAGCTGAATTAGGTATTCCAAAACCACCTGAAGTTCCTATGCTTTATCCAGTAAGGGTTACAAGTATTAACCAAGATGGTTTCATGGAGATTTTAGGGAATAAAACTTCTGGAGAAGCTGAAATTGTGTTAATTTTCGGCGATTCAGAAGAAGAAGTGTATGTAACAGTTGGAAGTGATCATACTGACCGTGGACTTGAAACAGTTGATATAAACAAATCAAAACAAGTTTGTGACAAGCCGATTGCACAAGAGGCTTGGCCGCTATCCGAAATCATAAAGGATTGGAATGAACTTACCTTACTATCAAAAGTATTAACAGATGGTTCATGGGTTCCTTATCAAGAACAAGCCGTTACAGCAATTTTACCCCTTGAAGACATTTTAAATTATTTAAAAAATAAACAGGTTGAGTTGAAAAATTCGATTGTATTTGCCGGTACTGTACCTCTTTTAAATGGGTTTACTTATGGAGACGGTTATGAAGTTACTTTAAAAAATCCTGTGACTGATCAGTCAATAAAATGTTCATATTTAGTGAAAAATTTAGAGATTTGAGGTTGATTCAATGAAAATATCATCTTATCAAATGGGTGTTATCCCAGGTAATCCAGAGAAGAATCGTGCCAAGGTGAAAGAATGGTTGAATTAACGTGCAGCAAAGAAAAACCAGATGTTCTTGTTTTACCTGAGATGTGGACAACAAATTATACACTTCCACAATTATCTGAAATTGCTGATTGTGCTGGTGAACCAACAACAAGTTTTCTTCAAAACCTAGCAAAAAAACATAAGGTTAATATTATAGGAGGTTCATTCGCTAACATTAGAGAAAGTGAGATTTATAATACAGCTATTGCTATTAACCGGCAAGGAGAGGTTCTCTATCAATATGATAAAGTGCATCTCGTTCCGATGTTAGATGAACATCTGTATTTAAAGGGTGGCGCGTCTAGTCATACCTTTGAGCTAGAAGGAGTCAAAGTCGGACTAATTATTTGTTATGATCTCCGCTTTCCAGAGCTTGCTAGGCAACTAGCGGTTGAAGGAGCAGAAATATTATTTATCGTAGCAGAATGGCCTGAAGCTAGAAAGAGCCATTGGAAACAACTTCAAATTGCTAGAGCTATTGAAAATCAAACCTATGTTGTATCAGTAAACGGTGTTGGGCAATATAACGGTGTTTTATACTGTGGCACTTCCATGTTTATTGATCCACTTGGAGAGATCATCGAGGTTGCAAGTGAAAACAATGAAGAAACGATTACTAAGGAATTAGACTTACATAAGGTGTCTGAAATAAGGGAAAAGGTACCTGTTTTTCAAAGTCGAGTTCCTTCAGTATATAAAATTTAGCAATAGAAAAGGGGTAAAGCAAAATGAGTAAAAAGTTCATGGTTCTAATCGGTATGTTAATGGCATTCTCAATCGTATTAGCTGCATGTGGCGGAGGTTCTGGATCTGAACCTGCTGAAAGTGATTCAGTTGATGAAGCTGAAGGGGAAGAAACAACAGATGCAGTTACTGACGCTGAAGTTACGTTAAGGTTAGCGCACTCTGGTTCTGAAACACACCAATATCACATAGCGGCTGAAAAGTTTAAAGAAGAAATTGAAGCATTATCAGATGGTGCGATTACTATTGAAATTTACAGTGGTTCCGTTTTAGGTAATGAAGGGGAAGCGGTTGAACAGGTTTTAGATGGAACATTAGACATAACGACGGTATCTGCAGATAGTTCGTTTGCTAACACGGTACCTGAAATGAACGTATTTGGAATTCCTTATTTATTTGAAGATCTTGATCATGTATATAGAACTTTAGATGGAGAAATCGGTCATGAATTATTAGAATTATCAGACCAAAAAGGTATGAAGGCTTTGGGGTATTGGGAAGTTGGTCAACGTCACGTAACAAACAGTACACGTGAAGTGAAAACTCCAGATGACATGAATGGTTTAAACATCCGTGTTCAACCAGCTCCTGTTTGGGAAGCTCATATGAATGCCCTTGGTGCTAGCCCAACACCTGTTGCATTTAATGAATTGTATTCTGCGCTTGACCAAGGGGTTGTAGATGGACAAGAAAACCCATTAAACACAATCTTTTCAATGGCGTTTTATGAAGTCCAAGATTATGTATCTTTAACTGGCCATACATTTTCTCCTGCAATTGTTATCATGAGTGAAAGAGCTTGGGAAGGCCTAAGTCCTGAGCAACAACAGCTTGTTGAAGAAGCGGTTGAAGTGGCAAAAGCATACCAAAGAGAAACGTTACTTGAGAAAAATGATGAAATTCTAGCACACTTAGAAGAGAATGGTGTAACAGTTACAAGCGATGTAGACTTTGAGGCGTTTAGAGAAGCGACATTGGAAGTTCGTGATGTATTAAGTTCACAAGTTCCTACTGATTTAATTGAAAAGATTGAAAATAATTAAAAAGTATTTTTGTAGCATGAGAAAGTTGGAATATAGACTACTGTATCAGTGCAGTAGTCTATATTTATAGGTTCAATATAAAGAGGTGAAATCTGTGAAAAGAATCGCTCATTATTTAAGTTACACATTAGAGTTTATTATTTTTATTTGTATGACCATTACGGTAGTCACCACTTTTCTTCAAGTATTTTATCGATATGTCTTAAAAAGTCCTCTTTCTTGGTCTCAAGAAGTACTGATGATTAGCTTTGTGTACCTGGTTCTTTTTGGTGCAGCTTTAGCAGTTAAAAACAAAGAACATTTGAAAGTAGATCTCTTTGATAGAGCACCGGCACGTGTTCAGAAATTATTAAGAGTGCTTGAATTCTCTATTATGACAATTTTTATAGGGGTATTTGTTTATTATGGGACGTTACTCGTTTTTGCTAATTTTGAATCGGGTACCATTGTTGGGTTCTTACCAATTCAAGTAGCGTATGTATATATGTCACTCCCCATTAGCGGTCTATTTATGTTCTACTACTTAGTAAAAGGGGTGTTTAAATGATTTTACTAATACCCATCTTATTCATATTGTTTTTTCTTGGAATTCCGATTGCGTATTCCCTTGGATTTATTTCGATTATAGGAGTCTATCTAACTGATCCGGAGATGCTTATGAATATCCCACGGAGAATCTTCAGAGGAATTGATAATTTTTCACTTGTGGCTGTACCGTTATTTATCTTAGCAGGAGAGTTAATGACAAAGGGTGGAATTTCTTCGAGATTGATTCGTTTTGCTCAAACCCTTGTTGGGCATTTACCAGCTGGACTTGCCATGGTTGTAGTTGTCGCTAGTATGTTCTTTTCCGCTGTCTCTGGAACAGCGATTGCTGCTGCTGCTGCAATTGGAGGAATGATGATACCAGCGATGAAAAAAGAAGGATACGATTCTAGGTTTTCTTCTAGTTTAGTTGCTACATCTGGAACGATTGGCCCAATTATCCCCCCAAGTATCACATTAGTTTTATTCGGTGTTATGACGAGTACCTCGATTGGCTCGCTATTTGTAGCTGGTGTGGTTCCTGGTGTGCTAATGGGAGTCGGGTTGATGATTTATTGTTATTATGTAGGAGTGAAACACAACTATAAAGGAAGAGAGAAGAGAGCAAGCGCAAAAGAGTTATTATTTGGTTTGAAAGATGCTATTCTTGCATTAATAATGCCATTTATTATTATAGGTGGTATTTTATCAGGGATCTTTACACCTACTGAATCAGGAGTTATTGCTGTTGTGTACGCTCTAATCATTGGACTATTTGTTTATAGAGAGTTACATGTGAAAGATTTGGTTTCCATTTTCTTAAGCTCAGCTAAAACTACTGCTGTTATCGTCTTTTTAATTGGAAACGCCGCTCTCTTTACATGGTTTTTATCGTTCCATCGTATTCCGGATCAGTTAGCTTCGATGCTAGGTCCATTTGCTGAAAATAAATTATTGTTGTTGTTGTTGATTAATGTCATTTTGTTAATTGCAGGAACATTTATCGATACGATTAGTGCTTTAACTATTTTTACACCTTTGTTTTTGCCATTAGTTATTGCTGCAGATATTGAATTAATTCATTTTGGTATTATTATGGCTGTCAATTTAACGATTGGAATGGTAACTCCACCTTTAGGAGTATGTTTGTTCGTGACCGCTGCTATTGCGAAAATAAGAGTTCCAGAAATGTTTAAATTCCTACTACCGCAAATAGCTATTCTATTAATTGTGCTAATTGTGATCACATACATTCCACAGATCACTCTTTTCTTGCCTGAGTTGTTAGATAACATTATGAATTAGAGAGGAGGTAGTGTCGGTGTCTACTGATCTATATGATTTTCCTGGAAGAGAAAACTATCAAGTGTCTGAAACGATCTATTTATCTGCTTCTCGATTAAAGAGTTGGACAAAGGAAGTTTTTATGAAGCTTACTTTATCAGAGGAGCATGCAACAATCATGTCTGAAGTGCTCGTAGAATCTGACTTATTAGGTGTTGACACACACGGAACATATAAAATTGCTTTGTGGGTAAAACGTCTATTAGAGAAAGGGACAAATGCGCATGCGCAGTTTCAAATTGTTCACGAGACACCAACTACTGCTGTAGTTGATGCTCAAGCTGGGTTTGGTCAAGTAGCTGGATTTAAAGCGATGGATTTGGCAATAAGAAAGTCTGATCAGATCGGCAGTGGGTTTGTAGCCGTTAGAAATTCTACATCTCTTACGGCTGCGAGGTATTATGCGTTGAAGGCAGCTAATGCAGGAAAAATTGGGATTGTTTTAACCAATGCTGATCCAGTGGCGGCTCCTTTCGGTGGGAGAACACCATTGTTCGGCACGAATCCCTGGTGTATAGCTGTTCCTGGTGATGAGTATCCCATTATTATGGATACTGCTACAACTGTAGCAAACTGGACTAAGTTAGTTGTCTATGCCAATGAAGAGAAAGAGATCCCAGGAGGATGGGCGCTTGATGAAAATGGGAACTCAACGGTTGACCCAAAAGAAGCAATGAAAGGCTCTGTTTTACATGTAGGAGCACATAAGGGCTATATGTTTGGGTTGTTCGCTGAAATATTTTCTGGTGTTCTTGGAGGAGGACTATTTTTAAATCAAGTATTAAGTTACGGTCGATTTGACCAACCAACAAATACAAGTCACTTTATTGGAGCAATGAATGTTGATGCTTTATGCCTCTTCAGGAATTTAAAAACAGGATGAATGACTTAATCTACCGAATTAAACATTCAGATAAAGCACCGGGAGTTGACGAGATTAGGATTCCTGGAGAACATACACATCTAATCTATCTAAAAAGGTCCAAAAGTGGGATTCCAATTCAACCTAGAAGAATGCAAAACATGTTAGCTATATCCAATAAGTTAAGTATTCAACCACCTATGTAATAATAGATGTTTTCGAGAAGGAGAGAGGAAATTGAAGCCAAAAGAACTACGAGAAAAAATTAGAAGAGGAGAGTTTGCAAGTCATACTTCAGGTGTGTGTCATAATTATGTTCAAGCTAATTTAGCGATAGTACCAAAGGAATATGCATTTGACTTTCTGTTATTTGCCAATCGTAACCCTAAATCATGCCCGATTATTGATGTATTAGAAGCTGGGAAGGTGGAGTCGGCATTAGCACTTGGTTCGGATATTCGTTATGATATTCCTCTATATAACGTTTATAAAAATGGCGAATTAACAGGTAGGTTAAAAGATTTAGGTGACGTTTGGAGCGATGATTTTGTTTCATTTTTAATAGGATGTAGTTTCACGTTTGAAAGTCAACTTGTTAAAGAGAACATTCCATTAAAACATATCGAACAAAATAAAAATGTTGCTATGTATATAACAAACATAGAAACCAATGAAGCTGGTTTATTTAAGGGGCCGGTTGTTGTTTCAATGAGACCGATAAAAAATGAATTAGTACAGAAGGCTATAGCTATAACATCCAAGTTTCCAAACATGCATGGTGCTCCAATTCATGTAGGAAATCCGATGGAAATTGGAGTCGAGAATTTGACTACTCCAGATTTTGGAGAGAGTGTAGAAGTTGAAGAAGGGGAAACTCCTGTTTTTTGGGCTTGTGGTGTGACTCCTCAATCAGTAGCTATACACTCTAAAATTCCATATGTTATCACACACGCTCCAGGTCATATGTTTGTAACAGATATCACAAATGAAGAGTATTTGTCTTTAAACATTGAAAGATAAGGAGTGACGAAATGAAAGGACTTTTTTCATCATTTAAATTAGGTGAAATGACATTAAAAAATAGGATCGTTATGTCTCCGATGTGTCAATATAGTTGCTATGAAGAAGATGGGAAAGTAACAGATTGGCATAAGATTCACTATGTTACAAGGGCAGTAGGGCAAGTGGGTCTTATTATTGTAGAAGCTACAGCCGTAACTCCGCAAGGCAGGATTTCAAAGCAAGATTTAGGAATTTGGGAAGATGAACATGTGGAGGGGTTAAAAGAAATTGTTGATTTAGTTCATGGAAACGAGTCAAAAATTGGCCTCCAGCTTTCCCATGCGGGAAGAAAGGCAGATGTAGATGGGTCGATTTTGGCGCCGTCCCCAATTCCTTTTACTGCAGATAAAAAGGTTCCTGTTGAGATGAATATTGATGACATTCAAGCTACAATTAAAGACTTTGGTGAAGGGGCTAGGAGAGCGAATGAGGCTGGGTTTGATGTAATCGAGCTTCACGCGGCTCATGGATATTTGATCAATACATTTTTGTCGCCACTTTCAAACTCTCGAAAAGATGAGTACGGGGGGAATCGCGACAATCGGTTTCGCTTTTTAGAAGAAGTTATTAATGAAGTAAAGAAAGTATGGTCTAAGCTCTATTCGTGAGAGTTTCAGCAACAGAGTATGATCCTAAAGGTAATAATATTAGTGACTACGTTTATTTTGCTAAGAAATTGAAAGACCTAGGTGTAGATTTGATAGATTGTAGTTCTGGTTCAGTTATACGGACACCTATACCTGTTTATCCTGGTTATCAAGTTTCATTAGCAGAAGAAATTAAACACAAAGCAGAGATAGCGACAGGTGCTGTTGGACTTATTACAAATGGTATTCAGGCAGAAGAAATAATTCAGAATGGTCGAGCGGATTTAATCTTTTTAGCTAGAGAATTGTTACGTGACCCGTATTGGCCAAGAACTGCTGCTCGCCAACTTGATTTAGAAGTTCCTTCTCCGGTTCAATATCGTCGTGCTTGGGATGGCCATCCTATGAAAAGTTTTCTGAAAAAATCTGATCGGGTGGAAAAAGAGTAGCGGACAAATCTACAACAAACCTAGTCTTTAAATTTCATATAAGTTAAGGTAGGGTTGCTATGTTTCATTTTCTCCTATTTCTTATTCGAAGAACCACCTCATCTATAGTTTCGTCTGCGATATTAGCTTCAATTATTACGTGCATCACGCCAACATTAGTAATATTGGAGATTGCCAAAAGACATCAACTAGAATCGGAAGTTATTGTGAGCTGGATTTTTGGTGGCTTTGTGATAGCTGGTATCATGGGACTTTTAATAGCTTGGAAAATGAAGATGCCGATTAATGCAACTATGTCTGTACCAGGGGTTGTTTTTGTTGGGGCAGCATTGTATATGGTTCCACTAGATCATGCATTATTCGGCTACGCCATTTCGGGTGCCTTAATTGCCTTTGTTGGCGTCTTTAAGTTATACGATAAAATCATCAAGTTTATTAAACCTCAAATTGTTATGGCGATGTTTGCCGGCGCAATGATTCACTATACAGTTAACATGGTTGTACTAACGTCTACACACCTTTTATACGGTTTGATTGCTATTAGTGCCTTCTTGCTTTCTATGAGAAAGATTAAAATCATTCCACCAGTCCTCATCTCAATTATAATCGTAACAATTGTTTTAGGATTTAATGGGGAAATCCCATTCCGTCAATTTATTGAATCGTCTTGGATAACTCCCAACCTCTCATTGTGGGAGCCAACCTGGAATGTGGTCTTCAGTTTGTCTGTTCCCTTAATGCTCATTGTTTTAAGTGCGGAGATAACTATTGGAGCATCTATTCTACGGGATGAAGGGTATAACCCAAATGTGAACAAAATGACTTTTTTTACGGGGGTAGCAACAATAGTAGGTTCTTTTTTTGGTGCTCATAGTGTTACAACGTCAGGGGTTCCTGTCGCTGCGTTAAGTGATTCTTCTACTGGCCCCAAGAATAGAAGGTACCTCGCAGCAATTTGGGCATCTTTGTTTCCGTTGTTATTTGGAGTTCTTGCTTTTTATGTCTACACGTTTTTATCGATTTATCCAATATCTATCCTTCAAATTTTAGTGGGTCTTGTTCTTGTTCCCATTCTTATTAAAGCGTTAAGGAATGCTTTTGGTTCTGGTCATTTTCAATATGGAGCTTTTACTTCATTTATTGTTGCTATGTCTGGACTTACTATAATGGACATTGGAGCCCCATTTTGGGCAGTTCTTTTTGGTATGATGGTCTCCTTTTTAATTGAAACAAAAGACTTTACTTAAAAAATGAGATATGCAAATCGTACGATTAATTCAGATACCTTATGGGGGGCGACTCCGTCTGGGGTCTATCATAAATTATTCTTAATGACGATTAGGAGTTGTAATTATCATACATCTCCCACCTTACCTGTTTTATATACGTTATGTTATGCTAGTATAGTCTAACAATTTACCGTTGGGAGTGTGAGAATTGAAGTATTTAAATCCAGTTATTCCGGGCTTTTATCCAGATCCAAGTGTGGTAAAAGTGGGGGAGGACGATTTTTATTTAGTGACGAGTTCATTTGAGTATTTTCCTGGTATCCCCATTTTTCATAGTAAAGACCTGTTGCATTGGGAACAAATTGGTAGTGTGTTAATGAGAGAAAATCAAATTAATTTAGGAGGTTCTAGAAGTTCAGGTGGTGTATTTGCCCCAACGATCCGCTATCATGATGGACTTTTTTATGTCATTGTTACAGATGTTACAGGGATAGGGAATTTCTTTGTGACAGCTGATGATCCAACTGGTCCTTGGTCAGATCCTATTAGTATTCCTTATGGAAACATTGACCCTTCTTTACTGTTTGATGATGATGGAACCGCTTACGTGAGTATTCAAAATGGCGAAGGGAAAGAATCTCATATTATTCAATACGAGATAGATTGTAAAACAGGAGAGGCTTTAACGGAACCGGTTGTGATCTTCAACGGAGACGGTGGGCAGTGGACAGAAGCACCTCATCTATACAAAATTAATGGAATGTACTATCTCCTTTGTGCTTGTGGAGGGACGGGGGAGGATCACCGAGCCATTATTGCTAGAAGTGCCAACCCTTATGGACCTTATGAGCGCTTAGAATCCCCGATCTTAACACACAACAAGTTGCCTGAACACCCAGTTCAAAATATTGGGCATGCAGATTTTGTTGAGGATGAAAACAATCAGTGGTGGGCAGTCTTTTTAGGAACAAGACCCGTTCAACAAATGTATACAATATTAGGAAGAGAAACATTCTTAGCTCCTATCAGGTGGACAGAAGATGGATGGCCCGTCATTGATCAAAATGAAGGTCATGTCAGGGTGATAATGGAATCAAAGCATCTACTTGGAACATCAAACATGAGAGAGCGCGATGAATACTACGATGATTTTAATGAAGATCAGCTGGCGACATCTTGGTTTCATTTACGAAAGAAGAAGGATGAAAGCTATTCATTGAATGAGCGAAAAGGGTGGCTCCGTTTATTTGGAACGGCTGATCATTTACATACTAAAAATGGTGCCCCGACGTTATTGTGTAAGCCACAACAGCATGTGAAAATGGAATTTAGCAGCATGCTAGATTTTAGTCCTGCTCATGATGGTGAAGAAGCCGGGTTGGTTGCTAGGCTGCATGAAGATGCTCATTATGAAATCGGTGTCAAGCGAATCGAGGGAGAAACGATCGTTTTTGCTTCTGTGACTATTAATGGCGAGACAAAAGAAATAGGTAGAAAGTCTTTCCATTCTTCCAACATCTTTTTACGCATTCGTTCAGACGAGGAAGAATACAATTTGGACTATGCTGTTAAAGAGGGAGAGTGGAAAGCTCTTGGAGCGTCTCCAATTAAGTATTTATCCAAAGAAGAAAATGGCGGGTATGGAAAAGTGTTTACGGGTGTTTGCTTAGGCTTATACGCAACAGGAAATGAGAAAGCGAGCTTAACTCCTGCTTATTTTGATTGGGTGAATTATACTGGAATGGTTTTGATGGATAACTAGAAAATATATATCAAATACAGTACCTGAGGGTTATAACTCGGGTGCTGTTTTTTTGATTGAGAAGGTAAACCTTTCACCTTCCTGTCGCAATCTGCTACACCTCTGTAGTAAATTGCGAAACTGTAGCATATTTGAATTTTTATTTGACCAATAAATGTTCTCATTTTAGGGTTTTTCTGTCTGAATCATTCTAGGAAAATAGGGAAACTCTTGAATTTACTAAAAATCCTCCAGCTTTCATTATTCCAAAAATAAATTGGCACAACACTTGCATTTAAGTTAGCAAAAGCTAAACTTCTAGGTCCATTACTTCTAGAAAGTAAGTTTTTTAAAGAAGTATAAGTTTTGATAGCAGAGTTGCCAAATAACTTTGTGCAGAGAGAAAGAGGAGGCGAAGATATGTATAAGACTAGCACGGGGGAAGAAGTTTTTGTCATTGATGCTCATATTGCTTTATGGGATGGAAGTAAAGAAAATCAATTAAACATTCAAGGAGATCAATTTATTAGTTGTTTCTATGATTATCATCGAAACTTGAGTCCCGCAGAATTTGTCTGGCCGAAGGAGAATTTCCTTAAATACAAACCTGAAAAGCTTGTTCAGGATGTATTTGTAAAAGGATATTCTGATATGGCCATTTTTCAACCTGTTTACCTAAAAGAATTTTATAAGAATGGATTTGGAGATTTTGATGCAAATGAACAGCTAGCTAAGCAGTATCCAAATCGATTTATATGCAATGGAACACTAGATCCAAGACATGGGGAGCGCGGATTAGAAATACTTGAAGCCAATAAGAAGAAGTACGGTTGGAAGGGTGTTAAGTTATATACTGCTGATTGGTATGGGGATTCAAAGGGGTACAAATTGTCTGACCCATGGGCAAAGCGCTACTTGCAAAAATGTTTAGATTTAGGAATTACAAATATTCATATTCATAAGGGGCCAACGATCACTCCTTTAAATCGTGATGCTTTTGATGTAGCCGATGTTGACGATGCAGCAAGTTCTTTTCCGGATTTGAATTTCATTGTTGAACATGTTGGACTTCCTAGATTGGAAGATTTCTGCTGGATTGCAACTCAAGAAAAAAATGTGTATGGAGGATTAGCAGTTGCTATGCCATTTATTCATGCACGTCCACGCTATTTTGCTGAAATTATAAGTGAATTGTTATATTGGTTGGATGAAGACCGAATCCTTTTTGGTAGTGATTATGCAATCTGGGAGCCTGGTTGGCTCATTGAAAAATTTATTGACTTTGAGCTACCGGAAGACATTCAACAAGAAACAGGTGTTACTCTTGACTTAAATGTGAAAAAGAAAATATTAGGAGAAAACGCAGCAAAACTATATAACATCAATATTCCTCAACAAAAAAAACTGCTAGAAACATGTCCTTTAGAAGGCTTAAAAGCATAAGAAGGGGGGAGTTTGTTGAACAGAGAAAGTCAAGTTTATGAAAAATTACATTTAGTCAATGACCCTGAGCTAGATCAATCTCTTACGGATTTGGGTTTTATTGACAATATTTTAATTTCAGGTGAGAAAGTTGAAGTGGTTTTTAGACTACCAACATATTGGTGTTCACCTAACTTTGCCTTTATTATGGCAGAGGATATCCATCATGTTGTATCAGAACTCGATTGGGTAGAGGAAGTAAAGGTAAATTTGATTGACCATTGTGCTTCAGATGAGATTAATAATGGTGTTATTAATAAAAAAAAGTTCAGTGAATCTCTTGAACAATTTAGCTCTACAGGGGGAAACTTAGAGGATTTAAGGCATACCTTTAAAATTAAAGCGTATTATGCAAGACAAGAAAAACTAATTAAATACTTGCTTAATTCCTTGGAATTCTCACAAGAGGAAATAATCAGTTTAACAATTCAACAATTGAAAGCGCTGTCTATTCCTGGAGAAGGTCAAGACTTACGAGCTCGCTATCTGGAGAAAAAGGGTGTATTCCAGCATACTAGTACATTGGCAATTGTTACACCGGAAGGTAAACCGTTAGACATTAAAGGTTTTTCTCCTTATTTATTAGGAATAAAACGTACGAGATTAAGTATGGAATTTAATGGACACTATTGCCGTGGGTTATTAGAGGCAAGATACAATTTGCCATCAACACAGCAAGAAAATTTTATAAG
>NZ_BAUT01000092.1 GCF_000513095.1 Halalkalibacter wakoensis JCM 9140
TAAAAAAATAGCTCACTCAAAAGAGTGAGCTATTTTAATCTACTATTGTAGAGTTACATCTTGAAGCATTAACATACCTGTTGGGTGATGCCATAGACCTTGTACACGATCACTTACACCAAGTAGATACTCATTGTAGTGAGTGTAGATCATTGGAGCTTCTTCAACAAGAATTTCTTGAGCTTGGCTGTAAAGTGCTAAACGCTCATCTTGATCAGGATTTTGACGAGCTTCAACTAAGATCTCATCTAATTCAGGTGTACTGAAGAACGTACGGTTACCAGCTTCACCATAGTTTGCAGAGTGGAATAATGGGTACATTCCGTAGTCAGCGTCACCAGTTACAGTAGTCCAACCAAGGATGAACATGTCATGAGCACCATTAGCAGTTTGCTCTAAGTAAGCACCCCACTCAAGTACTTCAACATTAACAGTAATTCCGATTTTTGCTAATTCAGCTTGAACGAACTCAGCAGTGTCCATACGACCACGGTTGTCATTTGTCCAAATTGTTGTTTCAAAACCATCAGCGTAACCTGCTTCAGCAAGTAATTCTTGAGCAGCTTCTAAATCATAGTCAAGAGCATCTTGAGACTCATCAAAACCAAATACATCTGGAGCTAAAGGTCCAATTGCCGGAACACCTACTCCGTCATTAATTGCATTAACGATTGTTTCATTGTCAATTGCCATTGTGATAGCTTGACGAACAAGTTTGTTATCAAATGGTTCTTTTTCTGTGTTAAATGCAATGTAAGAAAGAGCAACAGATGGTTGACGGTTAACGAACATACCATCAGTTCCTTCTACACGGCTAACATCAGAAGGATCTAAAGGATCAGAGATATGAGCAACACCAGTTTCTAACTCAGCAATACGAGTTAATGATTCTGGAACAACTTTGAACGTAACAGAATCAAGCTTAGCAGGCTCTCCCCAGTAATTATCATTTTTAACTAGTTTAATTTCGTTACCTGGATCCCAAGAATCAAACTTGAAGTAACCAGTTCCGATTGGCCCAGCAGAGATCACGCTTCCTGGAGTTTCTCCCTCAGCCATTGCAGCATAGTCAGCTTCAATTAACTCAGCAGAGATCATACCACCACCGTTATGAGCTAAGTGAGCAGGTAACGGAGCAAAAGGATATTCAGTTGTGATACGTACAGTATACTCATCAACAACTTCTACATCCGTAATCATGTCATAAAGGAAAGAACGAGGTGAAGCAACTTCAGGATCTAATACACGATCAAGGTTTGCTTTTACTACCTCAGCATTAAAATCAGAATCATCATGGAATTTTACACCTTCACGAAGGTGGAATTCCCAAACATTGTCTTCAACCGCTTCCCAACTTTCAGCTAGTCCAGGTTGTAGCTCCATGTTTTCATCTTGTTTAATAAGAGCTTCAAAGATATTTTGCGCTACATCACTTGAAGGAGTGTCATTTGAACCATGCGGGTCAATTGCAACAGCGTCAGAAAGCTTAGCGATAACTAAATCTCCACCTTCACCGCCACCTTCAGTAGCTTCTTCACCTTCAGCAACGTCTTCTCCTTCAGCAGGAGCTGGAGTTGCGTCTGGCTCACTAGCACAAGCGGCCATGAATAAACTGAACGCTAGTACCAAAGCCAAAAAGAAAAACGAATTTTTTGACATTTTCATCAAAAAATACCCCCTATAAATATTTTTTTATTTTAGAACCATAATTAATATATCGTAATACGAAAATAAAAACAAGTTGTTTTTTCAAAAATACTTTGCTAGAAAACTTGACAAGTTGTTCACCTTTAACGGATTTTTCAATTAATTTGTACTTTATAGTAGTTTTACCGATATAATAACAGCTATATATTAAATAGAAGAAATTATTTCATCATAATAATATTTCCATTGTAAATACCACTCAGCATGCTATAATTAAAATTTGTGAAATAGTATTTATCTTGTCGAACAAGGTCGAATATTCAGACTTTGTTTCAAGGTGCAAATAAAACCATTTAAGAAAGGGTGTAAGTTATGAGCGATCAGTCAGTTAAAAACACAGAAACTCTTAGCCGGCCTCCAAGTCCAACTGCTGAAAGATGGAAAAGCTTCTATAAGAAATTACGAAAAAATAAAGCAGCAATGGTTGGTGGTCTACTCATTATCTTCTTTATCTTATTAGCAATTATTGGACCATTCTTCACACCGTATGAACCGAACGTTCAAAATCATGTGAATAAGTTAGCTGGTCCATCCGGTGAGCATTGGTTTGGTACCGATCATCACGGACGAGATATTTTTAGTCGCATCATCCACGGAATGTCTATTACATTATATGTTGGTTTCTTCTCTGTTTTTATCGGTGCAGTTTTTGGAATATTCCTTGGAATTGTGTCGGGTTATTACGGTGGAAAAATCGATACAGTTATTATGCGTATTATGGACATCTTCTTAGCTTTCCCTGGTATTCTTTTAGCACTTGCAATTGTTAGTGTACTTGGCGGAAGTCTTACAAACGTTATTATTGCTGTAGGTATCTTTTCAATACCTGTTTTTGCTCGTATTGTACGTGGTTCAACGCTCGCAGTACGTAAATTGGAATATATTGATGCCATGAGAGCACTAGGCGCTAGTGATTCACGTATTATCTTTAAACATATATTGCCTAACGTTACTTCTCCATTAATTGTTCAGGCTACGTTAAGTATTGCAACATCTATCTTAACAGCAAGTGGCTTGTCCTTCCTTGGAATGGGTGCACAACCTCCAACTCCAGAGTGGGGCGCCATGTTGAGTGGTGGACGTAACTATATGTGGGATGCCCCACATGTTGCATTCTTTCCAGGAATCGCAATTGTTATTGTTGTACTAGCATTTAATATTTTTGGTGATGGCTTACGAGATGCATTAGATCCTAAAATGAAAAACTAGAAAGAGGTGCAGAAAAATGTTTACTTTTATCATACGTCGTCTTCTTCAGACGATACCCGTTTTAATTGGTGTAACTATTCTAACGTTTGGTTTAATGCACCTCATCCCTGGTGATCCTGCTCAAATTATGGCCGGTGAGAGTGCTTCTCCTGTACAAGTTGAGCAAATGCGAGAGCGTTTAGGATTAAATGAACCAGTACCGGTTCAATATGCAAAATATGTTTCTGGTGTTGTGCAAGGGGATTTAGGTAGTTCTATAAGAAGTGGACGTTCCGTAACAGCAGAAATTTCAGGACGTTTCTGGGTTACTGTTGAATTAGCGATATATAGTACGATTTTAAGTGTTTTTATTGGAATCATTGCTGGTATCGTATCAGCAACAAAACATTACACCATTACTGATGTAACGATTATGATTATTGCATTGTTTGGTTTATCGATGCCTAACTTCTGGTTAGGACTCATGCTAATCCAGTGGCTTGCCATAGGATTTGAAATAGGGCCTATACACACCGGCTGGTTCGCTGCTTCAGGTTGGGGTTCTTGGCAACAAATTATTCTTCCTGTCGTTACTCTAGGAACAGCAGGTGCAGCTATTATCGCCCGTATGACGCGCTCAAGTATGCTTGAAGTTATTGGTCAAGATTATATTCGTACTGCTCGTGCCAAAGGGGTAAAAGAACGCGTTGTTATTTACCGTCACGCGTTAAAAAACGCCTTAATTCCGGTTGTAACTGTTGTTGGTTTACAATTTGGTGGACTATTAGGTGGAGCTGTATTAACTGAAACTGTTTTTGCTATTAACGGAATGGGTCGTTTAATCATTGATGCCATTCGTGCTCGAGACTTCCCGATTGTACAAGGGACAATTCTTGTTTTTGCATTATTATTTGTTGCAGTTAACCTACTTGTAGATATTGCTTATCGTTTCTTAAACAAACGAATCGATTTAAATTAAATGCCGTTTTTATAGATATAAAAAAAAGAAAGGTGTGAAACCTTGTGACAGATACAATTCTAGAAGTTCGAGACCTCCGTACCTCGTTTTTTACGGAAAACTTTGAAGTTAAAGCCGTCGACGGTGTCAACTTTTCGGTACCTAAAGGGAAGACATTAGGAGTTGTTGGTGAGTCTGGATCTGGTAAGAGTATTACATCTCTTTCCATACTCCGACTTATTCAAAATCCAGGAAAAGTGGTTGGTGGACAGGTATTATTTAAAGGGGAAGATTTACTAGAAAAATCAGAGGCTCAAATGCGAAAAATTCGCGGTAATAAAATCTCAATGATTTTCCAAGAACCTATGACGTCTCTAAATCCAGTCTATACAGTTGGACAGCAGATTGGTGAAGCATTTCAAATTCATGAAAAGTTGAATAAGAAAGAATCAATTAAACGTTCAGTGAGATGTTGAAGCTCGTTGGGATTCCTTCTCCTGAACAGCGAGTTCATCAGTATCCACACGAACTTTCAGGTGGAATGCGTCAGCGTGTAATGATTGCAATGGCTTTAGCTTGTAACCCTGACTTATTAATTGCTGATGAGCCAACAACAGCTTTAGACGTTACCATTCAAGCACAAATTTTAGAGCTAATGAAAGACCTTCAAAGTCGTTTAGGAATGTCCATCATCATGATTACACATGATCTTGGTGTTGTTGCAGAAACATGTGATTATGTTGCTGTTATGTATTGTGGAAAAGTCGTTGAGTATGCTTCTGTTGCGGACCTATTCAAAAACCCTAGACATCCTTACACAGTCGGTTTATTAAATTCATTGCCTCGACATGATATTGATTTAGAAGATGAAGAATTATCCGTTATTAAAGGGGCTGTGCCTAGTCCTACTGACATGCCAACAGGTTGTCGCTTTTCACCACGTTGCCCTTATGCAAGTGATATCTGTGTTGAGCGTCTTCCTGAACTTGAAGAAGATGAAAATGGCAACCAAATTCGTTGCTGGATCTACTCTGATGAGTGGGATGGCGATCCGGAGGTGACCGTGCATGAAAAAAGAACTACTGAAAGTTAATGACTTAAAGCAGTACTTCCCGATTAAAGGTGGAATGCTTGGACGGACAGTGAACCATGTTAAAGCAGTAGATGGCGTCAGCTTTACTGTTTACGAGGGTGAAACGGTAAGTATCGTAGGTGAATCTGGTTGTGGGAAGTCTACAACAGGACGCGCAATTCTCCGACTTGATGAACCAACTTCCGGAGCTGTTGAATTCCAAGGTGAAGACTTGCTATCACTAAATAAAGCTCAAATGCGTAAGAAGCGTAAAGATCTACAAATTATATTTCAAGATCCATACGCATCGATTAACCCGCGTCAAACGGTGCGTCAAATTTTAGATGAAGCTTTAGAAATCCAAAACGTTGTACCTAGGTCTGAACGCGATGCAAAAATTCGTGAACTAATGGATACTGTTGGTCTTGGTGCACACCAAATTGATCGTTTCCCACATGAATTTAGTGGTGGACAACGTCAACGTATTGGGATTGCTCGAGCTTTGTCAGTAAATCCTAAGCTAATCATTTGTGATGAAGCTGTATCTGCCCTTGACGTATCGATTCAAGCACAGGTTCTAAATTTATTAAAAAGATTGCAACGTGAATTCCAACTAACGTACTTGTTTATTTCACATGATTTAGGTGTTGTTCGTCATATCTCTGATCGAGTAATTGTTATGTATCTTGGTCGAATTGTTGAAATCGGCGACAAGAAATCAGTCTTTGATAATCCACAGCATCCTTATACAAAAGCTTTATTATCAGCGATTCCTGTTCCCGATCCTGAGAAAGCGAAAGACCGTATTATTCTAAAAGGTGATGTTCCTTCACCTATAAATCCTCCAACAGGCTGTCGTTTCCATACACGCTGTCCATTTGCGACAGACTTGTGTAAAACAGACACTCCTGAACTAAAAGCAGAGGATTACATGAAAGAAGGCCACCTCGCTGCCTGTCACTACATGGACGAAATCGAATCAGGAAAGCACAAACCTAAGTACTAGAGATCATAAAAAACCAGGTCGCACTTTGACCTGGTTTTTTATGATCGAAGCAACGTGCGCAGCCACTGCCATCTTTTAAGCTTCAAGGAGTGGGGTTCTCCTTGAAGCGTGCAGTGAGTGGAGCCGTTGCTAACTTCTCCGCTTTATCTCCAGACCGCTCTTTGGTCTGTTTTTTCTATTCTAAGCAATGTGCGGAGCCGTCGTTATCTTTTAAGCTTTTTGAGTGGGTTTCTCAAAAAGCGCACGACGTGCGCAGCCATTGCTAACCTCTCTCTTTATCCCAGGTCGCACTTTGACCTGGTTTTTTTATGATCGAAGCAACGTGCGGAGCCACTGCTATTACTTTCAACTCAATCTAAACGAAAACCGACTGCATGAATGCACAGTCGGTTTTCGTTGCTTATTTAACTGTTATTTTATCAACGTTCCCCATATAAGGACGTAACACTTCCGGAACGACCACAGAGCCATCTTCTTCTTGATAATTTTCAAGGATTGCAGCGACTGTACGGCCGACTGCAAGGCCAGATCCGTTTAAGGTATGAACAAATTCTGGCTTCGCTTTTGGTTCAGGACGGTACTTAATGTTTGCACGACGTGCTTGGAAGTCCTCAAAGTTACTGCAAGAAGAGATCTCACGGTATGAATCATTACTAGGAATCCACACTTCAATATCGTATTTTTTTGCAGCTGTGAAACCTAAATCTGCTGTACACATGCTCAATACGCGGTAAGGTAACCCCAAAAGCTGCAGCACTTTCTCAGCATGTCCAGTTAACGTTTCTAAAGTTTCGTATGAGTCCTCAGGCTTCACAAAGCGCACTAGTTCAACTTTATTGAATTGGTGCTGTCTAATTAGCCCACGAGTGTCCCGTCCCGCTGAGCCTGCTTCAGAGCGAAAATTAGCACTATACGCCGTATAAGCAATCGGTAACTGTTCTGCAGTTAAAATTTCATCACGGTGTAAATTTGTAACAGGTACCTCTGCCGTTGGAATCAAAAAGTAATCCAAATCTTGAATTTTAAAAGCATCTTCTTCAAACTTAGGTAGTTGACCTGTGCCCGTCATACTTGCACGGTTTACCATATATGGAGGAAGTACTTCTTCATAACCATGTTCATCTTGATGTAAATCCATCATAAAGTTAATCAATGCACGTTCTAAACGAGCTCCCAGACCCTTGTAAAAAACAAATCTGCTTCCTGTTACTTTAGAAGCACGTTCAAAATCAACAATTCCTAGATCTGTAGCAATGTCCCAATGAGCCTTTGTCTCAAAGCCAAATGAACGTACTTCTCCCCATTTTCGTACTTCCACATTATCATCTTCAGTGTCACCAACTGGGACACTTTCGTGTGGGACATTAGGAATCGTTAACAGAATTCCTTCAAGTTCTTCTTCTGTTTGGCGTAGCTGCTCATCAAGAGATTTAATTTTCTCAGACACTTCTTTTGTTTCTTTGATTAGATGATCAGCATCCTGTTTTTCGCGCTTAAGTTGTGCCACTTCTTGAGAAACTTGGTTTCGTCTACTTTTCAGTTCCTCAACTTCAACAATAATGGTTCGACGTTTTTCGTCTAACTCCTCGAAACGATCTAACCCAGAAATGTCTTCTCCTCTAGTTGCAAGTCTTTCCTTTATATCAATAAAATCTTTACGCAATCGCTTTACATCTAACATTTCTTGTCCTCCTCTTGTCTTATCTTTCCTATTCTACCAAATTACAAGGAATAAAAAAAAGCCCTCATCCCTTCTATATAAAGAAGGGACGAGAGCACCCGCGTTACCACCCTTGTTGCCTAGGTATTAGGGTGCACTTCCCTAATACCTAAATGCCACTTAGCAATAACGGCTGCTAACCGAGAAGTGTTTCTCCTTCTACTCCAAGGTGGATTCCATACAAGCACTGACCGATTCACACCTACCATCGGCTCTCTGAACAGTGCGTTGCATGTACTAATCCTTATCAACGCATTTCCTTATTTTTGTTTAGATTCTTCTACTATTTGAACAAAATATTGGTGAAAACGATGATCATCCGTTAGTTCAGGATGGAACGAGCAAGCAAGAAAATTTCCTTGTCTAGCTGCTACAATCTCATCACCGTACTTAGAAAGAACTTGAACATCTTCTCCAACTTCTAAAATGAGCGGCGCACGAATGAAAACAGCACGAATGTCCTCACCGACTCCTGCAACATGAAGATCTGTTTCAAAACTCTCACGTTGTCGACCAAATGCATTACGCAGCACTTTCATATCAATTACCGCTAAATGCCCTTCATCTTGTCCTTCAATTTGTCCTGCCATTAAAATGGCTCCTGCACACGTTCCAAACATCGGCTTCCCTGCTGCAGCAAACTCTTTTAAAGGCTCTAAAAAACCATAGAGATTGATAAGACGACGCATTGTTGTACTTTCTCCGCCAGGTAGAACAAGTCCATCTATTTCTTCTAACTGCTCCACTTTTTTGACTACTACTACTTCTGTATCAGGAGCCTCTAAGCAATTCACATGCTCCCTAACTGCTCCTTGTAGTGCCAATACACCTATTTTAACCATTATAAATCCTTTCCCTTTTCCCTAAGCAGGTACTTACCAGCCACGCTCTTGCATGCGCTCTGTTGGGTTAAGAGTCGAAATTTCAATACCTTTCATTGCATTGCCTAGTCCTTTAGAAAGTTCAGCAATTAATGCGTAATCTTCATAGTGTGTTGTTGCTTCAACAATAGCACGAGCGAACTTCTCAGGGTTGTCCGACTTAAAGATACCAGAACCAACGAATACTCCGTCTGCACCTAACTGCATCATTAGCGCAGCATCTGCAGGAGTTGCTACTCCACCAGCAGCGAAGTTCACAACAGGCAATTTACCTGTTTCTTTAATTTGAAGTAAAAGATCAAATGATGCACCAAGGTTTTTCGCCTCGGTCATTAATTCATCCGTTGACATTTGTTTTACTTTGTTAATTTGACCTTGAATCATACGCATGTGACGCACGGCTTCAACAATGTTACCAGTTCCAGGCTCACCTTTCGTACGGAGCATTGATGCACCTTCACTAATACGGCGAGAAGCTTCACCTAAGTCACGTGCCCCACAAACAAATGGTACAGTGTAATCACGTTTATACAAATGGAATACTTCATCAGCAGGTGTTAATACTTCACTTTCGTCAATATAGTCAACACCCATTGCTTCTAAAATACGCGCTTCAACAATATGTCCAATACGAGCTTTTGCCATTACAGGAATTGATACAGCATTTAATACTTCCTCAACAATGGTAGGGTCAGCCATACGAGCTACTCCACCTGCTGCACGAATGTCTGCTGGTACACGCTCAAGTGCCATAACAGCAACTGCACCTGCAGCTTCCGCAATCTTTGCTTGCTCTGCATTGATAACGTCCATGATGACGCCACCTTTTTGCATTTCTGCCATACCTCTTTTTACTCGATCAGTTCCAATTTGACTCATTTCGTATATCCTCCTATACCGTCTCTTCTTATGTTGATATTTTATCCTACATTAGTATACCTTAAAACGAGTTTTTTCGCATAAATTTTCAGTTTTTATTTTAGCAAAAAACGGGCACCACGTAAAATGTGTACCCGTTTAAGAAAACTTATGAGAATAACCCTTTCACTGCATCGGCGACACCATTCCAAATGCCAGCAAAGAAACCACCAATCGAACGCATCGTCATCGAGAACCATCCTGCTTTTTCAACAGCTTCATTTGTAACTACTGCTACTTCAGGACGTTGAGTAGTATAAATAAACTCTTCCTCTTCTTCCCCCGTATAAACAAGGCTTAAAGTTCCTACTTCTGTACCCGCTTCAAATGGAGCTACAACCTCTCCATTCTCATTTAACGCTGTTCCACCAAAAACAATCTCCGTTGCATAAAGGTCTTCTTCACCATTTCGAACAATCGTCGATAGCGAGTCGACTGTTGATACCGTTACCTCTTTTTCTTTTCCTCCAGCAACTTCTAAGATATTAAGTCCTTCAGGAGCATACCCTGCATCAACAATTTCTGCTTTTGAAAAATGATTAAATCCATGGTCTAATAATTTAGCTGTTTCAACAAATCGAGCTTCACGTGTTGGAGTTCTCATGACAACAGAGATCAAACGAATATCGCCTCTTTTTGCGACTCCCGTAAAAGCTGCACCTGCAGTCGAGGTTGAACCTGTCTTTAATCCTTCAATTCCATCATAAGCAAATCGCTCTAAATCTGGTTTAATCCCTGAAACCATCCAATTCCAATTTTCCATTAAAACCGCTTCATCTTCTGGATGAGCAGTAAATTCTTTTTTGGGTATACTTGCTGTTTCCAATACTTCTGGATAATCGTTTACTAAATGATATGCTAACTGTGCAGTTGCTCTTGCAGACATTACATTTTCTGCATCAGCACCTGTACCTTCAGGGTGATTACCATTTAAATCGCTATTATTAAGGCCTGTAGAATTGACAAACTCGTAATCCGTTAATCCTAGTTCTTCCGCTTTCGCGTTCATCATTCTTACAAACTCCGATTCTGAACCAGCAATCAATTCAGTTAATGCAATCATAGAAGCATTCGCAGAATAAATCGTTACTGATTCATACAGATCTCTAACTGTATATGAAAAATCCTGTCTTAGATAAACATTTGATAACGTTGTATTCCTAGATAAATCTCTAACAAACTCACTAATGGGTACCTCTTGGTCCCATGAGATCGTTCCATTTTCTACTGCTTCAAAAATTAGATACTGACTCATCATCTTGGTCATACTTGCAATAGGGAGAATACTATCAATACTCTTTTGATAGAGTATTTTTCCACTTTCTGCATCAATTAAGATGGCTGCATCAGCATCTAAATCTATGGATGCATCTACTTTTCCTGGATTTACATACAATGTTAAAACCAAAGCTAATGATAATATAATTAATAGTGGTTTTTTAAAGAAATTTACCACACTAGCACCTCCACGCATTTTCACATAGACGTTATTTTATCATACCTATGAGAAAAAAATAGATAAATAGAGTCCTATCTATTTACTATTTTTAGACAAAAAAATGCCCAAAAGAGAATTTTTCTCTTTTAGACATCCTTTTTATTATAATGAGTAGTTTGGTGCTTCTTTTGTGATTTGAACATCATGTGGGTGGCTTTCACGAAGACCAGCCCCTGTAATTCGAATAAATTGACCATTTTCTCTTAACTCATCTAATGTCGCTGTACCGCAATAGCCCATTCCGGCGCGAATACCACCAATTAACTGATGAATCGTATCATTTAAAGGTCCCTTATAAGGAATACGTCCTTCAATACCCTCTGGAACTAATTTTTGAGCATTTTCTTGGAAGTAACGGTCTTTACTTCCTTTTTCCATTGCTCCTAATGAACCCATACCACGGTACACTTTAAATTGACGTCCTTGATAGATCTCACGTTCTCCAGGACTTTCAGAAACCCCTGCAAGCAAGCTTCCAAGCATAACAGCATGTCCACCAGCTGCAAGTGCCTTTACAATATCCCCTGAATACTTAATTCCACCATCTGCAATAATTGGAACTCCATGCTTCTGTGCTTCTCTCGCACAATCATAAACAGCTGTCACCTGAGGTACTCCAATTCCAGCTACTATACGTGTCGTACAGATTGAACCAGGACCAATTCCTACTTTTACTACATCCACACCCGCTTCAATTAAATCACGTGTCGCATGTGCCGTCGCAACGTTTCCAGCAATTATCGTTAGTTCCGGATATTGAGCGCGTACATCACGAACTTTATCAAGAACTCCTTTTGAATGCCCATGTGCTGTATCAATTACAATCGCATCAACACCAGCTTCTACTAATGCAGCAATGCGAATATCTGCATCTGCAGACACACCAATTGCAGCAGCCACAACTAGGCGCCCTTGAGAGTCTTTTGCAGAATTAGGGAACTCAATTACTTTTTCAATATCTTTAATTGTAATTAGTCCTTTTAACACACCTTCATCATCAACAAGCGGAAGCTTCTCAATCTTATATTGCTGAAGGATCTTTTCAGCTTCACGTAGAGTTGTTCCTACAGGAGCAGTAACTAGATTTTCTTTAGTCATTACTTCATCGATTTGAATTGAATAATCTTCAATAAAACGTAAATCACGATTTGTAATAATCCCAACAAGTTTTTGATTTTCATCAACAATTGGTACACCTGAAATACGATATTTCCCCATTAGGTGCTCAGCATCAAAAACTTGACGATCTCTTGTTAAATAAAATGGGTTGGTAATAACTCCACTTTCAGAGCGTTTAACAATTTCAACTTGTTCTGCTTGAAGTTCAATCGACATATTTTTGTGAATAACTCCAAGTCCACCTTCGCGTGCAATAGCAATGGCCATTTTGGCTTCCGTTACTGTATCCATTCCAGCACTAATAATTGGAATGTTTAGTTGTAGATTTTTGCTTAAAGTCGTTTTTACTGAAACATCACGAGGTAAAATTTCTGATTTCCCTGGTATTAGAAGCACGTCATCAAAAGTTAATCCTTCTTTTTGAAACTTATTTTCCATCATATTTCTGCCTCCCCAAATCGTTTTTTATCGAAAAATATTATTAGTAGCTTATCAAGTGGGCAAACTACTGTCAAGAATCGATATAATGTGCCACTTTTTTGAATATACAGAACATAAGGAGGTTTGATGTTCTACAATGATTGACGATTTATTTATTCCCTTTTATTCAGCTACCTACTCAAGAAAATATTTAACGGATCAGTATGAAGCAAATAAGGTAAGTCAGGCAAAAACCAAAAGCTATCAAGTTTGCTCTTCTTTTATGTATCATTTGCAACATGGACAACTTTACTTCAATCAGGGAACACACTCCCCTATTGAAATAAAGCCTGTCCTTCTTTTTTATGGTGCCGTACAGCTCTTAAAAGCATGTATCCTTACAAGAGACCCTAACTATCCAGAAAACTCACAGGTGCTTGCTCACGGCGTTACAACACGCAAAAGAAAAAAGGCAACATATCGTTTTTTAGAAGATGAAGTTAAAATCCAGAAAAATGGACTTTTTTCTCACTTTTTAGACAAAATGTTTCACATGAAACATTTGGAAGGCGAAAAATATCAAATGGTAACATTGCTTCAGCACATTGCTGATATGCATCCATTATTTAAACGCCTTACTAAAAATTCTCTCTCTTATAAAGCTAAGTTACAAAATAACACTGTGTTAATGTCACAAGAAATTTTGGATGGCTACCATATGACGGTAAATCGTTTTGAGCAATTTCTAGAGACAAATACTACAGCGAAGGACTCCAAAAATGTGAAGGTACAAGAAGAAAAAAATAACATCAAAATACTCTTCTCGAAACTTCCACCTAGATGGACTTCGCAACCTTGGTTATATGACATTACAGGAGACATGTATTTACTTAAAAATCGCGAACAGGTTCACTCTTACCAGCTACCTGAGTTAGCTAGTCACTTTTTATTGCTTTATAACTTAAGCATGATTTGTCGATATGAAGCTGAGTGGTGGGGGATTTAATCCATACATTTGATGGAACTGATTTCCCCTATATTTCTCACTACCTGCGGATAGTTGAACAAAAAATACCTCTTATCATTGCGAGTTATCTAGAGTCGAGTGGAGAGTAGTTGTTAGGGTTACTTATGTTATTTCAAATCTGAAATAACATTTAAACCGTCGACCCCAAGGCAAATTATTAACTATCTTCACTACGGTTTAGAAGAGGATGAACAGTGACTGAAGTAGGTGTCCAAATGAGTTAGGTGGCTACATAGTCACCACTCCTAACAGTATCAAAAAGTTGCAATTATGCCTCTTTGAATTGCTAACTCGTTAAAAACAAAGAAATAGCTGCTCTTTTAGCAGCTATTTCTTTGTTTTTTTGCTTTAAAGTTTAATAAAATGTAAGGTAATCATGATTTATTGTCGGGATTGCTTTGTTTATTGTCGGGATGGGAGGATTTATTGTCCAGTTCAAGCTGTTTATTGTCCAGTTAGGTTATTTTATTGTCTAGAGACCTTTCAGAGCGGTACAAGTTGTTTTTCAAGAACCATTCGCTCTGTTACCAACGGTTCATTTGAAGAAGATGTTATTTGCTTCAAATGGTAGCCTTACATAATATTTATGTACGTAAAAAAGACAATCCAATGGATTGTCTTTTATCTGCCTGGCAACGTCCTACTCTCACGA
>NZ_BAUT01000091.1 GCF_000513095.1 Halalkalibacter wakoensis JCM 9140
TTTGTATACAAAAAAGCCTAGAGTATACCATGCCTCTAAGCTTACTGGAACTTACATATTACTAAATTCATTACTAAGTTTTTCGGTTTAACGCCCCTAATACCAATTTTCTAAATTGTTCAAGTAATAGCAAGGGAAAAATAGCAACGCCTGTACCGATTCCTTTAGATTGATCCAAATGAATACCATGTTTCTGTTTGAGATACGCAAAGACGTTCAAATGTTCATTTCCTCATCGCTAACCTTCGCTAACACAGGAAAGCATACTCTTGGGTTTATTTTAAAGCCAAGACTTCTTTATTTTTCATATATAAATCTTGTTTAATAAACTCACTAACTCTTGTTATAGGCTCTCTACCGAGTGTTTTCAATACACTTTCTGCGACGAATCGAGCTAATAAAGGAGGAACAGCATTTCCTACCTGCTGATACTGTGCATCTTTTGTACCTTCAAATACAAAGTTATCTTGAAATGACTGTAATCTTGCAGCTTCTCTAATAGTAACTGCTCTATTTTTGAAGGATGTATCCACATAGACTTCCTTACATTTAGGACTGTCCCAGAAGTTTCATTATAATTCAAACGTTTATATACGGTATTCTGAGTTCGACTATGATCACTGTAGGATGTTTTAAGTGAATCATCTAAATCATGAAAGTTTTGACCAGGACGCAATTTTTCAAAGCGTTTTAACGCAGTTTTCTCTTGTATCAGTCCTCACATGATTGTATATCTCGTAAGTATTGTTTTCATTATAATACTTATTAATCCCTGTCTTGACATTAACATTAGATCCTCTAATAGAAATTGATGGGGCATTAACATCCGTACTAGTGTCTAACTCCTCTAAATCTTGAATCGCATCACCGATTCGATAATAACTCTCTTCGTTGATAATAATTTCATCTGGAAGCTTAATAATTTGATTGTTTTCATTTAAAAATTGTTCTTTTGCTCCGACAATGAATAATCTTTTTCTAAATTGAGGTACACCAAAGTTAGCTGCATTTAAAATATACTTTTCATCTTCATTTATTCTGTATCCGATAGACTTAAACTTCTCTTTAACATATTCAAAAACATTATATGTTTTAAGATTAACCACAATATTCCCTTCGCTATCTTCAATTTTAAAATCAATTTGATGGTGAAGTAATTCTTTTAATTTCATGAGTGTTTTTTGGGTCTCGATAATAAAAGATAAGTGTTTAAGTAAGTTATTATTATCTTCTCCTAGCAGTATTTCCCCCAAACAATTACCAAGCGAATCCCATTCATCTATATAATATTGCCCAATATATTTTTGGTGGAGATTCTCCCATCTCTGTATTAGATTATCAAAGTAATTAAAATTTCCTTGTTTTTCCAGGTATGTTTTCACCTTATCAATTGACCTTTGCCTTAATAAAGAACCTATCTTTGAAAATACGTCCTCTTCAATTAAAAAAGGGTCTATCTTGCTAATTTCATCAAGTGACTTTATGAATGGTTCCGATACTATTGAAGAATCACCAATTATTATTTTCTCAGTAGTATAGACTAAATTCAAATCTTCTAATTCTTCCTTGTCAGAATAAGAAAGGAAAAATTTATGTTTATCGGACCGCATAGTATTAACATTCTCCATCACAAATATTAAGGGTTCAAGCTTTTCAATAACCTTTATATAATCTTTTACTAACTGGTTATTACTAGAGATAATTGAATTCTTCTGACGATTAGCGTTAGAAAAACCTTGGCAAGGTGGTCCTCCGATTACTACCTCAACACCAGTTTCCTTTAGTAGTTCAATTTGAGCTTCTTTTATATCGCGTATGTCTTTAAAAAACAAATCATCTTTTAACCGTTTGTGATTTCTTTTGTATGTCATTCGTGCATACTTATCAAGTTCAACTGCAGCAACTACTTCAAAACAACCTGTTTGTTCAAAGCCAGCACTTAAGCCTCCTGCACCTGAAAATAAATCTACCACCTTTAATTTCTCCAAATTAATCACCTCTTAAGCTCCATTTTAGTAACTAAACTATACCGGCTAACCTCACCTTGTTTAAGTTTCAATATAAAGATAGAACTCAACTATATTTTATAATATACGATCGTATGTTCTGTTTCCAATGAAATTTATAATTATTTGCCTTCTTAATTTGCAATACATATAAGCAAATGTTATTTTATGGATAATATTTGAGCTACGGAGGGCTAAAATGATCTATACAGAAAACTTATTAGAAGATATTATTATAAAACCTTATAGAGAAGGGTTACAAGAACTTTCTGTAGTAACAGGACAGACCTCGCCAGCCTTTATTCATCATTTGCTTTATTCATTGGAGAAGTTAGAGTTAAAGATCATTATTGGGTTAGCAAATGAAAAAACTATTCCTATCTGGGATCATAATGAATACGTTAAGTTAACTCAAAATACTGGACGCCTATCTATTAATTATTATCTAGGGTCTCCTCCGATACATTCAAATATTTATATTTGGTCAAATCAATTAAAAAACTGAAGAATTAGTTTTTATAGGTTCTGCAGAATTTACCAGGAACAGCTTTAGTAAGTACAAAGAAGTTATGACAAGAGTAAATCATTTAGAAACTAAAAATGAACTTTTAGGATTACAGAAGATTATTAGCTGTATCGACCCTAATGTTTATAATCAGGTTAAATTCTTGAGTAATAGAGGTAATTCTAATAATATAAATACCCTGGATTTAATTAAGTATACTAATGGCAGACCTTACGTTGATTTAAAGTTAACTGAAGCTAATGACGAGAACAAGGTGCCTTTAAAAAGTGGATTGAATTGGGGGCAAAGATCAGGAAGAAACCAAAATCAAGCCTATATAAATGTTCCAACTCATATTCGAAATACATATCCTGACTTTTTCCCTAATCAAAAAGAAAAATTTGTGTTAGTTACTGACGATGGGTACCACTTTATTTGCGTGATGTCACAAGATAATGCAAAAGCTATTACAACATCCAGAGACACAAGTGAATTAGGAAAATACTTCAGAAAGCGTTTAGGAGTGGAATTAGGAAATTTAATAACTATTAATGACCTTGACTCCTATGGTAGAGACTACGTTAGAATTTATAAGTTGAACGACGAAACTTATTTCTTAGAATTTAGTTAACAGTAATAATAGCCTGGCAACACCGTATTTCCAACATACTTTGAACAGTGATAGTGACCTTTCTCTTTGTCTAAAGGGGGTGAACAGACTGTTTTTATGTAACAAAAAGTGCCTATCACCACCGGGATTTTGTCGATGATGTCGACATACTTCGGAGAGTAACAGTGGCACTTAAACGATAGCTTAATTCCTTTTCTTACTTCAGCGGTAAACTTCAGTTCAAGACACTCAATTACCCCTATTTAGCAGAGATTTAGTACGAATAGAAATTTCTATTTGCTGTGCACCCTCTTTCTACTTTTTTACAAATCCCTTATTGAAATTTATTTTTTTGATCGTTCTAATCTACGATTCTATCATTAATAAAGCCGTTTTAAGCACCTTCTAAGCATCTGTTTTTTTCGGATAACGAAACAAATAATTCCCAAATAAATACAATTTTTCTGTACCTCGTTTTCGATTTGTGTGATATGTTATAAGAGTATGAATATTATGTCGAAATAAGGAGTGTGACAATGACGCAAACTAGACTATCAAATAAGGTTGAGGAGTTTTACAGTAAGGACATTAAGGATACAAAAATATATCTCATTTTTAGAAGTGTTGATGATGAAACAGCCGAATACCTATATTCGAGTTCTTACTTCGGATTTAGACGTCGTGATTATGAAACCTTTTTAGATGATTACAAGGAATATATTTCTGATTTGGTAAAGGGTAAAGAACTGACGCCATATGATATTAGTGTTACTGAAAAAGGATCTATTGAAACAATTCCTTCATCCCAAGTACCTAACATTAGCAAGGTTAAAGAAGTGTTAATACCGGCAGAAAGTCGAACTATTACTGATGATACAGATTTCGATCCAGTTCATATTTGGGGTTATGTTATTGTTATGAAAAATAGTGATGGGAAACTAATGAGGACTTATCGCAAACAAGTCAATGCTAAACTAATGAAGGAAAGTAAAGTTTTAAATTTTATACAAGGCGAGGTTAAAATCATCAAAAGTGACGATAGGCTTATTCTAGATTTTAAAGCCGATGCAATTGAGTTTGAAGATGAGTGTTTTGTAACCAACAATCATTATTTCAATCAGTTCTTTTCCTATACAGAAGCACACGTTAATTTTGCTAATGCTAATTTTGACGACTTAAAAGATATTAACATTATCGATAATTTTGATGACTTTCATTCAAGATGCGTTGAGAGTGTGACACTTGTAAAACGTTTGGTTTCAGTTATCAAGGAAGATAGATTAAGTTGGCTTAAATCGAACTTTAGTAACGCTAAAAGAGTTGCCAATGAATACGGGCTTAAAATTGAATTTGATGATGCTGGGAATAAAATAATTTACACCAACAAGAATTGCAATATTTCTGACGTTATCACACTTATTCGTGGCGGTTGCGTAACAGATGCAGTAGATATGGAAAGATATATCGCTTCATCAGTTCGAAAAGTTGGTAGTGTAACAAATTAGTAGAGGGGGAGAAGGCGTTGTTAAATAATAAGAAACTAAAAGCCAATATTATTTTATTATTAAGCGCTTATATCCCTCTTTATTTGACTATCATCGTTCAAAACTCCTTCTCCTTATGGGATAAATTGAATCTGAAGTATAAGATCGCTTTCTTAGATTTTCTAGATTCCAAAAAAATCAAAAACAATTTAGATGAGGTTTTTTCGTATCCAGAGGCTTGGATAACAACATTCTTTATCACATTTATATTATTTCTATTTGGCTTAATATATTTCATGCTAAGAAACACATACAGTACCAGTAGTAGTCTTAGCTATGAAGTTAAGGTTGTAGATGTCGAAGATAAGAACCACGAATACCTTACGAGTTATATTGCTGTTTATATTCTTCCCTTTATAACACTAAACCTTACAACATACAGCGGGCTTGCCCAATTTATTATCCTGTTCTTATTTATCGGTTATATTTATTTAAAATATGAAATGATCTACATAAACCCTATTTTAAACATATTCTTTCGTTTGAATGCTTATGACGTTCATTATGAAATAGAGGAAAACGATAAAACGTATAACACTGTTTTATTATCTAAAAAGGACAAAGATGTACTAACAAAGGGAAAAATTAAAGTAAAAGGCTCTAATGGAATACTAATTGATCTGACTAAGAATAGTAAAATAAAATAAAAAATCACCTGACATTGAGGGGGGTTCATTGTTTTAATTTAAGGTAACTTTGTTTTATTATTTTGCTAAGCATTGTAACTGCTAGACTAATAAGCCTACTTATCCGTTTGATGAATATATGAATTTGAGGAATAGGCATGGAAAAGGAAGAAGGCGTCATTTTCTTCTCTTTTCTATTGTTTTAAAAAAGTGGTATTCACCAACATATTTTTTCGATATGATTCACCTCTGTCAAACCATCCCCCCCAACCTAATCCAAAAGCAAATCCGTACTAACATCCCTACTATGCTTAAACATGCGATACTCATGCAGCGTATTCCACCGATACCCTCCATCAATCGTCTGTATAAACTCATGAAGAGGAACCAATCCTTCTAACCTCGCTCGTAACCTCCGAATGTTTTGCCTTAAGGCACTTTCAGGATCCCTCGACTGTCGAAATCTCCTTTGAATGATCTCTTCACGACGAACTCCTTCTGGATGACGCATCAGATATTCTAGGAGTAACACTTGATTACTTGGAATCCCTACTTCCTTTCCATATAAAGACAATTTCGTGTCATTCAAGCTTATTTGATTAAGTATGATAACTTCTTTATTTTCATCTATATCGAAAGTAGTTCATATTCTCGCTCACTAATATCATAGAACTCTTTCCCGTTTTTGATCATTTGATAAGGTTTCTCCTGCCCGTTTGCACCGTAACCTTCTTTCATCTCTTCTATAAGAAGGTTGATTTCACCAAACAAATCTAACTCTTCTTGCGGGATGTTTTTAATTTGAAGCAGCGTTTCAGATACGATGATTTGCGTAGTTTTTAAGATGTAATGGTGTGCTTTGATCGTTTGTTCTTTTGTTAATTGATTTCGCATTTGTCGTGCTTTCTGTTTCAAGGCATGTTGAAAGGAGTCAATCGACCGCTCCATGCTTCTTCATAAAAATATAGAAAGCCTAAGCGGTAATACGCTCTAGCGTTATTGGGATCTAGCCTAATCACTTTTTTAAAATTCGTAATCGCATCTTCATAAGAACGTTGGCGCATTTTCAGATCTTCTCCTTGCATTAGCAACAAGTACGCAAGCGTTTCTTTATAGCGGATTTCTTCTCTATTTTTTCTTGAGAGATTTTGAAAGATTCGCACGCCTTCATTAATCCACCTTCCATCGCCCTCATCTTCTCGGTCCCACCAATCAGCTTCTTTTTCTAATAGTTTTTTCTCCGTCAGTTCAGACATTCGTTGTCTCATTTATAGGAACTCCTTTTTCATTGTATGTCCTCTATAGTTCGCTCCCTCCCTCCCATTCACCTTTTTCCTGTGACAGAGGTGTCACGGCCAACTTGGTACACTGATGACATCACATAAGAGGAGTTGGTTGATCATGGCAGCACATTCACTTTTAACACGTCACGGATTTCAACAATCAGATTTACAAGAGGAGACAAACATTGGACTTTTTTTGAATCAAGCTATCTATTACGCAAAAGTTAACCGGGAGGATCTTGCCTCTCTTCAAGAATTAAAATGGATCGAAGCCTTAAACTCAGCTTCCCATCATTTTAGAGGTGGCGGCAAGGTTCTGATCGATCCAGAAAAACAAGAAATCCCTTTAGCAGATCTTGATCCACATATGCGAGGTATGGTGCGTTGGCTCAATGCTCTTGGCATTTATACGGTTAATAGTTGCGATGGGCATAATACAAGACCAGCCCATATTTACTTGAAACACCATCTAACGAATCAACAAATGAACCTCATTCAAGGATGTTCACTTGTTGATGTAAAGGTTCGTTTTTCCGGAAAGAAGGTTAGCTTTTTATACAAGCAAGGAGAAGTTCATAAGCTATTAGAAATCGCTGAACGCCTTCATGCCTTCCTTATGAACCCAGCTATAATAGAAGATTTTGAGGCAGAAAAATTCAAACCTCACTTGTTGAAACTATTGTCTATTTCAGGCTCCAGTGGGAACGAGAGACGTATTCGAGCATACTTACAACAAAAGTTGCATCGACTAACGGATTATACGTATATGGACAAAGCCGGAAATCTACTAGCCTACCTTTATTGCGGCGATGGACCAACTGTTTTACTCTCTGCTCATATGGATACAGTGGAGGAATTTGAAGAGGGTCGTCATATTTTTGAAAACAGAACGGTTTTGACCAGTTCGTCAGGGATTTTAGGTGCTGATGACCGGGCAGGAATTGCGGTTATCTTAGAGGTCTTATCAAGGATACAGAAAACGAATTTTAACGGAACCTTAAAAATTGCTTTTACTGTCAAAGAAGAAATAGGCTGTGTTGGCTCTAAAGACATGGACGTACAGTTTTTAGGAGACGTTGACGGAGCGATCGTTGTCGACCGAAGAAATACAAGAGACATCGTCACATCAAACGGCACAACCTCTTTTTGCCCAACAAGTTACGGTGAACTATTTGAAAAAGCAGGAGTGTTACTCGGCATGAGTAACTGGAAAACTACCTCTGGTGGATTAAGCGATGCAAAAGTTTACGCTAGCTATGGTATTCCGTCTGTGAACTTGTCGGTTGGATATGATAATGAACATACGGATTGGGAGAGTGTGGATTACAAAGCTACGTATCAGACGGTGAAATTGGTAGAATGTGTGTTGCATCTTCAGATGATTGGGTTGGGTGTTGATTTAAGAGTTGATGCTAGTTATGAATGATGGGTGGAGCCTTCCTTTTTGGAGGGCTTTTTTACGTACCACTCCCTATCCATAAATAAACTTATACCATTTTTCACATAGTCCCTTTTTGCAGTATATAGACAGTTCCTCTTTCTTTTCTACCAATCTCATACTAAGTAGAAAAAAGGAGCAAAAGCCGGTGGATTATGATGAGCAGATCAATCGATACATAGGAAAACAAATCCAAGGACTACGCAATGAAAAAGGCTGGACACAAAGGAAACTTGCTGAAGCAGCCGACGTTGACTTCTTGAATGGTTAAAAGAACCTCGGCAGCTTCCTCGTTTGTCATGAAAAGTCACCTCGTTTCATTCGTTCAAGTAAATCAGTTGGGTTCATAAAGCTATTCTGGAAGTGGGTTTCATCCGCTTCAATCGCTTGAATGGTTGTTACATTTTGGTTTACCCATTTTTTCAAAATCCCTTCTGCATAATCCCAGCGTTTTTGCCTCATCAACGACTTTTGAATCGCTAACAGCACCACTTCTGGACTTAGCTCTTCAACCCAATGGACGATCGACTCTGCGATAAAAGGATTTAAGACTCCCATGTTTTCTTCGTAAAACCGAAAGACCGCGGCGTATCGGTCTTGTTCTTCTTCTTCTTCTTCTTCTTCTTCTTATTCTTCTTCTTGTCCACTTGTCGTCAACGTATCGTCTGTTTGAAGGCAAAAAGATGCAAAAAGCTCCCGAATCGACTCATTGGCTACAAACTGTCCAATGTATCCAATAAGCGAACGATCCTTAACATCCTCTAATTCCTTTTGAATACAATCAAGCATCGGTTTGCCTCCACGCCCAAGGTTATGCTTGGCCCAATTCTTGATCGCAAGCTCCCTTGTTTCCGCGTTATACCGAATGAGCTTATGCTGGTTCAAAAAGCGCTCAAATAACAGCTGCACGGTTTCGACGGAGAAACCCGTTTCAAAAGCGACTTGTTTTTTCGTAATCCGGTAAATGCCAATTTGAGTTACTTGCGGATTGGTGAGAAGATACATGAAAAAGAACTTATCCTCCGGTGTCATCTCCTCCATCACCTTTGGATCATGCCAAAATCCTGTTTGAATCATGCGGAATTTAGCCATCTAAACAACCTCCTGTGTTATGTATGTTTTCAATTTATATATAGGGAGATGAGTTGATTTTCGTAGGAGGATTTTTTTAAAATCATCAAAAAAGTGCCTGCATCATCCCTATTATGTCGATGATGTTGGCAAAAATCGGGGAGAGACAGGCACTTAAAACTAATACTTATAAGATTGTCCACCATCAATTGGCACTACAGCTGCATTGATAAATCCTGCTTGATCAGATAGAAGGAAGGCAGTAAGGTAGCCGATTTCTTCCGGTTTACCAAAACGTTTCATCGGATTAGGTTCTACAAACGCTTTCCCTACTTCTTCCCAACCATCTTCACCACCAATTTGTTTTAACGATCCTTCAACCATTGGCGTCATAATGGCTCCTGGGGCAATTGCATTTATCGTAATACCGAATTGCCCGTACTCAATAGCTGAGTTACGTGTTAACCCAACGACCCCGTGCTTACTAGCCGCATAACCTGATTGGTTACCAACACCACGAATACCGCCAACAGAAGCCGTATTCACGATATGGCCACTACCTTTTTCTTTCATCACTTTAAGAACATGTTTCATTCCATAAAAGACTCCATTTAGATTGATATCCAAAACTTTACGAAATTCATCAGAACCGTAATCTTCAGTTTCGTTTTGTTTCCCTTCAATTCCAGCATTATTAAAGAAACCGTCAATTGTACCAAACGTTTCTACTGTTTTATCTACATAATTTTTCACATCATCTTCGTTCGCGACATTAGCCTTTACTAAAAGCATCTCGGCATTTAGTACTACTTTTTGAATCTCGCTTTTTGTTTCTTCTAAGCCTTTTTCATTTAAATCAACTAAAGATAGCTTCGCTCCTTCTTTCGCTACCTGCAATGCAACTGCACGACCTAAACCAGATCCTGCTCCAGTAATTAGTACAACCTTACCTTCAAACCTTTCCATGAAAATCATCCTCTGCTTATTAGTATGGTAACAACCTTGTAGCATCCATTCCCCGACAAACCGGGGTACAAACATTCATTTGGCTAAATTTACATTTCACCTATTATTGTGCTGTATATCCGCCATCAACGATTAAGGAATTACCAGTCATAAAGGCAGAGTCATCGCTAGCCATGAATAGCTTTTGCTGCACTTCCAGGAGAACCAACCAACCCATACATCGAAGCCGTATTAACGATAACACCACTACCAGCTTTTAAAAATTCTTTAATGGCAGCTTGTGCAACTAAAAATACACCATACAAATGAGCAAAAGTGCCTGTCACTAACTGAAGTATCTCGACACATCAACATACTTCAGTTAGTGACAGGCACTTATCTTTGAATCTCATAAGTTATAGGACAATCAAGTAGTTTCATAAAGTTAAGAAAATAATTCTTATTTATAGAGGGAGGATTCATATGCAATATGAATTATTTTCTTTAGATGAAATTGAGCCCTTCTTTAGGATTTATCAATCTCAAGACACTGCTAAACAAAAATTGACAATGTATAAGGTAAACAATCGAACTTTAGACCTTATTGTTTATAAGTCAAAAACAGGCGAATTATTTCTTGCGGAGGGTTATGACTATTACTTCTCCCTATACAACAGTAATAGGAAGATTGACGTTCTTTGTAGAGTCGGAGAGTATAAATCTGAACTCGAAGTACGATACGCAGCGTTACGAGAATTACTTTTATCTAACAGTAGGTGGGCACTAAAGATGAATCAGTTTTCCATCTTGATAAACCAATATAACCAGAAACAAAGACAAATTGCAGATAAGCTAGGGATACCTGTTGAAAAAGTAACTAAGTATTTGCTAGATGAAGATATCCCAACAAAGATAAGAATACTTGCCTGTAAATACGATCTAGGTAGAATAGCAAATAAAATTGCTAGAAGCACTTTATTACCTAGGTACAAAGAGATAATGTATGAGTTCGTAACATATCCGAAAGAGCACTCATTACGTATAAATGATGGGATTTTCAATCGTGCACGCTTGCTTTTAAGACAAGATTCAAATGTAGATAAGCTATCTAATGACGATATAAGAAATTTAATTATTAGACATGCAGTTGAACAGAAAAAGAGAGCTATCGAAAATTTTCAATATGATTTAGACATGATGTTAAAAAATGCAAAGGCAACCGGTTAAACTTTATTTTTAATTCTCAATGACCCTTAATAAGAGCTAATAAATGCCAATGCAATTTATTTTAATTCCGTGCCTGCAAACTTCCAGTAGACTTATTCTCTACTGCGATCAGGCATGGAATTAGCCATACCTTCAACTAACACCTATTTTCAGCTTCCCCCAGTTTATTATTTGAACTGAATCCGTTATACTGGAATAAATAAATCATAGTAGGTGATTAAATTGAAACCTATAAAAATTGATAACTTAGACATTATAAAAATAATAAATTCTGGTAACACTTATATCCAAGTTGGTGAAAGAAAATTCTTATTACTAGAAGTAGAAAACGCCAAGGAAACAGATTGTTATGAAGTGACAGATCCAGAAGAAGAAGAACAATTACTCATGGCATTAAACGAAGATAATCCAATATTAACAGATAAAGAAATTAATGAAATATTAGGATTATAACTAGCATGAGAATATGTTGGAGAAAATCCGCTATTCAGTCGTTATTAAAGTTAGATCAGTGGAGAGCTAGTGTGGAATTACAACCTATCGCTGGCTATCTTAAAAATACAATCGATGTGTTTTTTGAACATCAAGATTTTTCTATCTATATCCCTGGAAGACATGTTCTAATTAAAAATCTCCCTGACGATCTCAGGATGGTTTTAGTTTCAGCGGGGAAATCTGATCCATATAAAGTCTTTTACCCTATTACCGGTGGAAGTGTCGAAATATTTTTAATTCGGCATCCACATCAGAAACCAATTTAGTATTCATTCTATCTCGGCGATAACGAGGTGGCCATCTTCCTACTGAAGGAAGATGGTGATATGCCGGCAATGATGAGAGCATTAACACCATCCATCTGCTTTATGTATATTTTATCATGCATTACTTCCAGTCACCGTTTTGACAGGGAGTTGTTTTAAAAGACCATCCAGCCACCGTTTTGGTAGGATGGTCTTTTACACATATACAAAGTAAGCCCGAACTATAGAAAAAATGTATACCAAGCGGTGCGCATGACAAATAGCCGTATATCCTGTCTTTTTTGTCGGATATACGGCTTATTTTCGGCATTCGGCCTGTATTAATTTTGACCAAGGCATATAATTGTCCAGGATGTCTGGATTTTGCTGGATTCCGAGATTGGGTAAATCCGTTAAGAGTTTTTTCAAGTATTCGTAGAAATCAACTCCATTGCTTTTAGCTGTTTCTGCGATACTCAAACAAATGGCGTTCGCTTTTGCTCCAGCTTCGCTGACGGAAAAGAGCCAGTTTTTTCTCCCTAAAACATTAGGGCGGATGGCATTTTCGGCTGGATTATTATCAATCTCAATGCGTCCATCATCTAGGAAAGCCTTCAGACCAGTTGCTCTGTTCAATGTGTATTCAGCTGCTTTTGCGAGGGCATTTTTCCCGTAAAACGGGGATGATTCAACCCATTCGAAGAATTTATCGACAATTGGCTTCGAGAATTTTTGGCGTTTTTTTCTTCGCTTACTCGGAGAAAAGGACGATGTAAGGTCTTGTTTTTTAGGGTGAAGTGTAACGGGGACAATTGTTAATTTTTGTTGCGGCATAGAAAAGCACCTCCTTTATTTGATACATGTATCGTACCAGGAGGCGCTGTTGGTTTATATGCGTTGTTTGGATGGGGGCTTACTATACAAAAAAGGATTCAAAGCCGCATTCCGGAAGCATTTGGACGGTTCTTGTGCTCGGTGCTTCTGTTGAGTGAATCTCTAGCCCTATTTTTATTTATTATCCAAAAGGGACTCAATAGAAAAAGTGCCTGTCGCTACCTGTATATTGTTAAACATAAGCCCTATAGTTTAAGTACACTACCTCACAAACATCAATATAAAAATAACATCGTAGCATTTATCCCAAGCCATAATGTTAATCTTAAAGTTTCTAGCAATGGCAGTCGCAGTATTAATAGTTTTATCTGCACTACTAATTTTGGATTAATTCTAATTTCCCTAAATCAATGATAAACTGTCCATTCATTAATATATCTATCCTATTAGTCCATTGATTCCCCAATCATCTAAATTGCCAAAGTCTAATTTCATATCTAGAATTTCATAATTGCCCAGCTTGATAAAATCAACTGGTTTACGGAAAGAATACTCTTCACCGCCAATTCCATAAGAGCTTACAAGAGGATCTCCATTTTCAAAATATATGCCTATCTCATCAACCATATCAGATGAAATAAGAGTATGAGCTGCACCTGTATCAATAACAAGCTTATCTATTGTTTTCTTTTTGCCTTTGTAAGAAATAGTCATTTCTACTTCTAGTAAATGATTCACAAAGTCTAACTTCATAATCTGATACCTTTTAAACCTATTGCTTTTCTCATCTCAATTACAATATTTTCAGCCCCTGTATGATAAACAATTGTATCATCCTTAGATTTAAGCAACTCTTTAGTAGCTAATTTTGGATCTTCAATAACATTAATTAACGCAACATCTGTTACAATTTTTTTATCATCTTCTAGGTAAAAGTCAATGATGTTAAGTTTCACATATTGATTTGGGTACATTGTTCTAACCTCTGACCATTTCATAATATATACCGCCCCTTTTACTCTTTACCATTATTATATCACCGTTTCATACAACTATCATGAGTTATAGTGACTGTGATTGTGTCAACCTTTTGTGGGAGGAATATCTTCCATCCTCATAGGCGTAAGCGAATTCATGAATTTATGGTTCTCCTCTGTCTAGAATCTTACTGTTTTTAAAAACCTTTCAAGTCTTTCAGTGCTCGGTAAACTGGAATATTTGCTCTTTGTTTGAGATACATGACGTTGTTACGTGTTGCTTCGCCAATGGTACTTTCTACCTTCTCCACAAAATACTTTGGAGGACGTTCTTCTTTTGGCTCTTTCCATTTCTCCACACGACCAATCAGGGTTTTGAGCGGAACTTTATCCATCAAAGCAACCATCGCTGTCATCATGGCACTAGCGCCTTTTTCAACCCAACTTC
>NZ_BAUT01000090.1 GCF_000513095.1 Halalkalibacter wakoensis JCM 9140
CAGGGGAATGACACGGAGACTCCTGCGGGAGCAGTGACCCACGTGTGAGACCCCGCAGGCGTAATAGCGAGGAGGCTCACCGGGCACCCGCGGAAAGCGGAGTGTCATTCCCCTGCGGCAGTTAGGCACTTTTTCAGTGGCCTCCCTCTATTTCCCGCAGGAGTCGAGTGGTTTCCGCTTCATTTCACTATGAAAATGATCAAGAACATGTAACTTACAATAATAAAACATATATTAAAAAAGCCTTTTATAGAGGAGTGACAGAATGGAGTGGCTACTAGAATTAGAAGAGGAGTTTGATCAAGAGATTATCCATCAAAAAGAGACGTATGTGAAAAAGATGTCTCAAGATTATTATTGGTATTCGCCTATTTTAAAAAAAACTCTAGCAAATCGATACGGAGATTGTGTGATAAGCCCTAGAACAGAAGAGGAGCTGATCGAAGTTGTCTCGTTTGCGTGCAAGCGAAAAATACCGATTGTCTCAAGAGGAGGGGGAACAGGCAATTATGGACAAATCATTCCGCTAAAAGGAGGAATTGTCCTTGATACGAGCAAATTAAAGAAAGAGATTGAAATAAAAGATGGAACAGCAACATTTCAAGCTGGAGCCAAGCTTGGCTTTATCGAGAAAACGCTTCGTGCAAAAGATCAGGAGTTGCGCTTTTTCCCAAGCACGTATATGAAGTCAACATTAGCTGGTTTTATTGCTGGAGGAACAGGGGGAATTGGTTCCATCGAACATGGAACGCTCTGGGATGAAGGCAATGTGCTAGAACTCACAGTCATCACAATGGAAGAAAAACCACGAAGGCTTAAGGTAAAGAAACAAGAAGAATTAGCTCAATACATTCATAGTTACGGCATTTCTGGGATTATTACGGAAGCAACGATTGCGACAGCGAAGAAAACCAATTGGCATGATGTACTCGTTTATTTTGATTCACTTGATGAAGCATTGCTCTTTTCAGAGAAGCTCGCAATTAGCACTCATCTGAAAAAGAGACTCGTATCCGTTTGCGAAGCACCGCTTTCAAATTTCTTTACTCCTTTAAAATCTTTTACGAATGATTCGCAAGCTACGATCCTTCTTCAAATTGATTCAAAGCAAAAACAGGATCTGTTACAGCTAATCGTGGAAAGTGGCGGAATGTCAGACGATACGTTTGCAGCGTTCATCAAAGAAAAACATTTGCGTGTTAGTGACTTTAGCTGGAATCACGTCACGTTATGGTGGTTGAAGGAACATGAAGACGATACGTATTTGCAAGGGCGGTTCGACCCGACCTGTTATTTAGCACAAGTACATGAGATAAAAAGACGTTTTGGGGATGAGGTGTTAATTCACTTTGAGTGGATTAAAGTGAAAGGCCAGATTGTCCCAAGCTCTCAACCAGTTATTCGTTATTCAACGGATAACCGTTTGCAAGAAATCATTGATGGTTTTCGTGAAATTGGAATAAAAGTAAGCAATCCGCATACGTACATTTTAGAAGAAGGCGGAAAGGACGATTGGATTGACGATATTTGCACAGCCAAAAAAGAAAACGATCCCTACTCGTTGCTGAACCCAGGAAAAACAAAACGAGTTTCGACTAAGCAATTTTCGTAGAGATTGTTGCGTTAGAATTTTACTTTCAAAGCGACTACAGGGCAATGGAACGAACGGAAACCTTTTCCTTTCTAATCCAAAAATACAGCAAGACTATTCTTATAAAGTATATCACACTCTCAAAAGGTTTTTCTCTTAGTGTAATGGAGTGGAAGCCACTCGACTCCTACGGGAAATAGAGGTAAGGGCGAGACCCCACAGGCGTAGCCGAGGAGGCTCGGCACCTCCCCGCGGAAAGCGAGTGGCTGAAACGCAATGGAACGAACATGTTCATTCCACCTTCCACTAAGAAATCCAAAGAATGGGCAGGTGAATAACATGTATGATGTTGTCATAAAAAATGTACAACTAGAAAAGGATGTTGTCACAGATATTGCGATAAAAGAAGGACTCATTGCGAAAGTAGGATTCCTTGATGATGTACAAAATGAAACAATTGATGGAACTGGTTTATGGGCTTTGCCTCCATATGTCGAGTCGCACATTCATTTGGATACAGCACTAACGAGTGGGAGGCCTTACAGCAATCAATCTGGTGAGTTATTTGAAGGGATCCAAGTTTGGAACCAATATCGACAAGACTATTTAAGTCATGAAGATGTCGTAAAAAGAGCGATGGAAGTAATCAAAGTGATGGCAGGTCAAGGTGTTCTAAATATAAGGAGCATGGTGGATGTGTCTGATCCGGAGTTGACGGCGTTAAAAGCATTGCTTGAAGTAAAAGAAAAAGTAGCTCCCTTTCTTCAGTTGCAGATTATTGCATTTCCGCAAAATGGACTTTGCTCTTCCGCGAATGGAGCACCTCAGCTTGAAAAGGCCATTGAGCTCGGAGTTGATGGAATTAGTGCCGTTCCTCACCTTGAGTCAACGCGAGAAAAAGGAGTAGAATCGTTAAATATTTGTTTTCAATTAGCAACCAAGTATGACAAGTTTGTTCATATATTTTGCGATGAAATCGATGATAGCCAGTCGCGCTTTTTAGAAGTTGTTGCATCTTTAGCGCTCGAAACAGGTTTAAAAGAGAAAGTAACGGTTAGCCATATTAATGCGATGTCTTATTATGAAGAGGCTTACGTTCGAAAGCTTTTAGGGCTCATTCAATCTTCAAAGATTCATGTGGTTACTGCTCCTTTGATTAATAGTGCCATGCAAGGGAGATTTGACTCTTATCCAAAAGGGCGTGGGATTACGAGAGTAAAAGAGTTGCATGGAGCGGGTGTGAACGTCGCAGTTGCACATGATGATTTTCTAAGTCCGTTTTACTCACTCGGTACAGGTTCTCTCCCTGCTGCTGGTCATATGCTTTGCCATTTAGTTCATATGACAGGAACAGATGACTTTGATTCTGTGCTTAATATGATTACAGTGAACCCAGCACGTTTGATGCAACTTCAAGGTTATGGTATTGCAGAAGGAAATCCCGCCAACATCATCCTTGTTCGCGCTGAAGATGCTCATGACCTGCTGCGGAGACAGCCTGTAGCTGAAATCGTCATGTCAAAAGGGGTCATCATAGCTGAAACACCCCCTCTCAAAACAGAGTGGATGCCTCAAAAGGCAAAAAGCACCTTTTTCTAAGGCACGATTAACAAGCTAATGACTCAGCACATTTCTATGAGAAAACGCTCATTGGACTCTTTTAAAAGGCTCTTGTCGCACAGGTTATTGTATTGAGAAATATCGTTTCCCTCGAAGTGAAATGGAGCGAAAGCCACTCGACTCCTGCGGGAAATAGAGGTAGGGGTGAGACCCCACAGGCGCAGCCGAGGAGTCTCACCACCTCCCCGCGGAAAGCGAGTGGCTGCAGCGCAATGGAACGAACATAGGAAGGGCGCTTAACCCATAAAAATGGCCATTTGCAAAGGTTGCAGGGGAATCCGTAACAACACCAAATTGAAATGAAGCGGAAGTCCTCACCACCACCTTGCAGATGTGAGAGGCTGTTCCGTTCACAAAACATAAAAAAATGGGAAATTATAAAGGCATAATAAAAAGAAAACAAGGGAGGATGGGTAAGATGAGATTAGTCAATGTGAAAATTCCAACGTTAGACCCGGAACAGTCTTATGATGTTACGATTCAAAGTGGAAAGTTCGTTGCCATAGATCGACACGATGAGAACGTCCATACAGATCGACCTTTTTTATATGATTTATCCGATTATAGTGAGGAAACAGATGTGACATGGGACGGAGAAGGACGGATTTTATTGCCTCGCATGGTCGATGCTCATATGCATTTAGATAAGTCGCATTCTCTTTTAGTGGCTAAAAACAAAAGCGGCACATTACTTGAAGCGATTCAAAGCTATACGCAAGCATCTGAAACCTTTACAGACGAAAATGTCATTGGAAGAATGCGAAAAACCGCTTTATCAGCACTTGCGCACGGAACAAAAACAATTCGAACTCATATTGATTTTAATACGAGGGTGAAGGAAGAAACGACTTTTCGCGGTGTGCGTATGGCTTTGCAGCTAAAAGAAGAACTTGCTCCTTATATGGATATCCAGGTGTATCCGATGCTGCCTTACTACCCTTATGAAGATAGTGATCGGAAAAAAATTGAAAAAATGCTCGCGCTTGGTGTCGATGGAATTGGAGGGGCCCCACACATTAGTGATATGCCGTATGAGTGTGTTGATGAAATTTTCAACTATGCGAAAACGTACCAGCTTCCAATCGATTTACATACAGATGAAAGCGATGATCCAACGGTTGATACGGTTTTATATATCGCTGAGAAAACAATGGAGTATGGATTTGAGGGCAAGGTAGTTGTCGATCACCTTTGTTCATTAGCAGCCATGGATCATGATAAAGCAGAAGCCGTTATTAAAAAAATGAAAGAAGCGAAGTTAGGAGCGATCACTTTACCGGCAGCTAACCTTTATTTACAAGGAAGAGACGATCGTGGGGTCGTGAGACGTGGGATTACACGTGTGAGGGAACTGCTTGAGGCTGGTGTGCCTATTGCGACGGCTTCTGATAACGTATGTGATCCGTTTCATCCGTTTGGAAGAGGAGATTTGCTGCAAATTGCCCAATTAACGGGATACACAGCGCATATGGGTGGGAAAAGTGATTTGTATACGCTGCTTCACATGATTACAGATGTTCCAGCGAAACTAGTCGGTCTCGAGCCTAACACTTTGTCAGTTGGTTCAGAAGCTGAGTTTGTGTTAATAGATGCTACAACGATTGAAGAGTTGTTCGCGGAGCTCCCACAAACAAGAGCTGTCTACAAAGCTGGGGAATGGTTGTCGATGACGAATGTGACCAATCAACTGAGGCCACTACAAAAGGGGAAAGCCAACCTTATACAGTGACACTGATTGTAGTAGGAATGGCTCCGCACGTTGCGCGCCTGATATGAGATAGCCACTCATACCAAGCTTTTCAAAAGATTGCAACGGCTTTGCACATTCCTTTGAGGAGTCTCGTCGTCTCGTATCGCGCCAACAACTCAAAGGTAAAGGGGAATGTTATGACAACCGTATTAGTCGTTTATTATAGTGCATTTGGACATATTGCAACCGTAAGTGAAGCCATTGCAGATGGCGCAGAAAAAATAGAAGGGGTAGCGGTTAAGCGTGTCCGCATCCCGGAATTTAATGATGCTAGCATTCGTGTAGTGAACCAACGCAATCAGAATGAGGAAAAAGGACTTGGGCAGCATTTTAAGTTAACAAAAAGAGTGGAGGATTATGAACGAGTGCAGCAGGAGCAAGTGAATATTCCTGTTGCGACAATGGACGATTTGCGGGAGGCAGACGGCATTATTTGGGGATTTCCAACTTATTTAGGCTCGATGCCAGCGCAAGTCAAATCGTTTCTCGATCAGGCAGGACAATTCTGTACAACAGGTGAGTTAGAAGGAAAGCCTACAGCTTTGTTTACAAGTGCTGGATCGATCCATGGCGGACATGAAGCAACCATTCTAACATCCCTTGTTCCTTTGCTGCATTTAGGAATGATTTTTATTGGATTGCCTTATACGCAAAATCCTGAGTATTTAACAGATAAAGCCGTCGGTTGCTCACCTTATGGGGTGTCAACATTAGCAGGACCAGATGGATCGAGAACACCATGTCAAGACGAATTGAGGATGGCTGGACGTTTAGGCGAGCGTGTTGCACGTGTAGCAAAAGCATTTACGGTGGCGAAACCATTTGAATAAATACATAACTTCACTATTGTGAAAAAATGCTTTTTTATGGTACAGTAGTATAAGCGCAAACTGTGCTTGGAGGTGTAGGAAACGTGCAAATGGTAGCAACAGTTTTACTTGTTATCGTATCAATTGCTTTAATTGCTGTCGTTTTGTTGCAATCAGGAAGAAGTGCTGGGCTTTCAGGAGCGATTTCTGGTGGTGCAGAACAACTTGTTGGGAAGCAAAAAGCTCGCGGGATTGATGCGGTTTTAATCAAAGCAACAGTCGTATTAGCGGTCTTATTTTTTGTTCTAACCGTTACGGTTGCATATTTCTTGTAATGTTCAAGCAGTGGGTCAGGTACCTACTGCTTCTTTGTTATTTTTTCAAAATATGTACATACTATTACTTTCTTACATAGTCGCATTCCCTCTTAGAAAATTCATGGAAAGGTGTGAGAGAATATGATTGGCTGTCTATGTTTGCATGGCTTCACAGGAGAACCTTGGGAAGTAGAGCCAGTTTCAACATATTTTCTTGAACAGAAGCGCTGGCTTGTTTATACACCAACGTTGCCGGGACATGGCCCTAAGGGAAATCTACGTGATGTTACGTACCAGGAATGGGTGTATGCCGCAGAGGTATCCATTCAAGCTTTATTAAAGCGGTGTGAAAAAGTGTATGTGATCGGCTTTTCAATGGGAGGCATGCTTGCCTGTTATATTGCGGCTAAATACAACGTAGAAAAGCTTGTTCTGCTTAGTGCCGCAGCGTACTACACGAACCCTCAACAATTGTTGCAGGAATTAAAAGACAAAGTTAGGCTACGCGTTCTCGGCGAGCTTGACTCAGATGAGCATTATGTACGTTACAGAAAGAAAATTATCGATACGCCGATGACGGCTGTTTTTCAATTCATGCAAGTTGTGAAAAAAATCAAACCTTGCATCAGAAAGGTATCTGCACCTACGCTCATTCTACAAGGTGAACTGGATGGGATTGTTCCGCCGAAAAGCGCCGTTTATTTATATGAAACGATTGGCTCAAAGGATAAAGAATTGATTTTATTGCCAGAATCGAAGCATTTGATTTGCCATGGCTTCGAAAAAGAGATACTACTTAATAAGATAGAGGCATTTTTGTGCAAGGAGGAAGATAAAGATGAAAGTGGTTGCACCTAAGCCATTTACGTTTGAAGGAGGAGACCGTGCTGTTTTATTGCTGCACGGATTTACAGGAACGACAGCGGACGTACGGATGCTTGGAAGACATTTGCAAACGTTAGGGTACACATGTCATGCACCGTTATATAAAGGACATGGCGTCCCTCCTGAAGAACTAGTACATACAGGGCCAAAAGATTGGTGGAATGATGTTGTTGAAGGGTACGAGTTTCTAAAAAGCAAAGGACATGAAGAAATTGCTGTATGCGGGCTCTCGCTTGGAGGGGTATTCTCATTGAAAATCGGGTACACTCTACCTATAAAGGGAATTGTGCCAATGTGCGCACCAATGAGACCTAAAACAGAAGATGCCATTTACAAAGGTGTTCTAGCTTATGCCAAGCAATATAAGCAGCTTGAAAAAAAATCACCTGAACAAATTGACAAAGAAATGGAAGCATTCGCGGACACACCGATGGAAACATTAAATGGTTTGCAAGGATTGATTGAAGAGGTAAAAGATAACCTAGATTTCATTTATTCACCTACTTTTGTTGTTCAGGCAAGACATGATCAAATGATTGATATTGATAGTGCAGACATCATCTATAATCAAGTCGAAACAGATCAGAAATCAATAAAGTGGTATGAGAATTCAACCCATGTTATTACATTAGATAAAGAAAAAGAACAGCTTCATGACGATGTGTATCAATTTTTAGAAAAACTTGATTGGACCGTTTAGTTAGAGATTCTGGAAGCTGTTAACGAAAGGAGTATGAACATTGAACGAACAATTGATGCAACAACTGTTGTCGCACTTTCGCGAAGCAGCTGAAAAGCCTCTTTCTATTAAAGAAATTGAACAGGCGTTTAAGATTGATGGAAGTGATGATTTTAAAGAATTAGTAAAAGCCTTGAATGAACTAGAAGACCAAGGTCTTGTCGTTCGCACGAGAACCGATCGGTATGGCTTGCCGGAAAAAATGAGTCTTGTCCGCGGGCGCGTACAAGGGCATGCGAAAGGTTTTGCTTTCATTATCCCAGAACAAGAGGGTATGGATGATGTATTTGTAACGAGCGGCGACTTAAACAGTGCGATGAACGGCGATATCGTACTCGTACGCTTAAATCAAAAATCTTCTGGCACCAGACCAGAAGGACAGGTTATTCGCATTGTGGAGCGTGGAACAACAGAAGTAGTCGGAACGTATCAAGACCAAGGATCATACGGTTTTGTCGTAGCCGATGATAAGCGCGTAGCCAACGATATTTTCATTCCAAAAGACCAAGCAGAAGGTGCGGTTGATGGTCATAAAGTTGTTGTGGAAATTACGAAGTATCCAGAAGGTCGGATGAGTGCAGAAGGGAAAGTTATTAAAGTACTTGGACATAAAAACGACCCAGGTATGGATATTCTCTCCATTATTTATAAGCATGGAATTCCGATTGAATTTCCAGATGAAGTGATTGAGCATGCCAATTCGGTTCCCGACGAGATTGATCCAAATGATTTAAAAGATCGTCGTGATCTACGTAATGAAACCATTGTTACGATTGATGGAGCAGACGCAAAAGACTTAGATGATGCCGTTCACGTAAAACGTCTTGATAATGGCAACTATTTACTAGGTGTTTCGATTGCGGATGTCACTCATTATGTAAAAGAAGGTTCGCCTATTGATGAAGAAGCAGCCGAGCGGGCAACGAGTGTGTACTTAACGGATCGTGTCATTCCAATGATTCCACATCGTCTATCCAACGGAATTTGTAGTTTGAATCCGAAAGTTGATCGCTTGACACTTACATGTGAAATGGAAATTGATCCAAACGGGCAAGTAGTAGGACATGAGATTTTCCAAAGTGTCATAAAAACAACAGAGCGAATGACGTATTTTGATGTGAATCAAATTTTAGTTGAAAAAGATGAAGAAACACGTAAAAACTATGAGTCACTGGTTCCGTTTTTTGAAGAAATGGAACAGCTTGCTGCCATTTTACGCCGAAAACGCTTTGAGCGTGGGGCCATTGACTTTGACTTTAAAGAAGCAAAAGTGCTCGTAGATGAAGAAGGAAAGCCAACCGATGTTGTGCTTCGTACTCGATCCGTTGCGGAAAAGTTGATTGAAGAATTCATGTTAGCGGCGAATGAAACAGTTGCTGAGCACTTCCATTGGTTGAAGCTGCCATTTGTGTATCGTATTCACGAAGACCCGGATTCTGAAAAGCTTGGAAAATTCCTAGAGTTCATCACGAACTTTGGCTATGTGGTTCGCGGGAATGCCAATACGGTTCATCCGCGTGCACTGCAAAAGCTGCTTGAAGAAATTAAAGGTGAGCCGGAAGAGACGGTTATTAGTACGGTGATGCTTCGCTCGATGCAGCAAGCCAAATACGATACAAACAGTTTAGGTCACTTTGGGTTATCAACCGAGTTTTACACGCACTTTACATCACCGATTCGTCGTTATCCTGACTTACTCGTACATCGCTTAATCCGTGAGTACTTGATCAAAGGAAATGTCGATGAAGCAACGCAAGAGCGTATGAATGCTGTTTTACCAGACTTAACGCGTCACTCTTCTGAAATGGAAAGACGTGCAGTTGAAGCAGAACGTGATACGGATAGCATTAAAAAAGCTCAGTACATGGAAGATAAAATCGGTGAAACATTTACTGGTATGATCAGCGGTGTGACGAACTTTGGGATGTTCGTTGAGCTAGAGAATACAATCGAAGGCCTTGTTCACGTAAGTTATTTAACGGATGATTATTATCACTACGATCAAAAGCAATACGCGATGATTGGGGAACGTACCGGAAAAACGTTCCGCATCGGGGATGAGATTGAAGTGAAAGTCACTAACGTTAACGTTGATGAAGCTTCCATTGATTTTGAAGTCGTTGGCATGAAACCACGTGAACGCCGAGAAGTTCGCGATCGTCCGAAAGTGATTGTTGGTGGCAAGCGTGAACCACGAGGCGGTGGCGCTGGTAAAGGCCGTGGCGGACGCGGAGCAGGAGCTGGCGGAAATGGTCGTGGAAAAGAAGGAGCCAAACAGGACGACAAGTCAGGCGGAGCTCAAAAACGAAAGAAAAAGAAATTTTATGAGAACGCTCCGAGCGCAAAGCGGAAAAAAGGGAAGAAGCGTCGGAAGTAAGGTTGTTTTTTAATCAACACTTGTTGAAGTGGACAGACGATTCCGTTATTTTCATCGAAAAGGCTGTTCGGAAGACTTTGGAGGACAGAGGATCCGTTATTTGCACAAAAAGCGCCCAATTCGAGTGTTTAAACAGCAAATAACGGAACTGGTTTCCGCAAAACACCGAAAAAAGGTGTTTTTGTCACAGATAACGGAACGAGAGTCCGCAAACGAAGCGATCGCCCAAAAGGAAGCCAATCTTTTGGGCGATCTCCTATTTGACGTTACTCTTTCTCATTTGCTATCATTAAAGGAAAATGTCGCATGAACAAAGGGTGTAGGAGATGGCTGTCAAAGACAAAGATCGCAATGTGATCGCGCAAAACAAGCGAGCAGGTCATGATTATTTTATTGAAGAAACATACGAAGCTGGCATTGTGCTAAAAGGGACGGAAATTAAGTCGATGCGTGCAGGAAGAATGAATTTGAAAGATTCATTTGCGAGGATCTCAAATGGAGAAATGTATCTTCATAATGCCCATATTAGTGAGTATGAACAAGGAAACCGCTACAATCATGAACCAACGCGTGCGCGGAAGCTCCTTCTTCATAAAAAACAGATCAACACGTTAATCGGGCAAACGCAGCAAAAGGGCTATTCTCTTGTCCCATTAAAAGTGTACATCAAAAATGGATTTGCAAAAGTGCTGATTGGTCTTGCAAAAGGGAAAAAGAATTACGATAAGCGTGAGACGTTAAAACGTCAAGATGCAAAACGTGAAGTCGATCGCGCATTAAAAGAGCGCTTGAAAGGCTAAAACAATAATTGGTCGTACTGGTATACAATTACCAGTTGCAACACATAGTCAGTATGCTATAATAAGAGTCCAGAGCGAGTCGGTACTTGTTCTGGAACATATAGTTACGCTTAGCTTACGAGGGAATACCTCATAGCTGACTCTATTTTGGGGACGTTTTGGATTCGACAGGGATAGGTCGTACTTGCGTGGCGAGTCGAGGGGGTCGGCCTCGTTAAAACGCCAAAGCCAATTAACTGGCAAAGAAAACAACAACTTCGCACTAGCAGCTTAATAGCGCTTTGCGGTTCCACCCTCCATCGCCCATGTGGTAGGATCTGGGACTCACTCTAAGTGGGCTACGCCGGTTACCCTCCGTCTGAGGGTGAAGGAAGAGACTAATCAGACTAGCCTCACGGAAGCCTGTCATTGGGCCGAAGTGTTGGCGAAATGCTAATACAGTGACTACGCTCGTAGAAGCGTAAGTGTCGTTATTCTTGGACGTGGGTTCGATTATGGAAATAGTCGCCTCGTGTGGTGACACATGAGTGATAACTTGGCTTTATCGATGAAGTCTACGTCACCTATATGGTGATAAGGTAATATCGAGCGGTATGTGGAGCAATCCAACAGCCGTGTATCGACTTATAGGCTGCCTATGTGATGCTAGGTAGTACTAGGATGGAGTATTCGGTCAGGAGTCTGGCAAATTTATATACTTCATAATACGCCGAGGGACTTGATGCAAATCAAGTTCAAGATATAGTCAGTGCCAATGCGAAAGCTTGGATGAACATGTCCCACCGTCTCCACCAAAACCATACCGTGAACCGCATGACTGCAAAGGTCATGCGGTTCTTTTCATTTTATTGATAAAAATTCATCTTCGAATTGTTGTTTTAAGAGTTGTGTTTCAGGTGTGTATTTTCCATTTCGAGGAGTAAGTTCGTTATATCTCTCCAATATTAGAGATGCTCTTTTCTTCTTATGAGAAATGATTAAATAAGGGGCAATCTCTTTAAGAATATTAAATAAATCTTGTTTATTTTTGATTGTTAATACAAAAGAATCTTTGTGAATTGAAGGTTTATAATTTTTCTTGGAAGTAATATATCCGCCAACTAAATGCTGGATATAAAAGAGTAAGTCTTTATCGGTACTCGCGATTGAAATAATGGGTCTTCTATGTTCCCCTTTATGCATCTTTGTTAATGTAATTGTTCCTTCCCCATCAATGATTCCCGCAAGATAAGCAGCTTCAGTATTAGATAGCAATTTAATAACCTCCTCAAGGTGAAATTAAAACTACAAAATATATACCTTATTTGTTTAATGGGACATGTGTACTTCCCATGTTCGTTCCATTGCGCTGCAGCCACTCGCTTTCCGCGGGGAGGTGCCGAGCCCAATGTCATCAAGCTAAAGAGCCAATAACTTACAAATTCCATGTAGACTATTAAATCTGGAAAAGATAATCCAGTCTAAAGAAAAGTTAATTAAGCAACTCTGGAAAAAAGGCAATAGGATGCCCGGGGCTTGTGTTCCATTTTTTTTACAAGCCCTTGTTTTTATTACTCTTCTTTTAAAAACTTACACTAGACTTCTTAATACTAAAACGAATTAGCTTAGAGACATCTCTTCTTATTCAGTGAATATTTATTTGCCTTCAATACCATATTACGTTTGAAACTTCGTCCAGGTCGTATCGGTACCTTATGTCGTGATATCTCTTGCATGATGCGATGGAATATGGCGGTACGCTTTATAGGTTGCTCTTCAAGTAACATCAGAGTCAACGAGTTTTTCAACTTTCCAATAAGGATATTGGTATTTACTTTATAGCCATATTTTAAACCTTTTCCCTCGTTCTCCTCTGTCATTTTTTCATTAGCTTCATGCTTCAAAAGGGCAATCATATTGGCCAAATAAACGGAGGCATAAAAGTCCTGTTCTACAGAAATGGCTGTGTCACCTGTAAAGTTTTCGAGTTGAAGTCTACTTTTTAATTCCATATACTTCACTTCAATTCCCCACCGTTTAAAATAGAGCTCTTTGAATTCTTGGATACCCCAGTCTTCATCCATTACATTTGTAACGAGAATTTCTTCGATTCCAGAGTCTAAAGTGAATCGTAGAACTCGTAGAGTAATCACTTCTCCATCAGCACTTTTAATCTGTATTCGTTGGTCTGAACCCTTACTCTCATTGATTTCTTTCAATGTTGAAGAAGAGACGCGCATCAAAAACTTAATGGTGTTCATGTGCAAGTATGAGATGAAATGTCTAGAGGGATATCCTCGATCAAAGAGGATAAGGTCCTTTTTCAATCCCATTTGTTTTAGCTTTTCAATGAGTTCAATCGCTACATCTCGCTCAGCCGTATGATATCGGGTAATTTTGGATACGATCATGATATTGTTTTCGATATCGTAAATACCCGATGCAAGAGCACGCGCAAATCGTTTCGTCTTATTTTCACAGAAGCCGAAAGCCGTTCTTAATCGCTCAGAATTATTTAATTCTAAGATCGAGGCATCAATAGCGGAAAGTCTATACCCTTTAAACGTATTTATGACGCCATCTTCATAAAACCACTCTGTCACAACGTCCACTAATTTCATAAATGCGTTTGGAGATATTTTCTGTCTGGCCTCTGAAAAACCCTGCTTCGATATACTTACATCGGGCAGATTTAGCAGCTTGTGAAAGTCATCTAATTCAAGCTGAATCGACTTTTTCACGAAATTTAAACAAAATAAAATGAGGCTATTAAAATCCATTTTATTGTTTCCACGACGTGTAAAGTAGGTGGACTTCATCCTCGACTCACACATAAATATCACGTCGTTCAAAAGCTCTTCTGTCACTCGTATTGCTTCTAAAAATGTCTTGTTTTTTGCCATCAAAATCCCCACTATCGAATTTGATATACCAAATGAAAGGTATTCAAATCGATTGTTAGGATCCTTTTCAAAAGTCAAGATATTTTTCTGTTTTTAGGTGAGTTTTTTATGCGGTTTGATAATATCTCATTACAAAATTGAAGAAGTAGAAAGTGACATTCCAATTTTTGTATTCTTAACCTGATGACATTGGTGCCGAGCCTCCTCGGCTGCGCCTGTGGGGTCTCGCCCCTACCTTTATTTCCCGCAGGAGTCGAGTGGCTTCCGCTCCATTGCACTAAGAGAAAGACCGCTATACAGTAAGAACCTCTTTTTAAAAAATTAAAGATCAGCGACTATTTTATATACTGCTTACCATGTACTGTTTATCCAAGCGTAAAAAACAACCTATGCTATAATAAAAATAATATAATAACGACGAATAAATGAGGAGTACTTAAATGAAAAAGTGGTTAAAAATCATTATCTTTTATTGGTTGCCTGTTTTGTTTGTTGCGGCTATGATTTTTACCGCATCCTCACAATCTTATGAGCAACAGGACATTCGACCATACATTTCGTATGCGACCGATTTAGATAAAATGAAAGACATGTACGAGCAAATTAAAATGGAGCATGTCCAGCATCGCCTTTATGTAGAGGAAAATGGATTTCGAAATACATTACAAGTCATTGCGGAAAAATGGCAGGTGTTAGCTTTTCTGGTTGCAACGTTGCTACTTGTTTCAGTCATAGCAGGTGCTTCATTGCTTATACTTAGAATAAGAAAAAAGGGCATCAAGCGAGTGGGGAAGGAACTTGGGGTGATGACCATGCTTGTTCTATTTAGCGGGTTTCTCGTTATGTTTGGAATCCTCTCAGCCTTTCGAGTAGAGGACTTCCTCTTTTTTATAAAAGAACAGCTGTTACAGGGAAGAGCTCAAGGCTGGTTGCAAGATCTTCGCTTTACCTATGCAGGAAATGAAATTAGTGTTGAGCGGTTAGGACCAGAAAGATTTATTGAATTTTTGATGCGAAAAGCAGCTCATTTCGGATTCTTTTTTGCTTTAGGGTTTTTAACCTTTCGAGCATTGTGGGCAAGTGGATGTAAAAAGAGAATTGGCTATGTTGTTTCTTTGATTTTTGTACTGTTATATGCGATCTCTGATGAAATTCATCAAGCTTTTACGCCAAACCGAACTCCACTAGTGGAGGACGTGATTTTGGACTTCGCAGGAGGGCTAACCGGTGTTACGTTAGCATTGTTGATTTATTGGATACTGACAGTGAAAAAGAGCAAAAAACCAAAACAAGAACAACCAACTCATACAACGAGATTAGAACGAAGAAGACACAGCAGTTAAAAAACGTATGTATCATACGTTTTTTTTTTTATTGTCTAGTGGTTTCGTCCTAGGAAAAAACGGGTAACGTTACTTTGGATAACAACATAGAAAAGGGTAAAACCTTTAGGAGGAGTAGTGTTGACAAATAAAAATGGAATTATGTTAGGGATTGCTGGTTTAGTTGTACTTTTATCTATTTTCGT
>NZ_BAUT01000089.1 GCF_000513095.1 Halalkalibacter wakoensis JCM 9140
ATCATCGGACAATAAATCGTAGCAAGCGGACAATAAATGTCGCTCATCGGACAATAAATCAATGAAACTCGACAATAAACTCTGTTAACTCGGGAAGAGAGGAAGCTTTTTGGTTAGAAATGGTACTAGAACGTTTAATTTAATTACTTTGGAGGAGAAAATGAATGGTTTCACACAGCAAAAAGGTCCTCATACTTCTTGATGAGGACCTTTCTTCTTATTTATCTTGCAGCAGTCGACAGCTTTACCTTCTCATACGTTTCGCGGTTGCAAATAATGTAGAGCACCGCATCATTAGGAATTGGATCGTTTAGACGGCGGTTGATGTCTAGATGATTCCGATCAGCAATGAGAGTCGCCCCTTGTGCAAGCAAGTCTTGAAACGCTTCGCCATATGTGTTCCATTCTGGTTTTTTCGATAGCTGGTACAAGTCTTCCCCGTGTTGATGGCTGATGAGTTGAGAGTAGACTTGGCTAACTCCTTTATAGAGCGCTGATCGTACAGCAAGGCGGGAAATCGTCTCTTGTGCAAGAATGAATTCGTCTACCTCGACATGAGTAAAGTTCGAGATGTTTTTTTCCGTCATTACCTCTGCGGTTGTGTGAACCTTTGGAGCGAGCCGGCTGACCGTTATGCCGACGAGCAAGGTTTTGGCGTCTTTTAAGGACGGGTCTTGAATCGTGTCATCTGAGAAAATGATGACGGCGCTCGCTTTAGTGAGGTTTGCTTTTTCGTAAGGTTCTTCTGATGTAGGGTCCCCTTTTACGTAATGAAGGCGCGTGTTGTTCATCAGTAAGTCAGGTGCTTTTTCGAGTGTATCGATGATAACGACTTCGATTTCTTGATCTGAGTCGAGTATTTCTTTTACCGCGGATTCCGCTTTTTTGTTCCAGCCAATGATGACGATGTGGCGTTCTTCCATATAGGTGATCCTCCCTTCTTCTCTCATTCTTCGAAACAATGTAAATGAGTCCACAATTTTTCCGATCACGACCCCGAGTAGACCGATTCCAATGAGGAACATGAAAACGGAGTAGATTTTCGCCGGCATGGTGACAGGCGAGTAATCGCCATAACCAACTGTCGTGAATGTCGTCATCACGAAGTAGAATGTGTTTAGCAAGCTTTCAAAGTTGTCTGGCTCCAGGGCGTACATGATGATGGTACTTAGTATGATAAATGCAGCTGTTGTAATGAATAAGGTTAGATTTCTCATACGGATGAGGCCTAGACTAAGTTTGAGAAAAAAATGCATACGGTACCTCCTTTCTTTGTGGTTTTTGTACGGAAATAGTGTGGATATCTTATTTTCAAAATTCTTAGAAGACCTCTTCCCCTGTGAATAACTCACGTATTGTGGAGAATTCATGTATAACCGTCTAGTTATCCACCTTTTGCGTGCCATTTTCCGTTTTTGTTACGAATCCATGTTTCAACTAATCCACAAATAGTGGGTCAAGGAACCTGTCCCCCTGACCCACTTATCGCGTTGTATAGGCGACGAACATGGATAAGTTTCCTGTGATGGGTCCGCCAACTCGGAAAAACAGACCGCTTGGTTCACCGTTTATAACGTGGGAGCCGATTAAGAGCTTGCCGGTATAGGGGCCGTCCCATGTGTCGATGGTTTGGTCTGGCATTGGGAAGTACTGTTGGTAAATGGTTGCTTGGTCTTGGTAGTAGTCGACGTCTTCATCGACGACCGCTCCTTTTGAGACAATTTGGATGCCTCCGCCTTCGCGTCCTAGTACTGGTTTTTTGACATAAGATGTTAGGTTGCCGAGTGAGTCGTACGTTGGCAAAAAGTATTTCTCGATCGCATCGCGTTCCATGCGTGTGTACCACTCGTCTTTTTTTTCCCATATAAGGGAGAGGATTGCTTTTGATTGCATAAGCAGCGCCGATGGCGGGTTAATCACTTTTAGTTTGTCGTTCATCAAATGGACGATGAACTGTTCGCCAATGAGCTCACCCGTTCCGCCTTTTTCTTCTAAGAAGTATTCAAGCGGATACAAACGGTACAAAAAGTCGATCTTTTTTCCGTCTGGTGTTTGCACGTCATCGGTGCCAACGATAATCTCTTCTAGCGGCACGTATTTTGCTTGCTGCGGGTACAAGTTCATAAGGTATTGTACCGTTTGTTTGTCCTCATCATGCCAATCAGCACTAGTGAAGTAGAGTGTGTCCGTGCTAGAAATACCATAGTCTTTAATGATTTGCGTCCAGGCATTGCGAATTTTCGCATCCATTCCGGCATTCGGATTTAAGTGTCCATGCTCCTTGCAAAGAATATCCTGTGCAATTGCTGATTCGACCAATCCGACAGGGGTATCGGTATTGCCTTCAATCACTTTAAGTCCGTTTGCTGATGCAATAAAGTCATAGCGGCAAAAATACGAAAAAGCGGTTTTTTCTTCTTTTAACAGCAGGTCCCATAAGAATACCGAAATTCCAAGGCGGTGGATGAGCGAGCGATCTTTTCTGATCTGCTCATATGTTTTTTTGAAAATATCATTAACCGCACGTGAGGCGTTCTCTACTTCTCGGGCAAGGGACGATGGAACAGCTAAAAGCGAGTCGCTCATGTATTGGTTGTCTTCATAGTTTTCATATAACGTCGCCCATGTGAAGCCGTTTGCCGCTGCTTTACGTTCGACTTCGAGCCAGCGTTGCAGGTAGCGCTCGGGGTCGAATGGTTGAGTTAGTGAGTAGTGTGGAAGCATGTTGGCCTCCTTTCGTTTGTTTTTGTTTTTGATGGGTTAAGTGCTCTTCCCATGTTCGTTTCATTGCGCTGCAGCCACTCGCTTTCCGCGGGGAGGTGGTGAGCCTCCTCAGCTTCGCCTGTGGGGTCTCACCCCTACCTCTATTTCCCGCAGGAGTCGAGTGGCTTCCGCTCCATTTCACTTTGAGGAGAAACGTTAGCTTTATTCTCGACTAAGGCTGAATTTTTCCGGGATTTGCGTTGGCTCCGCTCGCCGTGCGCCTTTTGAGAAGATCGCTCAAAAGGCTTAAAACATAACGGCGGCTCCACTCAACGCTACGCTTTAAAAGAAAAAGGAAGACCACCTTTTTCTTTTAAAGCTTAATAGCTAATCGCCGCAGCTACAATCATCCCTACTAACACTGAAACTCCACCTAATAACAGTCCGACTGCGACATTGCCCTTTTCCACTTCCTTTGCTAAGTTCGTGTTGCGTGTGAGGACGTATTCGATAACAATGTGCAGGACGATTTGGATGATGATGGCGATGAACGCCAGATTGCTAAGTCGACTAGGTTGATGGAATGGCGGATCGCTGATTGTAAGACGACGACGAGTCCACCCATTTTTCCTAGTAATTTTAGTGAGACGGCTGTGTTGCCGTTTTTAATTTGTTCACGTTCTGAGTAAGGGGTGACAAATTTAAAGATGTATGTCCCGATTAGAAAGAGAACGAGAGATACACCAAGGTAAATAATAAAATGATCAAAGGTTTGTAAATAAAACGTTAAGTCCATTCAGTTGCTCCTTTCACTCCACAAGGTAAAAAGTAGGATAGGTTATCCGTAATTTGGGCACCAGCGCGTACGCCGAATGCGCTTGGTTTTTCATTGACGATAAAACTCCCGACTAACAGGTGAGCTTCGGTTTTGCCTTTTTCTGTTGCAATGGTCGTTGACGGAAGGTCAACGTACTTTTGATACACTTTTACATAGTGGTCGTATGTTTTGGCTTTTTGCGCGAAAAGCCTTTTTCCTCTTTTTCGTACTTCGACGGTGTCTCCTTCTCTTCCGAATGCTGGCTTGGAGACATACGTTTCACCTATTTCCAAGAATGGTTCTTCGTCTAAGTATGTTGGCAAAAAGATGCGGTTAATCTTGTGATGTTCTTCTTCTGTAAAAAGTGGATGGTTCTGTTCGTGCATGCCCCATATGGCTGCCATAACGGCTTTGCTTTGTAGCATAAAGGCCGAGGTTGGGTTTAGCATGCCGACTTTTTGATTTGCGACAAGCTTCATAAATTCGATGCCAATTGGAAATGTTTCGTCTGTGACGTCTTCTAGTAATGCTTCGAGTGGATATGTATGTCGGTAAACGACATCGATTTTATTCCCATCTGGGTCGTACACTCCGTTGCCCTCTTCAACTTGGAGTTCGGCAAGCGGGACGAACTTGGCGCCTTTAATTTGGGCTGTTCGTAGCAAATACATCATCGTTTCACGGTCTTCGATGTCGTCTGCATGGGCGGTAAACACAACATAAGGGTGCTCGGTTATGCCGATTGCTCTTGCGCAATGAAAGACGCTGTTTCGAATGGCGACTGCTAATTCTTCAGCTTTTCCTTCGTTTGGATCATGTAACCCAAACTCTTTACACACCAATCCGTTCACATCAAACAACTCTCGAATAAAGGTTGGTGTGTCTGCGTTAAATTCGAGTAGCTTCCAGCCTTCATCCGTTTGAACGAAATCAAATCGGCCAATTACGGTTTCATATGGCAGCCATTTCATCCGTAAAAAAGGCAGAGCTTTTTGCGGGAAGCCTAAGTCTAATAGCGTCTCATCAGGAGCTTGGCGAATGACCTGGCTCATTTTTTTATAAATAAAGTACGCGTCTTCTGTTGCCGTACGGATTGCTTCAGCATCTGTTGCATGTAGTTCCAAGCAATCATATAAGGCGTATTCGCTACCGTATAAGCGGTCCCAAAACTTTGGGATTGCCTCATAAAAAGCGTCGCGTTTCGGGTTGTGATTAGCCTCCAAAGCTACCACCACCACCCATGCCAGAGCGTGGATTTGTCGCTCGGTTTGGTGATCTTGTTTGGTTTTGGTCCTGACGCGGTTGGTTGACGTTTTGGTCAGGCTGGTTTCCTGTTGCTGGTCGTCCTGCTTGAGTACCGCCTCTTGCCCCACCAGCTGTTGCTCTTCCAGCCATAAAGGCCGCAATCGTCGGGAACCACATACCGCCGTAGTAGTAATGGCCATGATTCTCATTCCCCGGCTCCACGCATTGATAGCCTTCTGCCTCTTCATCCCATTGCCACGTATCGCAATCGGCCTCATCCGGAGATGGCGGGCCAGCGTCTGGCTGTACATTTACTTCAGGATCCGGCTCAGCTGGAACAGATAATAACTCCTCTTGCAATCCTGGTGAACAGCCCGTTAGTCCAAATAAAGCTACACTTGAACCAACGAGACCTTTTAATAGCTTATCTGTTTTCGGTTTGTTCATTGAGTACACCTCCCTAATGATTATCCTGATTCTTTCTATACGAAGTATCTTTGTAAAAGTTTCACTCTTTTGATTCTACCAGTATTTTGGCAACGAACGAAATGTTTTAGTCGGAAAAATAAATAGAGTGGGACAATTCTTTGCTTTACGGGTTAAGTTTTCTTCTCGAGTTCGTTCCATTGCGCTGCAGCCACTCGCTTTCCGCGGGGAGGCGCTGAGCCCCCTCGGCTTTGCCAGAGGAGTCTCAGCCCTACCTCTATTTCCCGCAGGAGTCGAGTGGCTTCCGCTCCATTTCACTATGAGAGTTGACCATTATTCAACACTCTAAAAAAACCATCTTTTTTAAAAAATCATGGATAGATATCCTCCCAAACGTTCACACGACTTTTCGGTTTTCGATTATGATTTTTATAACCAATAAGGAAATAAAACTTTGTAGTTACTCAACATAATGTAACACACTGAAGTTTTTAACTTTCTTTTCGGATTACACTTTTTACCAAAAGGGGGATTTACGTTGTTAAAGAAAAAATGGGGTACATACGTGTTAGCTGGGGCTTTTACGTTGATGATGACTGCATGTGGCAGCAGCACCGAGACAGAGTCGACTTCGGAGTCGGTAGATGCACCGAGTGACGACCCAGAACCAGTGGAAGAAACCGTTGAAATGACGGATGTGAAACAGGTGACAAACTGGTTTGCTCAACCGGAGCATGGCGGTCTTTATGCCGCACTGGAGAAAGGATTTTATGAGGAAAATGGCATGAACATGTCGATCGATCAAGGTGGACCTCAAGTGTCTTCCATTCAAATTGTTGCCTCAGGTCAAGCACAGTTTGGACTGGCACAAGCTGATGATATTTTAATCGCTCGAGCGGAAGGTGTTCCGATTGTGGCGATTGGGACGATTTTTCAAACGAGTCCTCAAGGGTTACTGTTCCACAATAGCCAAGGCATCACTGATTTTGCCGATTTGCAAGGGCGAAAAGGGATCATCCAGCCTGGAATTGGATACTGGGAATACATTAAGGAATTTTATGATTTAGATGACGTGCAAGAAATTACATTTACGGGTCAATTCATTGATTTTATTGAAGATGAGACGTCGTTTACACAAGGATATGTAACACAAGATCCGTTTAACTTTGAACAGCAAGGATTGGATACCGATTATCTACTCATTCATGATTCTGGTTACCAACCGTATGCAAACGTTATGTTCACAACAGAAGAGTTGATCGAAAACAATCCTGAGTTAGTTTCGGCTTATGTCGAAGCATCCGTCAAAGGCTGGGAGTTTTACAAAGAAAACTATGATGAAATCAATCCTGTTATTCAAGAATCGAACCCTGATTTCCCAACTGATCAATTAGCTTTCACAGCTGAAACTCTTGTTACCTACGCATTTGAAGGAGATGCCGCTGAACACGGGTTTGGGTATATGTCAGAGGAACGCTGGACAACGCTTCACGAACAGTTAGCCGAACTAGAAATCATTACACCATTAGATGATGTTGGTGCTTCATTTACAAATGACTTTTTACCTGGACATTAATGTTTAATAGGAGGATCACATGTTACAAGACCCGTTACGAAATGAATGGCACGCTGTTTTAAAATCAACCGAACTGAATGAAGAGCCTGTGCAATGCTATGTGTTAGGAGAGCGAGTTGCAGTCTTCCGCACTGATTCTGGGGTACATGCGTTTCGCGATTTATGTATTCACCGAGGTGCTGCTTTGTCACTAGGAAAGGTGAAAGACAATCAGCTCATATGTCCGTATCACGCTTGGGAATACAACACGCAAGGCACATGTGTGAAAATTCCGGCTCAACCATGTACACAGGCCATTCCAAAAAAAGCGAAGGCCGAAGTGTATCATTGCCAAGAGAAATATGGCCTCATTTGGGTTTGCCTTAGTGATGAGCCTAAGCCAATCCTTAATTATCCAGAAGGCGATCAGCCTGAGGAATACCGCACGGTCATCTGCGGTCCTTATGAAATAGAGGCTAATGCACCGAGAGTTGTTGAAAATTTTCTTGATATTTCCCATTTAATGTTCGTTCATGAAGGATTGCTTGGAGATGAGGAGCACGCGGAAGTGTCTGATTACCGCGTTCATTTTGAAGATGGTCGGTATATTACGGATCGCATTTCCATCTATCAACCAAATCCAGATGGTCGTTCCATTGGCGGTTATACCGATTATGTGTATGAAATCTTGTCACCGAAAACGGCTCGCTTGAAAAAATTCGGTCCCGGCCCTAATGATGTCTTTTCCCTTCTTATTGAAGTGTTGCAGGAGAAGGATGGCAAAACAAAGGTGTATATGCTGCAGTCGAGGAATTTTCAGTTGGAAGAGCCTGATGAAGGCTACATCGAATTTCAAGACCTGATAATCGGTCAGGATCTAGCGATTGTTGAAAGCCAACGACCTGAACTTCTTCCTCTCGATCTTCAAGAGGAATTGCACTTAAAGTGTGATCGGTTAAGCATCAGTTACCGCCGCTGGTTGAAAGAGCTCGGCATTGAAGTTGGAACAACAGAGAATCTGCAAGTCCAACGTTAGGTATATTAAAAAAGTAGCTGCCATCTCCGCAGCTACTTTTTTTCAGAAAATTTTTTATAACAGACAAATTCTAACACCTTTCGCATAATGTATGCACTACGCTTATAGTATAAACTTCATTGATTGGAGGGTTTGTTATGGAGATGCTGTATCCTAGAATACGTTTTCAGAAACCGATTTTGGCAGACATCAGCATGATTGAGTGCAATGGAAAGACGATCAATTCCAGCACGAGTAAAGTTTGTGTGTACGATATGAGCTCAACCGGAATATCTTTTTCTACCACTCTTGACTTCCCTACAATGAATGAAGTTCCAATTCTTTTAAAAGTGGTCTTATTCTCGAACTGTACGTTTACTGGAAAGATCGCAACAAAAGAAATGAAAGATGGCAAACTCTATTACAGACTTTCGGTCAAAACGTGCAATTTGAACTTTTATAAGCTTGTCGAGGAGATGAATCATACCCATCGAATTAAGCTGCCTTATGTGTACAAAAGTGATGAAGTGGGGTAATTCCGCTTCATTTTCATTTCTTTTTGCCTACTAAAAAACCCCTGAAACGTTCCAGTTCAACGGAATGCTTAGGGGGTTTTCATTGTAATGGTATGAACTTGTCCGATTGGTTGTCATCTATGTCCATGTGCAGCACCTTATGAACATTTAGGCATTTGTGATTCACAAAGCCCCATCATTTCAGCTAGTAGGTCTTGTCCTGTTAGTTTTGTCCAAGGGATTTCAATGCCTTTTCCTGGTGCAAAAGCTTTTCCAAGGTAGCCTTGTTTTTCATCAGTCGCAATGTAAATGTCCCAGCTCCATCTGTTTTTGTAGTTCTTTTCTGCTTTGTGCTCGATTTCTGCTAAGTAATGTGTTTTCTTTGTCATAGTGTATCGCTCCTCTCTTGTTATTATTATAATAGTCTGAAAAAAGGTAAATGAAAAGCCTTTTGTTAGATTATATGACAATTAAGATGAGTTTATTTCATTTTAGACCTCTACGTTGTGGAGTTTTCCTTAGCCGGTTTTGTAAAGGGTTTTCCTGTGTTGACTTTATAACTCTTAGCGGAAAATAGAGGGAGGCCACTGAAAAAGTGCCTAACTGCCGCAGGGGAATAACTCTCCGCTTTCCGCGGGTGCCCGTTGAGCCTCCTCGCTGTCGCCTGCGGGGTCTCACACGTGGGTCACTGGTCCCGCAGGAGTCTACGTGTCATTCCCCTGCTAGGGTTACTTTTTACTTATCTTTAACTTATTACTCTTTTTCATAGGTGAATCTAATTATATCAACTGAAGAAACAATAACACTCAGACCAAATACCGGATTTATGAACTAGATGGCCGATAATATACTTCATCAAACAATGTACTAGAGTGAGTTAAAACATCGACATGGGTAAAAAATTGCGTCATCAATGGGTCTGTTTTGGTATGCAAACTCAAGCGGCTACCACGATAGTTACGGTGAATCTCAAGAGAAAATAATAAAGCTTTTAACATCTATGTAATACTTAATTTGTAAAATAAAATGACAGTTACATATTTGATGAAATTAATCTTCAGACCTGTGGACAAAAAGGTCTTTTTAAGCCATTTCTCCTATTTTCTTTTGATCGTTGAAAAGCAGGGAATTTTCTATCGTACCTCTCAACAAAGCGGACGGGATGGGAGGGCCGACTCCTGCAGGAGGGAAGGGCAGGTTGAAATCCACCGACGCAGTCGGTTAGTTCAACGCCCGCCTGCAGGTGCGTGCCCGCCATCCCGGGAGCGAGGGCAAAGCTCTCTTTCAAGTCCGAAGTAAACGATCACTTTTTCAGTGGCATACCTCTATTTCCCCCAGGAGTCGAGTGGCTTTCGCTCCATTGCACTTAGAGAAATAACGTTCTTAAGAGCAACAACCTTGACGAAAATAACTTTACTAAAAAAGGATGAATATATCACATTCACTGGTAATAAAATTGATCGAATTGGGTTAGAGAAAAAGAGATGAATGGATGTACTTCTGTTCATTTCATGAAGGAGATAGCGATGAAAAAGGTCCTCATTTTGTATGTAATCTGTTTATTCATTGTAGCAGGCTGTGCAGCTGGTTCTGAGACCGTTGTTGAACCCATTGAGTCAGCATTAGATGATGAGCAAAAGGTGAAAGATGAACTAGATGAAGGCATTTCATTCGATCAGTTAGTACAGGAAAGTTTATTTCAATTTACAATGGTAGATCACCTTACAAAACTTACGTATGATGTGTTTTTACACGCAGAAGAAACAGCTGGTCAAATTGACGCTACGTCGTCTCAGGAGTCTGAGGGCGATTTTTTTTATGAAGGATTTTATGACTTTTATCTCGTGGAAGACGGCGAGCATTTCGGTGTGAAACAAGATCACCTTTCTCTTTTTTCTAGCGAGACTGGCGATCCTCAATGGTTTTCTAAGGGTGAAGACATGGCTTATGTGAGCTCACACGAATCCGGACGGGATCTTTTGGTTGTTCATCAAAAAGAGGAGACAGAAGAAATCAGCTTTGAGCTTTTTTTGTTGGAGGATGGACAACTGCATTTAGTTGAAGTGGAAGATCATCGACTGAATGCTGTCAACGGGGAAATCCGCAACATTGGCGAAGGCCTTTTTCAACATGTTGAATACAACAATGATGAGGCATCGGCTCAGTTTGGTTGGGTTTTTCAAACATGGGAGCTTGATGAGGAATTAGTACAGCTCTCCTTGATCAGTGAAAGCATCTATAATGATGAGACACATGTGAATGGTCTTGAATATGGGCGGGAGCTGTTTGACAAATGGAGCAACGATCCCGGGAAGGCATTTGCCTATCCTCATATTGCCGTTTCTGAGGAATGGCTTGCATCTGCTAAGGACGGCCGCTTTCCTGGCATCCCTTTTGCCGTTGGGACTAAATTGCAGCATGTGTTTGATCAAAAAGGAGAGCCTGATGCCATTACCGATTGGCTTGGAGGCGCGGAAACGTTTATTTATGACAACATTGGCTATGCCGTTCCGGTGTCAGGCGATAACGCCATCGACACCCTCCTGATTCCCGGAGTCGTTATAGAGGGTGATGTGAGAGCCGTGATTGAAACGTTAGGTGAGCCTGATGAAGAGTTTGTTGATTATGATAACGTCGAAGTGATGATTTACAATACAGGTGCTTATGCGCTTTATATTGAAAAAACTCAGAATGAGATTCATAACGTATTGATTAGCCAAACAAGTCAGGCAGAATCCATTAGCGAGTGGAGCGGTGTGTATGCGATCCCGCCTAACAGTGGTGTTGGTGGTCAACTGACGATTTCAGATGAAGATCAGACTGGCTTTCTTTTTGATATTCACGTATCGACGACACATGTCGGTGAAATCGAAGGCTACGCTGTGAAAAATGGAAATACCGCTTTGCAGGTGCCTGATGAATACGGGTGTCAAATGACGCTCATTAAAGAAGGCAATCAAATGACAACGATTGAAGGAGACGAATGCTGGATTTGGAGCGGGATGGCGATTGATTTGAATCATACGTTTTATAAGCAGTAAATGGAAGGCGGAACAAGGAAATGGTCTTTTTTGAGAAATTGTAATGCTCCGAGATGACTACCAAAGAGTGATTAAGATCCTTATCCAAACAGGACTTTAATGAATGCTCGTAGTGAAATGGAGCGCAAGTCACTCGACTCCTGCGGGAAATAGAGGCTCGGCACCTCCCCGCGGAAAGCGAGTGACTGGAGCGCAATGGAACGAACATGTTGCTTCCATCTAACCCCTAAACTTTTACTTCTATTCTAATTATAGCCAAACGCACAAATAACTTTTATCTGTGCGTTTTTTCGTTTGCTCTTTTCCATTCAATTTTCAAATAAATGAACGTGAGATAAACTGCTTTTTTAACATGTAAATTTATTTTCGTTATGCATAATTTCCCAACCTCTGCACACAATACCGAAAAAGGGAGGGAATGTTATGTATGTGTTATTGGCAAAACTTTACCAACTGATGAGTCGTGTTGATCCAAAAGGGTATGTTTTCGATAAAAGTATGAAGTGGTTTGCCGTTCTTCAAAGCAATTCTTCTTTTTCCAATTCCACACAATTCCTTACCGCCGCTATTTACCTTGTGTAAAGTGGACATGCCTTTACACAACTGTTTTTTGTTAAAAATCTTAAAATCTATCAATTTTTAAGTGACGACATATACCCCCTTCCCTATTCTCCTCAAACTCCTATACCATCTGAAATGAATTGATTCATTCCCTTCTCCCATCCATTATTTTCAGGAAGATGCGGTCTGTTTCAGCATTCGTTATCGTGAGTGTACCGGCGGAATAACAGAGAAAACGCGTTTTCTAAAAGGAAATGAATGTGAACACGAATGTTTCATTTGAAGAAGTTCTAGTAAACTATGAACCTATTATTAAAAAACAAATGATCTCCCTAAGGATTTACAAAGATTTTGATGAGTTTTTTCAGCTTGGGCGCATTGCATTATGGGAGGCGTATATGAAGTTTGATCCTGCAAAAGGTAGCTTTTCAACGTACGCGATTTCGACGATTCGCGGGAAGTATATGACTCTTTTAACGAAGAAAACAAAAGACGACGAACGCCAGGTGTTGATTGGGGATGAACGGTTTGATTTTCTACCGAGCAGCTGGGAGTTTTCTCCTCTTGAGCAAGAAACCATTGAAGCGTACATGACGGGCTTAACGAAGCGTGAGCGAGTTTGGGTGTATGAGGCGATTTTATTGCACAAAAAGACGAGGGAGATTGCGGAAGGTTATCAGGTTTCGAACGCTACGGTGCGGCAGTGGAAGCAAGGGGCGTTACGGAAGATGCGGGAGAATGTGGTTCCTGAAATCTAGTATGAGGGGGTAAATCCCCCTCATATCCTACTCAAAACTTCTAATCAGCGCCACATTATACTCTTCGATGGCATTAAGCGCCCCATTATAGGAGTCGTTTGGCGAGTACCATGCTTTGCTGTAAAAGTAGCGAGTCAAATCTCCTGATTCAAATACATAGCCGTGTCTCGCAAATATTTCGTTTCTCGCAATACGAAGCTCCCAATCACTTAATCCTGAAAGCTCGCTAGATGATAGTCTTCTTATATGACTATCATAAAACAGGTAATCGTTACTTGTTCCAACTGCTTCTTGCGTGATAGACTCTGTTCGTTCAGGTTCTTGCCAGTTTGATACAAGTTCTCTTGGGTTGTTGTTTTTAATCGTCCACTCATCAGAAAAATCATAAGCACTAAACGATTCACCCGGATCTTTCAAGTTGTCAATGAGCCAGGACTGGCTTGCTGTGTCATAAACAAAGTGCGCCTCGAACAACGAGACTTGTTCATCTGCTTGGATATTATTTCGATCATTTCCTTCCCACTCTTTTATGTCAGCTTCTAACTTCCCGATAACATGCGCTGTCCACCGACCATTTGAATAGTGAATTTTTGGCTCATCATCGATCGTTGTATGGGTATTTGTATAGGAATATATGTAATTAGTTTAAGTTGAGTTGTTTTTCCGTTTTAACCAGAACTTTGAGTCAGAAGAGATGCTTCTAGCGGACAGGAGATCCGCTATCTGTGAACATTTGCTGGTTTTCTAGAGGTTCGCGGACAGAGTGAGACTATCTTAGGAAAAAGGGGTCAAATTAGCTCCAAAATTAAGAGATAACGGAACGTGTGTCCTCGAAAACTAGTTTTCCCCTCTATTTGTCACAAATAGCGGAATCTCAGTCCACTCAGCTTGTTAACACCCCCAAAAAGGCCCCTACTCTCTAAGAAAGGGGCACTTCTCATCAAGCATGCGGATTTCCATCAAAAGCCCTTACTTTTTTCTAGTGAACTGAATATAGTATTTCAGGAGGTGATATACCTTGTTCAAACTCTATTTAGATCCTGGGCACGGCGGCTCAGATACTGGGGCAACCGGAAATGGCATGACGGAAAAGGACCTTGTGTTGGATATTTCTTTGCGCATCCGCGACATTCTTGAAAGCGAGTATGCTGATGTTGATATTCGTATGAGTCGAACGGATGACTCAGATGTAAGCTTGGAGGAACGCTCAAGTGACGCGAATTCTTGGGGAGCGGATTACTTCCTATCGGTTCATGTGAATGGCTTTGATGGATCTGCTCAAGGGTACGAAGATTATATTTATGAAGGACTTTCGGACTCTTCTGAAACGGCTCAAATTCGTGATATTATGCACGAGGAGATAATGGGTGCTGTTGATTTGGTCAATCGAGGTCAAAAAACGGCTAACTTTCATGTATTGCGTGAAACAGCGATGTCAGCAATCTTAACTGAAAATGGCTTTGTCGATAACACTGAGGATGCCGAGAAGCTGAGTGATCCTAACTTTTTAGAGACAATTGCGAGAGGCCATGTCAATGGGCTTGCTCGCGCATTTAACTTAGAGCAAGTCGATGAATCTTCTGAAGATAGCGGAGATGATTCGAGCGGAGACAGCGGAAATGGCGACCTTTTCCGAGTCATTGTTGATGGTGAGCAAGAAGGCGCTTATCGCGTAAAACAAAATATATTAAATTCAGTTGATCGTAATTTGGATTCAGCTGATGAGATTATCATCGAGAAGGTTGATGAGTAAAAGTAGAGCGCACTGACAAAGTCGTTTTTTCTTTTTCAGTGCCCTACTACCTAGCCTTTTGGGTGTTTCCTTTATTTCCTTTTAAAAACTTGTGCCAGCACGACTTTTTCCCACCACGACCATGGTACAAGCTGCTTCAGTAGCAACAATGTCTTCATTCCTCTCCCAACTGGGTACCGTAGTTTTGAAATTCGCTCTTTTTCTGCTAGGTCACTTATCAAACGAGCTACTTCCAAAGGATCACCATGCTTTTTCTTGCCGGCTTCTACATTTCCCATAACACCTTGCATGTATGCCGCATAAGGGGATTGCTCACCTAAAGAGCCGGTTGATACTTCCATACCGGAAGACCAAATATTGGTCTGATAGGAGCCAGGCTCTATCAAAGCAACATCAATGCCAAAAGGCTGCAACTCTAACCGCAGGCTCTCCGAGTATCCTTCTAATGCATGCTTTGAGGCCGCATATGGAGATAAGCCTGGAAAACCAACTAACCCACTCACACTGCCAACATTAATGATTTTTCCAGACTTCTGCTCGCGCATTTTCGGCAGAACGGCTTGAGTGACAGCCATCACTCCAAATACATTCGTCTCAAACTGTCTTCTGTAATCAGAAATGCTCACCTGTTCAGCAAAGCCACCCATCGCGAAACCTGCATTATTGATCAGGACATCAACGGTTTTGAGCTGATTGACATACTCTGCAAATTGATTAATAGAGTCCTCGACCGATACATCAAGTGAGACAAATTCGATTTGTTCGAGCAGATCGGGTCGTTCATCAAATAACGTCTTGTAGACCGAACGCTTCTCCACATTCCTCATTGTCGCAACAACATGAAATCCACGCTTGGCCAACTCTATGGTTGTTAATAACCCAAAGCCGCTAGATGCACCAGTTACAATCGCTGTTTTCTGCATAGTGACCCCCTTTTTTATATGAATAATACTGTTTTTGAAAAGGTTGTTGCTGTAAAAAACGTTCAATCTCATAGTGAAATGGAGCGGAAGCCACTC
>NZ_BAUT01000088.1 GCF_000513095.1 Halalkalibacter wakoensis JCM 9140
TGATATATACACACATTAAGAATGATGATTTGAAAAATGCTGTTGATAATATGGATATACCTAAGACTGAAATTTAATTATGTTATAAATTGTCCTCGAAACTATTATAGAACCATTTCAAATTTGTAGATTTTTGAGCTAGTTGATCATTAACATATCTTAAATCATTTGTTCTTTTATACAAATTAATCGCGAAAGAATACCTTAGTCTTTGTGCAGTAAGTCCAACCATTCCAAAAGCTTCAGCATACTTGTCGATTATATTTTGAACTGCTCTAACACTAAGTGACTTCGCACTTTGAGAATACCTGGTTATGAATACATCAACTACATTTTCATTGGGATTATAACGCACCTTTCGAACCTTAAGATAGTTTTCTAAATCTACCTTTGCTTGTTCAGGTAAGACGGCAGTGCTTCGAGTGCAGTCATTAGTAATTATTTTATTTTTTTCTAAATCTAAATTCTCTAATTGCAGATTAGTGAGCTCCTTTACACGTAATCCACTTTCCAATAGTAAAGATATAATGGCAATATCGCGTTCTTTATTACGCTGATATAAAAGCAACTGTCTATTGTTCTTAATCATTAATTCATAATCTTTCACTATAAAAGTCCTGAATTTGTTATATTCTTCTTCAGTAAGAAATAGTGAGTCATCGAGCTTTTTAATACTATTGATATTTTCATTTTTAACTTTGGTTATTCTAATGTGAGAGACAGCATTGTAATTCAGATAAGGTTCACCATCATCAAACTCTGCTTTATAAGCTAGATAATTAAAAAGTGAACTCAATGCAGATAGCTTGCGTGAAACTGCAGAATCGCTCAGACCAGATTTATTATTTCTAGGATTGAAGATATTTGTCTCTAAGTATTTTTTAAATTGCACTATATCACGAGCCTTAAGATTTTGGAGATCTTTAAGAGAAACTTCCGAAATTAAACAGTTATTTAGCTTTGAATTCGATAGCCAATTAAAAAATGTTAGAAGATCAATAATATAACCTTCTTTGGTTTGTGTTACTAGATTACTGTTATCAAAATATTCTTTTACAAACCAAGGAAAACTATTTAATGTTTTATCTTTATTTTCTGAGCTAAGGGCCATGGTAATCAACCAACCTTTTTATTTAGTAAGACCTTTACACTAATATTAAATAAAATAGCTGATTGAATAAATAAAAAAGATTTACCAATTACTATTCTTAAAAAGGACACACGAGAATGCATATGAGTTTGCGTCATCGCTTTCGGTATGTATATAACTTTGATTCCCAACAGATAGAGAATAATGATGCTATTTAAGTGAAATTTCTCTTATGTATATAACTTCGGTTCCCATATGTATATGACTTTGCTTCAACGTACAAATGAAAAGAAGAGTAGAGGGTTTATCATCAGATCGCTCAAATAACATTATTACGTAAAATATAAATTTGACGTAATAAACGCAATGGATTAAAATGGAGTTAAATAATCAATACGTTTGGCGGTGATTTTTTGTCTAATAATCAGGCACAACAACACTATAAAAAATTAAACGATTTACTCGATTCATTGCCATGGTATGTGGCTGAATACATCAATCATAAAAAAAGAAAATTATCAGCAGCTTCTTTGCTAAATTACGCACATGATTATAAAATCTTTTTCCAGTGGCTTAAAACAGAAAATATACATACGGATAGCAAAAATCAACCATCTCTAGAGTTATTACAATCACTTACAACACAACAAGTTGAATCGTTCTTAACTTACTTGCAATATGAACTTAACAACAAAGAAGTTACAGTTAACCGAAAATTATCAGCATTAAAGTCGCTCTTTAACTACCTTCAAAACATCGCTGAAACACGCGACTTAGAACCATACATCAAACGAAATGTTATGGCCAAAATTGAATTTAATGAACTGAAAGAAAGCATGGAAACGACCGCGAATAAAATGGAAGGAAAAATCCTCTTAGGCGATGAATATGAGGCATTTAGGCAATTTATTGCAACAGATTACGGCTTACAAAATAAAGATAATAAGAAGCTCTACAATTTTCATTTGTTAAACCGTGAACGTGATACAGCGATTGTCTCCCTTATTTTAGGCTCAGGATTACGCCTTTCAGAAGTGGTTAATTTAGATTTAGATGATATCGATTATAGCAAATATACGGCAAGAGTCGTTCGTAAAGGAAACAAAGAACAATATGTTTATTTTAGCAAATTAGCGATGGATGACTTACATGAATATTTACGTATCCGCGACAATCGATATCAAGTCGATAAATCGAATAAAGCCTTATTTGTAGCTGCTGCAATGGGTCCAAAAGGAACACCGCGAAGATTAACAGCAAGGTCAATAGAAAAATTAATTGAAAAATATGCAACAGCATTTGGTAAGCCTTCTTTATCCGTACATAAATTACGACATTCTTTTGCAACTAGATACCATGCTGAAGTCAATGATGTACCGAAGCTACGTAGACAACTTGGACATTCGTCGATTCAAACTACGATGATTTACACACATATTAGCAATGATGATTTAAAGCACGCAGTTGATAAAATGGATATTCCTAAAGATGACCTCTAGTCTCTTTAGGAATTTTTTATTTTTATAAGTTTACATAATATATATTATCAGAAGTTAGTGTTCTAAAGTTTGTTTTATCTCATTTCAAAAGAATACTTTAAGTTTTGAGACAGAAAAGAAATTTATATAATCATTCATCTTATACCTTCTTGTCCTAATTCTCCTCTTTGTTTCATAACTTGTACTAAGACTTATAGATTGGCTGGTGATCATTATCCATTACTCAAACAGACAATGGATTGGCCTTTATTTAGGCCCGCTTTTAGCCCTTGTAACCTACTTTGTTCCAACTATTACTAATTTACAAGATGAGCCTAGAGCTGTGTTAGCTGTTACGTTTTTAGTTGCTACTTGGTGGATGACAGAGCCAATGCCAATTGCTGCAACCTCTCTCCTCCCTCTCATCCTTTTGCCAATAAGTGGAGGAACTAGTTATGAAGTGGTTTCATCTGCTTATTTTCATCCAATTATCTTTATGTTTTTAGGTGGCTTTACTATTGCATTAGCTATTGAAAAATGGAACTTACATAAACGGATTGCGATGAAAATTCTGTTAACAATTGGGACAAGTACGAGAATGATTTTATTAGGTATATTAATAGCGACAGCCTTTTTATCCATGTGGATCTCAAATGCCGCTACTGCTTTGATGATGTTTCCAGTTGTTGTTGCTCTAATCTCGGAGGTACAGGAAAGGAACTTGTTTGATCAGAAGTCAATAGAATCCTTCTCTAAAGCGCTTTTGCTGACTGTAGCCTATTCTGCTTCAATTGGAGGTTTGGCAACTTTAATAGGCTCAGCTCCCAATGCCGTATTAGCAGGGATATCCAATTCTGTTCTACATTATAGTATTTCGTTTGCTGATTGGTTTTTATTTGCCTTCCCTATTACGGTCGTCCTGCTAGTGTTGTTGTATGTTATGATTATTTTTCGGTTTCCTTTATCACCTGGAACTAAAATACCAACAACGATCGTAAAAGATCAAATAAAGATATTAGGAAACATAACTCAAGAAGAAAAAGCGATTTCAATCGTTTTTATAAGTACGGTATTTTTATGGATTTTCGGTGGGTTTTTCCCTATTGAACTAACAGATACAAACATTGCTCTTTTAGGTGCGCTAGCTCTTTTTCTTATACCAAGTCAAACGAGTCATGGAATGTTAATGAATTGGACTGATATGAAGGAACTGCCTTGGGGAATTTTGTTTTTATTTGGTGGTGGGTTATCCATTGCAGCTGCTTTTGAAGCAACAAATTTAACAGGGTGGATCGGAATGCATCTAAGTTCAATTGGCCAATTGCCATACATTGTTTTACTCGTTTTCTTTGCTGCGTCTCTCCTTTTTATGACAGAACTGTTGTCAAATACAGCTGTTGCAAACATGTTTATCCCAATTTCTATCGGAATTGCAAGTGGAATTGGTGTAGAACCGCATGCCTTAATGACTATTGTCGCACTAGCCTCAACTTGTGCCTTCATGCTCCCGGTCTCTACACCTCCTAATGCTGTCGTATTCGGGTCAAATCTAATCTCTATTCAAGATATGGTAAAAACAGGTTTCCGGTTAAATATCATTGCCATTTTGGTGATTGTTGCTGCTGTTTATTTCTGGCTTCCTTTCTTCTTTCACTAATTGATTTAGATCATTTTTTTCTTAACTGTTTGGTATATTGTTTATCCTTCATGTATTGATAAATCCAAATCGTTAAAAAGAGCCAAGTACCACTTACTAAGTAACCTCCTAAAATATCACTTGGGTAATGAACTCCTAAGTATACTCTGCTTAATCCAATTGATAAAATCATAAAAACAGTAAAAACGATCAACATGATTCGCCAAATTGAATCCTTTATATGTCGCCAAAATAAAAACGTAATGATCCCATAAAGTGAAAGAGCAGCCATGGAGTGACCGCTTGGATAACTAAAACCCGTTTCAATCACTAATTGATTCAAAGGTCTCTCCCGTTTAAACACATATTTTAGCAATTGATTTAGTCCTAAAGAACCTAATGATACAACGATAAATAAAATGACTTCATCACGATTATGGTAAAGTTTATATATTACAGCTAAAGAGATAATCGATAAAATAATTACTGGCCATGTATTTCCAATAAAACTTAATGTGATCATTCCGTTTGTGACAATTGGATGTTCAAATTGGCGAACAAATTCAATAATATTCTCGTCAAACATCAACGTCTCATCCGTCATAACAAAGTAAGTTAATGTGATAAAACTAATAAATGGTACAATGCCGAGGAGAAATAGTCTTACCCATAATGTGGCCTTCAAAAGATGATACCTCCTAAAAAAGGGTTGTATTGTATTGTTTCGCCCTTTTTTTGAATTATTCTTCTTTCAGATACAACACCATAAGTCAGACTATTCTGGTAATAACCAAACATTTCCTGGGGAAGCGCATATTTTTACAAATTTGTCAATGTGTCGACTGATCTTCCATCGAGAAATGTCGAAAATTCAGAAATAAAAAAGCAGGTTAGGTAGCCTAATCTGCTTTTTTATCTGCTAATGTTCTGATGCCGGCAATGAAAGTATCAATTAGTAGGTCCATACTTTCATTGACATTTAAAGAAAGCCCAAAGCCTCCTCGTTGTTCCAATGAAGCAAAACCATGAAGCATGCTTCTTAATCCTCTAACGAAATGAAGCATTTCATCTTCATTTAACTGGTAAGGGATTAAAGCGTCAATGGCTAACTGTACAATCTTATTTCCTTCAGCTTGAAGGGCAGGATTGGATGAATCAGGTGCATTTAATGTAGCCTCGTATAACCCAGGATGCTTTCTTGCAAAGTTTATATAGGATAGTGATAAATTTTTTATTGCTTCATCTTTAGTTGCATTTTCTTTGATGGATTTAGTTAACTCTTCATAAAGACGCTGCATGCCAAATAAAGCCAACTTGTTTCTTAAATCTTGTAGTCCTTCAATATGATTGTAAAGCGATGGTGGCTTAATGGATAGTTTATTAGCCAACGTAGTAATTGTTAATACTTCAAGTCCGTCTTGGTCCGCAATCTCGGTTGCTGCTTGAAGCAATGTGTGTAAATCGAGACCTATTCTAGGAGACATTTAAATAACCTTCTTTTTCATTTTAAGATTTTGTTCAGCTTGAGCAATTGCCTCTGTCAGTGCTTGGTTTGGATTAAGTATCATTTTACCATGTCCTACTGCTATTAATGAAGGGTTAGTGTCAAGAATCTTATAGCACTTTGAAGCGCAACAACAGGATCCCATGTTGCTAGTGCCGGAAATGGAAATGGCCACCTCATCTGCCAGATACGGCTATCCCCCCTCTCGTTTGAAAAGCATCACCTGCAATAATAGATTGATCGCGTGTATCGATAAAAGACATTGAACCAGGTGTGTGCCCAGGTGTTGATAGTGCTTGTAACGAACCAATTATGTCACCATCTTTTAGATAGACATCTGGTATAGTTCGTACTTTTTTCGGTACACCACCTCTTATAGGTAAGGGAGATTCATGAGGAAGAATGGTTTTGTCGCCCTTTAATATAAGAGCCTCTCTTTCGGAAATATAAACTTTGGCTTCTGACAAAATGTTCTTTAAACTATCTAATGACCCAACATGGTCATCGTGCGCATGTGTTAAAACAATTCGAGTAATTGGCTTTCCTATCATTTTTTCATGGTTTAAGATGGCATTTGTACTATATGGTAAAGCCGCATCAATTAATGTTAGTTCATGTTCTTCTTCAATCAAATAGCAACTAACAGGAAAAACACGAGGTAAAAAGGTTAGTTGGTATAAATGATTTTTTCTTATCACTGTAAACCCTCCTTATAAAACTAACGCTATTAGTTTTTAATATAAACTAATAGCGTTAGTTTGGCAATGGGTTTTTACCTATTAGCCGTACTTTTTTAACCAAGTACTAAGCGTTCCTTTAACGGCGACCGAATCAAATAGTCCGAAAAGGTGTTGATCATTATTATCGTTAGTCATTCTTTACAACAGTTCTCTTGACAACAATCGATATGACTCAAGACGGTCATTTGCATCATGGGTTATGGTCACAACCATAATTTCATCGCAGTTATAGTCTTTTTGTAACGCTAATAATTGCTCCTTAACTGATACTGGGTTACCTACAATCATTCTGTCCTTCATGTTGTTGATCTTTCCTTTCTCTATTTGGGTGAGCGGATAGCTTTTTGCTTCTTCCGCTGAAGGTACGCCATTACGTCCCTCACCTTTATCTGTTAGAACCTTCCAAACAAGTGAGCTAAGTGCTATTTCTTCTGCTTTCTGATTAGTTTCTGAACAGATTACCGAAACGGTAAGAATGACATTCGCTTCCTGCTTCGATGAGACAAAATTCTTTCTATAGAGTTCGATAATCTCTTTCCCATCATTGTCACTCATAAATAATCCAAATGCATAAAACATACCATTTTCAGCTGCTAGCTCGGCACTTTTCTTACTTGTCCCGAGTAGCCAAGCTTCAGGAGGAGTTTCCGGGACAGGAGCAGCCCTGACCGTAGAATACTTATGCCCTTTTGGAAACGTTCCATTAATAAACTGCAATAGCTCAACTACAGAGGTTGGCATATTAAACACGTTTTGTAAAAAGTTATCAGAAAGAGCGTTAGTTACTTCTGCTGATCCTCCAGGTGCCCGTCCGATTCCTATATCAATACGATTAGGAAACAATGTAGCAAGCGTATTATACAATTCTGCTACTTTATAAGGCTTATAGTGTGGCAGTAATACAGCACCACTACCTATTCTTATTGATTTTGTATGTGCTCCGATATAACCCAGCATAACTTCAGGTGCAGAACAAGCAAGACCAGCCAAATCATGATGCTCAGCAATCCAATACCGTGTAAATCCTAAATCCTCACCTGCTTTAGCTAACTTTACCGATTCCTGCAAGGCCACAGCAGGGGTTTGATTAGATGAAATTGGTGCTTGATCTAATATACTTAACTTCATTTTTTTCCCTTCCCTTTAATGCGTTGAAATATTGCTATTTATTGGAGTCATTTCATCGTCATTAAACTCATCATCATTTGATAAATTAGTCAATAAAACATTTACTATCATTATTCCTAGAACAACAGCCAAGATTATCCACGTTTTCTTTTTCATTATGCACTCCTTTAATCAAAATCTCTGCTTCATAAATTTAGTATGAATAACTGCTATTTTTATTGCAAATAGTAAGTTCGTAAATAGAAAGTGGAGGAAATAAAATGAATAAACAACGAGCTCAAGAGATTGCTGCTTCACCTATAATGGCACATGTTACGTATAACAATACCCCAGTTTATATTCAAAACGTAAGTAATGTCCATGATATTGCTAGAATTTTCCCGCTAGATGAACCACAAAATGAATTTGACGTAGATTTATCTAGTTTAATTGAACATTAAAAGAAGTTCTGTAGGTAAATTATTTAAGGGTTGTCCAGTTAGGACAACCCTTTTGTGTTGATTTATAAATTTTCGTTTATTTGCGCTATTTCTTTTTCCGCTATATCTTCGTTAGCTCTTTCTAGCTCCTTATGCTCATCTACTGAATCTCCAGCATAACGATCTATGTTATAGTCAGGGTGTTCAGGATCCACTTCCGTTCTCATACCAATTTCCCCTTGAGAGTAAGTTTTACTTGGCATTTTAAATTCTTTGTTGTTTTTGTTAGTCATTACAATCACCTCATTTTAGGATTTGTAAAAGTTGTTTCTTCTACCCTGATTAACGTTCCCTATCTTTAGAGTCCTCTTGATAATGCTCGTTTAAATAAGGATTTTCCGTTGTTGCAAAGTTAACCGATAACAAACTTTCCTCTGGATCTAAACCATACAGCCCTTTTCTTTTGTTTGATTCGTCTTCTCCACTTTGAAATTGTGGGTCTTTCCTTTTGTTAGTCATGTCTAATCTCGCCTCTTTCTAGATACTCATAAATGACAGTATTCCACTTAAAAGACATGACTATTAGTATGAAACGTACCTGTTTATTCCAGCGAATAGTAAAGTTTTTAAGAAGCATAATAAAATTTGTACGATCAACCACATTCTTAGGAGGTTTTCATAATGGGCTTTTTTGATTTGTTTAACGAAGAAGAAGAAACTCAAAAGGAAATCCGCAAAGAGCGACGTGAGGATGATCGACGTGAAGATGTTGAATTTGCACAAGAAAGTGCACACCTTGATCTTCGCGAAGAAGAACTTGATATTGATAAATATCGTGTAGAAACAGGAGATGTTACTCTTCACAAAGATATTGTAGAAGAAGAAAAAGCTGTTAATGTTCCAGTTTCCCATGATCAAGTTGTCATTGAACAAAGAGCGGTTGATCATGAACCAACTGATGAGCCAATCACAGAGGAAGAAACCATTCACATTCCAGTAACGGCAGAAAAAATCGATGTTGATAAGCATACTGTTGTTACAGGTGAAATTTCCGCTCATAAACGTTCAGTTCAAGAAACAGAACAAGTTCGAGATGTTCTTCATAAAGAAGTTGCTGAAGTTGAAGAACATGGTGACACAGACATCATTAGAGAAGATTAATTAAGTCAAATCTTTCTACCCTACTTACTTCAGTAAGTAGGGTTTTTTTCATAAAACACCTTAGAATAAGGAAAGCTATAAAAAAACATTCAGGAGGTCCCCATGGGAAAGCACATTCTTATTGGTGCCGCGGTTGGATTGTTAGTAGCGTGGCTGTTAAATGTTAACATACTCGCAGGATTGATTATTGGTGGAGCTTTCGGTAGTATCATCCGGATTCTTTTGGAAAAGAGGACTGAACCATCAGAAACATTAAGGCTTCATGAAGAGGAGTTGGATATTACCAAAAAACGAGTGCAAACGGGAGAGGTAAAAATCCACCATGAAGTAGTGGACGATCAAAAAACCATTACCATTCCTATAAAACGTCAGGAAATGGTTATAGAAGCAGCCAATGAAGAGGAACTACGTATACCAATTAAAGAAGAAGAAATTGAAATTCGGAAACGACCTGTGAAAGTGAATGAAGTTTCCGTTTCAAAACACCAGATCGAAAAGATAGAAACCATTACAGAAAAACTCAAAAAAGAAGTAGCGGATGTGGAAGTAAAAGGTGAAGCGGACATAATAAAAAATGGCGATAATTAAATGACATTCTTTATAACGCTTATAAAAAAGCGTTATATTTTTGGGGGGATGGAAGTATTTACATAGAAACATTTCACATAAAACCACCCTTACCTCTACATACTATAAATCAAAACCAAGAAAGAGGTGTTTAAACATGGCAAGTAACAACAATAATTCAAATCAATTATTAGTTCCTGGTGTACAGCAAGCATTGGATCAAATGAAGTACGAAATTGCGTCAGAATTTGGAGTTCAATTAGGAGCTGACACAACTTCCCGTGCGAATGGCTCAGTTGGTGGAGAAATTACAAAAAGATTAGTTCAAATGGCTGAGCAGCAAATGGGTGGATCTCAGTATTAATAGTAAAATCGAGCACTTGCATCATGCAAGTGCTCGATTTATTTTAGGATAGATAAGAGATAATCTTCTCTTTTAATGATGGTTGGCTAGTATACAGCAAATATGTTTTGTTTTTCGTTTTAATTGTCACTCGATCAGTTGTCCCATATGGGTAGCCTATACGTATAGCTGGTTTTTCTTCACCGCCATACGTCTCGTCACTAAAAACCTCAACAATATCTGAAATGAGTATACGTATAGTACTTAATTGCCATTTAATTTCGATATGTTCTGCAAGCTTCTTTACTTTAACTTCAAACAATGCCTTTCCCCCATTAGTCAATTTTACTGTATATACGAGAACCGAATGGGATTGGTTTCATTTACCTGGGATCTATTTTGTTTGTCTTTACTTTATTCGTTTTTTAAAGAAATTGGAACGATTAAAAATTTTATTACTAACAAAATAAGAAGAATCTTTACGTTTTTGAAGTGTATTTTCTGATCGCAGGTAAGATTTCAGTACCGATCAACTCAAGATTTTTCTCTAACCGTTCAAATGGAACTCCTCCGAAATCAATTTGAGCAATGTACCGCTGATGACCGTACATTTCATGCTGATACAGGATCTTTTCAATAATTTGCTGCGGACTACCTATATTCATCACATTATAAGGGTCAACCCCTTGTGCATAAGCATCTTTTGGAAAACCTCGTCCATTCGTACGCTTCATCCCTTCATTAATATGTGGATATGTATCTTCAATAGCTTGTTGTGACGTTTCGGTGCATAGAAAAACCCAGCTGTTGCGACTGGCAACTCTGACGGGTCAAATCCTCCCTGCTTGGCAGCTTCACGATACGCATCGATCGAGCGCTTAAAGCTCATCACATGACCACCTAAATGAGCAAGAAACATCGGTACACCCGCAAAACCTGCTTTAATCGCACTTCCTGGTGACCCTCCAACAGCCCGCCAAATGGGCATAAAACCATTTTGTGGTCGTGGTAAAATTTGTGCATCATTTAATGGAGCACGGAATTCACCCTTCCAATTCACCGTTTCATTTTCATTTATCTGCCGCAGTAAATCAAATTTCTCTTCAAATAATTCTTCATAATTCTTGACGTCATATCCTAAAAGGTCGAAAAGACCAATACGAGAAGCACGGCCAGCAACAATTTCCGCACGCCCTTTCGAGATTAAATCAATGGTAGCGAAATCTTCATATACACGGACCGGATCTGATGTACTAACAATCGTGGATGAACTTGCAATCTTGATTTTGCTTGTTGCCTGCGCAATGGCTGACAAAACAACCGTATGGGCCTGTGTAGCAAAATATTCTTGATGACTTTCTCCCACACTAAAAAAATCAACCCCTGCCTGTTCTGCTAACTTTGCATAATTAATAATTTCCTCTATCCGCTCTCCTGCAGACATTCTATCTCCTGTTAGAGGATTAGGTAAATGGTCCCCTAATGTATAAATTCCAAATTCAAGTCCTTTGCTTTGGTCAATACGATACTTCTTCATTTACAACATCCCTGCCTCCCATAACTTGTAAGTTGTTTCTTTACACTTTCTAGAATAGTTCTTCCATTCATTATAAATTGTTCAATCGAGAAAATATATCAGGATGCTCATGAATAGACCGTAAGTCCAGGTTCGATTTCATCTTGTACAAAAATCCGCACAGCTTTCTATTTCATAAATTCTTAAAATCTTCTACTTCCTATGTGACTTTTGTATGATACTATTATACAGACTATTAGTATGTATGGAGTGGGTCTGATGAAGGTTTTTAAAAGTATGCGAGCACGCCTTTCCATTATTTTTGTATTTGTTTCTATTATTCTCATACTTCTATTAAGTCTCATCATCGGTCAGCGATCGATTAATGAGGTTCAAAATGAAATCGGGAATTCCCTTGGAGAAGTTGCTTTTATAACTGGAGAAATTTTAGATCAATATATGTGGTCAAGGTATGGAGAAGTTGCTACTCTCAGCCAGTTAACAGCATTAAGGGAACCTGAGAATTTAGAAGAAATCGAAAATCTTATCAATCATTTACAAGATAATATTCCATCCTTTTCTTGGATTGGATTTACAGACAAAGATGGTGTCGTTCTTGCTTCAACTGATGGTATTCTTCGAGGTGTTGATATATCAGCTAGGCCCGTTTATACAGAAGCACAAACGACAACATTTATAGGAGATGTCCATGAAGCGGTTCTTCTTGCTGAGTTATTACCTAATCCAACAGGAGAGCCAATGAAGTTTGTTGATATTAGTACACCTATATTCGACTCAAATAATCAATTTATTGGTGTATTAGCTGCTCATTTAAGCTGGGAATGGGTTAAAGAAGTAGAAGAATCCATGTTAAATACCTTACAAAATCGTAGTAATATTGAATTTATTATTGTAAGTAAACAAGATGATCATGTTCTTCTCGGCCCTGCTGAAATGATTGGGCACGTTTTGAATGTAAATAGTGTTGAATTAGCGAAAGAGCATCAGCATGGTTGGGTGCTTGAAACATGGGATGATCATCAATATCTTACAGGCTATGTCTTGACTGAAGGCTATAAAAATTACCCAGGCTTAGGCTGGACCATTCTAGTTAGACAACCATTGGAAGCTGCTTATGCCCCTGCTCAGAAATTATTACATGATCTTATCTCCTATGCTTTGGTTCTTATCTTACTATTTGCAGTGCTAGGATGGTTTCTGGCAGGACAGGTAACAAGACCTTTAAACGAAATTACAAAAGTAGCTAATAAGATCAAAGAAGGAGAAAATGTTGAAGTTCCAAAATACAAAGGGATTAATGAAATTGAAATTTTGTCAGACTCCCTTCGAAATCTTCTTGCGGCGCTATCCAAAACGGAAACAGCTCTTGTGAAAATGGAAGATGTAGCACATCATGATCAATTAACTGGGCTACCCAATCGACATGCTCTAACTGCTTATTTTGAGAAAGTTATTCATAAGTACAACACTCTTACTATTCTGTATTTAGATTTAGATGGCTTTAAAAAGGTAAATGATCAATGGGGACACGACACCGGTGATCAGTTGTTAAAAGAAGTTAGTCAGCGTCTAAAACAAAATGTACGAAATGAAGAGTTTATTTCTCGTATTGGTGGCGATGAATTTATGATCGTCTTAACAAATGAAAACGCACCAATTAAAAATGGGACAATTGTTGGTGAAAGAATCATTTCTATGGTTAATGAGCCTTACTACATAGATGAACATTCCATCTCAGTTGGCTGTACTATTGGTGGGGCTATTTGGCATTGTGAAGGAAATTCAACTATGGGTGAAGTCATTCAACTTGCTGACCAAGCTGTTTACCACGCGAAACGCTCAGGAAAGAACCGGATTTATTTTACTGAATAGGTTTTTCATATTACGTGTCCAAAAATGCGTTGCCCCTCTAAGGTGCAGCGTATTTTTTATTTAAGAAATGACAAAGACTTTCTATTTTTTCTATATTTTTACTGTACACCTTACATATTCCTTCATTTTATGGAAATACTTTCATATGAATTGATTTTAGGAGGTTTATGAATGAGTGATCAAAATCAACACAATGAATCGGAAGAAACCTTAACGAACCGACAAGGACATCCTGTTACGAACAATCAAAGTGTTCGTACAGTTGGAAATAGAGGTCCAACGACATTAGAGAACTATGACTTTTTAGAAAAGATTAGCCACTTTGATCGTGAGAGAACGCCAGAACGAGTCGTACATGCTCGTGGTGCAGGAGCTCATGGATACTTTCAATCATATGGCACAGTAGATGGTAAACCAATCTCAAACTATACAAGAGCAAAAGTCTTTACAAATACAGATGCAAAAACACCTGTTTTTGTTCGTTTTTCAACAGTCGTTCACGGTGGCCACTCCCCTGAAACGTTACGAGATCCAAGAGGATTTGCAATTAAATTTTATACAGAGGATGGAAACTGGGATTTAGTTGGGAACAATCTGAAGATCTTCTTTATTCGCGATCCATTAAAATTCCCTGATATGGTTCACTCATTTAAACCTGATCCAGTCACAAATGCACATGATCCGGAACGTATGTTTGACTTTTTGTGTCAAACTCCAGAATCTGCTCACATGATTACATTTTTGTTTTCTCCATGGGGCATCCCGGCAAATTATCGTCAAATGCAAGGTTCGGGAGTACATGCGTATAAGTGGGTAAACGAAGAAGGAAAAGGCGTGTTAGTCAAGTATCACTGGGAGCCCGTACAAGGAATTAAAAATTTAACTCAAAAAGAAGCAGATGAAATTCAAAAAAGTGATTTTAACCATGCGACACTTGATTTGTATAAAGCAATTGAACAAGGTGACTATCCTGAATGGGAACTGTATGTTCAAATTATGGAAGACGGTGAGCATCCTGAGTTAGATTTTGATCCGTTAGATCCTACGAAGCTTTGGTATAAAGACGATTATCCTTGGCATAAAGTCGGGAAAATGGTTTTAAACAAAAACCCTGAAAATTATTTTGCAGAGGTGGAACAATCGGCGTTCGGTACAGGAGTACTTGTTGATGGCCTGGACTTCTCTCATGATAAGCTGCTTCAAGGTCGTACGTTCTCTTACTCTGATACTCAACGTTACCGTGTTGGATCAAACTACTTACAACTACCAATTAACAAAGCAAAAAAACATGTTGCAACGAACCAAGAAGCCGGTCAAATGGATTTTAGAACGGACTTTGGTAAGCACCAGGATCCGCATGTTAATTACGAACCTTCTCTTATTGGTGGTCTAAAAGAAGCGAAGAATCCAGGAAAAGAACATGAACCGTACGTAGAAGGAAATGTCAAACGGGAGAAAATTTCTCGTGAGAACAACTTCGGTCAAGCTGGTGAAACCTATCGTAGGTTTAGTGATTGGGAGCGAGATGAATTAATCTCCAATCTTGTCGGAGCATTATCTACCTGTCGAAAAGAAATTCAAGAGCGAATGGTAGATATCTTTAGCCAATGTGACGAAGAATACGGTAGAAGAGTTCGCGAAGGTCTTGAAAAAGCAGGAACAAACCAAGATACGAAAATGGAAGAAGCGGTGGAACAATCGAAAGAAATGGGACATCCTTCCGATCCTTATTAAAACCTATATAAGTGAGCTGAACCTAATAAGCTTCAGCTCATTCATCTTATTCTAGTATTTTCACACTATGTATCCTCCCCTCCCTTCTCTTAGTTGTAATCTCTATGTAAACAAATTGTAATACTAATCTAGTTCATGCGTTCATAGAGATAAAATATACAAGATAACAAAAGAATTAATTAGGAGGATCATTTTATGAATAAATTTATTTTTCTATTAACATTCCTAGCAGCTCTATTCTTTGCTGCTCCAGTTTTTGGAT
>NZ_BAUT01000087.1 GCF_000513095.1 Halalkalibacter wakoensis JCM 9140
TTCCACTTAGAGGGAGAATGTTATTCCATGACAAGAATCTAAGGCTTTTCACAGTCTTTGTGGCGTTTATGGGTTGGGTGGATGTGCTGTGATCGTTGCATTGCGCTTCATTTCACTAAGAGGGAAAACGATATTTCTATTAATAATTTTTATGATAATAGCTAGTAAAAGACACTTTACAAAATAGGGGGTTTTTTTATGCAAAAAAAGGTTCGTAAGGCGATTATTCCGGCGGCCGGATTAGGGACAAGGTTCTTGCCGGCGACAAAAGCGATGCCGAAAGAAATGTTGCCTATCGTCGACAAACCGACGATTCAGTACATTATTGAAGAAGCGGTTGAATCTGGGATTGAAGATATCATTATCGTCACAGGTAAAGGAAAGCGTGCGATTGAGGATCATTTTGATCATGCGTTTGAATTAGAGCAAAATTTAATTGAAAAAGAGAAGTTTGAGCTATTAGATAAAGTACAAGCGGCTTCGAAAGTGGATATTCATTATATTCGTCAAAAAGAGCCTAAGGGACTTGGACATGCCGTTTGGTGTGCGCGTAACTTCATTGGCGATGAGCCGTTTGCGGTATTGCTTGGGGATGATATTGTTCAAGCGGATACGCCGTGTACGAAGCAATTGATTGATGTGTATAACCAAACAGGTACATCGGTCATTGGTGTTCAAAGTGTTCCGGATGATCAAACACACCGTTACGGAATTGTTGATCCAATCTCACAAGACGGGCGAACGTATCAAGTTAGCAACTTTGTGGAAAAGCCAGCACAAGGCACCGCACCTTCTAACTTAGCGATCATGGGTCGTTACTTGTTAACACCGCAGATTTTCTCTTTATTAGAAAATCAAGAAACCGGTGCAGGTGGGGAGATTCAATTAACGGATGCGATTGCGCGTTTAAATGAACAACAGTATGTGTATGCGTATGATTTTGAAGGTGAGCGTTTTGATGTGGGGGAGAAGTTAGGGTTTGTTTTGACGACATTGAAGTTTGCTCTTCAAAATGAAGAGATTAGTCAACCATTACTGAAAGAAATGGAAGAGCTTTTGCGCAAGAGTAAAGCTGTTCTATAAGGCAGGGTAAAGTAGGTTAAGGTTTTAAAGCCTTAACCTATTATTCTTCTTAGAAGAGTCATAGGTTAGTGCTTTAGAACGTTCATTTAGTTTTCATTCGGAAGGAGAAGGAAAAATATGTCTTATCGAAAACGAGTAGCATCCTTAATGATGGTAGATTCGATCATCGTGTTAACCGCGATTTTTATTAGTAATTTCTTATTAATTCCTCAGTCAAGTCCTTTTACGATGATGATGGTTGTGAGTGCGGTCACGTTGTTAATTGGTCACCATTATTTTGCGAATCGCTACAAGCTTTATCATAAAGTATGGCAGTATGCGAGTATTTCAGAATTAATGGGAATCTTTAAAGCTGTGACATTCTCTTTAGTGTTAACCGGAGCCGTACAGCTTTTGTTCTTCCAAGCGATTTCGTTAAGAACGCTCGCGATCACGTGGATGATGCATATCCTCTTTATTGGGGGATCGCGTTTTTCTTGGAGATTATATAGAGACCATTACATTCAACCAAGAAAAAATCAGAAAAACACGCTCATCATCGGTGCCGGTGCTGCGGGTACGATGGTTGCGAGGCAGCTTCAACAAAGTCACGAATCAGACATGCAGGCAGTCGCTTTTATCGACGACGATCTGACGAAGCAGCATCTTGAGTTATTAGACTTACCGGTTGTCGGTGGCGTCGAAGCGATTGTTGCAACGGTTGAAAAGTTAAATATTGAACATATCATTATAGCGATCCCTTCCCTTTCGAAACAAGAGTTAAACGTCATTTTTAAAGAATGTTCCAAAACAAAAGCAAAAACAAAAATTCTTCCACGTATTGAAGACATTATGTCTGGAAAAGTATCGGTTAATCAGTTCCGTGATGTCGAAGTAGAAGACTTGCTTGGACGTGAGCCCGTTGAGCTTGATATTAACGGAATTGAACAATACATTAAAGGAAAAACGATTCTTGTCACAGGTGCTGGCGGCTCGATCGGATCGGAAATTTGCCGTCAAATTGCGATGTTTGCACCAAAAGAATTGGTTATGCTCGGTCACGGAGAGAACAGCATTTACTCGATTGAAATGGAGCTAAAACGAACAGCACCAGATTTGACGATTTCCACAGAAATAGCTGATGTTCAAGACCGTGAGAAAATGTTTTCGATCATGTTTAACAGACAACCACACGTTGTCTTCCATGCCGCAGCTCATAAACATGTTCCATTAATGGAGCGCAACCCTGAAGAAGCGGTGAAAAACAATGTGATCGGAACACGAAATGTAGCCGAAGCGTCAAGTGAAGCAAAAGTGAATACGTTCGTTATGGTCTCAACAGATAAAGCCGTAAACCCAACGAGTGTGATGGGAGCAACGAAGCGTATAGCGGAGATGGTTGTCCAGCATATGGACATGATTAGTGAGACAAGATTCGTCGCGGTTCGATTTGGGAATGTACTTGGAAGCCGCGGGAGTGTGATTCCACTATTTAAACAACAAATTCAAAACGGTGGGCCATTAACAGTCACCCATCCGGAAATGGTTCGGTACTTTATGACGATTCCAGAAGCATCAAGACTCGTCCTTCAAGCGGGGGCACTTGCTGAAGGTGGCGAAGTGTTTGTCCTTGATATGGGGGAGCCGGTGAAGATTGTCGATTTAGCTCGTAACTTGATTAAGCTTTCTGGATATACAGAAGAGGAGATTCCGATCGTATTCTCAGGAATGAGACCTGGGGAGAAGATGTTTGAGGAATTGCTAGGAGAAGATGAAGTTCATAATGAGCAGGTGTATCCGAAGATTTACCGTGGGAAAACGCCTGAGGTGAATATTAATGTGACGTATGAGCTGGTGGAGCGGTTTGAAGGGTTGAGTCGTGAGGAGTTACGGGAGCAGTTGTTGGATATTGCGAATTTTCGGGTGCGGGAGTTGGCGTTGAAGGCAGTGAAGTAAGCTAGCAATCTATCATTGATTTTTCTTGTTTGCTGTATATGTTAGCGAGTTTTGTATATACTGGTATGAGAAGAAGATGAGGAGGTGTGGTCGTATGGAACAATCTTGGAGGTTATCATTTCGTGATTTTGGCAAGATCAAAAGTGGTTCAGTTGAAATTGCGCCGCTCATGTTATTTGTTGGTGACAATAACAGTGGCAAAAGTTATGTGATGACATTGCTTTGGGGCGTGTTAACTGAAGCTAGAAAGTTATTTCCAAACGACCCACCGTCGAGTAAAGTGTACAAAGAAGTGGACCAGTACCTTGTCCACATTATGGGGAAGAAAACATCGATTACGAATGAAGAGGCTCAAGTGTTTGTTGACTGGTTTAACGATCTTTTAAAACAGAAAAAGAAGGAATTGACAAATCGAGTTTTTCAACGTCGTCTCGATATTGGGTATCTGGCCATCACGAATTTCAAACGAACCAAACCACTAGAAATCAAATTTGAAGAAAAACGTAACGGTGAGATGTTTCGCTATTCAAGTGGCAAACATTACATTCGCATTCCGTATTCGGAACGAAGTCAGAACTTAGCAAGTGAACGATACAAAATAGCTAAATATGTGACATGGAAGCTGTTAATGGATCAATTAAGTTCACCATTATATCCAACAGGTGACAGTACAGCTTCGAATACTCGTGCCATAGGAGAGGCTCTCTATTTACCTGCTTCAAGGACTGGGTTTATGCTGACCTATAAAACGTTAGTTCAGGATATGATGGAGATGGCCATTCATGAAAAACAGGATGATCCGCGCCTTCAGTTTACCTTACCAGTATACCGGTTTCTGCAAGGGCTACTGAAACTTGATGAATCAACGAAATCGAAATATGAGGATATCGGCGAATTTATCGAAAGGGAGATTTTAAAAGGGGAAATGAAACAACAAAATGGTGTCATTCCTACGTTTTATTATCAGCCTCATGAACAAGAGCGTCCGATGCCACTTTATCTAACATCATCTCTTGTAACGGAACTATCTCCTTTGATTTTATTTTTAAAGTCAAAAACGACGTATAAGTCGTTATTTTTTGAAGAAGCGGAGGCTCATTTGCATCCTCGTGTTCAACGGATTTTAGCCATTGCGTTAGTGAAATTAGTGAATCGGGGTATTCCGGTATGGTTAACAACTCATAGTGATATTCTCTTTCAACAAATAAACAATGTCATGAAGTTAGCTAAACATCCGAATCGTCAAGAATTGATGGATCGTTATGGATATGTAGAAGAAGATGTATTAAACTCTTCTCATGTGCGTGCCTATCAGTTTAAACGAACGGAGGTCAAAACCATCATTGAAGAGCTTGAGGTAACAGATAATGGATTTCCAGCTGAAACGTTTAACCAAGTCATTTTTGATTTGAACGAGGAAACATATGACTTACAAATAGGTGATGATGATGAAGAATCTTGAACAATTGGAACCGACCTTTTATGATTACGCTGATGGTGGAACGGTAAAAGTTGTGGAGACAGAAAAAAGCGGCGAAGCGGAATTAACCATTCAATTAAAGTATAAGGCCATTTCCTTTGTGATCAAATCAGGAAATGGCTTTTCTTATTTGAAGACAAAAAATACTCCAGATGGGATTGTCTTTGAAGAAAATCCAGACCAAGGCTGGATCTTGCATATCTTTGAATGCAAAAAGACCGTTACAGAAAAGGCTTGGAAAAAAGCAAAATTACAGTTTGATGGAGGCCTCCTGCATGCTGACATGCTACGAGGCTTACTAGATGTACCAGCGTTTTCTGAAGTCAAAGTGTACACGGTCTACCGAGAATCAAAACTGTTTACTCAAAGTCCAAGCCCTGGACTTTATCGACAGCCAGTTGGAGTAAAAATGACTAAACCTCCTTATTCAGATTGGAAAGAGAATCAGCTTACAATTGTAAATGGATTACGTGTCTCTCATAAAAAGATCAAATTGGATCAAGAAGGAAGAGGGATAATGGAGTTAGGATGAGTGGACGATCTTCAAGACAGATACGTGTGTGTTGTCTCCTTAAACGCTTTACTAAAAAAGAAAGGTGGCTATGTGATGATTCCAAAAGTTCCACGAAAGTTATTTGTTAGTATGAGAAGAGAGCAAGGACTGACATTGGTTGAGATTCTTGTCGTCGTGGTTATGATCGGAATCATCGCAGCTATTGCGGTTCCGCTTTTTATTGGGGTAATTGAGAAGGCGGAGGAGGATGTGTGTGGGGTGAATGTGATGCATGTTGAGCGTGGGTATGAGAGGTGGCTTGTTTTGGAGGATGTGGAGCACTCGGAATTGGTGTTTTCTCAGTATGTTGTTGAGAATGAGGTTGGTGGGTGTGAGGGGTGTGAGGGAGAGGATGATGGTGGGGGTGCGGTGTCCGTTTTTTTAGGGTGGATTGAGTGGGGGAGGGGAAGGGAGAATGGTTAAGAGATGACCGTAACATATTGTGTTGAAATTAATGAAAATCCACGGGATTATACAATATATGGGTATTATCTATTTAACATAGTACCATTTTGTTAGTATATAAAGATAAAATGGCTAAAATCAGGTATTTGGATTTTGGAAAACGTTGATTTGACGGGGTTTTTGGTAACCTAAAATATGGAAAAATATTGAATGGACTTGAGGAAGGGAGAACGCTATTAAGATATAGTTATAGAATGATAGATTTACCAAGGATTTGAGGCACTTTTTAAGTACATTTAAGTGTTTGAAAAAGGTGTAGGTAACATCATTCAATCATAAATGGATAGGTTACAAAATGGAATTAAATGTTTATTGAATGGTGATAATTGATTGGGGATTGAGACGTGAGTATAGTGTTTAGACAAGGATTAAAGCACTTACTAATAGCTTTTGTTCTTATCGAAAAAGATAGGAACAGCTAGAAACGTTGATACTACAGCGTTTTTTATGGATTTGTTCCTGTGTTCCTAAGAAATCAGAAAAAGTTCGTTTGATTGTGTATTTAGTGGGAACTGACTATCGTAGCTAGATTATCACAATATGTAGTATTGGAATTAGCTTTAAATCACACATTTAATACAATATATTGATTTCATCTAAAGAGCATACTCTTATTTGATCAATCGAAAAAGATAAAAGGGTCAATTTTAACCTAAAATATGGAAATTATAATTTTGAAAACGTTGATTTGACGGGCTTTTCATATTCCTATAAATGGAAAAAAGATTGAATGAAATCAAGGAACTGACTATCGCAGTTAGATTGAGTGCTAGAAACCTTTCGGGATAAGGGTTTGAGGTGTTTTTAGTGAGATTTATAGATTGATTGAATGGTATATATAATAGGAAGAAACTCGGTTTGAAGTGCTAAAACAGTAAATATCTAATTCGTATTTGCTTGGTAGATTGAATAGGTATTACGAGGTGGCTATCAGTAGTAGATAACAATTTTAGTGGTTTAGTAGTTGTTTGGAATGGAAGAATAACAGATTCTAATTAAGTCCTAATCTACTAAAGATCAAATTTTTAAGGAGTGTAGCTGGATGTATATGAAGGTTAAAAGATTGATAGATATTATTCTTTCTTTAATAGGACTTATTGTCTTATCACCCATTTTTTTAATTCTAATAATTGCTATTAAGGTGGATTCAAGAGGTCCCGTCTTATTTAAGCAAAAACGTGTAGGAAGCAACAAGACCCATTTTAATATATTGAAATTCCGTACCATGAGAATAGATACACCGAAGGACACTCCTACTCACTTATTAGGTAATCCAGAACAGTATATCACAAGGATGGGTAAATTCCTGAGAAAGACCTCACTTGATGAGCTTCCGCAGATTTGGAATATTTTTGTGGGACAGATGAGTATTATTGGGCCAAGACCAGCACTATGGAATCAGTATGATCTGATTGCTGAACGGGATAAATATGGTGCTAATGATGTGCCTCCTGGATTGACAGGTTGGGCACAGATTAATGGTAGAGATGAGCTTCCTATTGAAGTGAAAGCGAAGTTGGATGGGGAGTACGTTGAGAAGATTAGCCTCTGGATGGATGTAAAGTGCTTCTTCGGGACCATAGTTAGTGTTGTTAAAAGTGACGGTGTTGTTGAAGGTGGGACTGGAACTACAGCGAAGAAAGAAATCGCGAGTAGTAAGGAGAGTACTTCCAAATGAAAAAGATACTGATAACAGGTAAAAATAGCTATGTGGGTATGAACTTAGAGAAATGGCTTGGAAACCATTCCGATAGATATTCAATAGATTCGATTAGTTTAAGAAACGAATCGTGGAAGGAAAAAGACTTCTCAGAGTATGATGTTGTGTCTCATGTGGCTGGATAGCACATATAAAGGAAACAAAGAAAAATGCAGATCTTTATTATAAGGTGAACCGTGACTTGGCTTTCGAAGTTGCTCAAAAGGCAAAAAATGCTGGCGTTAAACAGTTTGTATTTTTGAGTTCTATGAGTGTCTATGGGATTGATAGTGGTATGATTGACGCAAATTCTCGACTTAATCCTAAAAGTCATTATGGGAAGTCTAAGATGCAGGCTGAGGAAATGATAAAACCTTTAAATGATGAAAAATTTAATGTTGCAATTTTACGCCCCCCGATGATATATGGAAAGGGCTGTAAAGGTAATTATCCAAGGCTAGCAAACCTTGCATTAAAAGTACCAATATTTCCCGAGATAAATAATAAGCGTAGTATGATATATATAGATAATTTATCTGAGTTTGTAAAGGTATTAATTGATGATTGTAATAGTGGAATGTTTTTTCCTCAAAATAGTGAGTATGTGAGTACAAGTGAGATGGTCAGGACGATTGCTGAAGTTCATGGAAAGAAGGTTTTGATGACTAGGCTGTTTAATCCATTCTTAAGATTGCTAAAAACTCGAACACTTAATAAGGTATTCGGTGACTTAATCTATGAAAAGAGGATGTCTGAGTATAAAAAGGAGTACAACGTAAATAAATTTATAGAGTCAATTCAATTGACGGAAAATATGGAGTGTAGTGACTAATGCTTGAAAAAGACTACAGTGTATTAATGTCAGTTTATCATAAAGAAAATCCAACCTACTTCAGAACAAGTATAGAGAGCATGATAAATCAGACTTTACCTCCTAATCAGATTGTAATTGTTAAGGATGGTAAGCTTACCGATGAACTTAATGAAGTGATTAAAGAATATGAATTATTTTACCCTAATATGTTTACTATAGTTCCTTTAAATAATAATGTAGGCTTAGGAAGTGCACTAAATGAGGGCTTGAAACAGTGCAGAAATGAACTAGTCGCAAGAATGGATGCGGATGATATCTCTGTTAGAGAAAGATGTGAATTGCAAGTTCAAGAATTTATTAATAATAGCAATTTAAGTATAGTTGGCGCAATCATTGATGAGTTTTACGAAGACCCTAATGATATTGTTTCTTCGAGAGTCGTGCCAACAAGCCATAAAGATATACTGAAGTTTTCAAGAAGAAGGAATCCATTTAATCACCCAACTGTTATGTATAAAAAATCTGAAGTTTTATGTTGTGGTGGTTATGGTAAATATAGACGAAATCAGGATCTGGATTTGTTTGTTCGTATGTTGAATAGTGGGTATATTGCTGCAAATATTGGTAAAGCTTTGGTACTATTTCGTGCCAATGAAGATAACCTTAAGAGAAGGAAAAGTTGGGAGAAATGCAAAAGTTATATAAGCATGATATATAACTTTTGGAAATTGGGATATTCAAGCTTGTTTGACTTGATTGTGGTAACAACAAGTCAAATAATCGTTTTTCTAGCCCCGCTATGGTTTCTTGAATGGTTATCAAATACATTCCTTAGAAAAACACATATTAAATGAGAGAGTGGGAACTGGGAACTATGAATATTGAAAATAAAATTAATATGTTCTTAAACAGAATACCAGTAGCTAAAAGGGTAATTAAAAGGATATATCAATATTCTATGTATGCAATCTCTTCTAAAGTTAAGTTTGAAGGGGATATAAAGAGAATTTCACCACAAGATGGAATGGAGTATTTTTTTGGATATTACGATAAATCGCCTTGGGATGCTTCAGATAGATATATGCTGTGTTTAAGAGTAAAAAAAACAAATAAATCTGTAGCTCCCAAAGAATCTGCAGAGATCGTTTTATTCGATACTCAAGATAATAATTCCTTTAAAGTAATTGGACATACAAGAACTTGGAATGTACAACAGGGATGCATGCTGCAATGGCTTGGACCAGATTTTTCTGAAAGAATCATTTTTAACGACTTTAGAAACGGGGAATATTGTTCAGTAATTCTAAATATAAGAACAAATGAAGAGAGAGTAATAGACATGCCTGTTTATAGTGTTTCACAGGATGGTAAGTTTGCTCTTACACTCGATTTTTCACGTCTTCACAGGCTCCGCAAAGGTTATGGATATTCAAATCTAATCGAGACTACTAGTGATGAGAAGTGTCCAGATATGCCTTGTATTTGGAAAATAGAACTTGGAACCGGTGAAGTAAAACCTTTACTGAAATATACTGATTTTGCGCAATTTGAAACAAGATTAGAAATGAAGGAAGCAGAGCATAAAGTTAACCATATAATGATAAATCCTTCTGGAAGTCGTTTTATGATACTTCATAGATGGTTTGAAGGTACTAGAAAATATACTAGATTGGTCACAGCTAATTCCGATGGGACAGAGATGTACAATTTAAATGATGATAATATGACCTCGCATTGTTTTTGGAAGAACGATTCAGAAATTGTAGCTTATGCCCATAAAACTTCTACTGGAAATGGTTATTACCTTATGAAAGATAAATCTAAAGAATACCAAAGAAAATGGCCTGAATTATCTTCAGATGGGCACCCAAGTTATTCTCCAGATGGAAGTATGGTTGTTACAGATACCTATCCTGATAGGGCGAGGAAAGCAAAAGTCTACATTATAAAAAATGGTGAAGTGAAAATGTTAGCTACTGTTTTTGCACCTTTTAAATATGATAATGATTTCAGGTGTGATTTACATCCAAGGTGGAATAGAAAAACAACTAGTATATGCTTTGATTCAGTCCATGAAGGGAAAAGGGCTTTATACGTAGTAGATGTTAAATAATAACCATTGGTTATTTATCAAGGAGTAGAGATGATGAGAAAAAAAGTTGTATTTTGTGAATCAGGTTATAATATCTTTTATGGCGCACAACAATCTTTATATAATTTTTTAATTAATGCTGATAAAGAATTGTTGGAAATAGTTGTATTAACCCCCGATAGGTATATTTACTGAAGAACTAGAGAATAGAAACATTACTGTTGAGATAGTGAATTATCCAGAGGAATTAAATAGAACTGGCTCGGAATTAAGAAAAGGTGGCATAAATAAGAAGTTTAAAATGCTATTAGGCATAGGTAAATATATAAAAAATTATATAAAGTATTTTAAAAAAAATAGAGATATTGACTTGGTTTATTGTAATGATATTCGCTCAATCTTAACATGTGGTTTAGCAGCAAAGTTATCGGGGATTCCTGTGTTATGGTATGTAAGAATTGATAAAAGGCTTGGGATTTTTAATCATATAGGAGCAAATATAGCTAATAAAATTGTTGTTATTGCTGATAATGTAAAAAAGATTTTTAATGCTCAATATATATGGAATTCAAAAAATAAATTTAGAACAGTTTATACAGGAATTGATTTAGATTCTGTTGACCAAGTTGTTTCAGATAATTCATTAAAAAAGCAGTACTCTATTGAATTTGATATGAATTTAGTTGGAATTATCGCTTCGATTCAACCAAGAAAAGGCCAAAAAGATTTAATAAATTCTATTGTTCAATTACAAAAGAATAAAAGTTTAGTTCTTGATAAAACTCGATTTTTTAATTATTGGTGATATATTAAATGATTCGGAAATTAGATATTTGGAAGAAATAAAAGAAATAATTACTGAAAATAATTTGATGGATTACGTTTATTTTCTAGGTTGGAGACAAGATGTTTTAAGTATTATGAAAGAATTAGATTTAATAGTTCTTCCATCATATAGTGAAGGTTTACCCAGAACTGTACTAGAGTCATTAGCTTGCAGTTGCCCAGTGATTGCAACTGATGTTGCCGGTACAGGGGAAATCATTGAACATAAAGCAAATGGTATGCTTATAAAACCAGGAGATGTAAATGCTTTATCGGAAGCTCTTGAATATATGCTTATTGATAAGACCAAATTACGTCAAATGGGGATTGAAGGAAGAAAAACAATAGAAAACAAATTCCTTATGGAAAAATATGTAAATGATCTGCAGGACATTATTATTAAAACAGTTAAATAACTAGCCCTGTTTATGTGTCCCTCTGAAATTTATTAGTGACTCATAAAAAATGAACTTTGTGAAAAGAATTGACTTCTATTATTGAGTTTAGATATATAAACCATCGTTTCAATTAAAATTTTTCCTTGTTTTGATGTTTCAATAAAAATTAAAGTTGAATGCTAATTAATTATTTTGGTTTAGCTTTTAAAAGATGATTTAGGTAACAAATTAAATTAGACCATAAGAAATATTAACTTTTATGAGACAGTAGCTAAAAATTAATATTTAGGGTTATACATTGGAGGATTTTAATGAAGTTAAAATTAAATAATAAATCTTCTTTCTCAGAAAAAACTTCATTTGTGGTGATTATAATTCTAATGCTTGCTATATTTGCATTCCCTGGCGACACTATATTAATGTTATTATCTCCATTATTATTCATATTAGTTTTACTTATACAAAAACTTCTTGGATCTGGAATAAATTTGAATTTTTATGTCATTTGGGGTTTTTTATTCGCCTTACTATGTTTATCCTCAGTTTTTTGGGCACAAAGCACAGAATTAGCACTACAGGATTCAATTAAGGTTATTCAAATTATAATTATTTGTTCATTATTAAGCATGTGGGTGGATAATGAACAGAAAGTGTTTGCGGTATTAAACGTAATTATTGTTTCAAACTTAATAATGTTATTAAGAATATTGATGGATTACCCTTTTTGGGAAATGGTTGCCAATAAGAGAGCACATATTTTAGGACTACAAGTAAATACTATATCAATGAAGTTCACATTAAGCACAATTTTATGTTTATTCTTATTTTCTATTAAAAAAGGTAAAGTTAAAATCTTTTATATAATTTCTATTCTTCTTTTTCTGACCTCTATATTATTTCTAGGCTCTAGACGTTCATTTGTTATTGGATTGATAAGTCTTTTTGTTTATGGGGTTCTTAATTCGAAAAACCTAAGAAAAACATTTAGTACATTAGGCATTGCATCTATTGTAAGTTTTATTTTAAGTTACCTTATTATTAATGTTCCTGAACTATATGGGATTATCGGATATAGATTAGAACAATCAGTTACAAATTTTCTTAACGGTCAGTCATTGGATTCAACTAGAGAATCTTTAGTAGAGATTGGGATAAATTTATTTAAGGAAAAGCCTATCTTAGGCTGGGGTACTGGTAACTATTCATTTGTTAGTGGAACTGGTCTATATTCACATAATAATTTTATTGAGCTACTGTCATCCTTAGGAATTATAGGGTTAATTATGTTTTATATTTTTTATATTATATTCATTTATAATATCTTTAAGCTACCAAAATACATTAAACCATTTATGTATACTTTAACTATATCCTTATTGCTTTCAGACTTAGCGGCACCTAGTTATTCTGTCTTATATATACATGTATTCTTTGCGATTTTAGTTGGGTATCAATTGTCTTTAAAAAGGAAAATGTGGCCTAGAGAAATTAAGTAGTTTAAAAAAAAGCGAAATATTTGAAGAAATGGAGGTTTTGAAATTGGAAAATACTCCTTTTTTTAGTGTTGTGGTCCCAACCTATAAAAGACCTAGACTATTAAAGGCAGCGGTAGAGAGTATATTAAATCAAACGTATAACAATTACGAAGTAATAATTATAGATGACGATAATTCAAATAATGAAGTAGAGAAAATAGTTAAGAGTTTTAAAGATGACAGGATTAAATTATACAAGAATAAACTAAACCAAGGTGGGGAGGTGCTAGAAATACTGGAATTAAATATGCGAAAGGTAAATGGATAGCGTTCTTAGACGATGATGACTGCTTTTTGCCAAATAAACTAGATTTATTTTATAACAGTATACGTTGTTTAGACGATCAAATAGCTATCTTGTATAGTGGTTATATTAGTTACAATTTTGAAAGTCGAAAAGAGATAAAAAGGTATTATCCAATTAAGAAGGGCGAGATTTATTATGATTTACTATATAAGAATTATTTAGGAGGGTTTAGTGCAGTAGTAATTCGAAGGGATGTACTAATAGAAGTTAACGGTTTGGATGAAAATTTAGAATCTAGACAAGATTTAGATCTTTACGTAAGGATTACTAAGAATTATAAGGTTGATTACATTGACGACTGCTTAGTAAGATATAGAGTTTCAAATAATGATAGAATATCATTAAATACTTTAAAACGTTTACGTGGTAATCTGAAGTTTAATCAAAACTATATTAGTGGAAAAAGTGATGTTTCACTTAAATTAAAATGTCGTTCAGGAGCAAGAATCTTTGCATATGCTATTGTTGAAAAAAAATGGGATATAACATTTAAATATATTTCTAGTTTTATGATGTTAATGGTTTTGGACTTTAGATACTTTTTGACAATGATTAAAATTATTTTTACAGCTAGAAAAACTATAAGTTAATACTGTGCTTCAATGTATATAAATCTGTATTCTTATCAAGGAAGATGTAAGACACTGAATACATCTATATAAAGTGCTACCTCTACTATAACCAAGAACTACCTAGTATACGTTAACAAACTAGACGTGCTCTTTATAAATGGGGAGGCTGTCATAATAGCCCTGTTGGTTAAGCTAGCCTCATGAATGCTGGCTTTTAGCTTGGGAATCTATGCCCTTGAGGCTCTGTGTAAAGTGATAATCTGGTATCACTAGCTGATTGCAGGCGCCTGTTAATTTTGGCTATCCTGATGGCACTAAGTCATGGCAATTTTCAAAGTCTTTATAGTTGCAGACAACCTTTAAAAAAATATACATCTATATAGGGTGATTATCAATTGTTATTAATAAGAAAAATAAAACTCAAGGTAAAAAGTAAATTTAAATTATTTTTATTAAAAGTATTTGAATCTAACGTTACAATAGGAAAAAATGTTACTATTCGAAACAGATTTAGTCCAAATGTTAATGGTGGGAAATTATCTATTGGAAATAATGTTTTTTTTAATAACGACTGTTCAATTAATTGCAGAGGGAAAATTATGATTGATGATCATTGTTTATTTGGTGAAAATGTAAAGATGTACGATCATAATCATGTTTATGCGGACAGAGAAACACCTATTTCCAAGCAAGGAATGAGAGTTGGAGAAATAAGAATAGGTAGAAATTGTTGGATTGGGAGTAATACAGTAATACTTGCGAATGTAGAAATTGGAGATAATGTTGTCATAGGTGCTAACTGTCTAATATACAAATCCATTCCAAGTAATTCAGTAGTAAAAAACAAGACCGAATTAATCATACAGAATAGGAATTAGTTTAGAACAAGTTACTTCTTATACTCTAAAATACTTTAAAAGTAAAAATTGTTTCAAAAAATATAAAGCAAATACGCTTGTAAAAATAGATAAACATTTAGGAGGAAATGATGGGGAAATATGTGTTAATAACTGGTGGAGAGTTATTTAATAAGGGTGCACAAGCTATGACATTTACTACTGTTAATGAGATAAAAAGTAGATTTAAAGATAAGGAAATAGTTCTACTTTCATCAAGGGATTACTTAAGAGATAAAAATGAAAAGGAACAGTATTCATTTAAAATATTACCTATGAATTTAGATATATCTTTTGCATTGCCCCCTCTGTTAGGATAGATGTCATAGGATACTTTAGTGTTATAGTTTAAGTAAATAACACGGAGGTCGATCGATATGAAAGAAAAAAATGGAGTGCGTTATTCAAAGGAACAAAAAGAAGCAATCGTTAAACGAATGATGCCACCACATAACGAATCAGTGGCTACTATCTCGAAGGAAGAAGGCATCACAGAACCAACGTTGTACAAGTGGCGTAAGGCTGCACGAGAAGCTGGTGTGCCAACGCCTGGAAATGGACAAACAAGTGACAAATGGACCAGTCAAGATAAGTTTTTAATCGTAATGGAGACCTTTGCGATGAACGAAACGGAACTGGCTGAATACTGTCGTAAAAAAGGATTGTACCGTGAACAGATTGAATCATGGCGATCCGTTTGTCTCCAGGCAAACGGACAAGTCTATGATCAATCAAAGCAATTATCTGGTGCGTTAAAGGAAGAACAGAAACGGGCAAAACAGTTAGAAAAAGATCTTCAAAAGAAGGAGAAAGCATTAGCGGAAGCTGCGGCGTTATTATTACTCAGAAAAAAGGCCCAAGCGATTTGGGGGGACGACGAGGAAGAATGATTAGCCCATCAAATAGCGCATTAGCTGTAGAACTCATCCAAGAAGCCAATCAAAACGGTGCGCGGTTAGCGAAGGCTTGTGAGGAACTTTATATTAGTGTACGAACCTACGAGCGCTGGGTCGCAGATGGTGAGGTTAAGGTCGATCAGCGTCCCTTTGCGAAAAGACCTGTTCCAAAAAATAAGTTGTCTGAGGAAGAAAAAAAAAGAAATTATCGAGGTTGTCAAACAAGAAGAATTTGCCGATCTCCCTCCAACACAAATT
>NZ_BAUT01000086.1 GCF_000513095.1 Halalkalibacter wakoensis JCM 9140
GATCCAAAGAAGTTTGAAGCTCGTGGCATTCTTGGGTCCATTAGCAGTGCGAAAAATGAGCTAAAAAAACCAGATCAATTTGCGAAAACGGCAACTGGCCCATACGAGCAAACGGTTTCTGACGTGTATGTAGAATACCAAAAGCAATTAAAAAAGAATCATGCGCTTGATTTTGACGACTTAATTATGAAAACAATTGATCTGTTTAAATTGGTACCAGAAGTGTTGGAATTTTACCAAAGAAAGTTTCAATATATTCTTGTTGATGAGTACCAAGATACGAACCGTGCGCAGTATATGCTCGTTAATATGATCGCCGAACGTTATAAAAATCTTTGTGTCGTTGGGGATTCGGATCAATCGATTTACCGTTGGCGAGGAGCAGATATTGCGAACATCCTTTCATTTGAGGAAGATTACCCGAATGCAAAGGTCATTTTGCTTGAGCAAAACTACCGTTCAACGAAAACAATTTTACAAGCGGCAAACCGGGTTATTGAAAACAACTCTAACCGTAAAAAGAAGAATTTATGGACGGAAAATGATCAAGGCTGTGGGATTGGATATTTTGCAGCCGATACTGAACAATCGGAAGCTCAATTTGTCGTAGAACGAATAAGAGAAGCGATGAAAACGAATGAATATTCTTATTCTGACATTGCTATCCTTTACCGAACAAATGCTCAATCACGTGTAATTGAGGAATTTTTTGTAAAGTCTAATATAGAGTACAACATTGTTGGCGGAACAAAGTTCTATGATCGAAAAGAAATTAAAGATGTTCTCGCTTATTTACGCTTAATTGCTAATCCAGATGATGATATTAGTTTGCAACGAATTATTAATGTACCAAAACGTGGAATCGGCGCTACAACGATGGATAAAATAGGAGCTTTTGCTATTGAGCAAGGCATTTCTGTGTTTGCTGCTCTGCAAGAAGTAGAACAAACTGGTTTAACAGGGAGAACTGCAGCCAAGCTAAAAGACTTCGCTGAGCAACTCGGACATTGGATACAAATGCAAGATTATTTATCGGTCACAGAATTAGTGGAAGAACTCCTCGAGCGGACTGGCTATCGTGATATGCTGAAAAATGAAAACTCAATTGAAGCGCAGAGCCGTTTAGAAAACATCGACGAGTTTATTACGGTTACGAATGAATTTGAAAAGCAAAATGAAGATAAGTCACTCGTTGCCTTTTTAACGGATCTTGCATTGGTTGCTGATATAGACAAGCTTGATGAAGAAAAAGAAGGAAAGCCAAAAGATGCTATTACCTTAATGACACTTCACTCAGCAAAAGGGTTAGAGTTTCCGCTTGTCTTTTTAATCGGAATGGAAGAAGGGATTTTCCCTCATAGCCGCTCCTTATTTGAAGAAGAGGAAATGCAAGAGGAACGTAGATTAGCTTACGTTGGAATTACAAGAGCGGAAAAACAGCTTTATTTAACAAATGCGAGACTTAGAACGATGTATGGGCGTACAAATACAAATCCTCCTTCCCGCTTTATTGCAGAAATTCCAGTCGAGTGTTTGGAGACGTTAAATGAAGAAAAACAAGCACCAAACTGGATGAAAACATCAAGCAAAAGCGCTGCACCAGTTCAGAAGAGAACAAGGACGATTGACCGGCCAACAACGGTTTCTACAGGTGGAGAGAATTTCTCATGGAGTGTTGGCGATAAAGCTGCACACAAAAAATGGGGAGTTGGAACGGTTGTTAGTTTAAAAGGGACTGGAGATTCATTAGAGCTGGATATTGCCTTTCCGAATCCAACTGGCGTGAAACGATTGTTTGCTAAGTTTGCCCCGATCACAAAGCAGTAGTAGATGTAGAGGAAAGTGACTGAGGGATTGTTTTCAGTCACTTTTGACTGTAAGAAAAGAAAGGACGAAACCTATGGAGCCATTAAACGAAAAGAACCGAATAGAAGAACTCAGAAAATTATTAGAAGAGTATGGGCATCATTATTACGTTCTCGATAAGCCACTTGTTTCAGATGCGGAGTTTGATACGCTTATGCAAGAACTAATAAAATTAGAGGGAAAATACCCTGAGTTGTATAGTGAGGATTCACCTTCTATTCGGGTTGGTGGTGAACCATTGCCTTTTTTTGAAAAAGTGGAACATCGAACACCGATGCTCAGTCTAGGAAATGCGTTCTCTGACGTAGATTTACGTGATTTTGATCGACGTGTGAAGCAGTTAGTGGGTGAAGATGTTAGCTATATTTGTGAGCTAAAAATTGATGGACTGGCTGTTTCATTGTCGTATGAAGGTGGGAAGTTCGTACGTGGTGCCACACGAGGCGATGGAACAATTGGAGAAGACATTACAGCTAATTTAAAAACGATCCCCGCTATTCCACTTAGATTACGAGAGCCCGTTACGATTGAGGTCCGTGGGGAAGCATTTATGCCAAAAGGATCGTTTGAATCGTTAAACCAGTTAAAGGAGCAAGCTGGTGAGGAAAAGTTTGCGAATCCTCGTAATGCTGCAGCTGGTTCGCTTCGGCAACTAGATCCTAAGCTGGCTGCTAAACGAAATCTTTCTATTTTTATTTATTCCATTGGACATCTGGAAGGACGAAAGCTAAATTCCCATATGGAAGGTCTCGAGTATCTAAGAGAACTTGGTTTTCGAGTGAACAATGAAAGCAAACACTGTTCAAACATTGAAGAAGTGATTGCGTATACAGAAGAGTGGGTTGAAAAAAGAGCGACACTTCCTTATGACATTGACGGGATTGTTATAAAAGTTGATCGTCTAGATCAGCAAAAGGAAATGGGTTTCACAGCGAAAAGTCCAAGATGGGCCACAGCCTTTAAATTTCCTGCAGAAGAAGTAGTGACAAAGCTAGAAGATATTGAGTTGAGTATTGGTCGGACTGGTGTTGTGACTCCAACTGCTCTTTTGACGCCTGTTACCGTTGCAGGCACGACTGTAAAGCGTGCGTCCCTTCATAATGAAGACTTAATTCGTGAGAAGGATTTGAAGCTCGGAGATTCTGTAGTGATCAAAAAAGCCGGTGACATTATTCCTGAAGTGGTCAATGTCCTCGCTGAACTACGTGATGGATCAGAGCGTGACTTTCTTATGCCAACACATTGTCCAGCTTGTGAAAGTGAGTTAGTGCGCTTAGAAGGGGAAGTAGCACTTCGCTGCATTAATCCTCAATGTCCAGCTCAAATTCGTGAAGGACTTATTCATTTTGTATCAAGAAATGCGATGAATATTGATGGATTAGGTGAGAAAGTGATTAGTCAGTTGTTTGCTCACGATCTTGTTCGAGATGTGGCTGATATTTATAAATTAAAGCGAGAGGAATTGCTTCAATTAGAGAGAATGGGTGAAAAATCGGTCGATAATTTACTTGAAGCGATTGAAAAAACAAAGGATAATTCACTTGAGCGACTTTTATTTGGGTTAGGAATTCGTTTTGTTGGAGCAAAAGCGGCCAAAACATTAGCGATGGAGTTTGAAACGATTCATAAATTGGCGGATGCCACAGAAGAAGAATTGGTTGCGGTAAACGAAATTGGCGAAAAGATGGCTGCCTCTATTAAACGATATTTTTCAACTAGTGAAGTGCTTGATTTAGTGAATGAACTAGAATCACTTGGGGTCAATGTAACGTATAAAGGACCGAAGTTACCGGCTGAATCAGAGGTTGGGGATAGTCCGTTTGCTGGGAAAACAGTTGTTCTAACAGGAAAGTTAGAACAGCTGACAAGAGGAGAAGCAAAAGAGAAAATTGAGTCGCTTGGTGGAAAAGTAACAGGAAGTGTTAGCAAGAAAACAGATCTTGTTATCGCAGGAGAAGATGCTGGTTCAAAACGAACAAAGGCGGAGGAACTCAATATAGAAATATGGGATGAAGCTAAGTTAGTAGAAGTGTTGACTTAAAGGACGTGTGAGAGGAGGGAATCGTGTGTTAAAGAAATGGGGAATATTGATTCTTACATTTTTACTCTTATCGGGGTGTTTTCCAATTAGCCCTGAGGAGGATCAAGTAGTAGAGGAAAGAAACGAAAATGAGCAAGAGCAAGTAGTCGAAGTTGTGCCGCAAATTATTACGCCTGATAATTACTATCAAAGTGTATTGTATGATGGATCTTATTTACACGGTGAATCACGAGGATTTGGGAACTCTGTTGTATACAATCGCTTAGATTTAGATCAACTTGAAATAGGTTTAACGCGAATTGCTCAGCAGTATTTTGATCCAGATCGATACTTTTTTAGAGAAGGTCAATTTATTAAGCGAAATACATTAAACAGTTGGCTTATGCGAATGGATGAGGAAAGCAATCCACAAGGATTAAATCCGGCTCTTGGGGAAGAAGGGACCATGCGTGAACGTGAAGAAAGTCAGCCTCGCTACTTATCTCATATCCTGGAGCATAATTATCTTGTTGAAAACTCAAACGGTCAATTAAATCTTGGTGGGATTGTCATTGGGCTTTCGATGAATAGTGTCTATAACTTTCGTGTGGAAGATGAGCAAGGCAGGTACAATTTTTATGAACTGCCGATTCCGAATGATGTGATTGAACGAGAAGGTCAGAGAATAGCCGCAGAAATTTTAACGAGACTTCGTTCAGAGTCAATGGAAGAAGGCGCGTTTGAGGATATTCCAATAGTTTTTGCATTGTTTCAAGAACAACCTCGTGAATCCGTCATTCCTGGTCACTTCATTGGTCGGGCAAAAGCAGAGCCAAGAAGCAACCTAGATAGATGGCAACGAATTAACGAACGTTATTATCTATTCCCTTCAAGTGAAGCGAATCAAGAAGCACGGAATGAAGCAGATCAATTCCAACGCTTTCAAGATGACGTTCAATCATTCTTTGATACGTATATAGGAGTGGTTGGGAAAGGGCGCTATGTAGATAATCAGATTCAAGAACTAAAGATCGAAATTCCACTACGTTTTCAAGGGAAAGCTGAAATTGTGGCGCTTTCGCAATACGTGGCAGGTCAGCTGCAACAAAGGTTTCAAGGAAATTATAAGGTGAGTGTTACGATTACGTCTGTATCTGGTAATACGGAAAGCGTTGTTGTTCAGAATCCAAATGATGAACCATTTATTCATGTGTTTGATTAAAAAAAACGACCGATCGCATTCTTTTTAGAGGCGGTTGGTCCATTTTTTCGATTAAGACAAAGGATAGTATAATTTGGATAACCAGCTAAGTAAATAAGATCGTAAAGTTACTTGACGCGTTAAAAAAGATGTCGAATTATAACGAATAATAGTTAAAAAAACTATTTATTATTTAGAAACAACATGATATATTTAGTTCGTTCGTAAGATAAAAGGTTAGAGGTCAGATGTCTGACGAACGAAGCTCAACTTAGACTATACATAACAGCAAGGATTAGACAAACAGATTTTAGTCAAAAGGGAATAGAAAGCAAAATGCGTGAAAACCTATTGAAAGAACTATTTGTCTAATTAGTCTCAAGCTACTAGTCCTACATAAATGAGGGCGTTAGCAGAAGTAGAAAAAAGGGGGATTTTACACATGAAAAAATGGTTACGTACTGCAACAATGGCAGTTGCTGCAGCTGTTGCTTTATCAGCATGTGGTGCTGCAGAAGAAGAAGCTGCTCCGACTGGAGATGAGGCTCCGGCTGAGGAAGCTACAGAGGCGAGTGATTTTAGAGTAGCGATGGTTACAGATGTTGGTGGAATCGATGACAGATCATTTAACCAATCTGCTTGGGAAGGTCTTAGTGAATTCGGACAAGACTTTGGTTTAGAAGAAGGAACAGGATATCGTTACTTACAATCAGGGGATATGCTGATTTCGAACCGAACTTACGTGAGCTTGTGCGTGATGACGTTGATCTTGCATGGGCAATTGGTTTCTTAATGGAAGATGCCGTACGTACGATTGGTGAGCAAGTTGAAGACACTCAATTAGCAATTGTTGATTCTGTGGTCGTTGATGCGGATGGCCAACCATATCCTAATATTGCAAATGTTACGTTTAAAGAGCATGAAGGATCATTTCTAGTTGGTGTAGCAGCTGGTTTACAAACAGAAGGAAACAAAGTTGGATTTATTGGTGGAGTCGAAGGGGCTCTTATTAAGAAATTTGAAAATGGTTTTAAAGCAGGGGTAAAAGCAGTAAACCCTGATGCTGTAATTGAAGTACAATACGCAGAAAGCTTCAATGATGAGCAACGTGGAGCTCAAATTGCAAACACAATGTATAGCCAAGGTGTAGATGTGATTTATCAAGCAGCTGGTGGTACAGGAAATGGCGTGTTTACGGAAGCAATTAACCGTGCTCGTAATGGTGAACCTGTGTGGGTTATTGGTGTAGACCGTGACCAACATGAAGAAGGAGAATATGGAGACAATGGTGAATCTGTAACCCTTACTTCGATGGTTAAGCGTGTAGATAGAGCTGTATACTTAGTTTCAGAACGTACAATGAACGGTGATTTCCCTGGTGGCGAAACCCTTGAGTATGGCTTAGAAGATGAGGCAGTTGGAATTGCTCCATCAACGGATAACATGTCCGAAGAAGCGCTTCAAGCTGTTGTTGACTTCTTAAATCAAATTCAAGCTGGTGAAATTTCAGTTCCACAAACAGATGAGGAATATGAAGAGTTTTTATCAGCACTTTAATATAGTCGAACAAAAGGCTAGTGAGAACTAGCCTTTTGTTATAATTTCAACGTAAAAGAGACAATGAAGAATTGTAGTTTGCCAATCCTTCATTGCCTCTTTATGTCATCTAGGTAATCTTAGTGTGCATTTTTTAAGTACATATAGTAAGTAAGGAGTGGTTACAAGTGAGTTATGTCATTGAGATGAATAACATCCGAAAAGAATTTCCTGGAATTGTGGCCAATGATAATATAACGCTTCAAGTGAAGAAGGGTGAAATTCACGCCCTTTTAGGGGAAAACGGTGCAGGTAAATCGACATTAATGAATGTCCTTTTTGGGTTGTATCAACCGGAAAAAGGAGAGATCGTTGTTCGTGGCGATAAGGTGAAGATTACCGATCCTAATGTAGCAAATAAACTTGGGATTGGAATGGTTCATCAGCACTTTATGCTAGTTGAGAAATTCACCGTTACAGAAAACATCATCTTAGGAAATGAACCGAAAAAAGCAGGGAAAATTAATATAAAAAAAGCGGCTAAGGAAGTTGAAAAAATTTCCAATCAATATGGATTGCGTGTAGACCCATATGCAAAAATTGAAAATATCTCAGTTGGAATGCAACAAAGAGTAGAAATTTTAAAAACGCTCTACCGGGGTGCAGACATCTTGATTTTTGATGAACCAACAGCTGTGTTAACTCCACAAGAAATTCAAGAGTTGATTGGGATCATGAAAAAATTAGTAAGAGAAGGCAAGTCAATTATCTTGATTACTCATAAGCTTAAAGAAATTATGGCTGTTTGCGATCGGTGCACGGTTATAAGAAGAGGAAAAGGAATTGGAACAGTAGATGTCAGTGAAACGAACCCTGACAAATTAGCGGCTATGATGGTCGGTAGAGAAGTGAATTTTGGTGTTGAAAAAGATCCAGCCAATCCAAAAGACGTCGTTTTATCTGTGAAGGATTTAGTTGTTAAAGATGCTCGAGGTGTAAATGCTGTTAAGAGCTTGAACCTTGATATGAGAGCTGGGGAAATCATCGGACTAGCTGGGATCGAAGGGAATGGGCAATCTGAGCTGATTGAAGCCATTACTGGTTTACGAAAGGCAGATTCTGGATCGATATCTTTAAATGGAAAAGAGATAACGAATTTAAAGCCAAGAAAAGTAACAGAGTCTGGAGTTGGACACATTCCAGAAGATCGTCATAAGCATGGGTTGGTCCTTGATTTTACAATTGGAGAAAACATCGTCTTACAAACCTATTATCAAAAACCTTATTCAAAAAATGGTGTGTTAAGCTACCCTGAAATTTATAAAAAAGCCAAAGCATTAATAGAAGATTTTGATGTGCGTACGCCAAGTGAATATACTCCTGCGCGAGCCTTATCGGGTGGGAATCAACAAAAAGCGATTATTGCTCGTGAAGTCGATCGATCACCCGACTTTTTGATTGCAGCACAGCCAACACGTGGATTAGATGTGGGGGCTATTGAATCGATTCACCGCCGTCTTGTTATGGAGCGGGATAAAGGGAGAGCCGTTCTACTCATGTCTCTTGAGTTAGACGAAATCCTCAACGTGAGTGATCGGATTGCTGTTATGTACGAAGGGGAGATTGTGGCCATTGTTGATGCTGACCAAACGAACGAACGTGAATTAGGATTGCTAATGGCTGGTGGAAAGAAAGAGGAAGCAGGTGATTCCAGATGATTGATAAATTGTTTCCGAAAGGACGATTCGTCTCCTTAGCTGTTCCTTTAATTGCTGTTTTGTTAGGGATTCTTATTGGGGCAATTGTTATGTTAGTGAGTGGGTATAATCCTGTATTAGGTTATACAGCGCTTCTTAGAGGAATTTTCAGTGAAGCTTATTATATTGGGGAAACCATTCGCACGATGACCCCTTTAATCTTAGCGGGATTGGCTGTTGCATTTGCCTTTCGCACTGGATTATTCAACATTGGTGTAGAAGGACAAGTTATCATTGGTTGGTTGGCTTCTGTTTATGTGGGGATAGTTCTTGATTTACCGGCTGTTATCCACCTTCCGCTAGCGATATTAGTGGGAGCATTAGCGGGTGCGGCATGGGGATTCATCCCGGGTTTCTTAAAAGCTCGTTTTCAAGTTCATGAAGTCATTGTTACCATCATGATGAACTATATTGCTCTATATACAGCCAATTATTTGATTCGGACTTTTTTACTTGTGCCAGGGGAACGAACAGAGAGTATCTCTCCCTCGGCCTCGTTAGCGTCTCCTTTTTTACAATCAATCACAGATTTCTCACGCCTGCATTATGGTATTCTTGTGGCCCTGCTAGGGTGTGTGATCATGTGGTTTATTCTTTGGAGAACAGCAAAAGGATACGAGCTACGAGCTGTTGGTTTTAACCAGCATGCATCCTTGTATTCTGGAATGAGCGTAGAGAAGAACATTATCCTTTCCATGGTGATTTCAGGTGGATTTGCAGGGGTAGCCGGAGCAATGGAAGGGCTTGGAACTTATGGGTACATGAGCATCCTTTCAGGTTTTTCTGGTGTCGGTTTTGACGGGATTGCGGTTGCGTTACTAGGCGCCAATACGGCTGTTGGTGTATTGCTTGCTTCTTTCTTATTTGGAGGATTGCAAGTAGGTGCCATTACCATGCAATCAAGAGCAGGAGTGCCTACAGAGCTAGTTGACATTGTCATTGCGTTAATTATTTTCTTTGTTGCATCAAGCTATGTAATTCGCTGGATTATGAACCGTATCAAGAAGGAGGGGATCTAATGGATTTTATGCAAATATTAGCCCTTGTCATACCGGCAGCTATTTATGCAGCAGCGCCCCTTATCTTGACAGGTTAGGTGGGTTATTCAGTGAGCGTGCAGGTGTTGTTAACATTGGATTAGAAGGGTTAATGGTTGTCGGTGCTTTTACAGGAATTGTCGTCACATTAACGCTTGAAGGAATGGGTGTAGGTCCAGCTTCCACTTGGATTGCTTTAGTAGCTGCGATCTTAATTGGAGCATTGTTCTCATTATTCCACGCAGTTGCTTCTATTACGTTCCGAGCTGATCAAATCGTAAGTGGAGTTGCCTTAAACTTTTTAGCGGTTGGTCTAACCGTTTTTATCGTTCGCTTACTTTACAATAAAGGGCAGACTGATGCGATTCGTAACAGAATTTATCGTTTTGATGTACCTGTTTTAAGTGATATACCCATTATCGGACCGTTGTTCTTTGCTAATGCTTACATTACTTCATATATCGCTTTAGCTCTCGTGTTTGTCGTATATTATGTGGTGTATTATACGCCTTTTGGTTTGAGGCTCCGTTCAGTTGGAGAGCATCCAATGGCAGCTGATACAATGGGGATACATGTTAATAAAATGAGGTATATAGCCGTTATGTTAAGTGGTGCATTTGCAGGTTTAGGTGGTGCTATTTTTGCTGTAACGGTTGCTGGGAATTTTTCGGGAACGACCATTGTAGGTCAAGGATTTATGGCGCTTGCAGCTTTGATTTTTGGTAAATGGAACCCACTAGGTGTTATGGGAGCGGCGTTATTCTTCGGATTGGCACAGGCATTAAGTATTACCGGTCAACAAATTCCAGGATTAGCCAACATTCCATCCGTTTTCCTGTTAATTGCTCCTTATGTACTAACCATATTAGCATTAGCTGGCTTCGTTGGTCGTGCTGATGCTCCAAAAGCAATTGGAAAGCCATATGTAAAAGGATCAAGATAATCAATAAAAAATGTCTCCATTGAGTTTGAATTGGAGACATTTTTTTATTTTAATTTAATACAAATCGAGCGCAGAAGGAAATAAATGAAGATTATCTGACATGTATATATATGACGTTATGTCGGTAAGGAAACGGTTGAAATCAGCATGATCTTGAATAATTATACATTTTGATTCTTGGACTTATTAAAAGCAGAATGTTCCGACTTTTATTTTGTGTTATATTAATCAGCATGTCCAAAAAAATGAGGTTGTCATGTTACAATATGTACTTGCATATTCCTTGCATAGAGACCGAAAAAGGGGGTGGAAAAAATGGAATATAGCTTATCTGCAGCAACGTGGTTATTGTTATATATTCCAATGCCGTTATTAATCATTTTGTCGATCGTATCACTAGTCAGGGGGAGGAGTGAGTAACAATGGAATTAGCAACAATATTAACATTTATCGTTTATTTAGTAGGGATGCTTGTGATTGGAGTTGTCGCTTACCGGCTTACAAGTAATCTTTCAGACTATGTTCTTGGTGGTAGACGGTTAGGAGGAAGTGTAGCCGCTTTAAGTGCCGGTGCTTCTGACATGAGTAGTTGGCTATTGCTAGGGTTGCCAGGTGCAATGTATCTCGGTGGTATGGGTGAAATTTGGATTGCCGTTGGTTTGGCGATTGGTGCGTATTTAAATTGGCAGTTTGTTGCAGCACGTCTTCGAACTTATACAAAAGTAGCAAATGATTCGATTACGTTGCCTGATTTTTTGGAAAACCGATTTCATGATAAGTCGAAAGTATTACGGATGATTTCAGCACTTTTAATATTAGTGTTCTTTGCGTTTTATACTTCATCAGGACTTGTCGGTGGTGCGTTACTTTTTGAAGCATCCTTTGGGATGACCTATACGCAAGCACTTTGGATTGGTGCGATTGTCATTATCTCGTACACGTTCTTAGGTGGATTTCTTGCGGTAAGTTGGACGGACTTTTTCCAAGGAATTCTAATGTTCTTAGCATTAATTATCGTACCACTTGTAGCGATCTCTAGTATGGGAGGTTGGAGTGAAACGGTTAATGCAGTAGGAGCGATTGATCCTGCCTATTTAGATGCGTTCCAAGGAGCAACGTTTATTGGTGTTATTTCGTTGCTAGCATGGGGGTTAGGTTATTTTGGCCAGCCACATATCATTACACGTTTTATGGCCGTGAAATCGGTGAAAGAAATTCCGAAGGCACGAGCGGTTGGGATGACGTGGATGGTATTAGCACTGTTTGGTGCCATTTTTACAGGTTTTGTTGGAATTGCTTACTTTTCCGCCAATGGTCCTGGCGGGCAAGCGTTAGCGGAAGGGTCTCATGAAACACTTTTCATTATGTTTACTCAAGTCTTATTTAATCCTTGGGTAGCCGGTTTCTTGTTAGCAGCGATTCTTTCGGCCATTATGAGTACAATTGATTCACAGTTACTTGTTTCTTCAAGTGCACTTGCAGAGGATATGTATAAAGGATATATTCGTAAAGAAGCGAGTGAAAAGGAATTAGTATGGGTTGGTCGTATTGGAGTTGTTGTTATTGCATTGGTGGCAATCTTACTTGCTACAATCCTGAGAGCTCGGTTCTCGAATTAGTAGGATATGCATGGGCAGGTTTTGGAGCCGCATTCGGTCCAGTTATCATTTTAGCTTTATTCTGGAAACGAATGACACGAAATGGTGCTTTAGCTGGGATGGTTGTCGGTGGACTAACAGTCATTGTATGGGCAGAGCTGGAAAATTGGTTTGGTTTATCAGCCGAGCAATTCTCAATTTTAGGACTATATGAAATCATTCCAGGTTTTATTTTAGCTTGGATTGCAGCGATGGCCTTTAGTTATATTGGAGAAGAGCCTTCAGATAAGATGAAGGAAGAATTTGAAGAATCGAAAGCGAATGTAGTCTAATTCGTAATAGGTTGGTTCAGAGGGTAAAGCCTTTAGAACCAGCCTTTTTTCTTTGTTGAAAAAGGCTTGTAATTATAGGGCTTTGTTGCTATAGAAGGGTTATTTGGTATTATTAATCATATTGTCAAAATGATCGAATATTTTCGGGGGTGAACGATACAATGTCACGAATTCAAATAGAACAGGTAAAACACGTTGCCAATTTGGCAAGGCTTGCGATTACGGAAGATGAAGCCAAAATGTTTACGGAACAGCTTGGTAAAATTATCTCTTTTGCAGAAGAGTTAAATGAACTTGATACAACAGGAGTAGAGCCTACTACACATGTATTAGATATGAAGAATGTTCTTAGAGAGGACAAGCCTCAAAAAGGGCTGCCGGTAGAAGAAGTATTAAAAAACGCACCAGATCACGAAGACGGACAAATTCGTGTGCCGTCCATTATAGAGTAATAGGGGAGGACAAGCTTCATGTCATTATTTGACCATAAGATGTCAGAGCTTCATACAATGCTTCTAAATAAAGAAGTGAAGGTCTCTGATCTTGTAGATGAATCATACAAGCGAATCGCTGACGTTGATGATAAAGTAAAAGCATTTGTAACATTAGATGAAGAAAAGGCACGTGCATATGCTGCCGAGTTAGACGAGCACTTAGCACAAACAGCGAACGTGGCCTTTTATTTGGTATGCCAATTGGAGTAAAAGATAATATTGTAACAAAAGGACTTCGCACAACTTGCTCAAGTCGCATCCTCGAAAATTTTGACCCTATATACGATGCTACGGTCGTGCAAAAATTACGAGGCGCTCAATCGATCACGATCGGGAAATTAAATATGGATGAGTTTGCCATGGGATCTTCAACAGAGAACTCAGCATTTCAAGAAACGAAAAATCCTTGGAATTTAGAAACGGTTCCTGGTGGTTCTAGTGGTGGTTCAGCAGCAGCGGTCGCAGCTGGAGAAGTACCATTTTCACTTGGTTCAGATACAGGTGGTTCCATTCGTCAACCAGCCGCATTTTGTGGAGTGGTTGGTCTAAAACCTACATATGGAAGAGTATCACGTTTTGGTTTAGTCGCTTTTGCTTCTTCGCTAGATCAGATTGGACCGATAACAAGGAACGTAGAAGACAATGCCTACTTGCTTCAATCGATTACTGGGGTTGATCCAATGGACTCGACATCAGCAAATGTTGAAGTACCTGATTTCTTATCGGCTTTAACAGGTGATGTAAAAGGACTTAAGATTGCCGTTCCGAAAGAGTATCTTGGAGAAGGCGTTCAAGAAGAAGTGAAGCAATCCGTTCTTGATGCATTAAAAGTACTTGAAGGACAAGGAGCTACGTGGGAAGAAGTATCCTTACCTCACTCAAAGTATGCACTTGCAACGTATTACTTGATTTCTTCATCGGAAGCATCAGCGAACCTTTCTCGTTTTGATGGTGTTCGTTACGGATACCGTACAGACAATGCTGAGAACCTTATTGAAATGTACAAACAAACACGTGCAGAAGGTTTTGGTAACGAAGTAAAACGCCGTATTATGTTAGGTACATTTGCATTAAGTTCAGGCTACTATGATGCCTATTACAAAAAAGCACAGCAAGTACGTACATTGATTAAACAAGATTTTGAAAAGGTGTTTGAGAATTACGATGTGATCATCGGGCCAACAACACCGACACCGGCCTTTAAAATTGGTGAAAATACAAAAGATCCATTAACCATGTATGCAAATGACATTTTAACCATTCCAGTGAACTTAGCTGGTGTACCTGGAATATCGGTTCCTTGTGGATTTAAAGATGGTTTGCCACTTGGATTACAAATCATTGGAAAACACTTTGATGAAAGCACGGTTTTACGTGTGGCTCATGCCTTTGAGCAAGCAACTGATTATCACACGCAAAAACCGACGTTGTAAGGGGGGAGACGAGCGATGAGTTTCGAAACAATTATTGGACTTGAGGTCCACGTAGAATTAAAGACAGAATCGAAAATTTTCTCAGCAAGTCCGAACCACTTCGGATCTGAGCCGAATGCAAATACAAGTGTCATTGACCTTGGATATCCAGGTGTTTTGCCAGTCTTGAATAAAAAAGCAGTGGAGTTTGCGATGAAAGCAGCGATGGCTCTAAACTGTGAGGTTAGAACAGATACGAAGTTTGACCGGAAAAATTACTTCTACCCAGATAACCCAAAGGCTTATCAAATTTCTCAATTTGATAAACCAATTGGTGAGAACGGCTGGATTGAAATTGAAGTGAATGGTGAGAAAAAACGTATCGGAATTACTCGTATTCACATGGAAGAGGATGCGGGTAAATTAACGCATTCTGGTGGCGGCTATTCACTTGTTGACTATAACCGTCAAGGAACACCGCTAGTTGAGATTGTATCAGAACCTGATATTCGTACACCAGATGAAGCTTATGCCTACTTAGAAAAGCTAAAAGCCATCATTCAATATACAGGTGTATCTGATTGTAAAATGGAAGAAGGATCACTTCGTTGTGATGCGAACATTTCATTGCGTCCTGTAGGTCAAGAAAAATTCGGAACAAAAGCAGAGTTGAAAAATTTAAACTCCTTTAACTTTGTAAGAAAAGGTCTTGAGTATGAAGAAAAGCGCCAAGAGCAAGTGCTTCTTTCTGGTGGTGTGATTGAACAAGAGACTCGACGTTACGACGAAGCTGCAAACAAGACCATTCTCATGCGTGTTAAAGAAGGATCTGATGATTACCGCTACTTCCCTGAGCCAGATCTTGTTGACTTGTATATCGATGAGGACTGGAAAGCTCGTGTTCGTGCCGAGATTCCTGAGCTTCCAGATGCTCGTAAAAAACGCTATGTAGAAGAGCTAGGCTTACCAGCATACGACGCAACGGTTCTGACGCTAACAAAGGAAATGGCTGATTTCTTTGAAGAGACTGTTAAGCAAGGAGCAGGAGCGAAGCAAGCTTCAAACTGGTTAATGGGAGAAGTGTCTGCCTACTTGAATGCCGAACAAAAAGAATTTGAAGAGGTAGCCCTGACATCCGAAGGACTTGCTAAAATGATTCAATTGATTGAAAAAGGAACCATCTCCTCTAAAATTGCCAAAACGGTTTTTAAAGAGCTAATTGAATCAGGTGGAGATCCAGAGCAAATTGTTAAAGACAAAGGTCTTGTGCAAATCTCGGATGAAGGCGAACTTCTGAAGATGGTAACAGAAGTTCTAGACAACAACCCACAATCCGTAGATGATTTTAAAAATGGAAAAGAAAAAGCAATTGGTTTCCTTGTAGGACAAATCATGAAAGCATCAAAAGGAAAAGCAAACCCACCGATGGTCAATAAATTGTTACTTGAGGAAATCAAGAAACGTTAATCTCGTAAAGTGCTTGGATTATTATTTAATCCAAGCACTTTTATTATGCTAATAAGTATCTATTCGTTAAAGGACACACTCCGCTATTTTTATCATTCTCTTGGAATGAAGCGCAAGCCACTCGGCTCCTGTGGGAGGGAAAAGGGCCACTGGAAAAGTGCCTAACTGCCGC
>NZ_BAUT01000085.1 GCF_000513095.1 Halalkalibacter wakoensis JCM 9140
ACAGTAGATCGTCCTAATCCCATGTGTGCTTGGCAGTCTCAGGAAATCTCAAAATTAGTGTCTGTTATTAAGGATATCGCTGAACAAACAAACCTGTTGGCATTAAATGCAGCTATCGAGGCTGCACGTGCTGGAGAAAACGGAAAAGGCTTTTCGGTGGTTGCGGCCGAAGTACGTAAGCTTGCTGAGCAAGTATCCTTGTCTGTAAAAGATATTACAACCATCGTGACAACGATCCAAACTGAATCGAGTCTCGTTTCGAGCTCTTTACAAAAAGGATATAAAGAAGTGGAACAAGGAACCAACCAAATTATTGAGACGAGCCGAACTTTTGATGGGATTAATGAAGCGGTAGAGGAGATGGCTAAAGGCATTCGTACCATCACTGGAAACCTATCCGCTATGGTCGGAACGAGTCAGGAAATCAATGGATCGATTGAAGAAATCGTCGCAATCTCCGAACAATCTGCAGCTGGAATTGAGCAAACGTCTTCCACTTCTCAACAAACGAGCAGTTCAATGGAAGAAGTCGCTAATAATTCTGATGAATTAGCTAAATTAGCTGAAAATTTAAATGGATTGGTACGAAATTTCAAAGTATAAATTTAGGGGTTGTTGTTAAAACAACCCCTTTTTATTTAACGAATAACACGAACCGTATGATTCGCCGCTATTCTTTTTGCTTCCCTTTCAATGTCTCTTACTTTTCCATTATCAATATCGTCGTTCAATTGAATCTCAATAACATCTCCACGAGCACGAACTTGCCTAACCCCATCCATTTCCTCGATTCGATCAATGGTTGACCCTTGCGTTCTTGTCGGTTCGTTCTGATTTGCTGCTAGTCTTCCCGCTCCGTGTTGTCCTTGTCTATCGCCATCAAGACCAAAAAAACCACCTGCTCGACCTTGTCCATAATCTGTTCCAAATCCGCGTGGTCGGTCTTCTCCAATAGTCACTTCCCCAGGTTGGCGTCCTTGGTTAAAGAATCCACCATCATGATCCACTTGTCCTTGTAAATCATTACGGCCACCAAGACCACCTTGACGATTGATCGTTGTATCCAATTGCATTTCTCTGAAATCAGCAGCCTGATTATCGGCCCCACAGCCAGCCAAGCCACTTAGTAACATTGAAACGGTTGCTATAGACAGCATCATTTTTTTCATAAAAAAACCTCCCCCTCTTTTTATAAAATGGCTTTGTGAACGAGAATTTACACTGTTAGTTGTTGGATGTTATTGAAAATTCTCTGCATATTTGCTCGTTCATCTACAAAAAATAAACTCATTATCACGATTAGGAGGTTTTACTTATGGATGCAAAACGAGCACAGGAAATTTCGTCGTCAGCAAGCATGATTGATGTTTATCATAATGGACAACCCGTTTACATCGAACATGTTGATCAAAGCAACGGACAAGCTACCATTCACCCACTCGCTTCTCCAAACAGCAAGCAAAGCGTTGATGTGACTGAGCTTTCAGAGTAAAAATAATAGGCCCTCCTTCTACTGTAAATAGAGGAGGGCCTGTTTTATGGTGTATGAGTAAAAGATGTATTTTCAAATATATTTTCTAGCGCAACCGTTCCATTGCGCTACAGGCACTTGCTTTCCGCTCCATTTCACTCTTATTTTTCTCATACCAATAACATAATGGTACGAAAAGAGGAATTTAAAAAAACAAAGTCGTCAAAATCAGATTCAAAGCAGCAATCGCCACAACAATCGCCGCCAGTCTTTTCACCTTTTCTTGTGAAAGTTTCTTAAAAAAGAGAATTCCGATTCGCGATCCGATTAGTACACTAACGAGCCCGACTAGAAAATAAGTCAAAAAGCCCAATGAGAAGTCTCCATTTATTCCATGTAACGTAACCGTCATAAGCGCGGTGACAACAAAGGTCACCTGCAAATTCGCACTATACGCGTACTTATTGTCATAATACAAAAGCAGAAAATAAAACACAAAAAACGGACCGCCGATGGCAAAAACCCCACCAACCAATCCTCCTACTACCCCTAGTGAAAACGGAAGCCACGTTGTATTAACGGTTGTCCCAGGTTTAGGTGGTTTGTTTTTAAATAAATATACGACAAACGCGAGCAAAAAGAGGCCAAGGTACACTTTTAACATTTCTTGTTCTCCAAAGGAATCCAAAACAAAAAACGCCCCGATACGACCAAGGACCCCACCACATAAAATCACACTCAATGTTTTCCACTGAATATGTTTGTACAATTGAGAAGCAATGCTAGCAGCGAGCACAAACGCCAAAGATACAACAAGAAGGGTGCTTTCTTTTACCGTAAACAAAAACGGCAAAAAGCCCATGGCAATCAGTCCAAAGCCAAATCCACTCACCCCTTGAATGAAGCTGCCAAAAAACATAATGATAAACACAATAAGTAATTCAATTAGCATAAATAGCGAACCTTTCGTCGAAAACTGTCACTAATGCTTTATTATATCAGAAATAAAAACAGATGCTTGGCCTCCTGCTTATGCTAGCGGAAAATGAGCTTTGAACCTATAGCGCTAGATCTTCGCCTTTCCTTTTATTTCGAGGACCCTCAGTCCGCTATTTCACTGAAAATGCCCTTTTTTAAAGTGTTGGCGGACACACGGTTCGCTATTAACCCAATATGAGCCAAATTTCATACGGATTAAGACAAATAACGGAACGACTGTCCGCAAACCATTAAAAATCGGTTCAACCCCCTAAGTTTGGACACGTGCTCATGATTTCTGCTTTTTATTTAGTTTTTCATCTCTCTAGCGCGCTTACGCTTACTGGCCTATTGGTCGAGGTGAACAGAAATCTGTTCATCTCAACCAATAGGAATTTTTCTTTACATAGCTTGTTTTACTTGTTTTGTTTCTCCAGCTTGCCATTTTTGATAATATTCTAAAGGTGAGTAGTCGTTTAAACTCCCGTGATATCGCTCTTCGTTATAAAACTGGATAAATTCATCCACACAAGAATAAGCATCCTCAAACGTGATAAATTCATTACGTTGGTAACACTCACGCTCTAAAATACTATGAAATGATTCAATGTAGGCGTTCATATTTGGTGAGCTTGGAGGTATTCTCTCATGCTCGACTTGTTGAGTCATGCAAAACTCTTGAAAATGCTTACTAATGAACTGCGGTCCATTATCTGTTCGAATAATAAGTGACTGAGTGTCTTCAGAAGCATGGATTTCTCTTTTTATTAGTGCTTTCTGAAGCATTTTTGTAATGTGTTTGGCTTCGCAAACGGTTCCTCGATAATGACCTATGATTGCTCGATCATGGACATCTATTACACTAGCCAAATAGAAAAACCGACGAGAAGATGTCACGTATCCATATTTAATATCTAGCTGCCATAGTTGGTTAGAACCTGTCACAATTCGGTTTTTAGCTAAACGTCTAGGATACGTTTGTTTCTTTTCACGCTGAGGTAGTAGAATATCGAGTTCCTTACAAAGACGATAAACCTTCTTTTTATTAACAATGAGTTTATACTTACGCTGTAAGCACCGAGTTAATTTCCGATAGCCATAAACCCCTTCTTTGCCCTCTATGAGCTTTAATAAATAGTTCTTTATCGTTGAATCCTTAATCTTTTTCCCTTTTTTATTTCTTGAAAAGCCAGGAATTGGTCGTCCTCCTGTAGCTGTTTTTTTCGAAGTAGGATGAGCCAATCTATAATAATAAGTGGAGCGACTAACCGAAACGATCTTTAAGACACGTTTTGCCGGAAACCCATGTTCAATCCACTCACGCGCATAATCTATTCGCTCGGAAAGTTCAATTACTTTTTTTTTAGCATTTCACGAAGCATCGCTACTTCTAGCTCTTTCTCACCCAACAGCTTCATAGCGTGGTCATATTTAGTTTGAAGGTCTTGGTTAGTCGAAGAATCTGAAAGCGGACTAACCCCTTCTTGATTCATCTCTTTCTCTACTTCATCTCGGTAAAGTTTCATCCACCCACCTAAAGTAGACGTGCTTACCCCCACTTTTCGAGCAATATGGGCAGAGTTTCCTGACTCAATTGCCATACGAACATATTGTTTTTTAACATCTTCTATTGGCCCCATTCTTCTTTTCATTTTGGCTCCTCCTTTAGTTAACTCCATTTTAATATTTTGAGGAGTAGGTGTCCAAATGAGTTAGGGGGCTAAATAGAAATCTATGATTTTGTCACAGATAACGGATCTGGTGTCCGATCCTGCACCTGACTCAAAACATGTATATGGAATAAACTTTTTTAAACTCAGAAAAAAGGAGAGTCAGCTCTTAGACTGACTCTCCCACCATTATTTTTATGCGAAAAACACCGTTACTGTTAGAACAATCATTGCTAAAATACCAGGGTTTTTAAGGTTCTTTTTTTGCATTTATATGACCTCCTAATGTGTGATCTCTTTTGTTATTTATACTATATCAATGACCAAATATTCTGTAAGTAAATGTGTTAGATTTTATGTCACAGAAAATAAGTATTTTAAATGCATGTTAACAAACTGAAATGCATCAAAACCCCAATTCTTCTTCTGACAAGCTCTCCATCAATAAAACGATAATAAACTATCGTAACGCCTCATAAGAAAGGAGTGATTTCATGTTTCCTTGGCTTCAAGAAATGTCTCTTCATCATCATCAAAATGGACAAAACCCAACTAACTCTGGATACCAAATGAATCCTTGGATGCCTTATCAGCCATGGTATTATAGTCCACAGCCATATCCTATGTACATGCTTCCACCTCGAAGATTTTGGTAACAAAAAAAGGAGAGAAACAAAATAAATGTTCCTCTCCTCTTATTTTATTAAGACTGCAATGCATGCTCTTTTCTCTTTTTCTTTGTTGGCATGTCCGGCATTTCATTGACGGACACGACATCTTCCGTTCTCTTCTCCGGCTTTGTCCAGTATTGCTCGTTTCCTGGTAAATCATCAAACCATGTTGCATCGTCCGGACAGTCAAGCACCATGAACTTGCCATACTCATTGTCACGTGATTGGTGATATTTCAAATACGCTTTTCCATCTTCAATCGCTAAAATTTCGATTTTTCCACTCGTGTGACTCATCGAAAGTCGGACTCGTTTTCCTAAGCCCGATGTTCTTGCTTTTGCTTTTTCAACGATGTCATACAGCTCTTTTAACGTTAAGACAAAGTCATTGTTACCCGCTACAGGGCGGTTGACAAAGAAATAATACGGAGTAACCCCAGCCCATGATAATTTATCAAGCAATTCTGCTAATACATCTGGGTCATCATTGATCCCTTTTAAGACAGGCGTTTGGTTCACAACGATCGCTCCAGCATCATGTAGCGCTTGGAAACCTTTTTTCGCTTCTTCTGTGATCTCAACCGGGTGGTTAATGTGTGCCATAACATAGATTCGCTTATCTGCTGTTGAGTATTCAGAAATTAATTTTAATAACTCCTCATCTTCATAAATACGCATCGGGTTAAATACTGGCATTTTTGAACCAAGGCGAATAATTTTGACGTGATCAATGGCGCGAAGACGCTCGAAAATCATTCTAAGCTTTTTTGTTGCTAGAATAAGAGAATCGCCACCTGTTAACAATACGTTATTGATTTCCGGGTGCTCTTCAATGTATTTTAATCCTGGCTCGACATCACTCATTGCTTCTTTTACATCATTACGGAATAATCTTTTTCTAAAGCAATAGCGGCAATATGCGCCACAAACCTCTGACACGATTAAGAGTGCAGTTGTCGCGTATTTATGTTGACAGCCTGGTACAGAATAGTTCGTATCCTCATCGGATGCATCCCAACGTCCGTATTCTTCTAGCTCCCCTTCATTTGGAATCACAAGCTTGCGAATGGGGTCGTTTGGGTTACTCCAATCAATTAAATTTAAATAATAATCATTTACACGGAACACGTATTTCTCGGTAATCTTCTTAAGTTTTTCTTTCTCATGTTCCGGAATTTCTTTGATCTTATCCAGATTCATATAATATTTTGGTTGTGCCATCGTATCTCGTATCCTCCTCTTAAAATAAAAAATTTTATGTAGAGTTTACTCCTAATAGGCCACCATTTTTACTGCCCTACATGTGAAACAGCCGGGACGTCAATCCCTGGCCTACCAAAAACGATACTCTCGTGTTTTTAAGTAGATTCTTCGATAAAATATATCTTGATAGATTGATATACTCTACTAAGATCTAACAACATCTTGCCTGCATTCCCCCTTTTATGATCATTGCCGATTCACATCTGAAGAAAACAGGGTTTTATCCCAGTTCCTTCCTATTAAAATCTTAACACAATCACTTTCCTTCGGCTAACGACGATATACGCCACCTCTGGATGTAGTCCTAGCTTAATTCTATTTTTCCTCATCTATTATGCCCATTCCTTTTAAATGCTCGCATGCCTATCTACTTCATCAAAGCCAAGAATCAACTTCTAATGATAAAAACTTCATAAAAAAGTTGTTCTGTTCTACTCTCTTAGGCAAATCGAGTAGGAGAAGGTGACTCACCTCCGAGGACCTATATTTTTCAGGAAAACACACCCAATAGATACTTCTGTCTTCGCAATTCAGATATATACCTTAAAGGTTGTAATACTGCCGAGCGTATTCAAAAATAAGAAGAGCCTATAGGCTCTTCTTAAAAGTAATCAGAAATTATTTAATTACTTAAGAATAAAGAAACAACCTTCGCGCTTTGAGCACGTGTAGCCGTTTGGCTTGGACGGTACTCAATTCCGTAACCTTGAACAAGCTCAAGCTCATATGCCATAGAAATAGCTGTTTGTGCTTCTGCATCTAATGATGTAATGTCCTCAAACGGTGTTGAACCAGTTGGCTCATATACTTCTCCAGTTTGCAATTCATATGCACGATTTAACATAATAGCCATTTGTGCACGTGTAATCGGTTGGTTTGGCTTGAATGAATTATCTTTGAAACCTTTCACTAAGCCATTTTCAAAAGCAGCAGCAATTTCAGCTTGTGTTGATTCAGCAAGACGCTGAACGTCGCTAAATGGTGCTTCGTTTTCAGCTTCTAATCCAAATGCACGAACTAACATTGAAGAGAATTGAGCACGAGTTAATGTACCGTTTGGTGAGAACGTTGTATCTGTTGTACCACGAATCAACCCTTGATTAAAAAGGTCTTGTACGTACTCAAAATGCCAATCACCTTCTGCCACATCAGTAAAAGTCATCTCTCTCGCTGGAGCATCTGGACGCTCAAAGCCCATTACTGCATAATAAGCAGGCTTCACATGATAAGTTGTATCGAATACGAATGGAGCATCTTTCCCTTCGCCATCATCACTGTGTTCTTGTGCACGGTCATCAAGCCAAGTGTGGTTATCTCCAATTCCCCAGAATGTTACATGTGTGATATTCAAGCTCTCGTCTCTATACAATTCAAATAATTCTTCATAACGATCTGCTTGAACTTCAAGAATTTCAGCTGGAATTTCTTCTTCTGACTTGAATTCACCACTTGGAGGCCAACCATAGATACTTACATCTAATTCTGTAACTTGGTTCTCTAGTCCAAGGTCTGCAAACATTTCAAAAGACTCTCTTGACTCTTCAAGTGTAGGCCAGCCAAGCTGAATATGAGACTGATGCCCAACACCATCAATTGGAACACCATCTTCGATTAGCTCGACTACTAAGTTATAAAGGTGCGTTCTTTTTGGCTCGATTTCTGTATTATAGTCATTAATGAAAAGCAATGCATCTTCACCAGCATATTCTCTTGCTGCGTGGAAAGCTGTTCTAATGTACTCATCACCCGTAATTTGGTACCAAACTGATTCACGAAGACCTCTTTCGTTCGGCTCACCATCGTCAATGACTTCGTTAACAACATCCCAAGCGTCTACATCATCTTTATAACGCTCCACAACCGTTTTGATGTGTGTATCAAGGCGTTCTAATAAAAGCTCTTTATTCGCTTCACGTTTTTCTTCGTCTTCTTCATCAACCATTGGGTTCCCATCTTCATCTAGGAAGAACCAATCAGGTACTTGATTGTGCCAAAGAAGGGTATGGAAACGTAATTCCATATCATTTGCTCTAGCGAACTCAACAATTTGGTCGGCACCTTCCCAGTCCCATTCACCTTCTTCAGGTTGCAAAGATACGGGCTTCATTGCATTTTCAGCAACGACGCTGTTATAGTGATGCTCCAAAACTGCTCCAGGTTCCCCTTCTACTTGAAAAGGTTCAACTGCTGCTCCAATAGGAAAATAATCTTCAAAGTGTTCCGCCATTGATTTAACATCTAATGCATGAGGTCTTTCTTCCCCTTGAGCGGAAACACTACCTAGCCCCACTGGCAACAATAAAGTTAAAGCTGCTGTTGCAATAAGAGGCTTGCGTAAAACTTTTAACATTACTCTCTCCTCCTTTTTATGTATTAAAAGCGCTTTCAAGTTAGCGTGTAAACTCCAATTCCTACTTATTCAAAAAAGGATACGTTCCTCCTTTTCTGGTAATTAAAAACTAGGTTTACAATGTAAGCACTTCCAATTACGATCTCATTCTACACTATATACTTTGTTTTTCCAATAGACAAACAAAGTTATCTAAAATATTAGAATAAATGAAATGGTGAAAATTCCTTTTATAATACGGTTTTAGCAAGCTAAAAAAAATTCCAAAAAAATTTAATTTTTTTCTGTTAAACAAAGTTTGGCGATATTTCGCTCAAAAAAAGAATGCCTGTCGTCTCCTTTTGGACAGGCATTCTCCATATTTAAATTTAATTAAACCCCCAAAGAAGCTCCCAATCACCCGTTTCTAGATTTTCTGCCACATACACATCTTGCTTAATTTGGTAGTTTCCATTTGTTGAATCCCCTTGTATCTCTTTTGTAACCGTTACTTTGTATACTTCCTCAAATGGTTCTGCATCAGCTGACATCTGCCAATCTCTTACTTTTTTCGGTTTACTTATTTGGTAGGTGAAGCTATTCGTTCCTATAAAGTTCCCTCTTGTTTGCATATAGTGTTCTCTCGTAAATCTTTCTTTCATTTTCGGATGAAACAGTTCATAAGAACTAGAATATTGGGTATCTTGCTCATATGTATAAAACGAATCGATGGCCTTCGTCGCTTTTTGTGACTCTGTCGGAATCAAGAGAAGCAATACCACACCGATCAAAAGAGCAACAGGAATAATAAACAGTATGGGCGAAGGTTTTCTTTTTTTCATGAAAAATGCCCCCTTCTTGTAAAAAAGTATATAGTCCATGTTATTCGTTGAAGGCGCAATTTAGTAGTAAGAATCTTGAAGGGGTGTTTTTGATGACCTTTTGGGCTCCGTTCTCTGTCAGAAGGGAATCATTGGGCCTCTTTTGTGACCTTTGGGGCTTGTTTCTCTCTCAGAAGGATATCATTGAGATTTTGCAACTTTTTGGATCGTACCGTAGCTCTGTTTCACAAAAAATAGTAAACTGGTCATTATTAATGTAACATTCTTGATGAAGGTGATTTTATGAAAAATACAAAAATATGGTGGGGTGTCTCTATTGTATGGTGTTTGGGAATTGCGGTTGCAACACAGCAGCCATTTTTTACTGGGGATTCCACAGAGCAACTTTTAACAAATCCTTTCATTGACTCTGCCTTTTTAAATTACATTGTTCGTAAGTCTGTTCACTTGTCAGCTTTTGGATTGTTAGCTTTGTTTCTATGGCTTGCGCTGCGTAACCACAAGAGGCGATATTTACTGGCATGGATTTTCGCCACTTTATATGGCGCCATTGACGAATGGCATCAGTCCTTTATCCAGAACGTTCGGGCGTATTCTCTGATGTTTTAATCAATTCCGTTGGTGCGGCTATAATGCTTGCTCTCATTGCAGTCGTGAAAAAATATCGAGGACTAAAGACTTAAAAAGGGTTTGTCTTCTTTAGACAAACCCTTAGAGGTTATTTGTTTCACTTATGAACTTACTGTTTTTTCTCACCATATGCTTGAGTAAAAAGCATTAGGTAATCGTCTTTAGTAATCGTTCTAGCGTTAGATGGTGTTGAACCGTTCTTAAAAGCAGATTCGGCTAAATAATCAAAGTCTGATCTCTTTACTTGAGAGAGTGAGGCAAACGTTGGAATTTCAATATCTTTTGCTAGTTGCTTCATTTCATGTACTAGTGCTTTTGTTGCATTTTCATCTGTGTCGTGATCGGCTGCAATTCCGATTGTTCGAGCGATCGTTGCATGTTTTTTTAGATCCGCTGATGCATTGTATTCAATGATGTAAGGCAAGAACATCGAATTCGCAATTCCGTGTGGGGTATCATAAAGTCCCCCAATTGCTTCTGCCATACAGTGCACGGAAGCAACATCTGCATGAGAAAAAGCTATTCCTGCAATCGTTGCGCCAATCATAAGCTCGTAACGTGCTTCATGATTCTCACCGTTCTGTACGGCTGTGCGGAGAGCCGGGTAAATTCTTCTAATCGCTTCAAGCGCCAATCCATCTGCAATCGGATTGCTTAATTTACAAGTGTACGCTTCAATAGCATGAACGAGTGCGTCCATTCCTGTTGAGGCTGTTAATAATGGCGGAAGCTTATAGGTTAATTCAGGATCAACGACCGCTATTGCCGGGGCAATTTTTACGTCTTTGATTGTGAATTTTATTTTTTTCTCCGTGTCGGTTATGACCGAGGAGCGTGTCACTTCAGCTCCTGTTCCAGCTGTTGTTGGTATAGCAACAAGTGGCGTAACTTGCTTTGGTATATTGCCTCTTCCAGCGTAATCCTGTGGTCGCTTACCTAAAACGTGAAGAATCGCAATTGCTTTTGCTGCATCAATTACCGAACCTCCACCTAATGCAATGATGCAGTCAGCTTCAAATGCCCTTGCTGCGTCTCCTCCTTTTATACAATCCACATCACGCGGATTCGGCTTCACATCTGAAAAGGTTTTAGTTATAAACCCTTGTTCCGTTAACGCGTTCTCAAGCTTTTCTGCTAATCCAATCTTGATAATGCCTGGATCTGTTACGATAAAGAGGCGTTTTCCGGCTGCTTCTAGGTCCTTTATGTATTGAGCTGTCTGGTGGAACGTCCCTACACCCGCTTTGATTTTAGTTGGCAAATCAAATTCAAATAGATTCATAACATTCTTCCTCCTAGTTCCTCTTTGCATTTCCTTCTATTATGACATATGAGGAAGGTATAGGTGGGAAAAAAAGGGGTTAGGAAGAGGTTGGGGAGTAGATTTGATGTAGCCTCGGGCAGGAAACAGCTCAAACATCTAAAAACTATCCAGAGGGTCCCCTTCTTCTGACAACTTTCAGCTCATATAGCTCAAAACTGTCCGAACCTCACTCCTCTTCTGACAACTTTCAGTTCAGCCTGCTCAAAACTGTCGAACCTACCTCCTCTTCTGACTACTTTCAGTTCAGCCTGCCCTAAACTGTCCGAACCTACCTCCTCTTCTGACAACTTTCAGCTTCATGCCTGCCCTAAACTGTCCGAACCTACCTCTTCTTCTGACTACTTTCAGCTCTTCCTGCTCTAAACTGTCCGAACCTCACCCTTCTTCTGACACAATCCCCCCAAACCCCAACTAACCTGTCCAAACAAACCACCACCTCCAACAAAAAAGTTCCCCCAAAAGGTACTACTACCTTTTGAGGGAACTTTCCTATATTCTAAACTTGGAAATCGATTCTTGCAGGCCTTCTGCTAAGTTGGCTAAGGCCGTGGAAGAGGCTGCGATTTCTTCCATTGTTGCTAGTTGTTCTTCGGTTGCAGCTGAACTTTCTTGACTGGAAACAGCAGATGTTTCAGCTACTGTTTTGACTTCTTCTAATGCGCGGACAACGTGGTCGCTCACGCCGGTCATCTCTTGAACCGAAGCGGTGACCTCATTTACTTTTTCTGTTACTTGTTCGATTGAGTTTTGAATTTCTGTAAAGGTTTTATTCACATCACTTGTTGTTTGCAACCCAACCGCAACTCGTTCTGTGCCATGTTTCATTGACTGGATGACACCTTCTGTTTCTTTTTGAATCTCGGTAATCATTTTATATGATTTGGGAAGCTGAACTCTTGGATTCTTCTGCTAGCTTGCGGACTTCATCGGCAACGACAGCGAAGCCTTTGCCATGTTCACCAGCACGCGCTGCTTCAATGGCTGCATTCAAGGCAAGGAGGTTTGTTTGCTCGGCAATGCCTGTAATTAAGTGGACAATCTCACTAATTTCAGCTGATTTCGCTCCTAGTTTTTCTACAGAAGTAGAGGTTGTTTGAACAGCGTCAGAAATGCTGTTCATTTGTTCGTCGACAAGCATCAGAGAATCTGCTCCACTTACGGTATGCTTGGACGCTACTTCTGAGGACTTCGTCATATCCTCACTATTTTGAGCAATTTGCTGAATGCTAGCAGCCATTTGCTCTACTGCCGAAGATACGTCATTTATGCTATTTAGTTGGCGATCTGCTCCTTCTGCTGAGGCTTGAGCTAGCTCTGCCATCTGCTCGGTCGCTTCTGTGCTTTGTTCTGCACTTGCTGATAATTCTTCTGAGCTGGCTGATACTTGTTGACTTGCTTCTGTTGTAGATGATACAAGGTCTCGTAAGCTTGCTTGCATGTTATTCACACCTGTAGCGAGGGAACGAATTTCATCTTTTGACTTGATGCGCAACTCTTCTCCACTTAAATCCCCATCTGCAATTTGGTGCAACCGCTCGACAATTAGTTTGATGGCTTTTGTAATATATCGACTTAAAACTATCGTAATAACAACAGCTAACGTAATCGCAAAAAGTACACCGATCAGCATCGTGATTCGGCTTAACTCATAGGTTTCTTGCTTTGCTTCCGTAAGTTGTTCCGATAAAAGAAGGTTTTGATCAGCTAATTTTGTTAAGTTTTCTGTTGCGTTGTAATAAATGTCTCCCCCTAATCGAAGGCCTTCCAACGCAGCATCATAGTCCCTCGCATAGATGAGGTCTCTATTTAGGCGAACTCGCTCATCAAACCGATTCCATTCTGTTACAAAGCTATTGAAAATTTCTTCTTCCTCAATAGTCAACTCGGTACTTCCATATAGTCCGATCCACCCTTGAATTTCCTCAAGGTTTTCTAGCGCGCCATCTGTTATTGCTGGGTTCTCGTTTAAGAGAGATGACACCATTTGAACACGCGTATTTTCCGTTAATCTTGATAATTCCACTAAATAACTAGTTGGAAGTAAGCCTTCTTCATACATTTCAATGGCACCATCATTTAAATGAGCCATATTCACGATCGCAAAAATCGATAAACCTACAAAAATGACAATTATACTTAAAAAGGAACAAAACAACTTGAACCCTAATTTCATTCTACTCGCCCCCCACATGTGAATCAGATACGTCTCTTTTGATGTCAGTATAGTGCTAGTTCGAGAAAAAAACTGTGATGTTGCGCACAATTTTTAAGTGATAAAATATGGTTAAGATAAAGTCATTAAACGTTTGTAGGTTTGTATGAAAGGAATTGGTTACGATGACAAAGAACTACGTATTAGGATTAGACATAGGAACGACTAGTGCGAAGGCTGTGCTTTTTCAAAAAAATGGACGTGTTGTTTCTGAAAATGAAAACGCATACCCCGTTTATCATCCGAATCCTTCTTGGGTTGAACAAGACCCAGTAGAAATAGAAAAGGCCGCCTTGTCAGCCATTGCTGGTGCTGTTCAGAAAAGTGGTATCAACAAAGAGGATATTCTGTGTGTTGGTATATCAAGTGCCATGCATTCTCTTATTTGTATTAATGAACAGCATGAAGCGATCTCCCCTTCGATTACATGGCAGATGGCCGCAGTGTTGACCAGACCAACCGTTTAAAAGAAACGATCGGCAAAGATATCTTTTTACAAACAGGGACTCCGATTCATCCTATGTCCCCTTTGACAAAATTAATTTGGATGAAAGAGACAGGTTACCAGCCGTATATTAATGCTGCAAAATTTATTTCCATTAAAGAATACTTGTTGCTGAAATGGTTTGGTACGTACATTGTCGATTATGCCGTTGCTTCAGCAAGTGGTCTCTTTAATATCCATACCTTTCAGTGGGAGGATACAGCACTTGCTGCTGCTGGCATTTCAAGTGACCAGCTTTCAAAACCAGTACCATCAACAGAAATATGCCAAGGTCTCGAAGTGGAACTTGCTGATAAGCTAAACCTACCTCAAGACATACCTTTTGTAATCGGTTCAAGCGATGGCCCTCTTGCGAACTTAGGGATCGGCGCCATTAATCCAGGTGATGTTGCACTAACCATTGGAACAAGTGGAGCCATTCGACAAATGGCCTCAAAACCAGAAACGGATGAACTTCAAGAGATCTTCTGTTACGGCGTGACCGAAAACTTATGGATCATGGGTGGGCCAACAAATAACGGTGGCATCGTCTTTCAATGGTTAAAGGATGTTCTTGGGGAAAAGGAAGTCGAGCAAGCTTTAGCCAATGGCACGAGTGCTTATGACCTTTTAACCAACCACGCAAAAGGTGTAAAACCGGGTGCAGAGGGCTTGCTTTTCTTACCATTCTTGAACGGGGAAAGAGCGCCTTATTGGGACGCGAATGCTCGTGGAAGCTTTATTGGATTAACTCTTTCTCATAAGAAAGAACATATGATACGTGCAGGGTTAGAAGGAGTTATCTTTAGTATGTACAGCATCGGGCAAGCGCTTGAACGACTAGCTGGAGAACCGACTCAAATTTTTGCAAGTGGAGGGTTTGCTCGTTCTCCACTTTGGTTACAGATTGTGGCTGATATGTTCGGACAGGACGTGCATGTGCCAGTCAGCCACCAGAGCTCCGCATGGGGAGCTGCTTGGTTTGGTTTGTATGCACTTGGTGAAGTGCCATCACTGTCTGCGATTAAAGAGCATATTCCCATGAGCAGTACAATTGTTCCAAACGCAAACCATCATGCTCTCTATCAAGAGTTGTACCAAACATACAGTGAGCTATATTTCTCATTAAAACCACACTTTCAAACACTTGCAGCATTTCAGCGTGGAAGTTCAGTGAAGTAATTTAACTTTAACCTTCAAGCTTCCAGTCTAGGGGAGCTTTGCCCTCGCTCCCGGGATGGGGGACACGCACCTGCAGGCGGGCGTTGAACTAACCGGCTGCGCCGGTGGATTTCAACCTGCCCTTCCCTCCTGCGGGTGTCGGCCCTCCCATCCCGTCCGCTTTTTAAGAGTAATCAATGATAGATAAGTAAGTAACCCTAGCAGGGGAATGACACGGAGACTCCTGCGGGACCAGTGACCCACGTGTGAGACCCCGCAGGCGAAAGCCAAGGAGGCTCACCGGGCACCCGCGGAAAGCGGAGTGTCATTCCCCTGCGGAAGTTAGGCACTTTTTCAGCGACTTCCATCTTTTTTCTCGTAGGAGTCAATTGGCTTCCGCTCCATTTCACTAAGACCGATAACATTTTCACAACAACAAAACTTTATTAAAACAAAAAGCCTTCTAAGAGAAATCCTCCTAGAAGGCTTGTAACATGTTACCCATTTTGGTTAGATGTTACATCTTATCTTATATTAGTTAGTTGCTTCTTCTTCCTCATCATCAGCAAACTCGTCACCAGTTTCTTCGCCATCAACGTCTACATCAATTTCTTCTTCCGTTTCGAATTCTTCGTCAACGGCAGGCTCTTCAACGTCTTCAATTGGCTCATCCATTGCTGGATCTTCCACTGCTGGTTCTTCTACAGCTGGATCGTCTAACATTGGCTCCTCTTCTGCAGGTGCTCCGCAAGCTCCAAGTAATCCTAATGTTAATGCAGCTGCTGCTGTGGTCATTAAAATTTTCTTCATCGTTCATTACCCCCAAATATTTTTATGACTAGCAGATATATGTTTGGCTTGCTGTTAGTCTTTGTGTATCTTAACAAGATTATTCATACCCGTCTATAAGATGCGTAGGTTTTTGGAAATGTCTAACAAGCTTTTTACTTTGTCACATTTTTTCCCATAATGGTTGTCCAGATATGTCAGTAAGGTTAAGACCCTTAGAGGATATTGAAGGGAGAGGCTGTTTTGGGTAGTTAGCTCTAAGTGAAGTGAAGCGGAAGCCACTC
>NZ_BAUT01000084.1 GCF_000513095.1 Halalkalibacter wakoensis JCM 9140
ATCACAATAAAGTAGTTGGTACAAAAAAATAACCAAAGCTTAGATGAACGTATCGTGATTACATCTTATGAAGATAGAAATAAGTATAAAGTGAATATTACTTATCAGGTTGTTGGAGATGAGTGGAATTCTGACATTATGAATGAAATATCATCAAACATTAAAGGCAGTTCCATCTTTTATATGATTCAAGGAAGTATTGAAGATAATAATAAGAACTTACAGGACTTAGCTCAAGATTTAGTACGTGACTTTTCTGGAGAGGTTAAAGAAGGGGTTGAAGAGGATCAATTCATATCGGTTTCTGCGTATAACCCTAGGTGGGATTTAAGTCTACCCTTAAATCAGAATGATAAAATGAATTTACAAATAGGGGTTAGGAGTGTTCCATACTCAGATAATGTTGATGTGACAATAGGAACACCTATTATTACGGTTGAACATTAGCTTCCTTGAATTTTCAAATTATTTAAAGGGTTTGATTGTAAGATTGCGCGAAGGTTCAGTTGTATTACTTAATTCATTATAGAATAATTTAGGGGGAGTATAAATGATCGTGTTCCACTTAAAAAACTTGTTGCTGGATAAGGAGATTTCTTTTGAAGATATTGCAAAAGATACAAAAATTCCACTGGAGGAAATTTTGTATCTTTGTTCTAAACATGCAAATAAAATAAATTTTAATACTTTGAACACTCTGTGTCACTATTTGTCAGTAACAACAAATGAACTTTTATCGTACGAGTTTCTAAGAATCGATCAAAATACATTAAACCAAAAAAGTGAAAAATTATATGGAATAAGTGCAGAAGCAGAAAATCTTAGCTCGGAAATTCTCATTAAAATATCTAATGAATCCAATCAACTTATAATAGACATTCCTAACGAGCTATACGAGCGAGTTTCTGCTTTTTCACCAAATAATATTTCTAATTTGATAGTGGAAAAAGTGATACCACTACTAAAGAAAAGATCAATTAATTTTGATGAATTTATTATAATCTCAACAGGGGCTCATAAAATTAATCATTTTTATTTAAGACGATGTTAACTATACTTAAGTAAATTCTCTCCTGCTTTCTGTTTTTTACGTACTTTTTGAGGGGGAACCAATATTGTTATTGAAGGTCCCAAAATTATAGGGGCCTTCAATAACAGGATTATAGTCATGTCATTTCAGTAATTTTTTCATTTGGTTACGTTTGTCAAAAATCAAGTAGAACTAGAGTAATTACTATACTCTAAGAAATAATGCTAAGTAAAATTAGTTATTCACCTTCTCAGCGGAGTTCCAGTAATAATCACTAATAATTTCTGCTAATGCCTCAGTTGTCCGGTAACTTTCCTCTAATGTATTATCTACACCGCCCATTTCAATAAGGATGGAGTTTTCTGAAAGATCCTGATTATATCTACCGTTAATCCCAGTCCCGTCCTTTACAAGTACCCCTCTGCTTAACCCTGGATATTGTTTTTCGAGTAAATAGTGCAAGTCCTCAGCTAGTTTTTGATTCTTCTCATAGTTAGGGTTATTTTTTCCTATAACAAAATAAGTTCGCGCATATTCTATCCCGTTTATTGTAACAGTTGTTATATCCCTGCGTAATGCATCACGATGAATTTCAAAGAAAAATTCCAAGTCTTGATTGTCTTCCATTGCTGTTTTTATAAGGTCTCTTGACGCTTCATAGGACTGAGGATAGCTCCAGCTACGTTCGCTTAACATACCACTAATATCAGTTTTGTCGACTTCTGTTCCAATTCCTCTTTTTTCTAATTCTTTTCCTAATCTCTCGCCTACTAAAGTAACATTTAGCTCTGCATGCCAAGCATCGTCCGGTTCAGATGCGTTTTTTAATTCAGGCAGGAATGATTCCCGACTATGTGAATGGATAATATGAACGATTTTATTCTGTGTTGATTGCGATTCGGCGCTCATATCATTACGTTCATCAGAAGTTTCTTCGTTCATATTTGCCAAATTCTCAGAAGCGGCCTCTCTTTCAGCAAGAATGACATCCAAAGGGGGCGCTGATTCAGAAGTAGGCATATTTGTAAAATCAGATCCTTCTCCAGCGACAACAATCGTTCCATCATAAAAAGAAAACCCAGGAAGTTCTCTTCCTAAAAAAGTTCTAGGATCATCAAAATTTATATTAGTTATTAATTCAAATGCAAATTTCCCTATTGAAGGATTTTGACTTTCAGCTGGCAAAACTTCTGAAAAATAATGATTCTCTATGCTCATAAAATAAAAGAGTGATTCAACGGAGATGTCATAAGTTGTTCGTTTTAATGCGTCACTTGTTAGCGATGTTTGCAAGGTCGTTAATGCTCCAATAATTATAAAGATGGAAATCATACTTAAAATCAACATAATTATCATATTTTGTATGGGTGCAGTACTATGAGTTTTGCTAGATTTCAAAAGCGACCTCTCCTTTCACTCGTTAATAGATATGACCATAAGTTAAATATTAGAAGAATCAAATTCTACAAAACTCTATTAATTTAAGTGAGATTTTTTATTAATAATAGAAAAAGAGGCAAGAGAATAGTTCATTATAAAGTGGTAATGGAATGAAAATGAATCTTCTTTGACTAAAAGTTCATTGTTTTTACATACTTTTAAGTTAGTATGACATTAGGAAGTTTATATTAAAAATTTAGGTGAAGAGGCAGTATGTTTAAGAAATAGATTAAGCATGAGGTGAGATCAATGAAAAAAATACTTATAGTTGATGATGAAAAACAAATGCAATCATTGCTCTGTGTATGTATTGGTTCTAGTGAATTTGAGTTAACGAGCGCGGGTTCTGGAAAAGAAGCACTTGAATTAATAAAAGAGCAACAGTTTGATTTAATGTTACTTGATATTATGATGCCAGAAATGAATGGCTTTCAAGTATTAAAGGAATTAACAGAGAAAGAATTATTAGTGCCTACTATTATTATTTCAGCTATTGGTGAAACAGATCAGGTGGTAGAGGGGTTAAACCTTGGGGCATCTGATTATATTACGAAGCCGTTTGAACCGAAAGAACTAGTGGCCAGAGTTAATTCTGTACTTCGACGTGTAGAACCTTTACAACAGGTAGAAAAAAGGAAGGGGATGTTTGGAATTACTATAGATCATTCGCAGCAAATGGTTTTCTACAATCAGAAAGGGATTCCACTGACGAAAAAAGAGTATCAACTTTTTAGTACCCTTCTATCCAACCCTGGACGTGTTTATACAAGGGAACAACTCTTTTACCTTGTATGGGATGAGGCAGATGATCGTGATTTCCGAAATATTGATACCCATATTAAAAACATCCGTGACAAATTAAAAAAAGCCGGGCTTGACAACACTGTCGTGGAGACAGTATGGGGGATTGGTTATAAAGTTCCTCAGCATGAGGGATTGAGTACATGAAATTGTCGACTAAAGTGAGCTTGCTTGTTCTTTTGTCCGTGGTATTGATCATAGTCATGATGGGTTTCTCCTTTTACACCCTTTCGAAATCATTTTACAAAAATCAACTCCAGGGGGAAATTGAGCATAGACTTGACGCACACCGCGAAGTAGTAGAACTGCATATGGTGCCAGAAACGCTAGAACATGTGATGATTATGGAAAAAAGAAACCAAGATAATACATTTATTATTTTTGATGCGAATTTTAATGTTCAAAATAGTACCCAACAAGTTTCAAAGGAAATGATTGATCGATATCAAAGTTGGATTGTTAGTCTTTCTAAACGATCGAATGAAAAAACAGAATTTGTTAACACGATGACCGAACATATTCCCCATATTTGGTCATACGAACCGTTTAAAATCAACGGAGAGTTGGCAGGGTATCTATTTATTGACCAAGATACTGGTAGCTTTGAAGAAGCTAGATTAACTCTTTTAGGTATTACAATGTCAATGGGATTGATTACACTTTTATTTTCGGGTATGTTTACAATTTTCTTATCAAAAAAGATTACTCTTCCAATTACGAATGCACGGGATTTGACAAAGCAAATAGCAAAAGGGAACTTTGATGTCCAACTTTCTAGTAAAGGAAATGACGAAATAGACGATTTATTAAGGCATATTTCTACTATGGCAATACAACTTAAAGAATATAGGGATACAAGACAACAATTTCTAACCAACGTCTCCCATGACATCAGAACACCACTAACATATATTAAAGGCTATGCTGCATTGTTAAAAGATCAGAAGGTGGAAGCAGACCTTGTTCATGATCAGGCAACAATCATTCACCAGGAAGCTGTGCGAATGGAAAGTTTAGTAAAGAACCTTTTTCAATTAATGAAGCTAGAGGAAGGTAAAATCCAGTTGAATATTCAGGAAATCGATCTTGTAGATTTCATTCAAGAAGTTAAAAAGAAAGTAACATTAGCTACTGATGATAAGAAAATAGACATACTCTTTTCGTACGCCCACCCAACTCTTCTTGCTAACATTGACCCAGATCAGTTTGAACGAGTCTTACTTAATCTTTTGAATAATAGTATTAGACACACAAACCTAAATGGGAAAATACAAGTTAGATTAGAGGAGAGATACAAAGAAATAATAATTGAAATTGAAGACAATGGCGAAGGAATTCCAGCTAAGGATCTTCCCTATATATGGGACCGTTTTTATCGAGTAGACAAATCGCGTTCCACGAAATACGGTGGTAGCGGATTAGGGTTAGCCATTACTAAGCAAATTATTGAACAGCATGGTGGAACAATACAAATCAAAAGTACAGTTAATGTAGGAACGGTCTTCACCATAAGATTGAACAATTCTTGATATATTGTTATCAAATATGGATGGACTTAACAACCAGCGAGCAGAATAAGTCCTTTTTTCATAAATAGAAATAGCCTCAAAAATTAAATTTTCTAAAGAAAGTATTAATCTTTTGTATTTCTTCATATTTCCATCAAATTCTTTTGTTACATTTTTTATGAAAGATCCTTAAAGTTCTGTAGGGAACCGAATTAATGAAAGGGGTTTGGAAAAATGGATTTAGTTACATTTCTTTTACTTGGTGTTCTTGTGCTCTTAATCCTGACTTGTGTTAAAGGCATGGGCAAGCACGGTGGAAGTTCTACCTGTTGTTCGCCTAAAAAAAACATAACTGCTAATCCAGTAAACAACGAAGAATCAGTTTCTGAATCGATCGAGTTACAAAAAATGCATTCACAAATAGAGAAAATAGAAAAGGATAATCAAAAACTATTGAAAGAAATGGAAGGATTACGAAAGGAGTTGTAACAATTGAACACATTTTTACTAGTATTTATTGCGATTAAAATCGTTTGTCTGTTCTTCTGTTGGAAAGCCGTCAAGATGGCTAAGCAGAGTACCCCTAATGGGACGCAAAAAAATAAGAATGAGAATTTAATTAACTCATCTGAAGATTGGCAGCGAGCACATAAACAAATGAGTAAGTTAATGGAAGAAAATAAAAAGTTGACTGCATCTTTAGAGGAACTAAAAAAGTCAAAGTCATCTTAAGGAAAATGCTCATGTTATAGAGTAATCATTGTAAAAGATTAATGTAATGTTGGTAATTGAAGAAAACAAATGACGCATGAAAGAATAATGGCATTGACTCCTATCAATTTGTTGTAGGAGTCTTTTGTTGTCTATAAACAAAGTTACTATAGATAATACCAAAATTTAAAAAACTTCATATTTTCTACATAATTGAACGATAGAATAATAGTTCTTGATCAGAGTAACAATACACGAAAAATAAAACGTAAGGGTCTATGGAGATCTATTAAAATTACGAGGGTTTAAATCATTATGAAGATAAATAGAGGAGGGGAAAATGGAAGATAGACTTATATATTACTTTCAAGAGTATGAACACTTTGCAATCTTAATTAGTATTGGAATTAGTATTATTGTTGCAGTATTAGGAGTTATTCCAAGTTTCTTTGTGACTGCAGCGAATCTTATCTTTTTCGGGTTCTGGATGGGGACAATTATTTCTTTTGTTGGAGAGGCGCTCGGAGCATCATAGCATTTTATTTGTATCGAAAAGGGTTAAAACAATTTTCTCAGAAGCCATTGGACAAGTACCCGAAATTAAAACGGTTAGTACATTTAAAAGGAAAAGATGCCTTTTATTTAATTTTATCCCTTCGCCTTCTTCCTTTTGTTCCTTCAGGTCTGGTTACTCTTGCTGGAGCCATTGGTAGTGTCTCATTTATCACTTTTGCTATTGCAAGCTCAGTAGGTAAAATACCTGCGCTTTTGATTGAAGCGTATTCGGTTTATCAGATTACTCAATTTGAGTGGCAAGGAAAAATGATCCTTAGCATTGCAGCGCTTTATTTAATTTTTGTTGTTTGGAAAAAAAGGAAGCAACCCACTTCTGTATGAATAAGCCACTTATTAAGAAAGTTTAAGATCTGAAATCTCGCTAAGTTGTAATTGCAGTAATAACACAGAAAGGATAGGTCATGTATTAAATGAGGTATTTTTACATTGCTGCACTAGCAGTGGTATTTGGAATCTTAATTGTAATTTATAAAGAAAATTCACTATTAACAGATTCTACAAAAGAAGAAAATAAAGAAATGTTATTAAGTGACTACTTATCAACAGACGACGGAAAAATGAAGAATAAGAACGATGATTTAGATAGTGCTCCAATAAAAAATAGTATTGATAAAGGCGAACAATCCCAAGAAGATTTTGATAAAGATAAACCATGGGAATCTTACACGGAAGAGCAATTAGATGATATTCTTTTATTAATAAATAAAGAGCGGGGCTTACCAAAAGACTATGTACCTTCGGATTTAGTTGAGCCAAATGTCCCCTTTCCGTTCATTGAGGATCTGCCTCAACGCTTAATACGACAGGAGGCAGCGGCAGCACTTGAAGATTTATTTAAAAAAGCCAATGATGAAAACTTAAATCTTTATGCTCAATCCGGGTATCGCTCTTATGAACGACAGGAGAGTATCTTTGCGTATTATGTTGAGAGAACCGGTGAAGAAAAGGCAAGTCGAGTAAGTGCGAATGCTGGGCATAGTGAGCACCAAACTGGTCTAGCCATGGATGTCACTAGTCCGGAAGTGAATTTTCAATTAGTCACCTCATTTGAAGATACACCTGAGGGGCAATGGATTAAGGAAAATGCTGCGCAGTTTGGTTTTATCATACGTTATCCAAAAGATAAAGAAAAAATTACAGGTTATCAATACGAGCCATGGCATCTTCGGTTTGTAGGCAAAGAGCCGGCCAAAATAATTCATGAACAAGGGTTAACGTTAGAAGAATACTTAGGATTTGAGTAAGCTTTGAAGAGTAGATTTTAATTAAAGTAAATACTAATATCTTTATTCTTAGCTCTCTTCTCCAGGGGGCTTATTTACGTTTTGGTATCATGATGATAATTAAATTTCGAACAAATTTCCTTTAATACTTCTGCCTTATGTAACTTGGTAATATTTACTAGGTTTTTGTAGAGTGGTCTATTAAATAATAAGGAAGAAGGGAGGAGATGTAAAATGACCACTTTGATTGATTCAACTATACAGCAACATCAGGCGTGTATTGATGCTTGCAACAAATGTATGCAAGCATGCGAAGAATGTTTATCATCATGTCTAAAAGAGCCTGATGTCCAAGCTAGAACTCACTGTATCAGTATGTTAAGAGACTGCGCAGATATTTGTTCAATGGCATCTCAGTGGATGTCACGTGGAAGTATGTTTGCAAAACAATTTTGTGAAATGTGTGCTATGATCTGCGAAGCCTGTGCTACTGACTGTGAGAAGTTCCAAGACGCTCATTGCCAGGAATGTGCTACTTACTGCCGCAAGTGTGCAGAAGAGTGCCGTAAAATGGTAGCTTAAAATCGAGCAAAAGCAGGTGACCAAGGTTGCCTGTTTTTGTTCAATACCTGTTAAAGAAGGGGTCAAATGATTATACAAGACATTAAAAAGTTAGATCGTACCATGCTGATTTTATTATTCGGAGTCTTGCTTTCCCATTTAGGAACATACTTAGTGATTCCTATGTTACCGATTATGTTAAAAATAGATGCAGCATTATCTCTAGCGCAAATAGGAATGATCTTAGCAATGAATGCCATATCATTTCAATTTGGGAGCTTACTCGGAGGATTTTTGGCAGATCGTATTGGCAGAAGGTTCATTATTGGGTTAGGAGCATGATTGGTGCAGTTGGATTAATCGGTTTTGGACTCTTTAATATATTTGGATTGTTACTTGTAGCCTCACTGATTACAGGTCTTGGCAATGGATTGAATGCTCCATCAACCAAGGCGGCCATTGCGGCACTGGCATCAGAAGAAACGCAAACGACAGCCTTTTCGATGCGTGGGATTGCAGCTAATATCGGAACAGCAGCTGCTGGCCTTATTATCTTCTTTGTTGTGACAGGATCCTCTAAGTTGATTTTTTGGATAGCGGGAGTTATTTATGTGGTACTCGCATTAAAGAGTTGGTTTTTCCTTCCGAAAAATTGCGGAGATGCAAATTGTCCCGTTATCCCATCGGGTGCTTATAAGGAAGTGTTTAAGAACAAACCTTTTATTATGTTTGGTGTAGTAAGTGTTGTGATTTGGGCTTTGTATGCTCAGTTAGCTTTAACGCTTCCACTACGGGCAACGGAGGTTTTGCCTGATCCAAGTAATGTGGCTTTGATTTGGACGATCAATAGTGGGATTGTCATTTTGGCTCAAAACGTGATGACAGGAAAAGTTATTCAGAGGTTACATCCGTTAACCGCACTTGCATTCGGGATGTTATTTATTGGGTTTGGAGTCGGTTCTCTTTACTTTGCTACATCGTTTTTTCACCTTGTTTTAAGTGGTGCCATCTTTGTTGTAGGTGAAATGCTTATCTTACCAACTATCGATAGTACAATTTCACAGTTATCGACAGCCGGATTGATCGGTCTCTTCTTTGGATTGGCGAATGTGATGTCAGGCTTAGGTGAAGCTGGTGGAAACTTTATTGGTGGTCAATTACTTCAAATCGGAACAGAAGTTAGTTATTTACCGTGGGTCGTGTATGGAGCAACAGGGGTAGCGTTATTCTTGGTTGTTCTATTACTCAAGAAATGGCAGCCACTTGAACAATTATTACAAAAGGCTACGACACAAGATGATAAGCCGAGACACGCACCAAGAGTTCAACCGTGACCTACGAAAAACCGCTCTCATCCGTTTAGTGGTTGGGAACAAGAAGTAATTTTTAGGAAAAAAAGTCATCCACAGAGATAGGAGAATCAAATGGAACAACATCAACATCATGAAATGCAACATCATATGCACATGGGCGCAGCCGAAAACGATATCATTACAACCATTACGTATCAGGACTCTATTTTGAATATTCATTTAGAAGATCGAGAAGGGAGCCCACTAGAGCTATTACAAACACATGAGAAATATATGCACCTGATCGTCGTCAGTGATGATTTGCAAGAGTTTTATCATTTACATCCTGAGCAAATTGATTTGTATACGTATGAAGTAACGCTCCCTCTTCGTGATCTTACATCTTATAAGGCTTTTGTTGATATAAATCCGAAAGGGAAACATTATCTAATTGAAGCGAATGCAATAGAGGGCAATATACTTAATCATACTCATTTCTGTCATAATGAAATGAATCTTATTCCTAACAAAGAAAAGATAAAGGAAATTAGTGGGAAGATCGTTGAAATGACTCACGGTCCATTGAAAATCGGAGAAGATGTTACACTTCATTTCGATCTCAAAGGTGAGAAACCTGAACCTTATCTAGGGGCTCTTGGACATGTAGTAATCATTGATGATGAAGTAAAGCAATTTATTCATGTGCATCCTAATTCAGATCATGAAACAGTATTTGTTGCTCAATTTATAGATAGCGGTTTTTACAAACTATGGGTTGAATTTAAATTTGCAGAACAAATAATTGCTTTTCCTTTTTGGATAGAAGTAAAGGAAAAGTAAATGCATGAAATATTTTATCACGCCAATCAGAGACTTGAATCTCAAAAATTCTTGTCTTTTTCTTTTTGCTTATAATTCTACAAAGGCTAGTGTAAATATAAAACGAATACTATACGATTGAAAAAACTACCAGAATGACTTTCTAAGCATAGAAATGGATGAGCTGACGTTTTAAAAAATATAATTGATAGAAGTCCACAAAAAAAACACAATTAAGAGGTACGCTAATATAGTAGTAAGGTCGCTAATTATAAATAATGAATATTAAATGAAGAATTGGAACTGGAGGCAGAAAAAGTGAGAATTAGATTCAAAAAAAGTTTTACAATGGCAGTTTTAGTATTGGTGATAACAAATGTATTAATAACTTCTCCCGTGTCAGTTAGTGCGAATCCAAATATAAATACAAACTCAGCTATCCTTGTAGATGCTACCTCTGGAAAGATCTTATTACAAAAAATATAGATGAATTATTAAAAGTTGCTAGCATGTCAAAAATGATGAGTGAATATTTAGTTCTCGAGGCTATTAATAATGGGGCAATATCTTGGGAACAGGTCGTTCCTATAAGTGACCTCGTTCGTGAAATATCACATAATAATAATCTTTCCAACGTTTATTTACGGCAAGATGAAACATATACAGTTAAAGAACTTTATGAGTCAGTAGCTATATATTCAGCTAATGGTGCTACGATGGCATTAGCAGAGCTAATTGCTGGATCAGAAGAATCATTCGTTAACATGATGAATGATAAAGCAATGCAATTGGAATTAGGGGAGTATGGAGTTGATTATAAATTTGTTAACTCTACAGGTCTACCGAACCAATATCTTTTAGGAAAGCACCCAGAAGGAACGACAGAAAAGGATGAGAACGAATTAACGGTTAGGGCAACTGCGAAGTTAGCTTTTCATTTACTAAAAGATTATCCAGAAGTTCTAGAGACAGCTAGTATTGAAAGAAAAATCTTTAAAGAAGGAACAGAGGACTTTATCCAAATGGATAATTGGAATTGGATGCTCCCTGGTTTAGTTTATGGATACCCGGACGTAGATGGTTTGAAAACGGGATATACTGCTCAAGCTGGATATAGCTTTACTGGAACTGCTGAAAGAGATAACGTTCGATTAATTACAGTTGTAACAAAGACAAGCTCACTTGAAGAACGTTTTAGCGAGACTAAAAAACTATTAGACTATGGTTTTTCACAATTTTCAATAGAAGAACTTATCCCTAAAGGATATAGACCTGAGGGACAGGAAACCGTTGGAGTTTCGAAAGGGAAAGAACATGAAGTTGCTGTTATTACTGACGAAAGTCTAATAAGTTTCGTGCGTGTAGGAGAAAGAGACAATTATATTCCTGTAGTTACTTTTGACCAAGAACGTTTAAACGAGAATGGCGAGCTAATTGCTCCTGTAGAAAAAGGAGAGAAAATAGGAACGATATCGTTAGAGTATGTAGGAGAAAATGATTATGAATTTATAGATAGTAATTATATTGCCCAAGTAGATGTAATAACAAATGAAGCGATTGAAGAGGCAGGTTTCTTTAGCTTGGTTCTTCGTTCAGTAGGTGGATTTTTCTCAGAACTATGGGTAACTCTTTATAACGCAATTAAAGGTTGGTTCTAATCATCTGAGAGGTACATCTAAGTCTAGATGATACCTCTCTATTTCTTTCCTAGAAGGAGAGTGAAATAGAATGAAAGTATTATTATTTTTAGTAACACTACTTATCTTCAAAATTTTAATTTTCAGCCAAAATGATTGGTTTTTATATCTGAAAGCTGGTGAATGGATAGAATTAAAAAGACTAATCGGCAATGAATTAATAATTGTCTTATTAATAACCATGGGACTTATGATAATGCAAAATCTATTCTCATTTCTACCATTTTTAGTTCTCACCATGTTCAATATTTGGTTATTTGGTTTCTTTTATGGGTATCTTTGGAGTTTAGCCGGAAATATTATCGGGTCTGTGATTGTATTTTATATAGCGAGGTATTTTTCACAAGGGAAGATCTTTAAACACAATCATTTGAAAATAAAGAAAACGATTGAAGAGAATGGGTTCCTAGTTATTTTAGTGAGTCGCATTACACCTGTAATTCCGTCTAGTATTATAAATATTTCATGTGGAATGAGTAATATAAAAACCAAAGATTACGTACTTAGTACTATGTTTGGTCACGCTATCTTTGTATTTGTACTATCTATTTTATCTATTGGACTGATTTCATTTGAGGAACAATATATTGTATATCTATTCTTATTCCTTATTGTTGTAGGTATTACAGCGTTAAAAATAAAAAGAAAAGTCTCTTGGTTAAATGTTTAGTTACTAGGTAGAATAGTGTTTAAAAAACGATTTTGTGAATTTAGCTTACTTTTGAAGAGGCTACCCATTATAACAATCTAACTAAATGAATGCACAAATCGTCAATGGATTTGTGCATATAACCTGAAGAGGATCTTTTATGATTTTAAGTAGGGTTCCTGATAAATAACATGAAGGCCAGGGCTATTAAAGCAATAGAGGGTAAGAGGACTTCTTCCTGTTGTGCAAATATTTTACTATTACAGGTTGTCTATTGCTCAGTTCACTTTTGTTTAGTTAATTTCATTTTCTAACTCGATAAGAGAAAAAGACAGCAATGCTTATTAAAAGAAAGAGAACAATTCCTGCTATAAGCCAGCGATGAGGATCCGAGATAAAACAACTTCTTCTCCCGCAGTCCACTCTGTACGGTGACCAATCCTATCATCAGCTACAAAAAAATGAGCGTGATTCTCGTCTTAATGAAAATAGCCTGATCATCAAGTCCTCCAGTTTGTAACACGATACCATTTACAACATAAACGGTCACAGTTGTTCGTGTTGAAAAACGACTATCATCATATACAACCCGAATTTCTCCTGGTTCTAAAGGTTCTATTACTAACCTATGTGCATGAGTGGTGGAAGGATTCGTAATGAGTATAATTGTTAATAACAACAAACTTATAATAAACAATCTGTCCATGGCTACACACCTCAACCTTTGGAATCCTATAGGGAACGGGGAAAATTAGGACTGTGTCCCAGTCCTTTATATTCAGTTGGATTTTGCGGATCGGCAGTTGATTTGATAAGGTGAGCAGCATGATGTTCTAGGTCTTTAATATTTTTATTTTTCCTCATAGTCTCATCCTCGAATCATTTTGATTAAGTTCTAAGGAATAAGTACCAGGATCAAAATTATAAAGCGCAGGCCATTCATAAGGAAGATCGTCGTGATGATCAATTTCTGATTCTTCATTGGGAAGGGCATCAGTGTTTTTTGTTGCAGATGCTCGTGATCGTCCTCATTTTCGACTGCAAGCTCGTTTTCTTCAGTCTCGATCCTATGTATTCCCCTTCATTTGTTGATATTTCATCGTCCCTATCTGAACAAGCTGTTATGAACCAAAGAGAGCTAAACCACCAATAGACAACATTACACTTTTTTTCACCGTTCTTCCCCCCCAATGTAAATTGAACTATTTAACTCAGAGATTGTTATAGATGATTTTAAAAGTTATGATGAATTGAAATTATGAATATTATCTTGAAAAAGCAGTATCATACACAGGTAATTAGGAAATTAGGTAAAGTGTTTTGATTTCTATAATTTAAAAAGGGGTCACCAGATAACAACTTTTCATTACAGATATTTATATAGAAACTATGAAGAAAGCAAGGCAATCTATTGAACAAAAATCATTTAATATTTGCTTTTGTGATTGGAATCACATTTGTCGAATAATCCTCCTTTTATACTTACATTTATAAAGAACTAGGAGGGAAATAGATGAATAGAAAAATTTGCTTTATACTCATGATTTTGACAATTTCACTTTTGCTTGCTGCTTGTGGACAGAACGCTGAAAGCGTGGTAAATAAAGAAGAAAATGCTAATGCAGAAAACAAGTTGAATGATGGTATGGAAGAGACAGAAAAAAAACAAGTGGACGTGGGGGAAGCGGATTTCGAAGAAGAGTACATTGTTGTAGTCGGAAATGAAAAGGATGGGACTATGTCTGTCATTTACTATCCAGAAGGAAGGCAAGAGCTTGTTTACCTTGATGGGGAAGCACATAATCTAGAAGTCAATGTCGAGTCTCAGTTAATTTGGGTAACTATTAATCCGCCACATGAGGATAATGAAGATGAGGAACATAGTCATAACCATGAAGATGATGGTAACGAAGAACAAGATAAGGTAAAACAAGAAATGATTGTAGCATATGATATAAACACGTTAGAAAAAGTGGAAGAACATCAGGTAGGGAGTCACCCAGCTCATGTAACGACTACAGAGAATGGTGAGATCGTTGTCGTAACAAATTCTGGTGATAATTCTGTCACGGTTATTAATAGAAAGACAGATGAAGTTGTTAATGTAGAAGTGGGAGAATATCCACATGGAGTAAGGATATCGCCCGATCAACAAAATGCTTATATAGCGAATATGCAAAGTGCTGATGTTAGCATTATTGACTTACAATTGAATGAAGAAGTTAATCGAGTTCATGTAGGAGAGGGTGCTGTTCAAACTGGATTTTCCCATGACGGAAAGTATGCCTTTGTTGGATTGCATGTTGATAACCAACTAGCTGTTATTAATACGTCAACGCAAGAAGTAATCAAACACATTGATGTCGGAGTAGGTCCGGTACAAATGTTTGCTAGTTACGACAATCAATATGTCGTTGTTGCAAATCAAGGAAGTGAAGAGAACCCATCAGACACGATCTCTATTATAGGACTTGATACATTAGAAGTTGAAAAGGAGGTTCCGTTAGGAAAAGGGGCACATGGTATTGTAATTTCTAAGGATAGTCAATATGCCTTTGTTACAAATATGTTTGAAGACACGGTTTCCGTTGTTGATTTAAAAACGTTAGAAGAAGTAAAACGATTAGATGTAGGGGAATACCCTAATGGTATTTCTATAAACTAGAGGAAAAGCCTTAAGAAGTTGTAGGTAAACTTTTTAAGGCTGGGGTATAACCAACATTTTGTCATAAAACCCACGTTAAGACAATAAATGGAAAACATAAGCTGATATCACCAACGCTAAGGAGATATCAGCATAATTTTTATATCTTTAAAGGTCGTAATTCATTTGATTTGGGTACCTTTTTCGAATCAAATAAATATTCTCCAAGTAAATTTATATGTTCCCAACCAATGGGGAAATGTGAGGTAATAACTCCTCTTTTAATAAGCCCTTTTCTTTTAATATCTTTGTAGCCTCTGTGAGATAAACGGTATTCCAAACTGTAGTAGCATTTATAAGAATATTTAAGGCACTAGCTCGTTGAAGTTGATCTTGCAATCCTCTTTCCCGTAACTCTCCACGTTTACCAAAAAATAAGGCTCTTGCCAATCCATTCATAGCTTCACCCTTATTTAATCCTCTTTGGATACGCCGGCGTAATGTTTCATTAGAAATATAGTCTAATATAAAGATTGTCTTTTCAATTCTACCCATCTCTCGCAATGCTGTTGCCATTTTATTTTGGCGAGAATAAGATCCTAACTTTCCTAAAAATAAGTGAAGCCGATACTCTACCTTCCCGTATGGAATGTGCTAATCGTAAGACATCATCATAGTTATCTTGAATAATCTTAATGTTGATTTTTCCTCGTAGAATGCTGTCAATCTTTGAATAAACATTGGATTTATCCATGACATAAAGTTTAGAGTCAGATAGATCTCGCATTCTAGGAGCAAAGCGAAAACCTAATATATGGCTTAATCCAAAAACCTGATCGGTGTAACCAGCCTTAATTGTACTATCATTAGAAGTAGTTATTAACGTATCTTACGATAACAACTACTTCTTTTTTATTTCCTTATAGAATCATTATCTGTACTATGAAATTTATGTATATAAAGTATCCTAAGAAACCAGGGGGTGGTAATGTTGAAAGTACAAGAGGTTCTTATTCAAGAGAAGAAAAGATATCTGTTAATTGACAAGGATGGCTATCCTGTCATACCGGTTGCAAAGTATATAAAGTATTTAGATAACGTTGGAAAAGCTGAAAACACACTAAAATCATACTGTTACCATCTAAAGCTTTACTTTCAATTCCTAGAGGAGTGTGGATTAGAATATCAAGAAGTAAACCTTGATATTTTGGCTCAGTTCATCGGATGGCTGAGAATTCCTGATCAATCTACAAAAGTCATTTATTTTGAAGAAACCTTAGCAAAACGATCAGAAAAAACGGTCAATACCGTCATAACATGTGTCG
>NZ_BAUT01000083.1 GCF_000513095.1 Halalkalibacter wakoensis JCM 9140
AGGGGTCGACTTCTGACAGGATTGCTATGAAAAAGCAAAAAGGAGTCAGAAGAGAACTAATATATTACTATTAAACCTAGCGTAGGACTCAACCTAGGTGAATGTTAGTAGCTTGTAAAAATAGAGATCAATCGTTCTGCTGAAGAGGTCTCTAGAAATGATCTCTTATGACGAAACAAAATTTTATAAGTGTTACTTTTTTGAAACCATTTATTACCACCCCGCGTTTTATAAGCGAAATTAAAAAGATCATATTGGGGAGATGGTTTAGATGAATAAATGGAAAATGATATCTGCAACGATGTTAACAGCATCCGTATTGTTATTGGGAATACCGGCAACTGGGGTAGGTGCCGAAATAGCTTCGAATGTAGCGATCTTTGACCTTGCTTCAGCAGGAGTTTTAAAAGAAGGGTCTCGTGGTGAGAATGTGAAAATCATGCAGCGTGGCTTAAACAAAGCCATGGGTGCAGAATTAACTGAGGATGGAATCTTTGGACCGAATACGAAGACGGCTGTTCTAGCTTTCCAAAAATCGAAAAAAGAATTAGCGAATGACGGCGTATACGGTCCTGCTACTCATGCGGCATTGTCAAAAGAAGTGAATTCATTTGGGTTTGCAGAAGGTGTGTTAAAAGTAGGCAGTCGTGGTGAAGCGGTTAAAACGCTCCAAAAAGGGTTGAAGGATATGAGTTATGATGTTTCAGTAGATGGGGTGTATGGACCCAAAACAAAAGAAGCCGTTATCAGCTTTCAAAAACGATTTCCTGAATTAACAAACGATGGTGTATTTGGACCTAAAACGAAAGCTGTTATGGATAAAGTGCTGAATGATTAATGAAATAAATGACAAAGGCTCAGTGCGAACTGAGCCTAGTTTTTTGTACATATTTTTGTCACGTATTACATTCCTTTCATGATCTCGTTTAGCTAGTATGGCATAAACCTGATATAATACTAGAATGTGAGTAAAAATCATGGAAAGGAAAAATAGAAAAATGGAATTAAATCATAAACAACAAACACATCATAACGAGAATCATCCTTCGTTCAAAACGAAGATGAAAAAACTTGTTGAACATAAATACTTTCAGCCAATCGTTATAGGTATTATTTTATTAAATGGTCTTATTATTGTCGCGGAAACGTATTTAACTGGTAATACGGTACTTTTAGCTATAGATAAAATCATTGTGTGGGTATTTGTCATCGAACTTCTGATAAAAATGATTGGTCTTGGGTTCAAGGGCTATTTTTCGGATCGCTGGAACCATTTTGACTTTCTGATAGTCATAGGAAGTTTACTGTTTTATTCAACTCCGTTTGTAAGTGTGTTAAGGCTTATTAGGGTGCTGCGTTTGATCAGAATGATTCCGGCCATTCCTGCATTACGGAAAATCATCGATTCGCTCATGGCTTCCATCCCTGCACTAACGGGGATTTTAGGGTTGTCAGTATTATTGTTTTCGATTTATGCCATTATCGGGACAACTTTTTTTAGTGATGTATTGCCTTATGAGTATTTTGGTAGTTTTCATACATCTCTTTTTACTCTTATGCAGGTCGTTACGTTTGAGTCATGGGCCAGTCAGGTTGCTAGGCCAATTATAAATGAGGTCCCATGGGCCTGGGTTTATTTTGTTACATTTATCGTCATTGGTGCACTTGTTATATTAAATCTAGTTGTTGCTGTTATCTTAAGTTATTTAGGACAGGACGATGAAGCAAAGCGTGAAGAACAAATGGACCGTTTGTACAAAGAGAATCAAGATTTAAGAAATGATATTAAAGAAATTAAGCAGTTGTTAATGGAAAAGAAAGCTTAATCAGGAGAAGCGCCATCCCTTAAAAGAGATGGCGCTTCTTTTACTTCATTTCTGCTAAAAGTTGCTCTATTTTTTGTGAGACGAGTGGGTAAAAATACTTTTTGGCACTTTCGGTTGAATTCCCACCAAAGAAACCAGTACCTGGGCACGTTTTCACATCGTAATCTTGTGCGTTGTCGAGCACTCTTTCTTTTGTTTTTAAATGCCACCAGTGATGATAGGTGATGCTATCGACCGAAGGAGTTAATCCGAACTTAATACAAAGAAGAGCGGTTAAATATACAATGGTTTCTTTTTGTTCAGCTGTCATCGTGTCATTTCCAATATCGAAGTTGCCGATATTTTCGATCGTTAGTCCATTAGCGTTCGCCTTTGGACCGATTGTCCCTTCAGGGGCACTGTTAAATGGTCTGGAAACAGCAATTTTTCCATCTGGAAATGTCGTAATGTTTTGCGCAATATTGTTCCAGCCCATTTCACTTTTATGAAAGTTCTCCATACTTTCTAACATTTGAAAATGATTGTTTCCTTTAAATTGTGCGTAAGCAGGCAGCCATGTGTGATGTTGTTGAATCAAGGATATTTCGCGAGTAAATTCATTGTTAAATAGCCAATTCTTAAACTCTTCTCTTGTCATTAAGATGTGCTGGCCTTGCATGTTTAATCCGTTTGTTTGTTGAAGGTCATCAATCGTTGCTTCATATGACTGCGCAATACTAGGTAATGTATCTCCTTCTTTTACTTCATTAACATTTAGCTGATTCGCTGATGCATAAACGGGCATCATGGACATGCATAATAACAAGAATGTAAGTAGCATTGTATACGGTTTCTTCATTTTTTGTGTTCCTTTCACGTTACTTTTTATAATGTTAGTTTGGGGATTCGGGAAAGGATTATTCTCAAGGAATAAACGAATTCGAAATACGGGAGAGGTTGGTTCTGATCCGGCGAATAAAACCATTCAGTTGATTGAAAATTATGGTAATCTTAAACTAGTACAAAAAGGAGGGATTTATATTGAGTCATTCTATTCCTGTAAAAAAATTGCATGACGGGTTAACCATTCCGGTAATTGGTTTAGGTACATACAAACTAAAAGGCAGTCAAGGAGTCCAAGCTATTCAAGGAGCAATTGATGAACGAGGTTACCGATTAATTGATTCTGCGTACAACTACGAAAATGAAGGTACAGTTGGAGAGGCGGTTAGGCGCAGTTCCGTTGCGAGGGAAGAATTGATTATCACATCGAAATTGCCGGGACGATACCAACAGTATGATCTTGCAAAGGCTACGATTCAAGAGTCACTTTATCGAGCCAATTTAGATTATTACGATTTATATTTAATTCACTGGCCCAATCCAAAACAAGGCCTTTATCTAGAAGCATGGCAAGCTTTGATCGACGCCAAGAACGAAGGGCTTATAAGATCTATTGGTGTTTGTAATTTTTTGCCAGATCATCTTGAGAGGTTGGAGAAGGAAACGGGTGTAAAAGCAAGCTTAAATCAAATTGAGCTTCATCCATTTTTTAATCAAGAAGAACAAAGAAATTGGCATGAAAAGAAGGATATTGCCACACAATCTTGGAGTCCGTTGGCTAGAGCTGAAGAAGTGTTCGGAAATGACACGCTACAGGATATTGCAGAGAAACATAATAAATCAATCTCGCAAGTGGTGTTGCGTTGGCATTATCAACTTGGAGCAATCTCCATTCCGAAATCAGCATCTCCAGATCGACAACTTGAAAATATTTCAATCTTTGATTTTTCACTATGTGTAGAAGAAATGATCCTAATTTCAGATTTAACAAAACCTGATGGAAGGCTGAAGGATCAAGATCCTGCTATATACGAAGAATTTTAAGTGGTCATGAAAGGCTGTCTTAAAAGGTCAATTACAGACCTTCTAAGGCAGCCTTATTTGTATCGTTCTACTTTGTCCTCATTTTGAATAGCTGTAACTAACGTGAGACGGACATGTTTACGTTTCTTTGAGATTTTACATTAGGGGGATTTTAAATGGTTGAAGCTATTTTTGGCCTTTTTATGAGTGAACAGCAAGCTCAATCAATTTTGTCGAATCCATTAATTGAGACCATTTTCTTCGTGTTGTTTGTAACATTTGTCGTAACGGCCTTCGTCCATTTTCTCTTGTATAGCAGGTTAAGAAGAATTCGTCATTTTGTGAGTGATACGAATTCATTAGATATTGCTCCACTAAAAGCAATTCAAACAGAATTTATACAAAAAAATGAGCAAGAATCTGTTGGGGTCGAGACATTTGTTCAACAAAAGTTTTCTTCTTGGAAAATGTTTAATATGCCAGTTGTGAGCCTGATTAAAATGATTCAAATGACTGTATCAGTGTTTATTTTAATTGGGGTACTTGGAACATTTATCGGACTGGCCATGTCTTTAGGTAGCATTGATGCAACAGGAGATGCTCTTGTTGAAAATATCGCAGCCGTTCTTGCTGGTATTGACGTTGCGTTTTATACGAGTATTGCAGGAATGGGGTTGTCTTTAATCATGACCGTTCTCACTCGTGTAGCCAATACCGAGTACTTACTTACTGATATTATGTTACAGACCGAGTCATTTTTAGCAGAAAAGGAACAAGACTCGGTAACTCGTCTTCTTCATGTATCCGAATCCATTCATTCTTCTATTAATGAGCTCCGGGAGTCGAATGAACAATCTTTGCAAAGCATTGTTGAGTCGTTTCATGGATTTCAAGAGTATACAGTTGGATTGCAGCAGTCTGCAAAGGATTTAGCTAAATTCAATGAGGGACTTGCTAATAACTTGAAAGATTTCACTGAGATTTTTACAAATGTGAAAGAAGTGACAGACGGTTTTGATAAAGGAGTTTCGAAGCTTAATAAAAATTTTGATCAACTGTTTTCTTATTTTTACAAAATGGACCAACGCAATGAAAAGATGACGAGTGCATTTACCGAAACGTATAACAAAGTATCGGAACTTACAACATCCCAAACCGAAACAATGAATCAGTTCCAGCATTCGGTTGAGGATATAAGAGACTTTTTCTCATCCATTGCTCAAAGGCAAGAATCGATTTATTCGTCGTTTGAGAAAATGATTGGACAGACCGAACATTTTACAAAGCTAATGAAAGACAATAACACAAAGTTTGAACGAGTTTTCGGAGAGGATATGAGTTCTAAGCTTTTTGAAATGAACTCTTATTTACGAGAACTTCGAAATGATTTTCACACACTAGGTAACTCAGTCGTCCGCCTTCCTGAAGCACTAGAAAATGCGAACAAAGCTCAAGCTGATTACAAACACTTATTAACATATCGCTTTGACGAATTAAAGCAGTTTAATCAAGACTTTTCCAATCAATTGCAGGTACAGTCAGCTAATTCTCAAGCGTTTGAAAAACATGTGAACGAGGCATCGCGCTCGTTTGATCAACTAGGAGCAAAAAATAACCAAGTACTTACAGAGATGAATCGTGTATTAACACAAATGTCCGATATGTTCCAGCATAAAGAAAGTCAGATCGATGCAAGTGTGATCGCACTAAAAGAAACGCTTTCTAAATATGTTACCAACCTAGAGGACACCCTTGGGGATCGATTCGATAAAGTTAGTCGGAATATTGGGGATTATGTTGTTGAGATGAACGATGCTATCAAAAAAGAGTTCAAACAAATAGGGGAAATAACCGACGACCATCAACAAAGAACAGCTCGTTTTCTACAACAGTCGTTAAATGAATTAACTCAAGAGTTTCATCAGTTAAATCGCCAGCTTCAATCGCTTAAACAAGAGACGAACATGCAAAGTAGTCGTATAAGGGTTGGGACAAATGATTAAGAAGTATAAAAGATTGTTTCATCGTGAAGAAGAAGAAAGTCATTTTTGGCCATCTTTTACGGACTTGCTTACGGCGATTTTGCTTTGTTTCATCCTTATTTTCATCATCATGATGGTCATTAAATCGTTTCAAATTGAAGAAATGAAACGGACAATTGATCAAATCATGGGAGTGAGAGTCGATCTTATCAATGATCTGAATGATGAATTTACCGGGTCTTCTTTAAATGTTGAAGTCGATGAAAAAACAGGAGCGTTAATTTTTAATACCGACATATTATTTGGGTTTGATGATGCCGTGTTAAAGCCACAGGCGTTTGAGTTTTTAGATGAATTTGTTCCGTCTTATTTGGATGTACTTCTTGAAAGTGGTTACGAGGATTACATTTCAGAGATTATCATCGAAGGGCACGCAGATCAAATTGGAAGTTATTTGTATAATTTAGAGCTGTCACAACAAAGAGCTTTTAGTGTAGCTGAATATATTTTAAGTGAGGACTTTCCTTATCAACATATTCAAGAGCATTTAGAAGAGAAATTGACAGTGAATGGACGCTCTTATACAGAAGGAAGAACGGATGAAGAGGGCAATTATAGCAATCAAGCTTCACGTCGTGTTGAATTTAAGTTTCGTTTAAAAGATGAAGAAATATTGGAGAGGACGCGAGAGTTATTAGGAGAGTAGAGTAGAGTAGAGGGAGAATTAAAGACAAACCGTGAGAAAAGAGTAATCTGTCTCACGGTTTTTAGTGATGAACAATGACTGTATTCTTATTATGATTGTGTTCATGGTTATTTACTCCTATAATGGAGTCTGAAAGAAAAGAAATTTTACCTATGGCATTTTGGTGAGAAAGCTATATGTAAGGAGAAGATATGAAAGAATTTGATTCACTACTAAATAATAAAATATATTACATGACAATCTGCGTTATCAGTTTGTTAATGATAATTGGCCTGTTTGTTGATAACCCTCTTCTAATTGATTTAGGGTTGGGATTCTTCTTACACTTGCTTCTTGTTGTCGTTTTAATTTTATGTTTACTGCTCTACCCTAAGTATGAGGTTCAATGGTTCAGAACGATTATCATCATTGGGGTATTTGCTTATTTTTACACGATCTTTTTTCTCTATCCAGACACCTGGTCTACGTTCTTGTTTTTGTGCTTTATTCCAGCCATATCTATTTTATTCTTTGATTCTAAGCTATTCTATTCGTCTTTGGTTTTGAATGGTCTGTTTGTAAGTGCCATTTTTGGTTACATTTTGTTCGTTGATCAAGGATCCAGGTATCATCATATTCAAAACGATTTAATTGGGAATTATATTAATTTTATTGGAAGTCAGCTAATTATTTATTTCATCTATTATTTATCGTATATTCGGCTCCAAAAAATTAAGGATTATTATGAACAAATCCAACATTCTGAACGGCTTAAGGCAACAGGGCAGTTGGCCGCAGCTGTAGCTCATGAAATTCGAAACCCTCTCACGGTTGTGAAAGGCTTTTTGCAGCATTATGAGAAAGAGTTTCCTTCCAATCAAACGGGAACGAAAAAGCATTTCGCGTTAATGATCGATGAATTAAACATGGCCGAACAAGTGATTTCACAATATTTATCGATCGCTAAACCGAGTGAAAGTGGACAAAAAGAAATCGTGGATGTACAGGAAGTCTTACAAAGTATTACAGATTTGCTTCAATCTTATGGGCTGTTAAGTAACAATAATATTGTACTGAAAGTAATAGAAACTTGTTATGTAGAAGCCAATTCATTGGAGTTGAAACAGCTTTTTATCAACATTATTAAAAATGCGATTGAAGTTTCAAAAGTCGGAGACCCTGTTATTGTAGAAGTAGAAAGAACATTAGAAACCGTTCAAATAAAAGTGATTGATTACGGAACGGGCATGTCAGAGGCGGAAATCAAATCTCTTGGGACGCCATTTTATTCTTTGAAAAGCAAAGGGACGGGTTTAGGTTTAATGATTTGTTACAATATTGTTTCAAAACACAATGGTTCTATTCATTTTGAAAGTTCAAAAGGGAAAGGAACCGAAGTGACGATCGAGCTACAGGCTTATGAAACTAGAAAGTGAAAATTCTTAAGAGGACACAGGTAAACCGTTTGAAATTGCTGGTTTATGTGTCCTCTTAAACGAGAGGTTTTTTATGATTATAGAGGAAGGATCCTGCCATTGGTTGCAGGTTTTTTAAAAAAGATGTCGAATCATTTCATGAAGTAAATTAACGAAATATTTACATAATTATAGAGCGAGAGGATGAGCATGGTATGAGTGAGAAGGGTTTTTTTGGTGAGTTTGGAGGTAGTTTTCTACCTGATGATTTAGCAAAAGTTTTAGCTATTTTAGATGAGCAGTTTGAAACGTATCGTAAGGACCCTGATTTCGTTGAGGAATTTTCCTATTACTTAAAAGAGTTTGTTGGCAGAGAAAATCCACTAACATATGCGAAAAATCTTACAGAGCAAGTTGGTGGAGCTAAGATCTATCTAAAACGAGAGGATCTAAATCATACAGGGGCGCATAAGATCAACAATGCTATTGGTCAAATTTTGTTAGCAAAACGAATGGGAGCTACTCGAATTATTGCTGAAACAGGTGCTGGACAACATGGGGTGGCTACGGCTACAGCTTGCTCGATTTTTGGGATGGAGTGCACCATCTATATGGGAAAACTAGATACGGAACGCCAAGCTTTAAATGTGTTTCGAATGGAATTGCTTGGAGCTAAAGTCGTCCCTGTAGATAGCGGACAAGGTAGGCTCAAAGATGCGGTGGATGCAGCACTTGCAGACTTAGTAGAAAACTATGAAACAACCTTTTATTTACTAGGTTCAGCTGTGGGACCACATCCGTTTCCGACAATGGTAAAATATTTCCAATCTGTAATCAGTGAAGAATCAAAACGACAAATTCTTGAAAAAGAAGGAAAACTTCCGACGGCTGTTGTTGCGGTTGCTGGAGGTGGAAGCAATGCCATCGGCGCTTTCGCTCATTACATTGATGAGGAAAGTGTTCGCTTAATTGGTGTTGAACCAGCAGAGGCACCGACATTGACTGAAGGGGTACCTGCTGTTATTCATGGCTTTAAATGCTTAACTTTGTTAGATGAACAAGGTCAACCTAAACCAACGTTTTCGATTGCGGCAGGACTTGATTATCCAGGAATTGGACCGGAACATAGTTATTTAAAAACATCTGGACGTGCTGAGTACGTAACGGTAACGGGCGATGAAGCGTTGGAGTGGTTTCAACAACTTTCGAAAGTAGAAGGGATTATCCCAGCATTAGAAAGCGCTCATGCTGTCGCTCACGCAGTTAAGCTTGCAAAGGAGTTGTCAAAAGAGGATGTGATCATTGTTAACTTGTCAGGTCGTGGAGATAAGGATGTGCAGCAAGTTTATAACATGTTGCATAAATAATGAGATTAAAAGAGTGTACAAAATGTCTTTCAGACGATTGGTAGTTTGTTTTTATTAGAATTTTGAATAGGTCGTGTAAGATTTATCGAACATATGTTACGATTAAATAGAGAAGAGAGGTGACTCAACATGTTATCAACGCGTGAAAAGGAAGTACTGAACGATTACGTGCATGTACATTCAACTTTTACACTCAATGATGTGTGTAATTATTTAATTGAAAATGGTTCGACTTCGCAAACCTATTCAACTGGAAAATACAAAATTTATCCATATGTAGCTGTTTTTCTAGAGTCCTATGTATCTAATTCGATTCTGGAGATAAACCATTTAGAGAACGATGCACAATATAAGGTTGTTGGAACCATTTCGAAGGAGAACGAGACAGAGAAAGAAATTGAACGTAAAGAAGAAGTAAAAGAGGATGAACCTCAATTAGGACAGCTGAGCTTGTTTTGACGTCTATCAGGTGCTACGGTCTAGTTGCTGAGGGTCTTTAGCAGAGCTATAGTTACGAGGAAATTGTGGACAAATGACGAAATTACAGAATTCTTTTAAAAAATGCAATTTTATGGTTGAAGGTTTTTAAAGGATTTGATAAACTAAATTCAAATCCAAAGGCTATATGTAACTGGCGAAACGCGGATAACCGCGAGGGAGCATATAGTGTCGAAGCCGTTCGCCTGGGCAGAGGTAAGGGAATCTTCCCTTGCCTCTTTCTGTTTATTTAAAGAGAGCAATTAAGCTCCTTTTAAATAACGATGGAATGTGACTCATTGGAATAGGTAATCTTAAATGAGAGAATATAGTGAGAGAAAGAGGAGAGAATGAAATGAGCGCTGTAACTGTAAAGGAAGCAAAAACAATTAAAACGTTAAACAACATTGCTGAAAGTGGATTAAATGTATTTAAAGAAGGCTACAGCTTGATAATGATAGTGAGAATCCAGATGCCATTCTTGTACGTAGTTTCAATATGCATTCTTTGGAATTTGGAAGCAATTTAAAAGCTATTGCGCGCGCTGGAGCTGGTGTTAATAACATTCCAGTAGACAAGTGCACAGAACAAGGAATTGTTGTTTTTAATACACCAGGTGCAAACGCAAATGCAGTTAAAGAACTTGTTCTAACTACATTAATGGCTTCATCTCGTAACCTTTTTGCGGGTGTTGAATGGGCAAAATCTCTAAAAGGTGAAGGCGATCAAGTGCCGAAACTTGTTGAAGCAGGCAAGAAGCAATTTGTAGGAAAAGAAATCAAAGGGAAAACATTAGGTGTCATTGGACTAGGTGCCATTGGTGCCCTTGTTGCAAATGATGCTCTTGATCTAGATATGGATGTCATTGGGTTTGACCCATTTATTTCTGTTAATACAGCATGGAATTTATCTCGAAACGTTCAACGAGCTATGTCCATTGAAGAGTTGTTTGCGAACTCCGATTTCATCACCGTGCACGTTCCATTAACGGCTGATACTAAAGGTATGTTTAATAAGCAAACATTTAGCATCATGAAAGACGGAGTTCATATTGTGAACTTCTCACGCGATGGCCTTGTGAATGAAGAAGATATTACAGCAGCTCTTGAAAGTGGGAAAGTAGGCAAATACATTACAGACTTTCCAAATGAAAATGTGTTAAAGATGAAAAATGCTGTTCCGATTCCTCATCTTGGTGCTTCAACACAAGAATCTGAAGAGAATTGTGCGATTATGGCAGCACGACAAGTGAAGGAATTTATGGAAACAGGAAACATTAAAAATTCTGTTAACTTTCCAAATGCAGCTATTCCTTATACAGGAAAGAAACGTGTAGCAGCTTTTCATAAAAACGTTCCAAATATGGTTGGTCAAATCACTTCTGCTATCTCGGATTATGAATTAAACATCGCGGATATGGTCAATAGAAGTCGCGGCGATTATGCTTATACAATGATTGATATTGAAAACAAAGTAAACGGTGATGTGATCCCTGGATTGAAAGAAAAAATTAGTCAAATCGAAGGAATTGTGTCCATTCGAGTTATCTAATTAATAGTAAAAAAGGCCCTCGCTAATCTTATATAAATAGCGAGGGCTTTTTGTGGCAAAATGTAAATTGGCAACAATAATGGCATGAGAGGTGAAAGGTCATGGATGTTATCTTATATGATTTGTTTTTAGTTGTCTTTGGGATTGTCCTTGGTGTAATGGTAAGTGATCCACTAAAAAAATTATTTACAGGGAAGTATAAAGAAGAGGCTAGACAAAGAAAACGTGTCAAGCTTTTAATATATATGAGAGAATACGTAAAAAAGCACACGACAGAAGAATTAGCTCAACATGTTTTTCTTGGAAAAATAGATATTGCTACAGTCAAACAATTATTAATCGATATTGAAGAGACAGGCCTTATTAAAAGAATTAATTCGAAAGATTCTGATGATGAAAACATACAATGGGTCTATACGGAAAAGTAGTATGCATACATACTTTTTGAGTTTCGAAGCATTTTATTATGCTTCAAAAGAATTACCTGGTACGATAGATGTCAACTTAGGCAAAGAAAGGGTTATAATATGTTAAACATTCAAATTCCTGTATCGGTTTTAAACTTAGCCCCAATTCGTCAAGGGCAGGATACAAAAGAGGCAATTGATTCCATGGTTGAGCTAGCAAAAGCGACCGAGGAGATGGGGTATACAAGATATTGGATTGCTGAGCACCATAATACATCTACACTTGTAAGTTCAGCTACTTCTATTTTAATTAAACATACACTTGAACATACGAAGAGCATTCGCGTAGGTTCTGGTGGCATCATGCTACCGAATCACTCACCTTTAGTTGTCGCAGAGCAATTTGGAACGATGGCCACTCTTTACCCGAACCGTCTTGATTTAGGACTTGGTCGTGCGCCAGGTACAGATATGACGACTGCCAGTGCATTGAGACGCTCGAAAAACGATTCGGTTTACACATTTCCAGATGACGTGAACGCACTTCTTACGTATTTTGGACCAAAAGAAGAACAAGGGTTTGTAAAAGCTTACCCTGGAGTTGAGACGAATATTCCAATTTACATTCTTGGATCTTCAACTGATTCTGCAAAATTAGCAGCAAAACTTGGCTTGCCGTATGCCTTTGCCTCTCATTTTGCTCCAAGGTATATGGAAGAAGCAATCTCTATATATCGAAGTCAGTTTCAACCGTCACAGTATTTAGATAAACCGTATATGATTGTATGCTTAAATGTAATAGCGGCTGATAGCGACGAGGAAGCCCAATTTGAATTAACGACCATGCAACAGTTTTTCTTAAACGTTGTTCGAGGAACAGGTACACCGTTAAGCCCTCCTGTTTCCAATATGGATGAAATTTGGAACGTGCATGAGAAAGAGATGGCACAGTCCATGATGAGTGGAACATTATTAGGAAGCAAAGATTCAGTTCGAAAACAGCTTACAAGCTTTCAACAAAAATACAACGTAAATGAAATTATGGCTGTTACGTATATGTTTGATCCTAACAAACAGAAACGGTCATATGAAATATTTAAGGAAATCGTCGATCATCAATAAAAGCTAGATCTTAAAACAAACCCGTTTCTTTACGGGTTTGTTTTTGAATCAAAGAAATGTTCAGGTATAATAAAATACAAATTATTTATTTAACGTTAGGGGACTAACATGTTAAAAACCGTAAATATTTTTATGGAAAAGAAAATGCCTTATATGACCCCAGTAAGCGTCCTTGTTGGGTTGGTGTTTGCTACTAGTTTTCAATCGTGGGTGATGGCTGTACCTTGGATTTTTGCTTTTATTACGCTATCAAGTAGTTTAGGAATTAAAATAGGGAAGTTAAAAGATGCAGTCGTTCATCCTGCACCACTCCTTGTCTCACTACTAATCATTCAGATTATTTTGCCTTCGATTGCGTATGGTGTAGGAACATTATTTTTTGGGGCTAATTCCTTAACTGCGGTTGGGATGTTAATTGCGTTTGTGATACCTACAGGAGTCATTAGCCTCATGTGGGTATCTATTTACAAAGGGAATTCTTCTGTTTCGCTTCTAATCGTATTAGTTAATACGTTGCTGTCACCTGTTCTTATTCCGTTTTCACTGCAGTTGTTTGCAGGAGCTACGATTGATTTTAACACATTTGCATTAATGAAAAATCTTATTTTTATGATCGTTATTCCTTCAATACTAGGGATTCTCATCAATTACCTTCCGTTTACACAAAATAAAGATATAAAGGGAAGGTTCGCTCCGTTTTCAAAACTAGGTTTGTTGGTTGTGATTGCCGTAAATAGTTCTGTTGCTGCACCGGTTATATCTTTTAACTGGGAACTGCTTCAAATTATCATTGCTATGTTTTTTCTATCTTCTATTGGATATGGATTGGGTATGATTGCGGCCAACTGGTTACGTGTAAGCAATGAGATCAAAATTAGTCTTCTTTATAATTGTGGGATGCGGAATGTAAGCGTCGGAGCAACCATTGCCATTTTGTACTTTCCGCCAGAAGTTGCAGTTCCGGTTATTGCAGCCACTCTTTTACAACAAATACTCGCGGCAAATTATGGTCGGATTCTAGTAAATTACTTGAAAAAAAACGAGTTAAGAAGAGAAGGTGAATTGAAAAAGGCGGCCCGTTAGAAGGGGAGCCAGTCAGTCGGTATTTTGTGAATATACAGCGTGGGAATTAGGGTGAGTTCGTTTGAAATACTTACCAATTAACAAACTCATTTATGATATTGCGCAGAATAGTTTAGTTGTGCTATGATTAGTTTGTCGCTGATGAGCGATGAACTTTACAATCCGAGACATATCCTACGATGTGCGTATCCTTTTTTGTTTTAAACCGTACTGTTTTTTAGGGATTCTTATATAAGTTAATGGATGCCAAGCTTGTATTTATACAAGATCGCGTGAGATTAACTTGCGGAAGCCCACCTGCGAGAGCGGGTTTTAAAACAGACAAGGGACGGCATTTGTGGGAATCAATTTCATACATACCGTGCTAGATGGGGAGCTGGCGGTGCCCTGTAACTCGCAATCCGCCTTAGCGAGGTTGAATTCCTTTTAGCGGTATGATTCATGTGAGGCTTGCCTTATGCAAATGGTGTTGACTATTGGAGTCTGCGCAACAGAAGTCTATGAAACTGGTCAGGTCCGGAAGGGAGCAGCCATAAGTAGATGACTCTGTGTGCCGCAGGTCGCTCTAATTGAGCTAGTTGCACAAGTAACGCTCATGTGAATCTTATCTATAAAAGGTGCACGGTTTTTATTATGCGGTTGTGGCGGAATGGCAGACGCGCTAGGTTGAGGGCCTAGTGGGGGTTGACCCCGTGGAGGTTCGAGTCCTCTCAACCGCATTTATTTTATAGTAAGTTAAAAAGCACAGTCCAATGGGACTGTGCCTTTTAGTTTACAATTAAACTGTTTTTAAAAGACTGTTGTGCTTCTGAAGTTATTGTTTTGCTGTACAAAAAAATGAAAAGAGTTACAATATTGGTAGAACTGCCTTTTTATTTAGGATTGCTACATATTTTTGTATGAAAAGGAGAAGGATTAGATGAAACTTAGTGATCAAGTAGTCCTCATAACAGGAGGAAGCAGAGGACTAGGAGCGGCCATTGCAAAAGCTTTTGGTCGAGAAGGCGCCAAGGTTGTGGTCAACTACTATCAAAATGAAGCAAAGGCACAAGAAGTAGTTGATGAAATTGGAAAAGAAAATGCCATAGCCATTCAAGGGGACGTTCGTGAATTATTAGATGTGGAAGTTGTGTTTCAACGTGCAAAAGAACATTTTAACCAACCCATTACAACCGTTGTGAATAACGCACTCGTTCAATTTTCTTTTGATGCAGCCAATCGAAAGACTGTAGACTCCATTAACTGGGATGATTATCAGGTGCAATTCGAAGGAAGTGTTAAAGCTTCTTTAAACACGGTGAAGGTTTCCAAAAACGATATGGTTGATCAAAAGTTCGGACGTATTATTAACATTGGTACGAATCTAGTGCAAAATCCAGTTGTGGCGTATCATGAATATAATACGAGTAAAGCTGCTTTGCTAGGGTTCACAAGGAATATGGCAAAAGACCTGGGACCTAATGGAATTACAGTTAATATGGTTTCGGGCGGTCTACTAGAGAAAACAGACGCGAGTGCAGCGACTCCAGATGACGTATTTGCGCTTATTCGCCAGAGTACTCCACTTCAAAAAGTAACAACACCTGAGGATGTGGCAGATGCTGTACTATTTTTTGCTTCTCCATGGGCAAGAGGCGTTACTGGTCAAAATTTGGTAGTTGATGGTGGATTGGTAATGGATTAAATTTTTCTGGTTAAGGGCTGTCGTCTTATCATTTTTTCCTAACTATTGATAACGACAGTCCCTGCACTTCATCATATGTAAACTCATTCATAAATAACTATTGCAACTTTTATTAAATATGGTAGAATGAAAATTCCTAAGGCAATCAAAAAAAGTTCTACAGATAGAGTTGCGCGGAATATTAAAGTGTGTTATAATAATTTTTGTTCGAAACAATCCTTTTATTTGGGGCCTTAGCTCAGCTGGGAGAGCGCCTGCCTTGCACGCAGGAGGTCAGCGGTTCGATCCCGCTAGGCTCCACCATTATAGGGGCATAGTTTAACGGTAGAACAGAGGTCTCCAAAACCTCCGGTGTGGGTTCGATTCCTACTGCCCCTGCCAATTTTAATGGACTTAATAAAGTTGGCGGTATAGCCAAGTGGTAAGGCACGGGTCTGCAAAACCTTGATCCCCGGTTCAAATCCGGGTACCGCCTCCAATTTATATGAATATCTGCCTTGCCGGGGTGGTGGAATTGGCAGACACACAGGACTTAAAATCCTGCGGTAGGTGACTACCGTGCCGGTTCAAGTCCGGCCCTCGGCACCAAATAAATATGCGCCCTTAGCTCAGCTGGATAGAGTGTTTGACTACGAATCAAAAGGTCGGGAGTTCGAATCTCTCAGGGCGCGCCATATACGGGAAGTGGCTCAGCTTGGTAGAGCACCTGGTTTGGGACCAGGGGGTCGCAGGTTCAAATCCTGTCTTCCCGACCATGAATTTTAAAATGCGGGTGTAGTTTAGTGGTAAAACCTCAGCCACGAGCGATACATCTGTTGAAAAAGCTACGAGTTGTCTTGACGCATTTACTTCTTCGAAATACTAGAAGAGGAAAAGACATGTTAGATCGTGAGTCTGTTCTAGAAATGAAAATTATTACTATGCGGGTGTAGTTTAGTGGTAAAACCTCAGCCTTCCAAGCTGATGTCGTGAGTTCGATTCTCATCACCCGCTCTTTATAAATGGAGAAGTACCCAAGTGGCTGAAGGGGCGCCCCTGCTAAGGGTGTAGGTCGTTTACGCGGCGCGAGGGTTCAAATCCCTCCTTCTCCGCCATTTTGTACAAGCTATTTTTTGGCCCGTTGGTCAAGCGGTTAAGACACCGCCCTTTCACGGCGGTAACACGGGTTCGAATCCCGTACGGGTCACCAATTATGTAATACTTTT